>CABUXV010000006.1 GCA_902495595.1 uncultured Eubacterium sp. | reverse complement strand
TAGATAAGTATCTTAGCGAAAAGAGATGAACTTTTTATATTAAAGGAAAAATCTAATTATTGTCGAATCATAATTAATAATGTAGAATATATAAAAGAAATATTAATTGATTTTATGAAAGGACAGATAATTGGTTAATAGGAAAGTTGAATTACCTTATTTCAACGTAGGGAAAAATTACGGAAGCAATCAGAGCTGGATGATGGATCCGTGGATGCATTTGGGCGGATGTGCAGCTCTTACCACATGCGATGTTTTTATTTACATGTCTATGTATAAGGACAGGAAAGACCTTTACAGCTTAAAAAGTCCCTCTCAAAGGGAGCTTGACAGAAAGGCTTATTCAAAATTTGCCATGTCTGTAAAGCTTTATCTTGAACCGAGGAGAACTGGCATAAAAGATTTAAAAACTTATACTGATGGAGTGGAGCTTTATCTTAAAGACACGGATGTAGAGGATATAGAGCTTAAATCCATTGAGGGAAGCGAGCCTTATGAAAAGATACGTATGGCTGTTGAAGAGAGTATAAATAAAGGTATGCCGCTTGCATATCTAATGCTGAAACATAAAGATAAAGCCTTTGAATTCTTTGAGTGGCATTGGTTTATTGTAAACGGCTATGAAGATAAGGAAGATGGATTTTATATAAAAGCAGCTACATATGGAAAAGCTCACTGGCTGAATCTGGAAAAATTATGGGATACGGGATATGACCATAAGGGAGGTATTGTACTCTTTGATTTTAAATAAAATAAGTCTTACAAAACTGTAAGAATGCAGTTATATAGTGTTAGAACAAATACCGGCTGTCTGTATTAATATATGATTACGGACAGCCGGTATTGTGCTGTATTCGGTATTTAAGAAAATAAAGATTTAAAATACAGGAGGCTTTACAATGGATGAAATTTTAAAGGTTGTTAATGTAGTTAAGTATTACGGGGCAGGAAGCGTTGTAACAAAAGCACTGGATGGGATATCCTTTACAGTTGGCAAGGGAGAATTTACAGCGATTATGGGAGCATCCGGGTCAGGCAAGAGTACTTTGCTGAATGTTATCTCAACCATAGACAGGGTCAGCGGAGGTAAAATAATTCTGGAAAACCGGAATATCGCGGATATGAAAGAAAAGTTTTTGTCTGATTTCAGAAGGGATAAACTGGGATTTATTTTTCAAGATTATAATCTATTGGATACGCTGACTGTGGAAGAGAATATTGCTTTGCCTCTCAATCTTAAGAAAATATCTTTTGCGAAATCAAATAAGATGGTTGACAATATTTCAGGAATGCTTGGATTGAATGAACAGCTTAAAAAATTTCCCTATGAACTTTCGGGAGGGCAGAGACAGAGGGCTGCATGCGCACGAGCTGTAATAACAAATCCGGCTATTGTATTGGCAGATGAACCTACAGGGGCGCTGGACTCTAAAAATTCAAAGAATCTTATGAAAGTTTTTCAGATGCTTAATAAGACATTAAAGACGACGATACTAATGGTTACACATGATGCTGACATAGGTTCTTATGCGGATAGGATATTGTTTTTAAAGGATGGCAGAATATGGAGCGAAATATTTAAAGGAGACAGGGACAGGCAGACTATGTACAGGGAAATACTTTCTGTTACGGCAAGCCTTGGAGGTGATATTGATGTTCTTTAAAATCGCTTTAAGAAATGTAAAAAGGCAGATGGGAAATTATCTTATTTACTTTATAACAGTGGCTATGACAGTGTCTTTAATATTTTCTGTAAACAATGTTATTTTCAGCAGGCAAATGATTGAAAAAGCGGAGACTATGGAAAACCTTGCATCCGGGCTTATAATAATTACGGTGTTCGTATCTTTGATAGTTGCCTTTGTTCTGGGATATGCAACATCGTTTATGCTTAAACTGAGAAAAAAAGAATTTGGAACATATCTTACTTTAGGAATGACAAGGAAGAACATACTTTCTGTTTTTATTGCAGAGACCATGTTCATGTGTATTACAGCTTTGGCTGCCGGGATAGGTGCAGGGTTGTTTATCTATCAGGCGATGATGGCTTTTATTACAAAACTTATGGAAATAGATATAACAATGGCCGATTACTCTGTTAAAGGTCTGATTCTTACGATAATTTTAGTATTGGGTGTTTTTGTATTGTCATCGCTGACATCAGCATTTTATCTGAAGAATGTAAAAATATATGATTTGATTTACGGGGACAGGCATGTAAAAAGGAGCGTTAGATATCCTGCACTTTGGATGACTTTTTCCTTATGTTCTTTGGCAGCGATGGCTGTATCATTGGTTATGTTTAATTCAGATGCAAAATCTCTTATCAAAGGTATGAGCTCAGGGAACATGATGATTGTGAGCATAGTTGTTTTTTCGTTGTCTCTTATAGTATTTCATATAGCTGCATCCAAGAGTATTGTTAATATAATGCTGAAAAATAAACGATTTTGCAGTAAAGGTACAAATACATTTACATTGAGACAGCTTTCGGGAAAGCTAAACTCAAACGCTGTAATAGCAGGAATAATATCTTTTCTTATAGCATTCGCTATTATAGGCGCGAATGTTGCCTTTTGTCAAAAGATAAGTGATGAACTAAGTATAGAAAAAAATTATCCTTTTGATATAACCTTGATGAAAGACAGTATTCGGACGGGAGACGGTATAAGCCCTATAAGTGTTGAAGAGGGAGAGAGAATAATAGAAAAATACAATGATATAGAGAAAAAAATTCCTTATGTTATTTATGATACGGGAAATAATTATTTGCATGGGTTCACAAAATGGTCGGGTCAAGGATATGGAGGATTGAATGACACTGTTATTTCCGAAAGTGATTTCAACAGATTATGGACAGCGCTTGGAAATAGGCCTATTGAATTAAATGGTGAGTTTATGATTGTGCCAGGAACGGGTGCGCAAGTTGAAAGTAATGATTTCTCTCATGCAGAGCTTTCTCTTGGAGGTAAATTGTATAAATATAAGGGAATGATAGAAAATGCAAAAGTATTCATGGATTATTTTACCGCTGTGGTTCCGGATGAAGCAGTAAAAGGACT
Organism: uncultured Eubacterium sp.; assembly: GCA_902495595.1. Classification (GTDB taxonomy): domain Bacteria; phylum Bacillota; class Clostridia; order Peptostreptococcales; family Anaerovoracaceae; genus Lentihominibacter. The sequence goes on along the minus strand of CABUXV010000006.1, from coordinate 83,503 downwards.
GGATATTGAAGGAAACTGTATAAGCTATACACTTAAAAATGAGAGATATGATGCCGTATCTATGCATGGTGAATTATCTTATGAAATCAGGGAAGAAAGCGGAGGAGTTTCATACAATTATTTGAACAGCCAATATGATATAAAAGAATATGAGCGAATTGACAGAAATAACTTCTCTGCTGTATTTGTAACGGGAGCCCTGTATATTGCAGTAGTATTTATACTTATGGCAATGGCGGTAATAGCTCTTAAAACCCTTTCGGGAATAAATGAAGATAAAAGGAGATACAGTATACTGTTTCAGCTTGGAGCAGGTGAAAAGCAGCAGTGCAGAAGTTTATTCAGGCAGATATTCAGCTTTTTCTTTCTGCCTTTTGCACTTCCGGTTATTATGAGTTTTCCGGTATCGTATCTATGTGCAGAGATAATGCAGATGGCCGGCATAGATAAAGAATATACTAAGATATATATGATTTCATTTATAATAACTATTGCTGCCGTTATAATTTATACATTGTACTTTATGGCAACATACCTTGTAGCAAAAAGAAATGTGATTTCAAGACAAAAAACTTGAAGTAATGTATATAAGCAGCGTCTGTTTATCCCATTTGACATAATTAACATACTGAATTAAACTTAAAATAAATATATCAGATAAGCGAGGTATTAAAGTGGAGCGTATATTGCTTGTAGAGGATGATGAGAGTATAAAAAAAGAGCTGACCGTTCTTCTGAGGACTAATGGATATATGGTTGTCTGTGAACCTCCGTGTGATTTAGCTTTGCTTGATATAAACCTGCCGCAGGAAAATGGTTATGAAATATGCATAAAGCTAAGACAGCAGTCGGATATACCGGTTATATTTTTAACCGCCAGAGATAAAGCAGAAGATGAGATATTGGCATTTGGAGTAGGGGCAGATGATTATATAAGAAAGCCTTACAATTCATCTGTATTATTGGCTAGGATTGCGAGATTTCTGAAACGAAGTGACAAATCTTTTCTGACGTGCAGAGAATTAAGCTTAAATCTTTCGGACATGACGGTTTCATTTGAAGATAAAAGTACAGAACTTACAAAAAATGAGACGAGGATACTTGCATGTCTTATGAAACACGACCTTTGCCGCAAAGAAGAAATAATAGAAGAACTGTGGAATGACAGCCTCTATATTGATGAAAACACTCTATATGTAAATATAAGCCGTTTGAGGGAAAAGTTAAAAAAGCTGGGAGCTAAAGGATATATACGTACGGTTAGGGGTACGGGGTACAGACTATGAACATAAAAGATTATATATTGTCAAAGGGTGTAACTTTATGTTTTCTGGGGATAGGAACGGTTGTACTGGTAGTCTCAATGGCTGCAGCGGAGGCTGATAAAGGGATAATATTTTTGAGTTTTACATTTATCTCATTCCTAATATTGGGATGGATAGTTTGCAGTTTTATCTTTGAAAACCGCAGGCTCGAAAAACTGGAAAGAATTCTTGACGAGGTTGGGGATAAATATTTGGCAGGTGAAATTTTGCCCATGCCGTTAAATCCGGCAGAAAAAAGATATTATGAAATAATGAAGACCGTTTCCCGTTCAGCTATAAACGAAGTGGAAAATGCAGTCAGAGAAAAGGAAGAGTATCAGGATTATCTGGAAAGTTGGGTGCATGAAATAAAAACACCTCTTACGGCGTGCTTCCTTATATTGGATAATAAGGCTGATATTATAAAACTGAAAAAGGAACTGAAGCGGGCTGATAATCTGACCGAAAGTATTTTATATTATGGTCGTATGCGCACTATTGAAAATGATATTCAAATAAAGGAAATAAAAGTTTCAAACGCAATGAACATAGCTGTAAAAAGCCAGATGGAGCTTCTTATAAGTGCAGGTATTAGTGTTGATATCTCGGGAGATTTCAAGGTTTATACGGACGAAAAATCCCTGATTTTTATTTTTAAACAGATTCTTGTAAACTGCAGCAAGTATTGCTTAAAATGTCATGTAGAGCTTAAAGCTGATTCTGAAAGAGGTGTTATAATTGTACGTGATAATGGCATAGGAATTCATTCTTATGAAATAAACCGGGTATTCGACCGGGGATTTACAGGTACAAACGGCAACTTATCAGGAAACGGTACGGGAATGGGGCTTTATATTGTAAAGGAACTGTGCGGTCATCTTAAAATAGATATAAGCGTAGATTCGAAAATCGGAGAATATACGGAAATTAAACTGGCTTTTGAATCTTTTAAACCTGTATCCGCTTAATAAGCAGGAGGGAATTTTGAATAAAAGTGACTTTGAAAGACAAATGGATTTCTGCAAAGAAATAGATAAAGAAAAGTTTGTTAAAAGACAGACATATATTTCTGATGGAATAACAAAGGAAAACGATGCGGAACACGCGTGGCATATGGCTGTTATGGCAATGGTGCTGGAAGAGTATTCCAATGATAAAATAGATTTGCTTAAAGTAATATCTATGATTTTGATTCATGACATAGTGGAAATAGATGCAGGGGACACATATGCATATGATGAGCAGGGAAAGGAATCTCAGCAGAATCGGGAGGGAAAAGCTGCGGACCGGATTTTTAATATTCTTCCAGAGAAGCAGGCTTTAAAATTTCTTAATCTTTGGAAAGAATTTGAGGCAGGTACCAGCGCAGAGGCAAGATTCGCCAGAGCTTTGGATAATTTTCAGCCGGTAATGCTGAATAATATGACTGAAGGAAAGAGCTGGGAAGAAAGAGGTGTGAAACTATCACAGATTTTAAACAGAAATAAAAACACTCCTTTGGGTTCGGAAAAACTTTGGCAGTACTCATATGAAAATTTTATTAAACCAAATGTAAACAAAGGCAGAATAGATTTTGATTTAGATGAGAAATAATCTAAAAAGCAGCATTTTATATGCTGCTTTTTATGCATTTAGGTCATATTTGTCCGTTAAATCCCGCAACATAGTACAGATAAGCAGGTGTATAATTATATGCAAAGGAAGGATGTGAAATTGTGGATGAAGATTTGCGGATGGAGAAACTTATCTTAAAAGTATCTTTTACAGGTTCGCTGCTGCTTCTGATAGCAGAAATAATAATGGCTTTTGTAAGCCGTTCGCAGGCAGTTATAATGGATTGTCTGTTCGATATTGCAGATATTATTATGCTCGGACCTTTTATGATGCTTGTACCGCTTCTGTATCAGCCTGTTACAGAAAAAAGACCCTATGGATTTTCTCAGGTTGAATCATTGTTTTTAATAGTAAAATACGGAGCTTTAATAGCAATTACGGTTAAACTTGTTATAGATAATATAAGACTGATTATGTCAGGGGGGCATAATATCAACGCCGGGGCTGTTGCAACCTTTGAAATATCAATGGCGGTTTTAGGGCTCGTGATGTATTTTATACTTCGGCATATGAATAAAAAGCTTTCTTCGCCTACGACAAAAGCTGATTTGTGTATGTGGAGAATAGATTCATTAAGCACATTTGGCGTTGGAATAGCCTTTATTATTCAAATAATACTGCAGGGAACTTCATTTGGATGGATTTCGCCTTATTTAGACCCTCTTATTGCCTTAATAATGGCTGTCACTTTAATAAGAGAGCCGATAGTTATGTTTGCGGAAAGCATTAAAAATCTGATACTGTTTGCTCCCAAAAAGGAGATTGTTGATAATATAAGGCAAAAGGCATATGAAGCATTAAAAAAGTATAAATATGATATAGAATTTTTAGATATCATTAAAACCGGAAGAAAAATCTGGATAGAGGTATACATAACTCCAGAAGGGGATCTGGTCAGTATAAGCAATTTAAAGTATGCGCATGATGAAATAATTGAAGAGTTATCCAAATCATATGATAATGTGTATCTTGAAATAATCCCTGAGATAGAATAATATATACATTTCCATACAAAAACACTCACCTTAAGTGAGTGTTTTTTTTATGAATGTGAAATTTGTAACAATAAAAAATATATTATTACTTGACTTTACAGTTGCTATATCAATTATAAATAAGATAATGAAAATTGCTTTTTCGTACAATATTTTAAGAAAGGATGAAAAATATGGACTTTTCGTTAACTAAAGAACAGGAAATGTTAAAAAAGCTGGCTGCACAATTTGCGGAAGAAGAGCTGGAACCGATAGCAGCAGAAATTGATGCTGAACACAGATTTCCGGCAGAAAATTTTGCTAAAATGGCAGAAGTAGGCTTTGCAGGAATCGGAGTTCCTGAACAGTATGGCGGTTCAGGCGGCGGTATGCTTGAAAAGGTTATTGCAGTATCCGAGTTTGCAAAAAAATGCATGTCTTCAGCTGCAACACTTTCTATTCATCTTATTGCACCACACACAATACTTGATTTCGGTACTGCGGAGCAGAAAGAGAAGTATCTGCCAAGACTTACAAAAGGCGGAGAATTAGGTGCTTTCGCGCTGACAGAACCTAATGCAGGGTCTGATGCGGCAGGTGTTAAGACTGTAGCAGTGTACGATGAAAAAACAGATGAATATATATTAAACGGTACAAAGTGCTTTATCACGGGAGGCGCAAGAGCAGGGGTACTGGTTATATTTGCAATGACAGACCCTAAGCTTGGAACAAGAGGTATGTCGGCGTTTATCGTGGAAAAGGGAATGCCAGGATTTACATATGGTAAAATCGAGGATAAGATGGGACTGGCAGGTTCGGAAACCGCAGAGCTTGTATTTGAAGACTGCAGAGTGCCTGCTGCCAACATGCTTGGTAAGAAAAACAAAGGATTCAAAATTGCCATGCAGGCTCTTGATGCTGCAAGAATCGGCGTAGGCGCACAGGCAATGGGTGTTGCGGACGAGGCTATAGACCTTTCTGTTAAATACATGCATGAACGTGTGCAGTTTGGAAAACCAATAGCAGCACTTCAGGGAATACAGTGGTATATTGCTGAAATGGCTACGAAGACAGAAGCAGCAAAAGCTTTGGTTTATACAGCATCATATCTTGCTGATGCTAAAAAGCCTTTCACTAAGGAAGCAGCAATGTGCAAGTTAAACGCAGCTGAAAACGCTCGTTTTGTAACAAACTTAGCTCTTCAGATTCACGGTGGATACGGTTACATGAAGGACTATCCTTTAGAGCGTATGTACAGAGATGCTAAGCTTACAGAGATTTACGAAGGTACTTCGGAAATCCATAAAGTCGTTATTGCCAGAGCGGTAATGAATAAGTAGGAAGGAGTGTATTCGAATGAGAATTTTCGTTTGTGTAAAACAGGTTCCGGATACTTCCGGCGTAGTTGCAGTAAATCCGGATGGAACATTAAACCGTGCGTCAATGCAGACTATCATCAATCCCGATGATTTAATCGCTATGGAACAGGCACTTGTATTAAAAGATGCTACAGGATGTCAGGTGACAGCGGTAACTATGGGTCCTCCTCCTGCTGAAGGAATGCTCAGAGAACTTCTGGCTATGGGCGCTGATGATGCAGTGCTTATTTCAGCAAGAGAGTTCGGCGGATCTGATACATTCGCTACATCACAGATAATATCGGCAGCTATCAACAACATCGGTCTCAGCGATGAAGACATGATATTCTGCGGAAGACAGGCTATAGACGGAGATACTGCTCAGGTAGGTCCGCAGATTGCGGAAAAGCTTGGACTGCCTCAGATTTCATATGCTGCTGAGATAGAAAAAGAAGGAAATGATGTTACTGTAAAACGTATGCTTGAAGATGGATATATGAAGATAAAGGTTCAGACTCCATGCTTAATTACTTGTATCAGTGACCAGGACAGCAAGGCTAGATACATGACTCTTAACGGTATCAACCACTGTTATGAAAAGCCTTTCCTCGTTCTTGATTTTGAAGCGCTTAAGGATGAACCGCTTATCGAGCTTGATAAGATTGGTCTTAAAGGCTCTCCTACAAATATCTTCAAGTCATTTACTCCTCCGCTCAAGGGCGTTGGCGTTATGCTTGAAGGAGCTGACAAGAAGACAGCTGAAACACTTGCAGATATTTTATTAGAAAAACATGTTATTTAGGGAAAGGAGAGAACAATGGCTTTCAATAGTGCAGATATAAACGCTTTTAAAGATATTTGGGTATTTTGCGAACAGAGAAACGGCGTATTGATGAACACAGATTTTGAACTGATTTCAGAAGGCAGAAAGCTGGCGGACGAAAGAGGTTCAAACCTTGTTGGAATCCTTCTCGGACATAATGTAGAAGGTCTGGCTAAGGAAATAGGCGGATACGGTGCCGATAAAGTAATAGTATGCGACAGCCCTGAGCTTGAAGTATACACTACAGATGCTTATACGAAAGTAATATGCGATGTAGCTATGGATTTAAAACCGGAAGTAATTTTACTAGGTGCGTCCAATATCGGTCGTGACCTCGGCCCTAGATGTGCGGCAAGACTTAACACAGGTCTTACAGCAGACTGTACACATCTGGATATAGACATGAACAATTACGTAAACTTCCTGGAAACTTCATCGACTCTCGATTTATCAAACACTAAGTTTGATATGGAAGACGTTAACCTGAAGATGACAAGACCTGCATTCGGAGGACATTTGATGGCAACCATCATCTGCCCGAGATTCCGTCCATGTATGTCCACGGTTCGTCCGGGCGTTATGAAAAAAGCTCCTTTTTCGCAGGAAAAGGCAGATGCATGCGTAGTTGAAAACTATCCTGTATCATTAACTAAAGACGATATAAAGACTCAGGTTCTGGATGTAGTAAAAGAGGCTAAACAGATAGTTGACCTTATCGGAGCAGATATTATCGTATCTGTAGGCCGTGGTATCGGTAAGGATATTAAGAAAGGTATCGAGCTTGCGGGACAGCTTGCTGATGCATTTGGAGGCGGCGTAGTAGGCGGCTCCAGGGTAACCATAGATTCAGGATGGCTTTCGGCAGACCATCAGGTTGGTCAGACTGGAAAGACTGTACATCCTAAAGTGTACGTTGCGCTTGGTATTTCTGGAGCAATTCAGCACAAAGCGGGAATGCAGGATTCCGAATTAATTATTGCAGTAAACAAAGATGAGACGGCGCCTATATTTGAAATTGCTGATTACGGTATAACAGGCGACCTGTTTAAGGTAGTTCCTCTCATGATCGAAGCAATCACTGCTGCAAGAGAATCTAAGTAAAACAGTAACGTAACGTAATTGTTTTGACCGGTTTATGTGAAAACAATGTGATGACAGCACAAGATTCGATTGACTCTCCGTTTACTGTATATAATATAGTAAACGGAGAATAAGTTAAAAATTTAACATGGAAAGCAATGGAGGAATTTGAACATGGGAAAAGTTTTTGAAGGTTTAAAAGTAATTGACCTTACATCCGCTTTAAACGGACCGTTTTGTACGATGTTTTTAGCTGATTACGGCGCAGATGTAATTAAAATTGAGCCGGTAGGCGGAGAACAGTCACGTCATTGGGGACCTATTGACGAAAAAAGCGGCGAAAGTGGATTTTACGGCTTTGTAAATCGTAACAAAAAAGGCGCTACTTTGAATTTGAAATCGGAAAAAGGTCTGGAAATGTTTTACGAATTGGTAAAAGATGCGGACGTTTTGGTTGAAAATTACAGAGGCGGAGTTACTAAAAAGCTGAAAATTGATTATGACACAATTAAGAAGATTAATCCGAACATCATATACGCATCAGGTTCCGGATTTGGTCAGTACGGTCCAATTACTCACAGACCTTGTTATGATATCGTAGCTCAGGCTATGGGCGGAATGATTAACTTAACAGGATTTAAAGTAACAGACCCTGTAAAGGTAGGTCCATCGGTAGCAGACCACGTAGCCGGAATTTACCTTATGGTAGGCATCGGTATGGCTCTTTATCACAGAGAAAGAACCGGAGAAGGTCAGCATATTGACGTAGCTATGTTTGACGTTATATTCAGCTTACTTGAGAACGCTATTGTTAATTATACTATGGACGGAGTTATTTCGCAGAGAAACGGAAACGTAGACCCATCTATTGCTCCATTTGATGTATACAGGTGTAAGGATGGTTTCGTAGCGCTTGGAGTTGGCAATGACAGATTATTTGCTAAGTTTGCAAACACTATAGGACATCCTGAACTTTTAGAAGACGAAAGATACGAAAGCAATGACCTTAGATGTCAGAACTACATACCTGAACTGCAGCTTTTAATAAGAGAATGGTGTGCAGATTATACCAAGAAAGAGATTGAAGAAATCATGGATGAAGCAGGTATTCCTTGCGGTCCTGTTCTTGATATTAAGGAAGCAATCGAACATCCTCATATTCAGGCAAGAGATATGATGGTACATTGTGAACACCCTACAGTTGGAGACATGTATTTCCAGGGTTGTGTAGTTAAACTTTCTGAAACACCGGGAGGTGTAGAATCAGCTCCTCCTTTGCTCGGACAGCATAACCGCGAAATCTTTGGTTTGTCTGAAGAAGAAGAGCAGGCTCTCATTGATGAAGGTGTATTATAATAAAGTATTGTATATACAATAAAAAGAAGGAGGAACCTAGTAATGAGAAAAGTATCTTATTTAAGTTATAACATGACAACAGCAGATGCAAACAGCCCTGACGGCATCGTACCTGTTGGAAGACAGTTTGATTTTATCGGTGACGTTGAAACAGAAGAAATGATTCTGGTAGACGGAGACGAATCTCTTTGCTTAGGATATACAGGTGTAGAAGTTTATGAAGATGTATATGTAGGGGATATGATGGAATACAAAGCTACCCTTACTAAAGTAGGCAATACATCCAGAGACTGCCACATTGAAGTGTTCAAGCTTGCTACTCCTGCGTACAGAGCAGGAAAAGCGAAGGAAGATTGCTTGACTGGAGAGATGGTATGGTTTGATGAACCGGTTTTATGTACTTCAGGCAATGTAAGACTTGTTGTTAAAAAACATCTTCAGAGAGGTGAACAGCCTGACGGAACTGTAGCAGAACCTTGGGCTGACAATGAAGATTTCCCTGAAGTTGGATTTGATAAGGATCATCCTGAAGATATTACTTTCAGATACAGAATGTCAGACAGAGATGTATTTTATCTTGGCGGAGTTGTAAACGGAGCCAGAAATATTACTCTCATGGAAGACACTGCCAAGAGACTTATGGCAAGAGAATTCGGAAATACAGGCCGTATTACAAAAGTTGAAAAAGTAAGATTATATGAACCTTGCTTTGCAGGTGATTATCTGGAATATCATGCGCGAATCAACAAGGTTATCGGAGATAAGATTGTTGTAGAAGTCAGAAACTATAAATACATTGATTTGCCTGAGAATCCTGAATTCCCAAGCTCCATCGATGTACTTCCTGAACCTCCTCTTTGCACAGTTGTTCAATTTGTATTCGAAACTTACAAATAGGCATATAAAGGGCACATGGATAAAACCATATAAATCAGCAGGAACTCTTTTATGAGTTCCTGTTTTTTTGTCAGGAAATATAAGTTGATTTGAAGCAGGATGTTTATGGCCGACTTTGTTATTAAATTAATTATAATCTTTTAAATAAATTACAAAGGTGTTATAATAACATTGTTATCATGGCGTAATAGCGTTTGGAGGGGCAGATGAATCGAAAAGACTACTATTCAATAGGTGAAGTGGCATCTACATGCAATATATCTATAAGGACATTGCGTTATTATGATGAGATAGGTTTAGTGGTTCCGGAAATAAGAAAAGAAGGAAGTAAATACAGATATTACAGTAAGGACCAGATGCTTAATATTATAATTATACGTAAGCTTAGATGTCTTGGAATAGGGCTTAAAGATATAAAGAGCATTGTAGAAGAAAACGATTTGGATGTTATGAGAAAAAGCGTTGAAGAGAGATTGAGCTGTATAAGGAAAGAGATAGCAGAGCTTGAAAGATCATGCAGCGAGGGCGAGGTTATGCTAAGACGTCTTAAAACAGGAAGCGATATTTTGGAACTTTACAGTGAAAATAGTATAACGTCAGGTAAGGCTTTTAACGAGATAAATATAGAGCAGGTTCCCAGAATAAACATATATTATTCGAGGAAGATGATGAAAGCTTATCACAATGAAGAAGTATCCCTTGAAAGATGGGTTGGAATAAACGATGAAGTAATTAAGAATGGACTTAGAGCAAGCGGCCCTATAATAGTGACTTATCACACCGAACTGCTCGATCAGTTTTTATCCAAAACATGTGATATAGAATTCGGAATACAAGTTGAAGAAACAGATTCAAGCAAGGTGAGAAGTTTTGGCGGATTTAAAGCGGCAACAATATATCATGTAGGAGCTTACAGTGATATAATAAAAACGTATGTTAAGGCGCTTCAGTGGATAAATCAGAACAATTATAAAGTAAGCGGTCCTGTGTCGGAGGAATTTATAGTATCTCCTATAGATGTAAAAAAAGAAGGAGAGCATGTTACAAAGATATTGATACCAGTCGAAAAGGGCTGATAATAGAGATAAATAGAAAAATAATAAAACCCTGTTTATGCAATTTACATAGACAGGGTTTTTTAGTTGGAAGAATAGATTATGGATAAGGTGATTTTAAAAATATTCAAATTATCTGAAAAATTGTACATTTTGTACAAATACAATGAGATGCTGAGTTTGAAAGTATTTTTAAATTTATAAAAAATGGTTTATTTTAATAATAAAAATAGAGCAATCGGACTCTGGTTAAGGTGAAAAACAATATGCAATAATACTAATACATCGTTATTCCAATGTTTATGGAAAGGAGAAAATCTAATGAAGAGAATTATTGATTTTCATACGCAGCTGGGGGATTGTTTTGACAGTAACAAAAATATTGTGTTTAAAAAACCGGTAAAACTGGATTCATATCCTAATCCTATTTTAGCATTTGCAGAATCGAAATTTCAAAGTCCTTTGGATATCAGCAGTACGGAGGCTAAAAATGAATTAGCAGATGCAATGCACAATCGTGTAATGGAAAAAGGAAGTCTTGAATGTGCATCTTCGGAAATGGACAGAAACGGGATAACATATTTCGTTTCTTTAAATAATCATCCGAATACCACTTTTGAAGGAACTCTGGCGGCTTCGACGCTGGAACCACGTATTATTCCTTTTACGAGCATTGATTATGGAATAGACCCATGGGAAATCCGTGATATGCTCGAAGCGGATATTGCACGTGGAGCTAAAGGTTTGTATATACATCCGCAGCTGCAAGGCATCAGATTCGCTAACGCAAAATCCAGGGCAGCAATAGAAGTGTTCGACAGAGCCGGACTTCCGGTAGTACTTCACTTTGGCAAAAACGATTGCTATTACCGTGAAGACAGCGGTCATATACAGAAAACATACGGAGAATATGGGTCGGTTTCATTCATAGAAGATATCGTTTCAAAATATCCTGAATGTAAGTTCGTACTGGTTCATTCGGCAATGAACACCGGTAAAGAACTGGATAGTCTTATGGATTGCGCTAAATCAAACAACTGGGAAAATGTTTTTATATCAACTAGTTATAAAAGTGCGGAAACAATTAAAAAATTAGTTGATTGTTTCGGTGCCGACCGTATTTTGTTCGGTTCGGATTTTCCGTTCTGCGATGTATCATATGCACTTGAAGAGTGTGAAAAGGCCTTTGAAGGAGATGAGGAATCCCTGGAAAAAGTTTTGTTTAAAAATGCGGTGGCCTTGACTCATTTATACGAATAAATTGCGATTATAGTTTATAAAAGAGTTCATAAAGTACTTGATAGAATTCACGTTTGTTATGGGTGAAAGCAATTTATCAGTGTTTAATTGGGGAGGTATGTGTTTATGAACGATAATTTAAAAAATGAAAAAAGGATATTCGGATGGGGACGATATGAGTTTGTTGTTCTTATATGGCTGTTTTTAATATGGGGTTTTGTATTTCTTGATAGACTGGTTATGTCGTTTCTGGCTCCGATGGTCATAGAAGATTTAGGTATTACAGACCCGCAATACGGCCTTATAAATACTTTTTCAACCGGTTGTTATGCTCTGGCGGCAATTGTGGTAACTCCTTTTTTGGAAGCCACGGGAAAGCGTAAAAAATGGCTTATTTTGCTTTGTTTGGGAACAGGGATTTTTGCTTGTCTGAGCGCTGCGACACAGGCTGTTTGGCAGCTTCTTATAGCAAGAGCAGCTGTAGGATTTTTCGAGGGACCTATTGCTCCTCTGATGTTCGCAATGCTTATAAAAGAATCATCTCCTAATAAAGTAGCCCTGAATCCCGGTATTGTTGCAAGCGGCGTAAATGTAATTGCAGTCTCCATGGGACCTGCGGTACTTACGCGAGTGGCTGTTGCGAGCAACTGGCGTATGAGTTTTCTGGTTGCCGGCATAGCATCTATTATTGTGGCGCTCGTTCTTGTTAAAGTTTTACGTGAGGTACCTGTTTCTGATGATATGGCTGAAGGCGAAAAGAAAGAGTCTATATGGGTTGTAATCAGAAAATTAATGAAAAATCGTAATGTCATACTTAGTTTCATTTTAGGTATTCTATGCATGTGCGGATATTGGACCATGATGCTTTATGCTACGCTTTTCTTCTCATCAGCGGGAGGAAGAGATATTACATCTGCAGGTACGATTGTCAGCGCAATGGGTATTTTAGCAATATTTTGGACAATATTTGTCCCTAAGGTTTCGGATTTCATGGGCAGAAGACCGGCTATCGTTATGTGGTTTGCACTTTGTGCAGTTATGCCTTTTGTAATGTTCGGCGCACCGTCATCCATGTCAGCGGTTATATGTTACGCATTGATAGGTGGGATTCCGGGAGCAATATTCCCGTTTTTCCAGGCGATTATTCCGGGCGAATCTCTTCCAAACTATATGGTGGGTACGGCAAGCGGTCTTATCGTTGGTGTTTCCGAAATTATCGGAGGCGCTGCATGGCCGGCAGCAGCAGGAATTATAGCCGGCAGTAATGGATATCCAAGTGTAATTTTTATAGCAGGTATTGCTTTTGCCGCAGCGGCAATTACGGCTTTATTCCTGAAAGAAACAAGAGTTAAAAATAAATTGACGGAAAATAGTAAGGAGGAAAAATAATGAGAAGGATTATTGATACGCATATGCATCTTGGGGATTTGTACCATGCAAATCTAAATGTTACATTTAAAAAAACATATCAGTATGATTATCGCCCATATCCTGATGTATTTGAAGAACTTGGTGAAAATGGATATAATGCACCGCTTGTTGTTCCGGACGTTGAGCGTCATAATCAGCTGATAGATGCTGCTCAATATCACAACTGGGAGCATGGAGGTCTTCAGGCTACGCTTGACGCTATGGATTACAGCGGAATTACATATGTTGTAAATTTGCCTATTCTTCCTGGTTCTACTTTTGATGAAGGACTTGCGGCATCAAAACTTGACCCTCGTATTCTTAACTTTACCTGCTGTGATTTTGATCTTTCTGTAGAGGATATGCTTAAAAAACTGAAAAAAGATATAGTCAGAGGCGCTAAGGGACTTAAACTGCATCCGATAATACAGAATGTTTCCCCAAGGGACGAACGTCTGCGTGCGGCTATGGAGCTGTTCGGTGATTTGGGGCTGCCTATTACATCGCATTGCGGAGCCAATGATTATTATAAAATGGATTCTCCTTATTATGGCGAATCCAACAAAGAATATGGTGAACTGTATTATTATCTGGAACTGATTGACAAATATCCTGACTATGTTTTTATTCCTGCTCATTGCGGAGGATTCAGCGGAGGCGAGATGGAAGAACTGGGTGATGCTGTAAGAACTCATGGATGGAAGAATGTTTATGTTGAAACTTCTATGCGAGGACGTGAAGATATAGAAAAGATGATAGATTTGTTTGGCGAAGATAAAGTTATGTACGGGACGGATGCTCCTTCTGGTCCTTATGTTTATACGCTGGAACCTTTACTTCAGGCAACTGAACATGACCCTGAACTTCAGGAGAAAGTTTTGTATCGCAATGCGGCAAAAATGTTGAATCTTTAGAGTTGTATTATTACAGCCGCCGGTTTATCCGGCGGCTGTAATTTAAAAAGTTTATAGTATACTTCTGCGGGAGGAGACATATTTATGAATAATAATTTGAACAACGAAAAGAAGATATTTGGATGGAGCCGATATGAGATTACTTTGCTTTTAGGCTTTGCTGTTACTTGGGGATTCATATTTTTAGATAGGCTGGTCATGTCGTTTCTTGCTCCCATGGTTATGGCGGATTTAGGTATTACAGATCCGCAGTACGGTCTTATTAATACGTTCACAACAGGATGTTATGCTTTGTCGGCGATTGTAGTTACACCTATTTTGGAATCAACGGGAAAAAGAAAAAAATGGCTTATCCTGCTTTGTTTGTTTGCAGGTATTTTCGCATGTTTAGGTGCGGTAACGCAGGATGTATGGCAGCTGCTGATTACAAGAGCTGCAGTAGGTTTCTTTGAAGGACCTATTGCGCCGTTGATTTTTGCCATACTTATTAAGGAATCATCACCGGGTAAAGTTGCTTTAAACACAGGACTTGTAGCCAGCGGTACAAATTTTATTTCTCTTAGTATAGGTCCGACGGCAGTTACGAGAATTGCTTCAACCAGCAACTGGCGTATGGGTTTTTTGGTAGCGGGAATAGCGTCTATAATCGTATTTCTTATTTTACTTAAAATTATCCGCAAAGATTCGGATGCACAAAATATATCCGAAAAAGAAGATAAGGAATCCATATGGGCAATAATTGGCAAGCTGATGAAGAACCGCAATGTCATATTGAGTTTTATTTTGGGTATTCTATGTATGTGCGGATATTGGACGATGATGCTTTATGCTACGCTTTTCTTCTCATCGGTCGGAGGAAGAGATATCAATTCAGCAGGAACAATTGTCAGTGCAATGGGAGTTCTTGCAATCTTTTCCCCTATAATTGTGCCGAAAGTTTCCGATTTTATAGGACGTAAACCTGCGGTTATTATGTGGTTTGTTATTTGTGCAGTTATGCCTTTTGTTATGTTCGGAGCACCTTCATCGATGGCTGCAGTTGTCTGTTACGCTATTGCAGGGGGAATACCGGGAGCGGCTTTCTTGTTCTTTCAGACGATTATTCCGGGGGAATCTCTGCCGAATTATATGCTAGGTACGGCAAGCGGTTTGATCGTTGGCGTTTCTGAAATTTTGGGTGGGTCTGTATGGCCGGCTGCTGCGGGAATAATAGCAGGGAATAATGGGTACCCGTCGGTAATTCTTATTGCAGGTATAGCTTTTGCTTCTGCGGCAGTTTTAGCTTTATTTTTAAAGGAAACAAGGGTAAAAAATACTTCTAAGGACAATAGCATATAAATGAAAGAAAAACATTATATTAATTAATCGAAATAAAAAAATTCTGTGGTTATGAACAATTAGTAAATCCTGATATTTTACATTTATTTGTAATATATCAGGGTTCATATTAAAATTAGTAAATAATAAGGATGCTTAAGACGATAAATAATATCTAATATCTTAATAAGATGTGAAAGGAACGGGTGTAATTATGAATTTAAATATGAACCTTATCGCAGATATGATAAGAGAAGACTTTTCCATTATCAAAGAAGATATAAAAAATGAAGAATTGACTTTAGAGCAAGTTAAAGTCTTCACTGATGATATTGATTTTATGCCGGGTATTATTTATATTGCATATGGAAAAGAGCTGCCTCAAAAATTATTTTACAGAGGATTTTGTTCTTTTATTATGGTCGGTGAGTGTCCGAAGTGTTATATGGATTCGGAGTGTGATTATATAGAGGTAGACGAGAAATATTCTGTATTTGAAATATTAAATTGTGTTCAGGATATATTTAAGGTGTACAATAAATGGCATTTGGATATGTATGAGGCGCTTGCCAATGAAGAAGGTGTACAGGTGCTGCTTGATTTAACATTTCCTCTTTTGGAAAATCCAATATATTTACATGATACAAACTACCATTTTATAGCATATTCAAAAATACCCGGACTTCCCGGAGGAAATAGTGTTCATAGTATAGAAGAAAGAAGTGATAAATTATCGCTTGAGGGGATAAAAGCGATTAAACGTACGCCGTATTTTGAAGATACTTTAACAACAAAAAAGCCTACTTTCCACACAAATGTAGGTGAAGTCAGCTATATTTATGATAACTTGTGGCTGAAAGAGCAGTTTTGGGGACGAATATTTGTTGATGAAAGAATAAGATCGTTTAAAAAAAGTGACTATGTAATTATAGGCGTGCTCAGAAAGATGATTGAAAAAGTGTTATTTCGCAGAAATCTTATTCCGGGAAAACGTTATCGTTTTCTTGAACAGAAAATGATTGATATGATTGAAGGAAAGAGCATTGATGATGAACTGGAAAAAGAGCTAAAGCTGCGAAACTGGACAGGAAACGAAGGCAGCTATTTTTGTTTTACTCTTCAATTAAAGGAAATTGATATTTTGCTGAATATAATGATAAGAATCTGCGAGATAATCGAGAAAAAAATTTTTGACTGCATAACTTTTCCATATGAAGCGGAGGCTGTGATAATAGGTATAGTTCATATTGACAATAAATCTAAATCTTTAGAAAAAATAAAGGAGGATTTAAAGGAGTTTGAGTTAAACGCAGGGATAAGTCATATCTTCAGGGATTTTAAGAAATTTCCACTGTATTACAGACAGGCGAGCATTGCGCTGAAGTATGGGAGCAAGAAAAATACTGATAAATTAGTACATGGTTTTGAAGAGTTCTGTTTGGATTATATGCTGGACTGCTGTACTGAGAAACTTCCGGCGGATGTTCTGTTTCCGCCTGAACTGCATAAGCTTATCGAACATGATAGGAAAAAACATTCAAACTATGTTGAGACATTAAGAGCTTATATTGAAAATGACTTGAAACCTGCAAAGGCAATGAAAGCGTTATATATACAGAGGAGTACTTTTTTATATAGAATTGATAGAATCAGTGAAATGGTTGGACTTGATTTTGAAGATGAAAAGGTAAAACTTCATTTTATGTTAGCATTTCAATTGATGGATAAAATAGGTGCGACACATGATACGGATAAGTCCATAGGGCTGTAATAAAAAAAGTGTGCAAAGGAATCTTTGGATTCCGTCTTGCACACTTTTTTTGTTGCTGCGGAATGATTTGAACAAAATATACTAACAATATTGTATAAATGGAAAAGACAGCTTCTGCCGGTTTGTAAAATGTACTAAGAACTATTGAAATTTAGAGCTGTTTGTATATTAGTTTATATATTTAAAAATGATAACATTTAACTGAAAAGAACGTTTATAAACAGTTAATTTAAAAAGGAGGATTAATAATGGCCAATAAGATATTAGAGGAAATGTTAAAGAAAGCAAGCATTGCTCTCGATGAATTCAAACCATATACACAGGCTCAGGTTGATGAGTGTGTAAAGGCTGTTTGTCTTGCATTTAAAATGCATGCAAAGGAACTTGCCGAACTTGCTGTCAGAGAAACAGGTCTTGGAGATGTAGAGTCCAAAATAGAAAAAAACACAGGCTCCCCCGATGGTATATGGTATGACTTGAAAGGGAAAAAATCAGTGGGAATAATTAAAGAAGACCCTGAACAGAAATTAAAGTATGTAGCTCATCCTAAAGGGATACTGGCATCGGTGGCGCCCACAACAAATCCGAATGTAACTGTTATTTTCAATGCGGCGTATGCGTTAAAAGGCAGAAATGTTCTGATAATAGCTCCTCATCCGCGTGCTAAGGAATCCACTTTGAGAACCTGCGAAATTTTAAATGATGCGTTAGAGCAGATAGGCGCTCCTAAAAATCTTATCCAGTGTATAGAAGAACCGTCTATAGAACTTACTCAGGAATTGATGAACAGTGTAAATGTAACTATAGCAACAGGCGGAGCGGGAATGGTTAAGTCTGCATATTCCAGTGGACATCCTGCTTTCGGAGTAGGTCCGGGAAATGTTCAGACTATATTTGACAGAGGATACAGCGATTACAGGAAAGCAATAGCGCAGACTGTTTTAGGAAGAAAATATGATAATGGTCTCATATGTGCGTGCAATCAATCTTTTATAATTCCGCAAGAGATGGAAGAAGAACTGAGCAGGATAATGAGAGAGGAAAAGGCTGTATATATAGACGATGAAAAAACGGTGTCCCAATTCAGAAAGATAATATTTCCTGATGGAGGACACATAAATCCTCATGTTGTAGGAAAGAATATTCAGGAAATTGCCAGGATGGCAGATGTTGCTATTCCGGAAGATGCTGTTATCGCAGTTTTGAAAATTGATAAAAAGAATTCAGGAAGCAAGGATCCATTGTGTGGAGAGAAGATGTGTCCTGTAGCTATTTGTATGACCTATGATTCTTTTGAAGAAGCAGTTGATTTGGCAAGGAATAATTTACTGTATCAGGGGGCAGGTCATTCGGCTGTCATTCATACGGATGATGAAAAAAAAGCTGAATATTGCGGTATAGAATTACCTGTATCCAGAATGATAGTGAATCAGCCTGGAATATTTGCGGCAAACCCTGCTCTTGCCAATGGATTCAGACCTACGAGCACTCTCGGATGCGGTTCATGGGGAAATAATTCAATATCGGAAAATCTCAATTTCGAGCATTTAATCAATATTTCCAGAATTGGGTGGATGAAAGATGAGTCTGAAATTCCTACATCTGAGCAAATATGGGGCAGCTAGAAAAGGAGATATGAAATGTTATATACGAATTTTGATGATATTTTGAAATCTGTAGAAAATACGGGGGTTAGAAAGAAAGTAGCCCTTGTGGGAGCAGAAGATATACATGCGCTGCATGCTGTTTTAAACGTGTATGAAAAAGGGCTCATACAGCCTGTGCTTATCGGTGATGAACGGGAAATTAAAAAGGGAATAAATAAACTTGAAGCTGAATTCACGCAGGATATAAAGATTTATGATGTAAAAGGAAAAGAAGAAGCTGCTCAGCTTGGAGTTAAATTTATAAAGAGCAATGAGGCTGATTTTCTCATGAAAGGTTCTCTTGAAACTTCGCAGCTGCTTAAAGCTGTAGTAGACAAAGAAAAGGGATTATACACAGGTGCTGTTATGTCTCATGTTGCAGTGAACCAGATTCCATCATATCATAAACTGCTTGTTACCACTGATGGAGGAATGCTTCCTTATCCTACATTAAATCAGAAAAAGTATATTATAGAGAATGCCGTTAACATGCTGCATCGCTTAGGTTATGAAAATCCAATGGTGGGTGTTCTTGCGGCAACGGAAAAGATTAATGAGAAAATGGTTGAAACAACTGATGCAGCTGCTCTTAAAGAAATGAATCAATCAGGTGAAATAGACGGATGCTGTATAGAAGGTCCGATTTCACTTGACCTAGCGCTCGTAAAAGAAAGAGCCCGAACCAAAAAATATGAAAGCTTATGCGCAGGGGAGGCTGATATTCTTGTAGTACCTAATATTCATGCCGGAAATATTCTTGGAAAAAGTTTGGTTGAAATGGCAGGTGCGAAGATGGCAGGGCTCGTACTGGGGGCTGAATGTCCTATAATATTAACTTCAAGAGGGTCGTCCTACGAGGAAAAATTCAATTCCTTAATGCTGGCATGTCTTGTAAGTGGAAAGGAACAATAAGATGATTAGAGAAAAAATATTAGTGATAAATCCAGGATCGACATCTACCAAAGTGGCTGTGTATGAAGGAAATACTCAAAAGTGGATGGAAAGTATAAATCACCTTGCGGAAGATTTAAAACAGTTTGATTTGGTTTATGACCAGCTGGAAATGAGAACGGAACTGATAAGAAAACTGATTGCATCTCATGGTGACAAACTTGATTCATTTAATGCGATAGCTTCAAGAGGAGGAAATATGCCATCTGTAAAATCAGGAGCATATGTAGTAACAGATTATATGGTAGAATGCCTGAAATACAGACCTATTGATGAACATGCTGCAAATGTAGGCGCGGGCATTGCTTTAGCTCTTGCTGAAGAGGTTGGCATAAATGCGTATATTTATGATGCGTTGACAGTTGATGAAATGCTGCCGGTTAATAAGATAAGCGGGATTAAAGGGGTAAGGAGACCTGCGAGAGGTCATAATTTGAATACAAGGGCGGCTGCGTTAAAGTTATGTTATGAAAACAGGATAAATTATAATGATGTAAATATAGTTGTAGCACATCTTGGCGGAGGAATAACGATTAATCTTCACAGCAAAGGACGTATAGTTGATATTATTATGGATGAAGAAGGTCCCTTTTCTCCTGAAAGAGCAGGGGGGATACCGACTTATTCAATAGTTAAAATGGCATTTAGCGGTGATTATACACAAAAAGATTTAATGAAGCAGCTGCAGCGCAGAGGTGGAATGATATCATATTTTGATACAGCAGATATGCGTGAAGTCGAAAGTATGATAGATAAGGGAAATTCCGAAGTAAAACTTGTGTACGAAGCAATGGCGCTGGCAGTTGCTAAGAATATTGCCAAAATAGTGCCCGGAGTAAAAGGCAAGGTTGACCATATTGTTTTTACAGGCGGTTTAGCTCATTCGGGTAGATTTACAGATGAAATTATTAAATATATCGAATTCATTGCTCCTGTAACCATTATTGCAGGTGAAAACGAGATGCAGTCATTGGCTGAAGGCGTGCTTAGGGTGTTAAAGGGGCAGGAAAAAGCAAAAATTTTGGAGAATGAAGATGATGGGCAAGACACATATTACTAGATGGATATATTTAATAATAGGTACTGTGCTTCTTTTGCTTCTGGGACTTATTTACGCATGGTCGATTTTTAAAGCTCCATTTACAGAAGTATTTCCAACGTGGAGCGTTTCACAATTATCTATGACATTTACCATTTCAATGATATTTTTTTGCCTTGGAGGATTTGCGAGCGGGCAGATAATTAAAAAAATTAAACCGGCATTTGTCATGTGTATATCGGCGGCTTTTCTGTTTTCAGGATTTTTGGGAGTTTCGGCTATTGGAAAATTTGAAAATGACGTCGCGTTAATATTGCTTTACATATTCTATGGCATAATGTGCGGAAGTGGAGTGGGTCTTGGTTATAATTGTGTTATAAGCACTGTGAACAGCTGGTTTTCTGATAAAGCGGGGTTTTCATCGGGGATTCTTTTGATGGGATTCGGGTTTGGAGGATTACTGTTCGGAGGACTGGTCAGCATACTTATAGACAATGTGGGTTTGTTCACTGCATTCAGGATTCTATCTGTGGCTGCGGTTATTATACTCGTTGCCGGTTCGTTTTTTATGAAAGCATCGGAAGAAATTGTTCAAGAAAGCGATAGAGAATATGATGGCAGAAATAATTTGAAAACCGGTGAAATGCTGAGAGATTCACGGTTTTGGCTGTTCATATTATGGTCTGTATTATTGAATTCTGCAGGGCTGCTTGTTATTAACAGCGCTGCCAATATAGCCTTTGTTTACGGTGCGCCTACTTTATTTGGACTTTTTGTTTCAGTCTTTAATGGTGCGGGAAGAGTCATTTTGGGAGGAGCATTTGATAAATACAGGAGAAAGATCACCCTTTTACTGGATACAGTGTTTGTTTTTACAGCAGGAGCATTGCTGATATCAGGTGACTTTACAAATCATGTATGGCTGATTCTCATAGGATTATTTGTGACAGGCATTGGATACGGCGGTGTTCCGGCGATAACATCAGCTTTTGTTCACAGTGAATTCGGTTCAAAATTTTTTCCTGCCAATTTCAGCCTTGCAACATTTTCATTGATTCCGGCAGCTGTTATAGGTCCAATGGTTTCAAGTCTATTGATAGAAAAATCAAATGGCAGCTACAGCAGTACTTTCGTAATGATTATGGTGCTGGCTTTTTGCGGAGGAATTGTCTGGTATTTTTTAAATAAATGCGCTGATAGTAAGAAATGAAATAAATGGAATTTACACTTTAAATAGAACATGGATGCAGTGTTATATTTGTGAAAATTACATTTTAAGAGAGAGAAACCATTGGTTTCTCTCTCTTTATTTTAAAATAGATGGCGCAGATTGCCTGCCGTTTACCAAGATGACTTCTGTACCGCATTCAGTTAAATAATTCTTATCCTGAACGGGTAAATTCGTATCTGTGATAATTGTATCAATACTGCTTAAAGGACATGTTATGCTTAAGCAATTAGTTCCGAATTTTTTTGAATGAGCCACCAGTACAGATTTTTTTGAATGTCTTATTATATTTTCATTGAGCTTTGCTACTTCGAGGCTGTAGTCAGAGATACCCAGGTCTTGAGAAATTCCTCCTGCGCCGATAAAAGCTATGTCTACATAGAAATTAAGCAGTGTTTGCAGCGCGAGAGAACCTTCAATATTATTTTCGGAATTATTAACAGCTCCCCCGAGTATATAAAGCTGTACATCGGAATTGAGCAGTTCGTTTAAAACAAGAACCGAGTTTGTAAGAACTGTTATATTCTTTCGTTTTCGGAGTGCTTTTGCAACTTGCTGAACAGTAAGGCCCACGGATAAAAATACAGTTTCACCTTCTTTGATAAGCGATGCCGCAGACTTTCCTATGGCAATCCTTTCTGCCATGCTGGAAGTTGGGTGAGTTTCAGTTACCGGTATTTGGGATAAACTGTTTTTTTCGGAAAGAACAGCTCCTCCGTGTACACGTGTTATCAGGTTCTGGTCCTGCAGTGTATCCAAATCTCTTCTTGCCGTTTCGTGAGATACACGAAAATCTTTGATTATATCGGAGATACGAATCGAATTGTTTGCCTGAATGATAGATAATATTCTATTTTGGCGTTCTTTTGCAAGCATTGTTTTTACTCTCCTTTAAAGATAATTTGAGCCATATCAGGCTTTTATACAAGAATATCATAAAAATGTGAAAAACACACAGCATATTTTTGAAATATCCTTATTTATCTTATCAAAACTACGGTAAGGAATATGTAATATATTGCAATTAATTGCGATTATGTGATAAAAAGATTGACAATATACACAAAAATCCATATAATTGCAATAAAAGTAGCTGCTTAATAAACGAAAACTTCACAAAAGAGCAAGGAGGTAAGATATGGAAAATAGTTCTGTAAAAGGTAAATATTCTGCTCTGATTGGATGTACGCTTATGCTTACAATAGTGTATATGTCGCTGACATCTTGGTCTGTAGCGGTTAACGAACTTGCAGAAACCTTTGATTTGTCTACACCGCTTATTCAGGCGGGCGCTTCTATGCTTATAGCAGGATATGTTATAGGTGGATTTATTGAAGGCAAACTGATAGGCAGGTTTGGCTGGAGAAAAGTATTTACTGTTGTTATTATCGCATTCATTGTTGCATCTGTTTTGATTCCCGTTGTAAATAATTATTATATAATACTTGCATTGAGATTTATTCAAGGATGCGGGTGCATGGTAGGGCTTACGAGCCATGTGGTAAGTTCATGGTTTCCGACAAAGGAACGTGGTCTTGCTTTAGGTATATTGCTTGGAGCAATAGGTCTTGGTTCGGCCTTTGGAGGATACATAGGAGGAGTATTGACTCCTGTAATGGGCTGGAGAAATACTTTCTGGATTATAACGGCAGTATCTGTAATAGGCGCTATAGTATTCTACGTTATGGTAAGGATTGCTCCGCCTCTTAAAGAAGAAGCGGAAAAAGAAAAGGAAATATCTGAAGATAATAATAAAAATCTGTTTAAGGAACCTGCTTTGTGGCTTTTAGGTGTTGCAACTCTTTGCTGTTTCTTTAACTGTTAAGGAATGTATGCATTTTTGCCGGAATATTTATATACGCTGGATTATTCCGCAGGCGATGTTGCCAAAATTGTATTTTTAAATGGCTTTATTGCTGTAATATCAACGCCTTTAGTTGGATGGATATCGGACAGAAGAGTATCGAAGTACGGAGCGTTAAAGGCAAGAACATGGGCTAATATCTGGCCGGCGCTGTTTGTGGGCTTGGTTGGATGTATTCTTATGCCGTATCTTGCACCTGTAAACATATTTTTGGCATTTCTTGTATCGCTTATTGCAGGATGGGGCGTACCGGCAACAAATGGTCCGGGGCTGTCGCTGCCGGCAGACTTATTTGGAAGCGCGGCTTCAGGTCCCGGAGTAGGTCTTGTGCTTTTGGTAGCGGGAGCCGGAGGAATAATTGCTCCTATCCTGGTACCTTGGCTGGCGGCGCAGACGAGCTGGACCATAGGTTGGTATGTGACAGCGGCTCCATGTCTTGTGGCGATGTTCATCAATATGTATTTGTCAAAGTATAAGAGAGCGTAAATGTTTCCGTAAGAAAAAGGTGAGTATTATGAAAAAAGAATATATTATTGCTTACGATTGCGGCACCACCGCATTAAAAACTGTATTGATAAGGACGGACGGAACTGTTATAGGAGACTCAAGGGCAAGTAATCCTTTAGTTCAGAAAGAACCGGGGTGGGCTGAATTAAATCCGGATATGATATGGGAGAATATTTGCCTGACTACAAAAGAGGTCGTAAAAAACAATGAAATAGAACCTAAAAGTGTTATAGGTCTCGTATTTGTAGCTCATTGGAAGAATATCATTCCTGTGGATAATAAAGGCAAGATATTATATAACAGCATAATATGGATGGATGCCAGAGCCGCACAGCAAGCTGAGAGATTGAATAATGAAGCTGGTTTTTTCGTAGGAACAGGTCAGGAATATTGGCCGAGACTGATGTGGCTTAAAGAAAATGAACCGGAAATCTGGGCTAAAACAAACAGGATTATGGGGCTTAACACATATTTGAAGTGGAAATCTACGGGAGCATTTGTGACGGAGCCATCTGATGATTTTATTCATTCGTATAATCCTGACATGCAGGAATATTATGATAAAATTTTAAAAGCTTCAGGTCTTGATGAAGACATCGATAAATTTCCGGAAATTCAGGATGCAACTTCTGAGGCGGGTAAGCTTAATGAGAATTCAGCAGGAGAACTCGGGCTTTTGCCTGGAATTTCTGTGTTTGGCGGGTTTGGAGATTTGCCGGCAATAACTGTGGGGACAGGATGCTGCGGTGAAAATATGGTACATATTTATATGGGAACATCTTCATGGCTTGTTCAAATGGCAAGAGAAAGAATAGAAAACTATTCTCCTCAGTGGTTTACTTTTGACAAGAATTACGAAGGTGCGATGTTCTCGCTCCAGACGGGATGTATGGCTTTTGACTGGGCTCTTGAACAATTTTATAACGGCGAAAGGAAGCTGCTTGGTGATGACGTTTTTGATTTTGTAAACAGGCAGGTAGAGGAAATTGAACCCGGAAGTGAAGGACTTCTTGCAACTCACTGGCTTACGGGGGAATTGCCGCCTCTTGCTAAAAATGCGAAAGGATTGTTTCTTAATATTACATCGGCTCATGACAGAAGGCACATGGTTAGGGCTATAATGGAAAGCGTATGCTATACCCATAGAAATTATATGAAGCGTTATGAAGAAAAGAACGGTTTGAAACTATCTTCGGTAAGGGTAGTAGGAGGCGGAGCTGTAAGCGATGTTTGGATGCAGATGATGGCAGATATACTGCAGGTTAAGATTGAGATACCCGAGAGTCCGCGCTATACAGGCGCGATGGGTGCTTATTACTGCGCGATGGTGGGGCTCGGAAAAATAGAGAATTATGATGCTGTATATGAAGCGGTGAAAATAAGCAAAACTTTTAATCCGCGAAGTGAATATGCCAAAACATATGAAAAGTTATTTAATGTATATACAAAGCTGTATCCTGCACTCAGTGGGTTATACGATGAACTGAACGGCAAATATTGATTATTGAAACAGCTCGCCGGACTTGTTGTTTTTGTTCGGCGGGCGGTTGACGTTCAATGCTGAAAGGAATGATGTGTGATGGATGAAAAGACTGAAAAAAAAGTACTGATTTGTGAATTTCATGAAGAAACGAATACTTTTAATCCTGTCATAATGTCGGTTGAGGGATTTGAAGTTGTGAGATACGCAGAGGGACAGGATGCTTATAATCTGTGCAGGAAAATTCCCTGCGCATTTCACGGTATGATAGATGGGGTGGAACAAGGCGGAGGAATGGTTATACCAACAATTTCTCTTTACGGACCATCTGGAGGGATTGTTGATGACAGCGTTTTTGAACTTCTCTGCGACAGAATGAAATATTATGTTGAATCAGCGGGAGATTTTGATGCTGTCTGCGTATCACTGCATGGAGCGACATGCACTGTAGAACATGAGGATGCCTGCGGAGTATTTCTTGAGTTTTTAAGGAATTTAATCGGGGAAGATAAACAGATTGCCGTGTCTTGCGACCTGCACGCAAACGTGACAGAAAAGATTTTGAAATCTGCGGATATAATCTGCGGATATCAGTCATATCCTCACGTGGATTTTTATGAAACAGGTTATCGGGCGGCTGAACTCTGTATGAATAAGCTGCAGGGGACTCCGACGATTATGGCAGCGGTGACAATTCCGATGATGGTGCCTCCTACGGGATATACATCTCTTGAAGGAATTTTTAAAGATATAATAGACGAAGGAAAAAGATTGGTTAAAGATGGTACACTTCTTGATTTTACAGTTCTTCAGGTGCAGCCTTGGCTGGATGTGAAAAATATAGGTTCGACAATTATTGCTATAGCAGAGGAAGAGGAAAAAGCTAAAAGATGTGCAGATTTAATGGCCAAAAGGCTCTATGAAAGCCGGAATGATTTCTGGCCGGAGCTTTTATCAGTAGATGAAGTTATCGACCGCGCAGAGAACAATGGTACGGGAAAACCTATTATATTGGTTGACCCGGCAGATTCTCCAAATGGAGGAGCTGTGGGTGACAGCGTGCTTCCTGCAATGAGACTTCTTGAAAGGGGTTCTAAAATTTCTGCCGGTATGTTTGTTAAAGATCCTCAGGCAGCTAAAAGAGCATATGAAGTAGGTGTAGGAAATTCAGCGGAGTTTTCCGTAGGCGCTAAATTTACTCCCGGAATGCCTGGTCCGTTAAAAGCGGTAGGTCGAGTTCGTTCTCTTCATGATGGGGTTTTCGTACAGGAAGGTCCGGCAGGAAAAGGCTTTCCGTGCAATATAGGCATGTCGGCTGTTATTTCATTTGGAAATATTGATATAATGGTTTGTGAAGAACCGGCGGCATCAGGGGACCCTCAGATTTTAAGGCATTTTGGCATTGAACCTAAGTTGTATGATTTGATTGTAGTTAAGGCTAATGCATCTTTTAAAGTTCCGTACAGTGAATTTGCCGGGGAATTCTGTTATGCGGACACACCGGGAGCAGGTGCGTCAAATCTCAAATATTTTAAATGGAAAAACTTGCCGTCAGGATTTTATCCCTTTGATTTACCTGATAATTATCGTTTGGAAGCATCAAAAATATGGAGATAGAATAGCTTAAAAAATACTTTTTTAGAAGCCTGAATTATTCAGGTTTCTTTTTTTTGTAAAAAATTTACAAAATTGCTTGTAAATTTATTCCATTTGGTGTATTATGTTGTTGAAAGGAAAAAAATGGTAAAAATGGAAAAGAATAATATAATTGGCAGAAAAGAAGAATCGCCGTATACGCCGGAGGAAATAAAGGAATATATTTCTTCTGTAAGACTGATGATTACCGATAGCGATAAAACCGTAGATGATAAAACGGCCTTAAAGATTATAGAAGATTTTGTTTTTGGACTTTCCAAATCTCATGGGTGCAGTTACAGGCAAAATGAAATGCTGATAAAAAGACTTTTCTTTTCCTTGAGAAAAGAAATGGATATATTGCAGCCATATTTGGATGATAAGAGTATTTCTGAAATTATGATAAACGGAAAGGATGATGTGTTTGCCGAAAAAAACGGTAAGCTTAAAAGGCTGCCCGTACACTTTGATTCTACAGAAGAGCTGGAGGAACTGATAAGAAGAATAGCAGCTAAAGTACACAGGGAAATAAACGAACTGAATCCTATAGTGGATGCAAGGCTGACAGACGGTTCCAGAGTAAATGCGGTGTATAAGAATATTGCTTTAAACGGGCCGATTCTGACTATAAGAAAGTTTCCTGAAAAGGTTATGAATATGGAAAATCTTATTGAAAAATCCACTATAACAAGGGAGGCTGCAGAATATCTGAATGTTCTTGTCAAAGCAGGATATAACTGCTTTATCTGCGGAGGAACTTCTTCAGGCAAAACAACTATGCTGAATGTATTGTGTCAGTTTGTTCCTTCATGTGAAAGGGTTGTTGTTATTGAAGATTCAGCCGAACTTCAGATTGAGCATATCGAAAATATTGTAAGACTGGAGTGCAGGAATGCTAATGTACAGGGAAAAGGAGAAGTTGATATGTCACAGCTTGTAAAGGCAAGTCTTCGAATGCGGCCTGATCGAATTTTAATTGGTGAAGTAAGAGGAAAGGAGGTGATGGATATGATACAGGCTCTCAATACAGGACACAGCGGGAGTCTTAGCACGGGTCATGCCAACAGTATAAAAGGTATGCTTAAAAGGCTTGAAGCTATGTTTCTGCAAGCTGCTGATTTTCCGGTGGAATCAATAAGAGGCCAGATAACCGAAGGTATAGATATAATGATACATATGAGCAGATTGAAAGACGGCAGCCGGAAAGTAATGGAAATTTCAGAATTAAAGACGGCTGAAGGTGATAATATCGGAACAAACAGCTTATTCAGATACTATGCTGATGAAGAAGGTACAGAGGGATGTCTTAAAAAGACAGGAAATGATTTGGTTTATAAAGAGAAATTGTTTATGTCGGGGTATGAATTATGATAAAGGATTATTCTGTTTATGATTTGTCCGGCAAAGAGAAATTACTTTTCTATTCGGTGGGATATATATGTATATTTACAGTTGTTTATCTTTTTTACCATAGTTTGTGGTTATCAATTATATCAGGGGTATTGGTTTGCTTTTTTATTCCTTATGTGAAAAAGTATTTAGCAGTGAAAAGGATGAATTTAATTAATATACAGTTCAAAGATATGTTATATTCACTGTCAGCGTCCATAGCAGCCGGAAGACAGATGGAAGAAGCAATAATTGAAGCAGAAGAAAATCTTTCTGTCATGTACGGAGATGAGGAACCTATAATGATGGAGCTGAGATATATGAAAATAAATATAGTTGAAAATAAAGAAAGCGATAAACTGCTGCTTAAAGATTTTGCTTTCAGAAGTAAAAGTGAAGATATAGATAATTTCGTACAAGTGTATATAACATGCAGGAATATGGGCGGGGATTTAGAAAAGATAATAAGGCATACGACAGAAATACTAACTGACAAGATGAGTATAGACAGAGAGATAAAGGTCATCACATCCCAGAAAAAAACTGAAGGAAGAATAATATCGGCGATGCCTGTAATTATGCTTTTGATGATGAATATTTTCTCTTATTCTTATATCTCTCCGCTTTATGAAACCGCGGCGGGAAGGATAATTATGACAGGAGCTTTATGTTTGATGATATGGGGAATTTATTTAATGGAAAAGTTCTCGGAAATAGAGATTTGATGAAATATCGGGGGCATGGTTGTATGAGTAGGGACGAACTTAGAGAGAAATCTAAAAAGCAGATAATATTTGTATCTGTGATAGGAATGATACTTGTAATTTCAGATTTATTTGTAACAGGCAGAGGAGACGGTATCAGCCTAAAAGATTCCGGAAACAGGTTGTATATGGAAAGACCTGAAGAGGGCGGTGATAGAGAACATGGGTATTTAAGGGTAAAAATACATGATGAGAAAAAAGTTTTTGAGAAAAAAATAGCTATTTATGTTGACCCATATGAAAAGGATTCTGAAAAAGCAAATGAAAATAAAGAAGTCGAACCTGAAATGACGGAAGAAGACAGAATTGACAGGGAAATAAGAAGTATAGTAAATAATTTTAATGAAGATACTGCAAGCAAGAGTATTGAACTTCCGGCATCGCTTGAATCAGGGGAAACCCTTTCATGGGAAAAGGAAAATTCAAATAATACGATACTTATAATTTCACTCACTTTGTTTTCAATAATACTTGTATATAAAAGCAGGTTTAAGCCTTTAGAGAAAAAAAGAAAAGAGGAGTATGAATCAGTAATAAGACAGCTTCCGGAATTTGTGAACAGACTGATACTTTTGCTTAATGCGGGAATGGTGCTGAACAGCGCTTTTGAAAAATCTGTTAAGGAAAGTATGTCGTTTAAAACTCGCGAAAAAGATTTTTTTTATACCAAGATGAGGGACATATATATGACAGTGATAAATACAAACGGATCTATGTATAAAGAATTCAGGATATTTGCGAAAACAAGCGGAATAAAGGAGCTTATGAGAATTTCAAATATTATAAACGATAATGTGCACAAGGGTGTAGAACTCACTCAAAAATTACAGGATGAGAGTGAAATTTTATGGACGGGCAGAAAGAAAAATTGTGAAGAAAGAGGAAAAAGTGCAGAAACAAAGCTTACATTGCCTCTTATGATTTTTCTTATTGTGCTGATAGTTATTACAATAATGCCTGCATTGCTGGAGCTTTGATGAGAAAGGGATAATTATAAAGGATATGGATATAAAAAGCAGAAATTTAAAAAATGGAAAAAGGATAAACAATAAACGTGGGATGGAATTGGTTCAGGTCGCTATTTTAGTTGCTCTTGCAGTAGCATTGGGGCTTATTTTCAAAACAGAAATCACTGATTTTGTAAATAAAACTTTTGAAGGATTAAATGGGTTTAATTAACTGTTATGAAGATAAGCAAAAGGGGCAGCTACATAATGGAGGCATCTGTTGTTTTGCCGGTTATAATACTTGCGGTTGTAACATCGGTGCTCGTAATAATGTTTTTTTGCAGTCAGATGACTGATAGAAGCCGTATGCATATTGAACTCCGCAGTGAAGCCGGCGAAATAACTAAAAAAACTTATTATCAGCATAAGCAAAATTGGGATGGTGAAATATATAAAGAAAAAAAGGGAAGCTATGGTGAAATATACGGAAAAAAATATCTTATCATGGAAAACAAGGGACTTCTTGATAAAAAGGGTATATTTGTAGTTGAGGATAAATGCTGTTTTGTGGATGCAACGCAGTATGTAAGATATTGCAATATTGTTAAGGGGGAAGCAGATGAATAATAAAAGAGGAAGCAGTTCGGTATTTCTTGCCGTTATTTTGACAGCTTTGGTTTCCATTGTTTTAGCGTTAATATATGTTGTAAGGGAAGAATCTGTAAAGAGCAGAATGGATGGGATATTAAATTTTTCAGGAGATTCTCTGCTTTCCGAATTCGATTATTACATACAGAAAGAGTATGGGTTATTTCTTTTGACGGGAACTGACAAAGAGTTAAGCAGGAAATTAAAATCGTATGTTTCCTATTCGGTTGATAATATGGAAGATGTGGATATAGAGAGCATCAAGGTATCATGCGGAAGATTTTCATTATCTAATACAGATTTGGCGGCAGAACAGATTTTAGAGCATATAAAATTTGCTGAAATGCAGGAGATATTAAAGTCATCATCTCAAAAAAGCGGATTTGAAATGAATAGCATGGAAGAAAAAAGCCTCAGACATGGACCGACAATAGCATCGCTTCCCTCATCTGCTGTTCCGAAGACAAGCCTTACTTCTTCGGCAGAATCAATTGCAGATAAAGCGAAGGATATAGATGTGGCTTTTGAAGAGGGCAGTGAGGGATTTTTGTTAAATCTTTATGTATTGAATATGTTTAATAATAAGAATGAGCTTATATGCGAAAATCATTTTTTTAAGAATGAAGCTGAGTATATATTAGGCGGAGAATTATCGGATAAAAAGAATGAAAAAAGAGTGGAAATGGCACTGAAAGCTATGCGTTTTCCTTTGAATCTCGCACATATATACGGTGATTCTGATAAACGCAATGCGGTAATAACAGCTGCGGAAATATTAACGCCTGGTCCGGCTGCTGCGGCTACTCAGGCAGCTTTGGCAAGTACATGGGCATATGCTGAATCGGATAACGATGTGGATTTATTGTGGGAGGGATATAAAGTTCCCGTAATAAAAGATAAATCTACGTGGGCAATAGATTTAGAAGGAGCTGTTGAAGGAATAAAAGGTAATACGGTAATTCCGGATGCACAGAAAGGATATGACTACCGTCAGTATTTACAAGTACTTTTATTTTTTCAGGATAAAGGCATTAAAGTAGCTCGTATATTGGATTTAATCCAGATAAATGTCAGAAATAATTATAATAAAGATTTTTTGATTCAGGAATGCAGTACAGGCATTGATATATCAGCTGAAATAAATGGCAAGGTGTATGGATATGAAAAGAAATTCTAGAGGATTTTATACACTTGAGGCAGCGATTTTTTTGCCTTTAGTTATACTTACAGTTTTTTCTCTCGGATATTTTATTAAAGTGGAAGGAACCTGGGAGAGATGCTTTTACGCAGCCATAGATGAGAGTACGAAAGCTTCTCTGAAAGCTTATGACGGAATATCTTACAGAGGTGTTGAAAATAAAATAAAAGAACGGATATCATCGGATAATGAAAAACTGGATTACGTGTATACAAAAAATTTTAGAAATATGTACTTGGATCTAACTGATGACAGTCTTACATCGTACAGGCTTGAGGCGGGTATGAGTCTGAATTTACCCTTGGGATTTGAACGGAATTTTGAATTTCATTCTCAGATAAAATATAGGAATTTTGTAGGAAAGAAAAGAAAGAATAATCCGCTGGGAAGCAATACATTGGAAAAAAATACAGAAAAGAATCCTGTGTGGGTATTTCCCAATATGGGGGAAAAGTATCATAAAGAAATGTGCACATATGTAAAGACCGCTGCTGGAAAAAAGATTCTGAGCAGCAGAATCAAGAAATCATACAGCGCCTGCAGTATCTGTAATTCTAAAGAGCTTATACTGGGTTCCATAGTGTATTGCTTTGAAAATAAAGGAACATCTTATCATAAAGGGACATGCCGGTCCGTAAACAAACATATTATAGTTATAGATAAAAGTGATGCTGAAAAAAGAGGTTATACTCCGTGCAGCAAATGCGGAGGTATATGATTTGGGAAAGGAGAGTTAATATGTGGGATAACAGGGAATTTAAAGTTGAGCTGAATGAAAACAGCGTCAGGGATTTTGAAAAAATAATGCTTATGTCAGGCCAGTGCAGTTTTTTTATGCCTATGGGATTTATGGGAAGTGAAAAAGGAGAAACTGTATATTATGATTGCAGCGGATTTGCACCCCTGAGCAGATATAGGATAGAGAGGACAGAAGATGCCCTATATATTTTGGAAAAGACTCTTATAATACTGGGCAAATCAGTGGAATATTTTATAACTCCTGCGAAAATAACATTAAATACGAATACGATATTTTACAATAAAGATACCGGGGAAATAAAAGTGACATATGTACCGGAAAGAAGAGAAAAGGTAAACTTGAGAAAAAATATAGTAAAATTTATAAATCAGCTTAAAACGGATATTTGCGATGGAAACGAGGAATATCTGGACAGAGCGATAAAATATGTATATTACAATAATTATTACATAAAGGATATGGTTAATAAAATAGGAATTTTCAAACGTCAAATATATATGAACAAAAATTCAAACTGATTTATTTTACCGAAATTTTTCCATAAAAAAACAGTATGAAAGTAGCTCTAATTATGATATATTTGTATGGTTGTATCGAAAAATATACTGTTTGAATTAATGGAGGGAGCGTGAAATGAGCCAACAGTCACATGTTCATGGTGTTGCTGGTTTAAAAAAGCATGATATAAAAGTTTCGGGTATTGTATTTATGCTCTATTGTCTCGTAGGCGCAGGAGCATTTGGAATAGAAGAGATGATTCCTGAATCCGGTCCGGGAATGACATTGATATTGCTTACGGTATTTCCTGTCGTGTGGGCATACCCTATAAGCAATCTGACGGCAGAATGCGGCTCTCTTATGCCTTCGGAAGGTGGCGTATATGTATGGGTGAAAGAAGCATTCGGAGAATTTTGGGGATTTCAGGCAGGATGGTGGGGAACTGTATCGACTTATATAACAAACGGTGTCTATGTTACGTTGGTTACCGGATATGTAAGTCAGCTGATACCGATGTCTGAGATATCGCTGCATGTACTCAGAATAGGTATGGTTTTAATTTTTACTGTTATAAATTTATTTGGAATAAAAGAAGTGGGGAAAGTAAGCACTGTTCTTTCCGTACTCATAGTATTGGCTTTTGCACTGGTTTCGATTGTAGGATTTATGAACTGGAATACAAGTCCTGTTGAGCCGATGATGCCTGAAGGATATAATCTTTTGGACAGCATAGGAAACGGAATATGTATATGTGTGTGGATGTACTGCGGATATGAATGTATTTCAAATATGGCGGGTGAAGTAAAAAATCCTCAGGTGATACCAAAGGGGTTAATGATTGCCATGCCTATCGTGGCGCTTACTTATATACTGCCTACGATAGCAGGCCTTGCCACTCTGCCTTCGGGAAGCTGGATGGACTGGGCAACAGATGGGGGATTTGGCAACGAAACAGTAGGATATGCTACTGTTCTTACTCAAAATTTAGGTAATATATGGGGATATATTTTTTTACTTGTTGCAATTGTATCTCAGTGCGCTATATTTAATACATATATGGCATCCGGCTCAAGGGGATTTTTTGTGCTGGCAGATGATAATCTGTGTCCGAGATTTATGGTACGAATAAGCAGGAAAAGGGGAGTTCCGTATGTGGGAATAATATCTTTGGCAATAGTTACATTGCTTTTATCTCAGTCTGACTTTACTACTCTCGTAAGTATTGAAGTTGTTTTTATACTTGATCTTTATATAATACTGTCGATTGCAGTTATCAAGCTGAGAAAAACAGTACCTGTTGATGAACGCAAAAAAAGAGGGCTTTATGTTATGCCGGGAGGGAAATTAGGTCTGATATTTTTTACGTCATGTCCTATTTTGATTTCAGCAGTTGCACTTTTGGTAAATGGTACGGATTATCTTATGACAGGTCTTATTGGTACAGTCACGGGACCGCTGGTATATATTGTTTTTAAAAGGAAATACGGAGGGCTGAGTGTTGATGAGCCTGGGAGATATCCGGTAAACACTTCAACTAAGTTGGCTTTTGGAGATATATTCAGAATAGGCATATTTATATTCCTATTAGGCAGCGTAACTTTTATAGGTCAGTTTTGGCTCAGATGGTATGAAATAGATTATGGCGGATGGACGTCATCCGATTATGATATGATGGGAGAATTCATTCCTCAAATACTGGTAATATTCAAATGGGCAGGACTGTGTTTTATTGCCGCAGGGATATGTATTATGGCATATGGATATAAAAAAGACAGACCTAGTAGTGAGGAAACTGTTGATTATGATTACTTTATAGAGAAATATTTCAGTAAATAAATGATTGCGATGAAATTTGTATATAAATAAAAATCAAGAAAACCGCAGAGAAACTTTACATGAGACTGTAATTTTTACTTTGCGGTTTTTTATCTTTTAAATTGATTTTTTCTTTCTGCGTCTTTACGTATTGCTGTTTTAGAAGCTTTTAACAGGTCAACAAGCAGTCTCGTTTCATATTCGTTGCAGTCTTCGAATATTTCTTTTATTTCTTTATCAAATATAATTTTTGAGTTGATCACATTATCGCATAATAGAGTATCAACTGATACTGAAAGTGCATTTGCAATTTCGATTAATGCAGGAAGGCTTACTTTAGTTTTTCCGGTTTCGACATTACTTATGTGTGCAGGGGTCATATCTATGATATCTGCAACATTTTCCTGTGTTATTCCTTTTTTTATCCTTGCTATTTTTATACGTTGACCGATTGCTTTATAATCTATTTCCACGGTTTACCCCCTCATTTCATATTTTTTATATTGTAACCATTCACAGAGTGTAATATAATGGCTTGTATAAATGAAACATATACACAGTATATTTAAAGTGGGTTTTTAATAAAAAATTATAATGAAAACAGTTAAGCGGGTGTATTTTCTATTGATATAAAGTTTCAGTTAATTGCAGGAGGGGTATTTATGCAAAAAGCAGAAAAACAGAGAGAGGATTTTTTGTTAATATGCGGAAAACGTGATTATGATTTACTGACCGGAAAGGAAAAAATGACCAAATTGGATTTTGAGCGTATTGTTCATTTAACCACATCTATGGGATATATGGACTACGCGCAGCGGCTGATAAATACTTATCTGGAATTTATATAATAAAAAATTATGATTAACAAAGACCTGTTCTATATTAAGGAGCAGGTTTTTTTTTATGCCGATATAGACTGGCGTAATATCAAAGAAATTATTTCAAAAATCGGTATTTTTTATGGGAGGAGTATGTGTAATAGGATTTTTGATTACGAATTGCACGACTTTTTTATTTTTTGTTATGCAAATAAAAAAATTTCCTGCGGGGATAATATATCTGAAACATATATTGTAAAGGGGCATTTTATGGGTAATAAAAAATCTAAAAAAATTGAAAATGATAAACTTCACAGAAGTCTTAAATCAAGACATATGTCGATGATAGCAATAGGTGCCAGTATTGGAACGGGTTTGTTCTTAACAAGCGGGAGCACGTTCAGTTCAGCAGGTCCGGGAGGAGCGGTTGCTGCATTTATAGTTATGGGAGTACTTGTATATTTTATAATAGCTTCATTGGGAGAAATGTCAACGCTGCTTCCGGTGGCAGGTTCTTTTGAAACATTTGCATCGAGATTTGTAGACCCGGCATTCGGATTTGCCGTAGGCTGGAATTACTGGTTTTCCTGGGCAATAACTCTGGCTGTCGAGATATCGGCGGCTACTATAATAATTCAATATTGGCTGCCTGACACAAATGTTGAAATATGGGCTGCCGGATTTCTTATATTTTTATTTCTTCTTAATTATGCTCCGGCTAAGATATTCGGAGAAAGTGAATATTGGTTTGCAGGCATAAAAGTAGTAACTGTAATAATTTTTCTTATTATCGGTGTTCTTATGATTGCAGGTATTCTTGGCGGAACGTCTCCGGGAATAAGCAACTGGGTACTGGAGGATGGCAACGGCAACAAAGCTCCTTTTATCGGTGGTTTTGGAATGATGCTGGCAGCATTTTTATCAGCAGGATTTTCTTTTTCCGGAGTTGAAATGGTAGCTCTTGCTGCAGGGGAAGCAGAAGACCCCAAAAAGACAGTGCCAAGAGCGGTAAAAAATGTATTTTCAAGGATAATGATATTTTATTTAGGTACCATTATAGTAATAGGATTTTTAATACCTTTTACTAATCCAAATCTTCTTGGTTCAAATGATAATGATGTTACAATGAGTCCTTTTACTATGATTTTTGAAAGGGCAGGGATAGCAGGAGCCGCTTCAATAATGAATGCAATAATTCTGACGTCGGTGCTTTCGTGCGGAGCATCAAGCCTTTACGGTTCAAGCAGAATGTTATATTCGATGGCAAAAGAAAACAAAGCTCCGAAGATTTTTGCAAAGACTAATAAAAAGGGTGTTCCCACCAATGCTGTGATAGTTACTGCACTTATAGCTTCAAGCGTATTTTTGTCATCAATAGTGGGAACGGGAAGAATATATTTTGCACTTTATAATATATCTGCGATTACAGCGTTTATAATATGGCTCGGAATTGCTATTGCGCATTACAGGTTCCGAAAAGCGTATGTTATTCAGGGAAGAGATTTAAATGATTTGCCTTATAAAGCTAAACTTTTCCCTTTTGGTCCCATAGTTGCCACGATTTTGAGTATTGTAATAATTTTCGGTGCAAATTATACTTTTCTTTTGCCGGAGAATTTCAACTGGTTTGATGTGATAACAAGCTATGGAACAATCCCGATTTTTATAGGTATATATCTGTGGTACAAAATAAAGCATAAGACGAAAATAATTCCTCTTAAAGATTGTGATTTCGATGTAGAACATTGAAAAATAATGTGCTTTGATGTAGGATATAAATATTGTAATAAAGTTTTTGGATTTGTGCTTATTGGAATAAAGACACCTCTTCTTTAATAGTATTTAATAGATACTTTATAAGGAGAGGAATATTCATGAGAAACAAAAGATACGCAAAAAATTTCAGAGGAAATGCAAGAGGAAACGGCAGAAGAAGGGTGAAGCCTAATTATATGCCTGTAATCATTATTTTGTGCCTTTCCGTAGGATGCGGATACGCTACGGCTAAATATGTGGTAGAGCCTGTAGTTAATTACGTTCCCCAGGTAACGGAAAAGCTTTCTGATAAGCAGGATGAAAAATCGAAAAAAGATTCTTCTGATTCATCTAAGGACAAGGAGAGCAAGGTTGTTGAAGATGATGTAAAGGTTGAAAGCAGCGGAAAGCTGACAGGATATGCTTTGCAGTTCGGAAGCTATTCCAGTAAAGATGCCGCTGAAAAAGCCATGTCAGCCTTGAATATAACAGGTCTTCAGGTGAAAGAGCAAAACAGTATGTATAAAATTGTAGGTGAAACTTATAAAACGAAAGATGAAGCAAGGTCAGCTCTTGATAAACTGCCTGAGGGAACCAAAGCTTTTGTTACGGAAATATATGAATAAAGGATATAATACTGATGATACCGCTATCTACTAAAATGAGACCTGCAAAACTTGAAGAATTTGTTGGACAAACACATTTTATGTTTGAGGGCTCGTTGTTTTACAATTCAATAAAAAACAAAACTTTTGATTCTGCAATATTTTTCGGTCCTTCGGGAACGGGCAAAACGACTTTAGCCAGAATAATAGCAGGTGAAATAGACAGCAGTTTTGTGGAAATAAATGCGTCGGTAACAGGAACAAAGGAACTGAAGACAATTTTAGAAAATGCCTCTGTACGGTTTTACGGTTTGATGAAAGAAACAACATGTCTTTATGTGGATGAGGTTCACAGATGGAATAAATTTCAACAGGACACCCTTTTGAAAGCTATAGAAGAGGGAATAATAAAGTTTATAGGAAGTACGACAGAGAATCCCTATTTTTCAGTAAATAATGCGGTGCTGAGCAGAGTAAGAAATATATATGAGTTTAAAAGGCTGTCGGCTGAAGAGCTTGCTGTCATATTGAAGAGAACTTTGAAAGATGATGAAAAAGGCTTTGGAGGTCTTAATATAGCATATGAAGAAGATGCTTTGATAATGCTGGCTCAAATGAGCAATGGAGACTGTAGAGTTGCTCTTGATACACTGGGATTTATCGTAGATAATCTTTCGGAAAACAGCGTAATAGATAAAAAAATAATAGGCGAAGCGATGCAGAGACAGACGGTCTTTTACGACAGGGAAGAAGATAAATACAATCTTCTTTCGGCGCTTCAGAAATCCATAAGAGGAAGCGATCCTCACGCAGCTGTACATTATCTGGCAAGACTCATAGAAGGCGGAGCGGATGTAGTAATGATAGGAAGACGCCTTATGGTAATGGCAAGCGAGGATATAGGAATGGCTTATCCGAGCGCTGTTTCGATAGTGACTTCCTGTGTACAGGCGGCGCAGATGGTAGGATTTCCGGAAGCCAGGATAAACTTGGCTCAGGCAGTTATACTTCTTGCATCCTGTCCTAAATCCAATTCATCTATAATGGCCATAGAAAAAGCATCATCGGATTTGAGAAGCAGGAAAATAGATGATGTTCCGAATCATTTGAAGGATTCCCATTACAGCGGGGCAGAAAAGCTTGGCAGGGGAATAGACTACAAGTACCCTCATTCATATGGAGGATATGTTACGCAGCAGTATCTTCCCGATAACCTTTATAGGGAAAGGGTAAAGTATTATGAACCTACGGAAAACGGCAGCGAGGCGGCGTTTAAAAAATATTTGGAAGAACTGGAGCGCATAGATGAAAGAAATAAAAAGAGCTGAGAACGCAGGATTTTGCTTTGGCGTAAAACAGGCGATAGAAAAGGCGGAAGTCGCAGCGGAAAACAGCAAAAAAAGTATTTATTCAATGGGGTCGCTTATACATAATAAAAGAGTTACGAAAGACCTTGAGAAAAAGGGGATTAAAGCGATAAATTCCCTTGATGAAATAGAAGCTTCCGAAGACTGCAGCATGGTTATAATCAGGTCTCACGGCGAGGGAAAAAATTTCTATGATGAAGCCGAGGAAAAAAATATTGAGCTTGTGGATGCTACTTGTCCGTTTGTGGCGAAGATACATAAGCTCGTTTATGATACTGACGATAACGTGGTAATAGTCGGGGATAAAGACCATCCGGAAGTTCTGGGAATATCAGGGTGGTGCAGAAAACCTGCGATAATAGTAAGTTCCTACGATGAGGCTCTTGATGTAGAAGAAGACAATCTTTTTGTCGTTACCCAGACCACGATAAGAGAAGATATGCTTGAGGATGTTTTAAAAGCATTCAGGGAAAAAAATAAGCGTTTTTCCGTAAGCAATACAATATGCAGCGCGACATCAAAGCGACAAAAATCATGTGAAGAACTGGCAAAAAAATCGGACTTGATGATAGTAATCGGAGGCAGGCATAGTTCCAATACTAAGAAATTGTACGAAATTTCTAAAAAAAATTGCCTAAATAGCCATTTTGTTGAAAATATTAATGATTTACCGTTGAAAGAAATTCAAAAATGTAATAGAATAGGAATAGCAGCGGGTGCCTCGACTCCCGAATGCACTATTAAGGAGGTTATTGCCAGAATGAGTGAAGTAACACTTGAAAACAACGAATTAAACATGAACGATCTTATGGACGAGATTGAAAAGTCTTTAAGATTACCAAGAGGTGGCGAAATTGTCACAGGAAAAGTGCACCAGGTTACAGACAAAGAAGTTATTGTAAATTTAGGATGCAAGAAAGACGGTATTCTGCCTATCTCAGAAGTTAGTCTGGAAGACGGTAAAACTTTAGCGGATACCTTCAAAGTTGACGATGAAATCCAGGCAAAAGTTATCAAAACGGATGATGGAGACGGTGGAATTTTACTTTCAAAGAAAAAGTTAGAAATCAGCGCTAACTGGGATGAAATAGTTAAAGCGCTTGAAGATAAAACAGTTCTTGAAGTTAAAGTAACTAGACCGGTAAATGGTGGAGTTATTGCTGAATATAAGGAAGTTTCGGGTTTTATTCCTCTTTCGCAGCTTTCGGACCATTATGTCGAAAATGCAGAGGAATTTGTTGGACAGACTATGGAAGTAAGAGTTTCCAGAGTTGACCAGAGAAGAAACAGAGCGGTATTCTCGCATAAACTTTTCCTCAATGAGGAAAAGGATAAGCTGGTAGCTGAAATTTGGGAAAACTTAAATGTAGACGATGTTGTGGAAGGTACTGTAATGAGATTTACGGATTACGGCGCTTTCGTAGATATCGGAGGCATTGACGGTCTTCTCCATATTTCGGAAATTTCATGGGGTAAATTAAAGCATCCTCAGGAAGTTCTCGAGATTGGTCAGAAAATCAATGTAAAAGTTCTTTCCATGAATGCTGAAAAAGGAAAGATTTCATTGGGATTGAAGCAGAATCAGCCTGAACCATGGAGCGTTATTGATGATAATTATCAGATTGGACAGGTTATTGAAGGCAAAGTTGTTCAGATTAAAGAATACGGTGCTTTTGTTGAGCTGGAGCCCGGTCTTGACGGTCTTGTACATATTTCAGAGGTTGCGCATAAGAGGGTTGGCAACATCGGAGAAGAACTTGAAATTGGTCAGGTAGTAACGGCGAAGATTCTTGAAATTGATAAGGAACGCAAAAGAATTAGTCTCAGCATAAGGGAGACGGTTGAACCTCCTGTTGAGGAAGAAAGCGCAGCACCTGCAGAAACTGAAGAAGCAGAGGATGCAGCTGAAGAATAGTTTACCTGGATAATTGCAGAAGCAGCTCGAAAGCTGCTTCTTTTTTCATTATAATAAATGTGGAGAAAGATGAATGAGAAAAATTCTTGTAAGTCAGTGCCTTTACGGAGGAGAACCTGTAAGATATGATGGAAAATCAAAAGAAGAACGAAATCCGGAGTTTTTAAAATGGAAAAAAGAAGGAAGATTGATACCTGTATGTCCTGAAGTGTTCGGAGGTCTTCCTGTTCCTCGCACGGATGCGCAGAGAAAGGGAGATAAAATAGTAACAAGAGACGGAAGAGATGTTACGGCAGAATATCTGAAAGGGGCAAAGGAAGCAGTACGGCTTGCTGAGGAAGGAAAGGTTTTATGCGCTGTACTTAAAGAAAAAAGCCCCTCCTGCGGAAACAGCAAAATATATGATGGAACGTTCTCAGGAAAATTGATTAGCGGGGAAGGTCTTTCCGCGGAGCTTTTAAAAAATGCGGGTATTAAGGTGTTTTCTGAAAATCAGATTGATGAAGTTAAAAGACTTATTGATGAAGAAGAAAAAATTGATATCAATGGAAAAGATATTGAAGATTCAGGGATTGATTCTAATATAGTTCTTATCGGAATGCCTTCCTGCGGCAAAAGCGTCACGGGAGTTATTCTTGCCAAAAGTCTCAATATGAGTTTTATAGATACGGATTTGTTGATACAGCAAAAAGCCGGAAAAAGTTTGCAGAAAATAATAAATCAAGACGGAATTGATGTTTTTAAAAAAACAGAAGAAGATATTCTAAAAAAAATAGATGTAAAAAATACAGTAATTGCCACAGGAGGCAGCGCAGTTTATTATCCTGAAGCCATGGAACATTTAAAGAAATCCGGAAAGATTGTTTATATAGAGGTTTCCTTAAGAACTATCAAAAAACGTTTAAGGAATATTACCACAAGAGGAGTAGCGATGAAAAAAGGACAAACTATAGATGACCTTTACAATATAAGAGTTCCTATGTATGAGAAATATGCTGATTGCAGAGTAAAATCTGATGAACATCATGCAGAAAAGACAGTGGAAGACATTATAAAAGCTGTAAAAGGATGATAATAGCGGATGATTTTTCATTTTTAACCCAGGAAACTGGGTTTATCCAAAAGCGCTTTATATTCATATGTTTTGGATAAAAAACACCTCTTTAGCCGGGTTCTGCCGGTGCTGATTATCCAAAATCTCGAGTTAAAAGTTGTTTTGGTTATTTTTATGTCAATATATGTAAATTGCCATCATATTTTTATCCATAATCTTCTTATATATACATGTATTGGTTATTGATGTTTTTTTTGCAGGCAATATCCGTAGGTTTTTATCCAAATATATATTATAAATAGGAGATTTGGATATTTTATCATCCTTTCTTCGGTCAGACAGATGATGATATGAGTTCTTCTGCTGATTTTAAGGTTGTTTCTGTTATATTTGTGCCTCCGAGAAGTCTGGCAATTTCTTTGATTTTTTCTTCTGTATTAAGAGGAATGATTGTAGTATACGTCATATCTTCGTCGGAGTCTTTTTGTATTTTATAATTATGAGTACCAAAAGCAGCTATTTGAGGGAGGTGTGTGATACATATTATCTGGTGAGTCTTTGCTATTTCTCTGAGTTTGCTGCCTACGATGCTGGCGGTGATACCGCTTATTCCGCTGTCTATTTCATCAAATATCATAGTAGGTATTTCATCATAGTCTCCGATTATTTTTTTGAATGCGAGCATTATCCTGGACATTTCACCGCCGGAAGCAATTTTACTAAGAGGTTTCAGGGGTTCTCCTTTATTAGTGCTTATTATAAATTCAACTGTATCATATCCGTTTGAAGTAAAGGTTTCGCTTCTTTTAAATTCTATTGAAAATTCAGCGTCGTTGAAATTAAGCTGCATGAGTTCATCTGTTATGCTTTTTTCAAGCTGAGAGGCAGCTTCTTTTCTTATTTGGGAAAGTTTGCCGCATGCTTCTTCAAGCTGGGATTTATATGATGACATTTCCTGCTGGAGCTGTTTAGTGAGGTAATCTGCATTTTCCATATTTGAAAGTTTTTCATCAAGTTCTTTTTGATATTCCAACAGTTCTTCTATGGTTTTTCCGTGTTTGTTTTTTAATTTATTTATTGTTTCTATTCTTGATATGGCATAATCGAGCTCTTCCGGTGAAAATACGGCGTCGTCACGGCTTTCTCTTATAGAGGCGGATATATCTTCAAATTCGTAATAAAGCTCGTTTAACCTCTGGCTAAGCTCTTCGAGTTCCTGAGAATAGGCTGAAGTTTCGGAAACCATATCCGTTACTCTTCTTATTGCGGAAAGTATGGAATATTCGTCTTCAGAGGCTGCCTGGTATGCGCCGGCTAAATTTTCATATATTTTTTCACTGTTTTGAAGAAGAGCAATTTTTTCTTCTAGTTCATCATCTTCACCTATTTTCATGTTTGCTTCGGAAAGCTCGTCAAACTCAAACTGCATAAAGTCCTGTGCTCTCTTATCTTGTGCGGCTTGGGTCAGAAGGGCTTTGAGTTTTGATTTTGATTCTGAATATTTTTCATATAATTCATTTACGTGTTCCTTTGCCGGAGTGATTTTATCTTTACGGTACATGTCGACCAAATGTATATGGTAATCGGGATTGAGAAGAGACTGATGGTCATATTGTCCGTGAATGTCAGCAAGTTTCTTGCAGAGAGTGCTGAGATGG
Organism: uncultured Eubacterium sp.; assembly: GCA_902495595.1. Taxonomy (GTDB): domain Bacteria; phylum Bacillota; class Clostridia; order Peptostreptococcales; family Anaerovoracaceae; genus Lentihominibacter. The sequence goes on along the minus strand of CABUXV010000006.1, from coordinate 38,850 downwards.
GCGAGGGTTACGATTTCATCGTTGACTTTACATATGTTTTTTCCGGCAGATGATATTTCTCTTGTTATTATGTATTCGCAGCCTTTGTGATCTGCTATCATCTGAATTACGGCTTTTTCTTTTCCAAACCGAATAAAAGCAGTATCTGCCCGGCTTCCCAGAGCCAGGCTTACTGCTTCTACTGCAACTGATTTTCCGGCGCCTGTTTCGCCGGTTATTATATTTAATCCATTGTGAAAATCTATATCTGCGTTTTCTATGGTTGCAAAGTTTCTTATGCTTATATGTCTTATCATGATGTGATACCTCTGATAACTGATTGTTACTGTATTTTATTTTTTTAACATATTATTCAGAAAAGCAACTACTTCCGGTGAGTTCTCCGGTTCATCCACAACAAACATGATGGTATTATCACCGGCAACCGAACCGATAATATGAGGAATACCGAAAGAGTCCAGCGCTTCCGCCGCTGCGCTGGCGCATCCCGAAAGCGTTTTGAGAAGCACTATGTTGCCCGAGTATGAAGTGGACTTGACCGTTTCCCTGTAGATATTTGAAAGTCTTCCGGATATGGGGGCGTCGCTGCTTGATGCCGCCGCATATTTATACTTTCCTGTAGAAGATAATGTCTTGATGAGCTGCAGCTCTTTTATGTCTCTGGAAATCGTAGCCTGAGTCACTTCGTATCCAAAATCACGCAGCATTGATGCTAATTTATCCTGAGTCTCAATCTCGTAAGTTTCAATGAGTTCGAGTATTTTATTTTGTCTTGAAATCCGCATATTAATTCCTCCGCAAATATATATTGCAGCAAGCCGGGCTGCAATATAAAAGCTTTTGTAACGTTATATTTTTTTATAAATATATTTATAATTATACCATAAAATGAAAAAAATACTCAAGTCTTATATAAATTTTTAACAGTATTTGAGATGAAAGAAAAGATTTTTTTGTTTAACGAAAGGCTGTGATATATGCTATACTTATATTGGATTGTTATGCTTAATCTCAAATGGATTAAGTCAAAAAGTATATGACAGAAAGAGATTGACTAATGAAAATACTAGGAATCGACCCGGGATATGCCATATTAGGCTACGGTATAGTGGAGAAAACAGGAAATAAATTCAGAGTGTGCGATTACGGCGCTGTAACTACAGACGCCAAAATGCCTATGAATGAAAGGCTGGAATATCTTTATGACTCTCTAAGGGAGATAATTGAAGAACATAGACCTGACGTGGCGTCCATAGAAGAATTATTTTTTAATACGAATGCTAAAACTGCTATTTTAGTGGGACAGGCCAGGGGTGTGGCTGTACTTGCCTGCGTAAAAGGAGGTCTTGAAATAGAAGAATACACGCCTTTGCAGATAAAACAGGCGCTTGTGGGGTATGGAAGAGCTGAAAAAAAACAGGTACAGATGATGGTTAAGACAATATTAAATTTAAGACAAATACCTAAACCTGACGATACGGCTGATGCGCTGGCTGCTGCCATATGTCACGGACATTCGGCAGATACGAAGAAAAGATTAAAGGAGTTTAATATAAAATGATAGGTTTTGTAAAGGGTATTCTTTCTGAAAAAGGAAATGGATATATTATAGTTGATGTGGGCGGAATAGGATATGAAATATTTGTTCCGGCAAATTCCGGCGCTTATCTTTGCAGCGAGGGTGAGCAGGTTAAAGTATACACGTCAATGATGGTAAGAGATGATGATGTGAGCCTCTATGGATTTTCAAGAAAAGGTGAACTTGATGCCTTTAAGAAACTGATTACCGTAAACGGAGTCGGAGCAAAGGCAGGTCTTTCGATTTTATCGGCTTTTACGCTTGAACAGCTTCAGGAAACCATCGCCTTTGAAGACTCGAAGGCGCTTACAAAGGCAAATGGTATAGGCAAGAAGACTGCAGAGAGAATTGTGCTTGAACTCAAAGACAAATTTAATGCTCCTGAAGTCTCAGGAAATGATTTTGCGGGAGAGATTTCACCGGGAGTATCATCACAAAATGGAAAAACGGAAGCTATAGAAGCGCTCATAGCTTTGGGATATACAAGAGGAGAGGCGGCAAGCGCTTTAGCTCATGTAAAAGATACGGAGCTTTCGGCAGAAGATTATATTAAGGCAGCGCTTAAGAACCTGATTTAATTGTTTAGACGCATTGTAAAATCACACGGATGATAAAAGGATAGATTTATGGATTATGAAGAAAGAATAACGGCTGCGGAACTGGGGCATGGAGAAGAAAGAAGTGAACTTACCTTAAGACCGCAGAAGCTCGAAGATTACATAGGGCAGAAAAAAGCTTCGGACAATTTAAAGATTTTTATAGAAGCGGCAAAACTCAGAAATGAGCCTCTGGATCATGTCTTGTTTTATGGTCCTCCCGGGCTTGGAAAGACTACACTTGCCGGAATAATTGCCAATGAGATGGAAGTAGATATAAGAATAACATCGGGACCTGCCATAGAAAGGGCGGGAGATTTGGCTGCAATACTTACTAATTTAAACGAAAATGATGTATTGTTCATAGATGAGATACACAGACTGAACAGGTCGGTTGAAGAAGTTCTGTATTCGGCTATGGAAGATTTTGCTCTTGATATAATAATTGGAAAGGGACCGTCTGCCCGGTCCATAAGACTTGATATTGCAAAATTCACATTGATAGGTGCTACAACGAGAGCAGGAAGCCTTTCGGCTCCGCTGAGGGACAGATTTGGAGTCAGCTGTAAATTTGAAATGTATACTACAGAGGAGCTTAAAAAGATAATTTCAAGGTCTGCGGATATACTGGGGGTTAAAGTCGATGACAATTCACTTACAGAGATGGCAAAGAGGTCCAGAGGAACCCCAAGGGTTGCAAACAGGATGCTTAAGAGGGTAAGGGATTTTTCACAGGTAAAAGGAAATGGTTTCATTGATATAGACATAACGCAGGAAGCGCTGAAAGCTTTAGGTGTAGATGATATGGGACTTGAGAGTCTTGACAGGGAAATTTTGAAAACCATAATTGAAAGATTTAAGGGAGGCCCTGTAGGCATAGATACCATAGCTGCATCCATAGGCGAAGAAAGGGTGACAATAGAAGATGTCTATGAGCCGTATCTGATACAGGTGGGTTTTCTTCACAGAACGCAGAAGGGCAGAGTAGTGTCTGAACAGGCATACAGACATTTAGGCATTGATTTTGAAGACGGCAGTCAGACGGAAATTGATATTGAGGAGCAAGGATGAGAATAGAAGATTTTGATTATAATCTGCCGGAAGAGCTTATTGCTCAAAAACCGGCGGAGAAACGGGATGAGTCAAGGCTTTTGGTCGTTCACCGAAACAGCGGTGAAACGGAGCACAGACATTTTTATGATATCTTGGATTATCTAAAGGAGGGAGACTGCCTGGTACTTAACAATTCAAAGGTTTTGCCGGCAAGACTTCATGGTATAAAGGAAAATACGGGGGCAAAAGTTGAATTCTTGCTCATAAAGCGAATAGAGGGAGACTCATGGGAAACCATGGTAAAGCCGGGGAAAAGACTAAAGCCGGGAGATAGGGTTGTCTTCTCGGAAAAGCCTCTTTTAAAAGCTAAAATAATGGACTATGGTGAAGACGGAACGAGAATCGTTGAATTTACATACGATGGGATTTTTATGGAACGTCTTGAGGAAATCGGCAGCATGCCTCTTCCTCCCTATATAGAAAGAAGCAGTGAAGCGGATGATAAGAATAGATATCAGACCGTTTACTGTGAGAAAGAGGGGTCCGTGGCGGCGCCTACGGCAGGTCTTCATTTTACAGATGAGATTTTGGAAAAGGCAAAGAATAAAGGCGTGGAGCTGGCTTATGTTACGCTTCACGTGGGAATAGGTACTTTTCGTCCTGTGAAATGCGATAATATAGAAGAGCATTCCATGCATTTTGAGGAATATCATGTAAGCAAAGATAGCGCTCACATTATAAATAAGGCAAAGCAGGAGGGCAGAAGAATTGTTTCTGTAGGCACAACTTCTACGAGAACCGTGGAAAGCGCGGCGTATTTTGACCGGGAAAAGGGGTGCATGCAGGTAAATAGCGGAAACGGAAATACGGGTATTTTTATATATCCGGGTTATGAATTTAAGATTGTGGACAGTCTGATAACAAATTTTCATCTGCCCAAGTCAACGCTTCTCATGCTTATTTCCGCTCTTTATGACAGAGAAAAAATACTTTCGGTATATCAGGAAGCCATAGAGAAAAAATATCGATTTTTCAGCTATGGCGATGCTATGTTTATTGAATAGGTGATTTATATGGAATCAGGAAGAGTAGAACATGAATTCGGCGCATTTTACGATAAAAATTCAAGAGTTTTAATATTGGGAACTATACCGTCGCCAAAATCGAGAGAGCAGGGATTTTATTACGGGCATCCGCAGAACAGATTCTGGAAAGTGCTTTCGGATATACTGGATGAAGATTTTCCTGAAAGCGTAGAAGACAGGAAAGCTTTTCTTCTGAGAAATAAAATCGCGCTGTGGGATGTACTTGCAAGCTGTGAAATAAAAGGAGCATCTGATACGAGCATAAAAAATCCGCAGGCAAATGATATGGACAGTATATTGAAACATTCAGATATAAGGGCAGTTTTCACTACGGGAGCAAAGGCAACGGACTTATACAGGAAACTGTGCTATCCTGTGTGCGGGGTAGCTTCATTTGGACTGCCGTCTACGAGTCCTGCCAACTGTGGTTGTAAATATGATAAACTTGTGGCGGAATACAAAAAGATACTGGATTATTTGAAATAAAAGGAGACTATATGGCAGCTGTAACTTATGAACTTATAAAGACGGATAAAAAGACAAAGGCAAGAAGGGGAAGAGTTAAAACACCTCACGGAATAATAGAAACACCTGTATTCATGCCTGTAGGAACTGCGGCTACGGTTAAAGCGATGAAGCCGGAGGAAGTTAAGGAAATGGGCGCGGAAATAATACTTTCAAATACATATCATCTATATTTGAGACCCGGCCATGAGGTGGTAAAGGCAGCAGGCGGACTTCATAGATTTATGAACTGGGATAAGCCTATTCTTACAGACAGCGGCGGATTTCAGGTTTTCAGCCTGGGAGCAATGAGAAAGATAAGTGAAGAGGGTGTGGAGTTCAGGTCTCATATTGACGGTTCAAAGCATATGCTTTCACCGGAAAAATCCATGGAGATACAGAATGCGTTGGGTTCTGATATAATGATGGCTTTTGATGAATGCACGCCTTATCCTGCTGACAGGGATTATGTGAAAAATTCTCTTGAACGAACTACAAGATGGCTTAAGAGATGCAGGGACTATCACAAAAATACGGAAAATCAATCTCTTTTCGGCATAATGCAGGGCGGTATGTACAAGGATTTGAGAAAGCAGAGCGCCGAGGAAATTACAGAGCTGGACCTTCCCGGTTATGCAATAGGCGGTTTGAGCGTAGGTGAACCCAAGGATATAATGTATGATGTCATGGATGAATGTGTGGATTATCTTCCTAAGGATAAACCGAGATATCTGATGGGAGTTGGAAGTCCGGACTGTCTGTTCGAGGGTGTTGAACGGGGTATAGATATGTTTGACTGTGTTCTTCCGACAAGAATAGCAAGACATGGGCTTGCCATGACTTCAAAGGGTCGTGTCAATATAAAAAATGCCAAGTATGAAAGGGATTTTACTCCGCTGGATTCCCAATGCGACTGCTATACATGCAGGAATTATTCCAAGGCTTATTTGAGACATCTATTCAAATGTGATGAAATATTGTCATCGATTTTAATGACAACTCATAATCTGCATTTCCTCGTAAAAACCATGGGGAAAATCAGAAAATCCATTGAAGAAGACAGGTTTTTGGAATATAAAAAAGAATTTTATGAGAGTTACGGAAGGTTTTAAAATATGGAGATATGTAAAGACAGTAAAATCTGCGGCGGATGTGTATATCAAGGCGTGCCTTATGAAGAGCAGCTTTCAAATAAGTACGGCGAGGTAAAGGGGCTTCTCGATAAAAAGGATATAAAATACGGAGAGCTTTTTGATATACAGCCGGCGCCAGACAGATACTGCTACAGAAATAAGATGGAATACACTTTCGGCGATATGGAAAAAGACGGACCTATGACTCTGGGCATGCACAAGAAAAGACATTTTATGTCCATAATAACCGTCGATTAATGCCAGCTTGTTCACGATGATTTTAATAAAATCCTGAGAGGCGTTCTTGAATTTGCCTCGTCACGAGGTTATTCCCACTATCATAAAAAATCCCATAAGGGTCTTATGAGACACTTGATAGTAAGAAGAGGCGTAAGAACAGGCGAACTTCTCGTAAACGTGGTTACAAGTTCCGAAGACGGATTTGATGAAGATGGTTTTTCGCAGATGATTCTATCTCTGCCCCTTGAAAACAAAGTTGTGGGTGTGCTTAGAACTGTAAACGACAGACTCGCCGATGCTGTTTACTGTGATGAGCTTAAGGTCCTGTGGGGAAGAGATTATTACAACGAAGAAATAATGGGGCTGAAATTCAAGGTGAGCGCATTTTCATTCTTTCAGACAAATGTTGATGCCGTAGAAAAACTTTATTCTTATGCTATAGGGCTTATAGATGATTTTGAAAACAAGGTTGCATTTGACCTGTACTGCGGCACGGGAACCATAACCCAGGTGCTGGCGCAAAAGGCGAGGGAAGTTATAGGCATCGAGCTTGTGGAAGAAGCGGTTGAAGCGGCAAAATCAAATGCAGCGCTTAACGGACTTGATAACTGCCGTTTTATTGCGGGAGATGTTTTTGAAGTTTTAGACGCACTGCCCGAGGACGAAAAACCGGAGGTAATAGTGGTGGACCCTCCGAGAGTAGGTATTTCTGTCAACGCTCTCGATAAGATAATAGGATACGGAGTAAAACAGATTGTGTATATATCGTGCAATCCTAAGAGCCTTGCAGATAATCTTTATTATATGCAGTATTACGGATACGAAGTGAAATCCGTTAAGGCATTTGATAATTTTCCGGGGACAAAGCACGTCGAGTGCGTCGTGTTGTTGTCACGGACTGAAAAATAAGGAACTGAAATAGTGTAGGAAACAAGGGATTTCCGGGAGTTGGGACTACTTGGACAACGGTTCTTGCTCCCGGATTTTTTATTCCTGTTTATTGTGCGGAAACATATCCAGGGGAAAATTGGCGGTAGGTTGAGTAGACAGGATTGATAGGGCGGTAGGTTGAGTAGATAGAATGATTGTAAAATGGCTAGTTATCATGTACAATATAAACATGGATGTTAATTAGCCTATGTAGATAGTCTGTCAGAGTAGATTACCTATTTGTAGAGGAGATGAGGTATGGACTGTTATAAAAAAGTTTATTTCATACCACCCATACCACAGAAACGGGACAAGCGCATCGGAATCTATTGTCGTGTCAGTACAAATAGTTCGGAGCAGTTATAAAGTTTGGCTGCACAAGTATCACATTTAACAAAAATAACGGCGGTTACACCACAATGGCTTCTTGCGGATGTGTATATGGATATCTCGACCAGTAAAACAGGTTCTTCACGCAAGGAATTTAACCGTATGTTGGATGATTGTACATCTCATAAACTAGATATTATTTTTACAAAAAGCATCAGCCGCTTTGGAAGAGATACTGTTGAAACTATAGAAGCATTGAGTAAATTAAAGAATGCCGGTGTTCGTGTAATATTTGAACAGGAAGAACTTGATACAGCAAAGACAGACAGTGACCTAATGATTTCAATTATTGAGTCTTTTGCACAAGCAGAAAATGAGTCTCGTAGCGAAAATATAAAATGGGGCATTAAGCAGGGAGCTGCTTTAGGAACTTCGAAATTATATGATAGAAAGTGTTATGGGTATAAACATGATGAAAATGGCAAGTTAATCATTGATGAAGAAACAGCGGAAAATGTAAAAATCATATTTGACTTGTATTTGAGAGGACAAAGTGTATTGGGGATTATCAAAGAACTTGAGAAACAGAAAATCCCTTCTCCTACGGGGAAGGAGAAATGGTGTAAGAGAACAATAGATGTCATGCTGAGTAATGAGAAGTATACAGGGGATGTTCGACTATTGAAAACGGGGAAAAACGAAGTACATTATTTGGCAACTGATAACAATCCGGCGATAATATCGAAGGAAACTTTTGAAGCAGTGCAAATTGAGAAAATGCGGAGAAGTAATGTGATAAGAAATGAAAAGGGTAACCAAAGAAAAAGCAAAAAATATAGTTCCAAGAAAATGATAAAAACTCTTAGAAAATAAGATAGTCAATGTACAAATAAAGATTATGTTTTGTGAGAAAGGCATTTAAATGGGGAATAGAATTTTTGATAAAAGCAATGTAATATTACTTAGGATTAATGAAGAAGATTTAAATAGTTTTGTGGTTGATATGGATATTGATGATAGCGGGCAACCGAAATATCGTTTGGACGATTTCACTAAAGCTATTTGCAATACAATTCCGGAATACGTTTTTGCACAGTATGAAGATCCCAATATTCTTCAAAACGATATTGTCGAAAAATTGAGAGAAGCAGCCCATTGTATTTATAAAATTAAAGATTTTCAACTAGTGAAACAGTGGTGCGTAGATGGAGATAATAATGCATATAACGAATTAAAGAAATCTAGTACAGCAAAAAGAGGAGAATTTGGAGAACTGCTATTGCATTTGATATTAAGAGAATTTAAGCATACGATACCACTAATTTCTAAAGTTTATTTTAAAGATAGTGCGAGTGTACCTGCTCATGGGTTTGATGCAGTGCATATTTCTGCAAATGAAAAAATTTTATGGCTTGGGGAAAGTAAACTTTACGATGATAGTAAGGAAGGAATAAAGGCATTAGTAAAAGATTTGAATGAACATATTAATACAGATTATTTAAACGATCAGTTTGTAATAATTAAAAAGAATCTTGAGAATAATTCAATACCTGGCAGACAGGAGTGGATTGATACGATAACAAACTGTACAAAGCTAGGCGATAAACTAAGAATTATAAATATACCAATGCTTTGTACTTATACACATGATATTTATAAAAAGTTTTCCGATATGAATGATCCTAGTGCAGAAACCTACCATGAATTAAATATCAGAGAGCTAAAAGAGTATTTTGATAAACAGAATAAAATGCCATTAAAAGATAGGGTTAATATCATTCTTATGTTATTCCCTTTAAATGATAAAAATGAATTAGTTATTAATTTGCACAAACGTCTTTGGCACATGCAGAATATTTGAGGTGGAAGATGGATAAAACAACAGATTTTATACCAGAAATTAAAAGCGTAGATAGTATCTTTTTAAATCAGAGTTTTAGAATTGTCGCGTATTGTACACAATTACTGTCTCTGCATTCAGCAGAGGCAGAGTTGTCTGCGAGAAAAATAGTAATACATGTTTTAAATAATTGGGAAAAAGTAGATAAAAACACATATGAAATATGGTCGGACTTAATCGAAACATTGGGATTTTATCCGTATATTCAAAAAAATAGCTCTGATTTAAAATTGGTGTCTTTTGCAGATGATGTGCGCATGAGTTATTTCCGCTCAGATTATTTAGAGAATACATATTTACATAGGGAGCAAAAGAAAATATCCCAATATCTTTTGGCTGGAAAGAATATAATTGCTAGTGCGCCAACAAGTTTTGGAAAAAGTTTACTTATAGAAGAAATTGTAGCTTCAAAAAAATATAAAAATATAATTATTATTCAGCCTACATTAGCTTTATTAGATGAAACACGATTGAAACTAAAGAAATATGCAGATGAATATAAAATTATTGTGAGAACTTCTCAACCGTATTCAGAAGAGAAAAGAAATCTTTTTTTATTAACTGCAGAGAGAGTAATGGAATATGAACCCTTACCCCCAATAGATTTTCTTATTATAGATGAATTTTATAAATTAAGTCTTAGAAGAAAGGATGATCGCGCAGATACTTTGAATAATGCTTTTTTAAAGGTGGTAAATAAATTCCATCCTAGATTTTATTTTTTGGGACCCAATATTGATGGAATAACAGAAGGATTTGCAGAAAAATATAATGCGATATTTTATAAATCGGATTTTTCGTTAGTGGATTGTGATGTAATAGATAAAAGCTATTTGATTGATTGGAGTAAAAGTGATAAGCAGATTGATAAAGCAAAAATTGAAATTTTGTGTGAATTGTTAAGTGAAATGCGGAATGAGCAAACGCTTATTTACTGTTCTACTCCCGCACGTGCAAGACGTATGGCCAAAACGTATTTAGAGTATTTGCAAAAAAAGGGGCAGGAAAAGGACAAGCGACTGCCTTTAGTAGAATGGATAAATAAAAATATTTCATCGGAATGGAGTTTGGCTAAGGAATTGCAATATGGTATAGCAATTCATGACGGGTCTCTTCAAAAACATATAGGAGCCTCAATTATTAAATATTTTAATGAGGGAATGTTAAACTGTATTTTTTGCACTTCTACAATAATTGAAGGGGTAAATACCAGTGCTAAGAATGTAATTTTATTTGATGAAAAAAAGGGAGGCTGCGAAATAGACTTTTTTGATTATAGCAATATCAAAGGACGTTCTGGTAGAATGATGGAGCACTATGTAGGCAGAATATTTAATTTTTGTCATATTCCAACACAGGAGTCTATTGTGATAGATATCCCATTTTATGAACAGGATCCTGAAATATTAACAAACGAAATACTTGTTAATATAAAAAAAGGCGATGTGAAGCCACAAGTGAAAAATCGCTATGACCAGATTAATGCACTTCCGGAAGATTTATTAAGTATTATTAAACAAAATGGTGTTTCTATAAATGGACAAATCAGAATTTATAATAAATTAATTGAAGATTTCAAAACAGAAGGTGCATTACAAAACATTCGATGGAGCCAATTGCCTACATGGGATCAAATGTATTATGTTTTGCAAATAGCAGAGAATAATCTGTTTGATTTTGATGATAAACGCGGAATATTTTCTGTAAAACAGCTTGCGAGATATCTAAATATGTATAGGATGAAAAAGAATATTATTGATATTGTTAATGATATTTATAACGGTAAAATTTCAAAAGTGAAAACTTTGACAGATGAGAGAAAATCGAAATATTACGATGAGGCAGTAGAAACCGCATTTCATATTTACAGACATTGGTTTCAGTTTACTGTGCCAAAAGCATTTAGAGTCGTAGATAGTATACAACGTTTGATATGCGAAAAGAGGAATATTAAACCAGGGTCATATAGTTTTTTTGTGCAACAGTTAGAAAATGATTTTATACGTAAAAATTTGTCTATCTTAGTTGAATTCGGAATTCCGAGTAATGCTGTGCGAAGATTGGAACGAGTTATTTCTGCTAATCTATCAGAGGATGAAGTTGTTAATTTTATAAAAGAGAATCGTGATTATATAAAAAAGCATTTATTACCATATGAAAGCGAGCGTTTAGAGCAATGTATATAATCTTGCAGAGGTTATATGATTCGGATAAAAGTAGAAATAGCCTAATCGAAAAAGAGATAGGTTGTAAAAGGAACATGACTAAGTGGAAGAAAACAGTTGAATTTACGACAGCGGTTAATTCTGAAAAATAGCCTAACTATCACACGTGGAGACGGTAGTGTTGATACAAAGAAAAACTATGTAGAAATTCTTAATTTTAGGTACTTTTCCAAGCATATGGCGTTCACTGGCGACGGTGAAAAATGCAGAAATAAAGTCATAAAAGATTATATCAATGTTTCTGTGGTAGTCGATATAGAGCGTGAGGATACAATAGAATAAGATTTACAAAGAAGGATACTGGATTACAACAGTATCCCTTTCTTACAATAGGGCGTTCAGAAATGAGCGCCCTATTTGTTTTAGAAAAACTTTGTATAGATGGTCAATCCAAAAAGTAAGATAGAAATAATATAAACAGGAACAAAAGCAAATAGTTGTTTTTCCTTTTCTTCATACGTGTTAGACAACGGAATAAGCTTATATATTTTTAAAACTGTATGCTGAATCCATAATAACTGAAACACAAACAAAGCAGACCAACCAATTAGATTAATTGTATAAAGTGAGTTTTGTATATTAGTGTTTATTTTTTCCAAAAGAGAATAATCAACCAGTGCTAATCCAACAATAGCAAAAGTATCTACTACTATCTTAAAAGTAAAATATTTCATACTCATTAGGTTAGAAAATATAGATTGTTGTTTATTCCAACCACGTACAATAAAAATAATACACAATAATACCAAAATTATAGATAACTGTATCATTGTGTTCCGCATAGGGATATAAAAAATGGCAGTAAAATCAGTAACAGAATGAATGGTATTTATTTGTATATAGTTCACAAAATTAATTGCTGTAGATAAATATATCAAAATTGTGGCAAATTGAGTTATTCTTTTAGATTTCCAACGTGCATTTTTTATTGCAACATTATCTAATTTGTACATTGGAGTAGATGATACTTTTATATCGTATTTAGGATTGATTTGTTGAATTATATTATTCTGAATATATTGCTTTGTACTATTAGAAGACTTTTTCCAGAATAATTCGTAAATTGTTAAAACAATAGTAATTACATTTAAACATATTGAAATAATTTCCAGCATAAGTTTTCCTCCTAGCATAATATTATATCACATTTTCACTTGGATGTTCAGAAGTGAAAATCTATTTTTTTACCAAAACGAAATGAGCATTGATTGTATGAAAAAGATTATGAAACGTTTTTTGACTGGTGTGCTAAGTCTGGCTGCGGTATTCACAACAAACGTTGGTTGTGATGATTGGGGAAAACCAGATTGGCTACTGCTTTTTTCTTGGTTTCAAGCTGTTAGTGAACGAGTAAGAACTCAGCTTGGAGCACGCCGGAAAGTCCGCTGCCATGACATTTGCCGACTTTCTCTACGAGGTCAACCACCAGCTTATGGGTGACTTTGTATCCATGAGAAATGATGAAATCAGCTGTTTCCAAAAGATGGAGAAACTCTTGGAGAGCAAACTATCTCATCGCTTTAAAATCCGGCGATTGGAAAAGCAGAAGCTGACCGAGGGTAAAGCCTTAATCAAATACTTCTGCGTTCCCTGTGCGCCGACCAAGGTAAACGGCGGTCGTACAAGAAATCTGCCAGAGCATGATATGGAAAAATAGAAGCAGTTTAAGGCGTGTAACCTCCGTGACGTGGAAACGGAGATGGGTATCAAGGCAAAGCTGTCCCGTTTTCCTGTATCGGATAAGATTTGGGACAAATACTATGTGAGCGAAGAAATTAATGACCGTGATATCGGTGTGGATATGGTGCTTGTGAAAGAGGCTATTGAAATCGACAGAAAGAGATGATATGGTGTGCCAATATTTACAGTAGAAAAGAACGAAAAAAGTGCGTTTATAGTGGTAAATATGTAGTTTTCAGCATCGTGTATTGTTCCAAATGTGGAGACGATGATTAGCGGAACAGACGGCATTACACTTGGTGAGATTGACCGTCGTTTAGGAGAATTGCAAAAAGAACTGTTCAAGGTAGCAAACTCCAAGGACAATTATGACAGAATTACTGATGAGATTTACCGCTTCGTGGAGTGAGACAGAATACTCTAGTGGACAGGAAGCATAAAACAATGAATCGGCGAAACGCAACAGTCTTTTGCAGAGCAGACGCAGGACATCACCAATATTATGAGTGGTTGATTCGCAGGTTGGTTGAGAAAATAACGGCTTACAATGAAAGGGTTATAGAGACGCTGAAATTCGGTATAAGTGTGGACGTGAGAAGATAAAGGAATATCTCCTATAGTTAGCATTTTGCAGAAATGCAGGGTGTTTTTTGTCACATAAAGTTTATAACAGTTTTGCGGACATATTGTAGTTCGGATGATTTTTTAGTATAATAATTATCTGAAATATGAAATAAGTTGTGAAAAGTAGGACGGTGTGGTTAAAAATAATATTGAGTTAGATGTAAAAGTAAAATGCATAGAGAACGACACTACTCAAGCATAGACAGCGGAAGATATACAGACCACCAAATTATATGTGACCCGTATCATTAAAAAGCAGGGCGGTGTAGTCAATAACACTTTCATAAAAATGATGGAGACTATTGGGGATGATATTGAGTTAACCTATGTAAAACGAGAAGTTATAGGTTAGCTATGTTTGAAACGTGAAATAAGGTATTGATGAGAGATTGGTAGTAAGAGAAGAATAGCAAGGTTTGAGACATTATTAATAGTGACGAGAAAGTTATTATTGATGTATAATATGCATTGGATATGCTGATGACAGCAAAATGTGGCGTAAGAATAAAGAACATTGTTGTTGACAAAAAGTTAGTTGTAGAGCAGTTTTTTATTCTTGATACAGTACTTGCTGGTGAAATTTTATAAAAGCATGTGCACTACGGAGGTTGCATTGTAATTTATGGTGACCACTCCATTTATACCAGCAAACCTTTGAAAGCTTTTATTTACGAGAGCAACAATAGAAGAGATATCTTTTTCGCTATCACACAATAAGAAGTTGAGATATTAACACGCTAAACTGAAGTATAAAAAGAAATAAGTAAATTCCAATTTCACGGAGAATGAAAATGGTAGCTTACACATATATCGAAAATGGTAAATCCGCTTCATCAAGAACTTAACAGCATTAAAATAGTCACTTGGAATAAAACTATTCCGATGTTGTAGATGAAATAAAGAAACTATAGCCTTGAAATTTAAGTTTTTACTCGTGATTATGTATCGAAAAGTGTCAACTCTTTTGACACAAATAAAATCAATATCGGAGGTATTTGCGTTGGCAAAAAAGAAGAATGAAATCACCATCCGTTCCAGCGCAGCGGAATACTTAACCTATGTTGCCTCTGTTGGTGAACAGCAGGACAGCATTGAAATGCGTTATGAGGATGAGAATATATGGCTGACACAGAAGATGATGGCCATATTATATGACGTTGGTTTACCAACAATAAATGAACATATTAAAAAAATTTATGCAGATAGTGAATTAGAAGAGACTGCAACTATTCGGAATTTCCGAATAGTTCAAAACGAAGGCTCGCGTCAGGTGACTCGTGATACGAAGCATTATAATCTGCAAATGATTATTGCTGTTGGATTCAAAGTAAACAATGAGCGAGCTGTACAGTTCCGTAAGTGGGCAAACAGAATTGTAAAGGACTACACCATCAAAGGCTGGGTCATGGATGATGAACGTCTGAAAAATGGTGGATCTGTTCTTACAAAAGAATACTTTGACCGTTTGCTTGAGCAGATTCGTGAGATTCGTCTCTCTGAGCGTAGATTTTATCAGAAGATAACAGACATCTATGCTACAGCTCTTGATTATGACCGAACAGCAAAAACAACAAAGAAGTTCTTTGCAAAGGTTCAAAACAAGCTGCATTATGCAGTTCACGGACATACCTCAGCAGAGTTGATTTACGAGCGTGCAGATGCAGATAAGCCGAATATGGGACTTACTACATGGGCAGCAGCACCGGGAGGAAAGATTGTAAAAAGTGATGTAAGTGTTGCAAAAAATTACCTGAGTGAGCAGGAAATGCGTTCATTAGAGCGTATTGTTTCAGCATATCTGGATTTAGCAGAGGATCGTGCAGAACGTCATATTCCGATGACAATGGAGGACTGGGTGAAGAGACTGGATTTATTCTTGATGGCCGATGACAGAGAAGTGCTTCAGGATGCAGGCAAAATCACAGCAGAGATTGCCAAGGCAAAAGCCGAAACTGAATTTGAAAAATACCGTGTTATTCAGGACAGATTGTTTATGTCTGACTTTGATAAGTATATGATGGAACTGGAAGAGAATGCAAAGAAGTAACAGGCCGTTTCTTGCTTTCAATGCTAAATTTTCCAGCATGTAAGGTCGAATGCATGGAAACAGTGCCATCAGTTAGGGCTAAAAATAGCCGTTGACCTATTTTCTGTATGAAGAACGGGCAAGGTGGAGGCGATAACAGTTCTTCGAAAAAGTTGACTTTTATGTTGGTATAACTATAATAGTAGAGACAAAAAAAGAGTTGAACTTTTCTCGTGAATAGGCGAGGTTTAGACTGTGCTATGGATAGAGTAATGTATTGATATTTTTTTGCTATAGAATTTGTTGATATGTTTCCGTAAACAAACAGAGATATTTTGCTGCATTACATATTAGTTTGGGCAGGTTCTCGATAACTGACATCAATCAGGGCCAATCGAGCCATACAGAATGTGCGGCGTTATTGGAAAGGAAAGAACTATAGAATCCTCTGGCAAAAATAATTATATAGATATTTTATTTTATCACAGTGACGAAGACCGGATGAAATCAATATAAGTAAGTATATTAAGCGTATTTGAGAAAGTATAAAGTTATAATTTATTGATAAGATTAAGGTGTTTAATCGTATATATAGGAGGTATGCAAAATATGAAAAAGACAGCTTTTACAGGAGGATTATTGATTGATGGGACAGGCTCAAGTCCTGTGGAAGATTCGTTGGTTTTGGTTGAAGATGGAAAGATTGTTTACGCAGGCATAAAAAAAGAAGTTCCAAGTGGATTTGAAATTATAGATATAACAGGAAAAACACTAATGCCTGGAATTATAGATGCACATCTTCATTTTTCCGGAAATCTTACGGAAAATGATACAGACTGGGTAATGGAAAACAATTTGCAGAAAGCGGTAGTTGCAGTACAGCAGGCGCATGAATGTCTTGAAGCAGGGCTTACAACAGTAGGCGAAATTTCAAGATTTGGCATACATATAAGAAATATGATTGAAGCAGGGATTATGACGGGGCCGAGGATTGTTGCAACAGGTCTTGGACTTTGTTCTACAGCAGGACATGGAGATTCTCATAATGTATCAATAGAGTTAAATAAAGACTCGCATCCGTGGGCAGAACAAGTTGACGGACCGTGGGAACTTCGCAAAGCAGTTCGTCGCAGAATCAGAGAAAATCCCGATGCAATAAAAATATGGGCAACAGGCGGCGGAATCTGGCGATGGGAAAAAGGAATGGAACAGCACTACTGTATGGAAGAAATTCAGGCTGTAGCTGATGAATGTAAAATGAGAGATATTCCTCTTTGGGCTCATTGTTTCGGTTCGGCTGCTAATTCTGTAAAAGCAGGTGCCGATTTCATCATTCACGGATGGGAGATTGATGATTCAACTCTGGACATGATGGCGGAAAAGAATATTATGCTTTGCCCTACAATAAGTTTCTTACCTGCATGGTTTTCAACTTATCCGCCTAAATACATTCCGAAAGTACACGATAAATTCCCCGGAGAAACTGTGACAGAAAAAGAATTGAATCGTATTTACAGTAATTTAAGGAATGCAGTGGATAAAGGAATTGTATTGACCATAGGTTCGGATTCTTTTAATTCGAATATTACTCCTTATGGATATACTGCCATTGGAGAAATTCATGACTTTGTAAATAAAGCAGGAATAAGCGAGATGGATACGATAACTGCTGCCACACTTAATGGAGCAAAGGCTCTTAAGGTTGATGATTTAACTGGTTCAATAGAATATGGGAAAAATGCAGACTTAATTATTCTAAAGGGCAATCCGCTTGAAAATATCGAAGAAATATCAGTTGAAAATATGGAATACATTATGAAAGACGGCAATTTTGTAAATAAATGTTATAGCAGGATGTAAGTAATGCAGTAGAAAATTGTGTTTTTGTTTCGCTTTATATCCCAAAAAGTATTGGAAAATAATATGGTTTTGCTGTGAAAGGAGTTTAAATGAGCATAAAAGACAAGATAATCCTTGACAGGGGAGACATAACAAAGCTGGATGTGGAATGTATCGTTAATGCTGCAAATAAAACCCTGCTGGGAGGGGGCGGTGTCGACGGTGCGATTCACAGAGCTGCCGGTCCCGGTTTGCTGAAAGAGTGCCGAAGGCTAAATGGATGTGAAACGGGGCAGGCAAAGATAACGAAGGGATATGATTTAACGGCGGATTACGTAATACATACGGTAGGGCCTGTGTATTCAGGCAGGGATGATGATGCGCTTTTTCTTGAAAAGTGTTACGTGAATTCACTGGAATTGGCAAGGAAAAAGGGAATACACAGCATTGCATTTCCGGCTATATCAACAGGTGTATACGGTTATCCGGCTGAAGAGGCATGCTTAATAGCTTTAAAAAGCATTTCAAACTGGCTGAAAGACAGTGAGAATTACGAAATTATCATAATTCTGTCATGTTTTAATGATAAAATATATGCAATCTATAAGGGATTGATGGAAAGATTTTTTTAAATAAGTTTTAATGAATAATATGAATAAAATAAGATTTCTGAGAGGGTAAGCTGTATAAATACAAGCTTTAACTCTCGGATTTTTTATGGATTTAATTTTGTAAATAAAATAAATTTTATTTAAGGAGATGATTTCGGTGGATAAAAGCAGAGATTTTTTGGGTACGGAGCCTGTGGGCAGATTGCTGGCAAGGCTGGCTGTTCCTACGGTTACTGCGCAGGTAATAAATATGCTTTACAATATCGTTGACCGTGTTTATATAGGGCATATACCCCATGAAGGCACCTTAGCCCTCACCGGTGTAGGTGTTTGCATGCCTCTTATCATGATAGTGTCTGCTTTTGCGGCGTTTATTGGTTTTGGAGGAGGTCCCAGGGCATCGATTTTTATGGGGAAGGGTGATTTGGAATCTGCGGAGAGGACTTTAAGCAATAGTTTTACCGTTCAGATATTGGTTTCTGTAGTTCTTACAGCTGTTCTTCTAATATGGAATCGGGATTTTCTGCTGGCATTTGGGGCAAGCGATAATACGGTGGAATACGGTGTTGAGTATATGAATATCTATGCTGTCGGAACATTGTTTGTTCAGATAACTCTGGGAATGAATACATTTATCACTGCACAGGGTTTTGCCAAAACGGGGATGATTTCTGTATTGATAGGCGCATCGGCTAATATAATTTTAGATCCGGTATTTATATTCGGATTTAGCATGGGGGTTAGAGGGGCAGCTGTTGCAACAGTTGTTTCCCAGGCAATGTCATGTTTATGGGTATTGATTTTTCTTTGCGGGCGTAAAACGTACTTAAAATTAAAATTAAAATATATGCCTTTGAGAAAAAAGATTATTGTACCTAGCCTGGCTCTCGGACTTTCGACTTTTGTGATGCAGTCCAGCGAAAGCATAATTTCCATATGCTTTAATTCTTCGCTTCTTAAGTATGGCGGAGATATAGCAGTGGGAGCTATGACTATTCTGACTAGTGTAATGCAGTTTGCTATGCTTCCTCTTCAGGGACTGGGCCAGGGAGCTCAGCCTATAATAAGCTACAATTACGGAGCACGTAATGTGGAAAGGGTCAAAACTGCATTTAAGCTTCTTCTTAAATGCAGTCTGATATATTCTTCTTTGCTGTGGATAGCTGTTATGGCTGTTCCGAGAGGATTTGCCGCTATGTTTACATCTGATGCTGAACTTTTGGATTTTACCCAGGGGGCGTTAAGGATTTATATGGCATGTATGCTGCTGTTTGGTATTCAGCTTGCCTGCCAGATGACATTTACTTCTCTTGGAAAAGCAAAAGCCTCAATAGTTGTAGCTGTGATGAGAAAATTTGTGCTGCTCATACCTCTTATATACATTATGCCGGAAATATTCAGCTCTGATAAGGTGATGTCTGTTTACATGGCAGAGCCTGTTGCTGATTTTATAGCTGTAACATTTACATCAGTTCTGTTTGCTTTGCAGTTTAAAAAAGTATTAAAGCATATGTCTGAAAATACATTATGATTATTGAAAGCAAAGATATTGACATTACTTTTTGCTTGGGTATAATTGTTTAGATGAAACTTTAAATAATTAAAATATGAAAATTAAAATACAGGAGCACAGCAATAATGGAAAGAAGCAATTTAGACAAATTCAGGTCAAAGGAAGTTGAAGAGAGATTTGAGGATATTGTGAATGGTATTATAAGTGAAGAAACCGGAAATATGAACGGACTTCTTAATCCGCAGCCTGTTGGATGCAGCAAAGACGGTATGCAGAGCCGAATAAGATTTATAAAGCAGGACTGGCAGAAAAACCAGAGACAGCAGGTACACGGAGGCGCTGTTTCCGGGATGATGGATACTGCTATGGGCATGAGTATTATGGCTGCCAGCGGAAGAAATGTTACTACAGCGGAACTAAACGTGAGTTTTATAAGACCTTTTATGGGAGAAAGCTTTCTTATTGATACTGAGATTCTGAATCTCGGAAGAAATCTTATAAGAATATGTGCAAGAGCTTTCGATGAAGAAAACGGAAAGCTTTTAGCGTCGGCCACAGCTAATTTTGCCTATGTGGGCTAAAAAATATTGGATACAGATTAAAAATACCGCACAATAGCGGTATGATAAAAAAACGGTCATGCATTTAACACAGAGCCGTTTTTTATATAGGAAATATCGTTTTACGAGATTTTCTTATATTTCAAAGAAAGTACCTTGCAAAGCATCGCTCTTTGCGGGCGATATGTGTGCAAAGGAATCTCTGATTCCGTCTTGCACACTTTTTTATAGGCAAAAGAGGGATAGAGCGTAGCAGCCTGATGGGTTCCTTGCATGAGGAAGCTTCGAGTTTAATGCGGGGATGGTTTTTTAAAATATCCAAAAGTGCTGCTTAGACATATATTTTGGATAGAAATCGTTTGTTTTACAAGTTGATAAAGAGTCGATTATCCAAAATCGCAGAATTAAAGGCTGTTTTAGTCATAAAAATGGAATAAATTCACAAAAACAGTCTTGCTTTTATCCAAAAAGTCCTTATAAACGGTGTTTTTGGTCATTTGCAATTTATTTGCAGGTAATATATGGAGGATTTTATCCAAAAGCATATGATACATTGAAATTTTGGATAATTCGTTTTTATATGGAATTCGATTGATTCATGTCCATATGACAATGTACCGAATTTTGGGTTAATATCAGTTTTCGGAAATGCGGCTTTCAAGAAAATGGAGAGTATTTAGAAGCGCAGCTTCCCTGTTGTCTGAGTTAAATCTGTATGATATTATATTTAATCCTTTAACCTTTGATGAAAATATGTCGCATTCGGAACTTTTAAGTGTTGACATGGAGTCTGAATCATCAAAGCTGAGGGCGTCCTGGAAAAATTCAGCTAAATCTTTATTTTCGTCAGAGCTCCATGTTTTTGTTCTTTCGGATGCTGAATACTGAATATCGCAAAGTCCCGATGTAGTTGAAAAAGTGTTCGACATTTCCTCAAGAACGCTTGGCTGAAGACTTCTGGAATTTATTGTAACCTGTAATTTTTTGCCGTCGGTATTTATTGAGGAGATATCCGACGCCGATATTATTTCTCCGCTTTCTTCATCCTGAAGATATATTCCCGTTTGCAGGGTGTACATAAGACTGATTATATTATCGCTGTATTGATTTGATATTACCGAGGAAGGGGTTGAAGTCTCTGTCATTGTGTATACGAAATGTTTCTCAAGTTTATCAAATTTTTTCTTTATGCTTTCATATGATTTATCAAATTTTTTGGTAAAGCTTTCTACATCGTTGTCGTCGATAACTACAACAGCTGTGGCAGAGCTGGGTGTATAGCCGGATTCGTATTTGCAGTTAAATGATGCCAGCTGAAAAAGATTTCCTGAGCTTTTTTCCGTCGCTAAAAGAGCTCCTATGGTCTCAACCGGATTCGGGTAGTGAGAATCAAAATCGTAAGGGTCTGCGTATTCTGACATGGACATGGTTATGGTAAATGCTTTTGAATATGATGGTGAGGATGTGGAAATATCTGCTGTCATTGTTGATGAAAGTGCATTTGATCCTGATGTGAGCAGCTGTGTTTCGCTGTTGTACTGCATGTTTATAACATTATCGCACTGATAGTATTTTGGGTCTACGGAAGATGCCCCTACAAAATATCCATCGCTATCTTCTGTAACTATAAGTGTTATTTTTCCGTGGGATTCAGGTCCCAAAAGGGATGTCAGAGAAACGGCAAGAGGCTGCATGGAGTTATCCATTGCAGAAGTTTTAACCGCACACTGTATGACGGTGGACTCTTTCTTTTCATATCCCTTGGTAGCAGGGTTTGTAATGACCATATAATTTTGCGCATTCTCGGCAACTTCCAAATCGTTTTTCTTTGCCCATGAATAAAGATATTCGGATACAAGTGAATATTTTCCGTCATCTCCGGAAAATGTGGAATTAAGTTCATCGTATGTAGTTTTAAGTGTGTCTCTGAGTTCTTCTTCTCTGCTTGCTTCTCCTACAGAACAGCTGCTGAGAAAAATCATGGATAGTAAAGTTAAGATAACAATTGTTATGAAAAAACGTCTCATCTTTGAGATTCTCCTTGTTTATTATTGATTTTCAGAATATAATAATACCATAAGTAGACAGGAAATTGTAAAGATTAAGTGAATCTTAATGAAAATATAAAAGGAGATTGTGATGGAGACACAAAATTTCATAATAAGGGAGACAAAATTTTCGGATTATAAGTACTTTACGGAATGGGAAAGCGATGAGGAAATAATCAAATATTTAAGTTATGATGAGGACAGAAGTTATGAAGATGTTGTTACAGAAGCGCTGTATAACAAAATGGATGCAACAAAGCTTGATTTTACCATAGTAACGAGAGAAGACGAAAAGCCCATAGGAAGAATATTTATTTCACGTATCAATAAACACTTTGATTCACTGGATATAACAAAATTTTATATAGGCGATAAAGAATTATGGGGAGAAGGCTTGGGGCGTGAAATAATAACAGAGGTTCTGGAGTATTGCTTTACATTCCTTCATATGGAAAGAGTGACATCGGACTATTACACCGGAAATAAAAGGGCTGCCGCTCTTTATGAGAGTCTGGGATTTACTGAAGAAGGACTTGCCAGAAATGCCGCCAAAAAAGACGGAAGATATTATGACTTGCATTTATTGTCTGTCCTAAGAACTGAATTTTTCGGAGACAGGGAACAGTAGAAAACCATTAGAAAAGCATAAAAATTATCTTGTATTAGGTTATTTATTGTGCTATAATATCATGTGTTCGAGTCTGATATGATAATCTTTGATGTGGACAGAGAGTTCATAAAGACCATAATTGAATTGAAAAAAGTGCGAAAGCTTTAAAATACTAAGTGTATAAGGAGGTGCGGTAGATGTCAAGAAAGTGTGAAATTTGCGGAAAAGGACAGGTTTCAGGAAACAATGTATCCCATTCCAACAGACACACCAGAAGAAAATGGAATGCTAACATTCAAACTGTAAGAATTGAAGAAAACGGAACAGTTAGAAAAGCCAAGGTATGTACTAGATGTATCAGATCAGGCAAAGTTAACCGTGCCATATAACTTTACCGACAGACGCTCACATTGTTGTGGGCGTTTTATTTTTTTATGAGAAGTATACCGCATATTATAAGTACTAAACTCAAAAGAAGTACCCAGCATTTTAAAGGCAGTATAAGAAAGAGTACGGTAACGGTGCCGAGAAGGAGCATAATTAATCCTATTTTTTTATTGCCTGAGTTTCTTTTGGGACGTCTTTTAGGTCCGCAGCATTTAGTTCTGTTTTTATTCATAATATATCACCTCAGATTATTATATTAAATTTAATTGCATATTGTGCTTGTAAAAATAGTGATATGAATATAAAATTTGAATACAAGGTGAATTAAGGAGTATGAATGTGTTGGATTTTAATACTAAATTAGGAAATATACATTTTTCAAACAGTGTTATCAATAAAGTTGTTGCAGAAGCTGTGGAAAGCTGCGGAGGAAAAGCCGAAATATTAAATTATAAAGGCAAATACAAGCATATGGTTCCCGGTATTGCATCATGGATGAATCTTTATGATGAAGAAGCCGGAGGAATTCATGTAAAGGAAGAAGACGGTGATATTTACATAAAAGTATATATAGTAATGCATTTTGGAGCCAGTATAAAACGCAATACGGGTAAAATAATAGACTATATATATGAATATATGGAAAAAATAATAGGTATAAAGCCTAAAAACGTAAAAGTAATAGTTACAGGCACTCTTTCGAAAAATATTGCAAAACGGCATATTGAGGTGAGCAGATAAATGAAACTTTACGACAGCGTAAACTGCATAAAGGGAATCGGCCCTAAAAAGTCGGATTCTCTTAGAAAACTTAAAATAAATACTGTTGAGGATATGTTGTTTTTTTTCCCAAGGGATTATGAAGACAGAAGAAGAATTACAAAGATAGGGGATATTGATGAAGCTTCGCAGGTTTTAATAAAAGCCGAGATTACTCTTATAATAAATAATGGATATAAATATGGACGAAAACAACAGCTGAAGCTTCTTGTAACTGATGATACAGGTTCTTTGGAAGTTGTTTTTTTTAATGCCGGATATTTGCAGGGGAAATTTAAAGCAGGGGAAGTATTTCTGTTTTACGGAAAAGTTGATTTTAATTTTGGGCGAGCTCAGATGCGGCATCCTGAATTTTATGATGATAAAGAATCAAATGATTCTTCGGGAATACTGCCCGTTTATCCTCTGAGCCGGGGAATAACTCAAAAGGATATGAGAAACTGGCAGAGACAGATAAAAGACATGAGCAGAGATATAGAAGATTTTCTTCCTCAGGAGATTGTCAGCAAAAACAGGCTGTGCAGTATTGAATATGCCATTGAGAACATCCATTTTCCCGAAGAAAAGCAAAAGCTGCTTGAAGCAAAATACAGACTTATATTTGACGAGCTTATAGTTTTGCAGACAGGTCTTTTTGCTGTGAGAGAAAATATTAAAAAAGGGAAAAACGGAATTGCTTTTTCAAAAGAGGCAAAAATAAAACCATATATAGATTCGATGGAATATTCTTTAACGAGAGCTCAGATAAGGTGTGTAAAAGAAATAGAAACCGACCTTGAAAGCAGTAAAGTCATGAACCGTCTTGTGCAGGGTGATGTCGGTTCGGGTAAGACAGCTGTAGCTGAAATAGCCATGTATAAAGCTGTATGCAGTGGGTATCAGGCTGTTTTGATGGCTCCTACCGAGATTTTGGCAAGGCAGCACTTTGAAGGATTAAAAGAAAGATTCGGTGTTCATAAAATAAAGGTGGGATTTTTATCGGGATCAGTTCCCATATCTGAAAAGCGTAGTACTTTAAAGGCGCTGAAGGCAGGGGAAATACAAATATTGATAGGAACTCATGCTGTAATACAGCCTGATGTGGAATTTTTAAATTTGGGACTTGCCATAACAGATGAGCAGCATAGATTCGGTGTAAATCAAAGAATAAAATTAAAAGAAAAAGGCTCTAATCCCAATATTCTCGTTATGACGGCAACTCCTATTCCGAGAACTCTTGCCGTAATTTTATATGGGGACTTGGATATTTCCATAATAGATGAAATGCCTCCCGGAAGACAGAAAACAGAAACTAAAAATTTTACACAGGAAAACAGAGAAAAATGTTATCGTGAAGTTGAAAATCAGATAAATATGGGAAGGCAGGCGTATGTAGTTGCTCCGTTAATAGATGATTCGGATAATATGGATTTAAAATCGGCACATAAAATTCATAATGAATTGCAGAGCAGATTTAAAAAGCATAAAGTAGCTTTGCTGCATGGTTCCATGAAACAGGATGAAAAAGATAATATAATGAAGTCTTTTTATGAGGGAAATATAGATGTGCTTGTTGCTACTGTAGTTATAGAGGTAGGAATAAATGTTCCCAATGCTTCAGTGATGGTTATCGAAAATGCTGAAAGATTCGGGCTTGCGCAGCTTCATCAGCTGAGAGGGCGTGTCGGCAGAGGAGGATATAAATCATATTGTTTTTTGATAACCGAGGGAAGTTCTGAAATAGCTAAGAAGAGAGCCGAAATAATGGAAAGCTCAAGTGATGGCTTTTATATAGCAGAAGAGGATTTAAAGCTGAGAGGTCCGGGAGAAATTTTTGGCACGAGACAGCATGGAATTCCAAATCTGAACATTGCTGATTTATCAAAGCATGCTGATGTTTTAAACAATGCAAAAGAAGAAGCGAAAAACATACTGAAAAAAGATCCGAACCTTGAAAACCCTGAAAATCAGCCGTTAAAAAGACGTATAGTAAAATTTTTCGGCGATGATTTCATGCTGAATATGTAAGTTGGAAAAACACGGCAGCAAAAGAAATAATTGCATGTAATACTTTTCTCATCTTGGGTTAAATTATTAGTACAGGAGGTGAGATTAAATGTCATTACAGGATAAGATGAATGTTAGTGCAAAGCCTGCATTAAAGAGCTTAAAGACTGAAGTGGCTAACGAGCTTGGTCTTGCAAATTATGACCAGACTGATAAGGGAAACCTTACAGCAAGACAGAATGGCTACGTTGGCGGTTATATGACTAAGAAATTAGTTGAAATGGCCGAAAAACAGCTTTCAGGAAAATAAGTAAGTTAATGTAAGTTTTTAACGAAAAACTAATGAAAAGGGAGATATTTACCTTTACGGGCGAATATCTCTTTTTCAATTTCATTGATAATTAAATATTGAGGAGATGCTTACGGCGTGATATAATAACAAAAAATATTGTGATTTTATTTGATTTTAGGTGCCTTGATTACTGTGAATATTGCGGTGAGAAAGGTTTTTTTATAGGAGGATAATAATGAGGGTAATATCAGGTGAATACAAAGGCAGAAAGCTGGCTGCTCCTGCCGATTATTCCATAAGGCCTACTACAGATAAGGTAAAGGAAGCCCTTTTCAGTATATTAGCTGACAGAATATGGGGAAGTAAGGTTTTGGATTTGTTTTCGGGAACCGGAAATCTTGGAATAGAGGCTCTGAGCAGAGGCGCCGGTGAATGTGTATTCGCAGACAACTCGAGGGAAAGCATAAAACTGATAAAGGAAAACGTGAATCACTGCAAGGCGGCATCCGGGGCAAGTATTGTTGCCGGAGATTATAAAAAAGTATTGATGACACAAAGAGAGCCTTTTGATATCATAATACTGGATCCGCCTTACAATAAAGGTCTTATGGATGATTGTTTCAGAATAATAGCAGAGCAGGGGCTCTTGGCAGAGGACGGAGTCATAGTTGCAGAGCATAGAAAAGAAGAAAAACTTCCCGATGATTTTTACGGATTTGAAAAAGAGAAAGAACGAAAATATGGGATAGTTATGTTGTCGATATATAGTTGAAAGAATGTTGCATACATGGTATAATTAAATAGTTTTAGCGGGAGGATGGAGCATGAAAACAAAGGCTCTTTATACAGGGTCATTTGACCCTTTGACTAACGGACATTTTAATATAATTGAGAGAGCGGCAAAGCTTTATGACGAGCTAACTATAGGAATAATAGTGAATCCTTCCAAAAAATCCATGTTTTCTTTGGATGAAAGAAAGCGCATGATAAAAGAAACGCTTAAACCGCTTAAGAATATTACGGTTGACTGTTTTTCAGGATTACTTGCCGATTATGTAAATGATAATGAATTTAATGTAGTCGTAAGAGGATTAAGGGCAGCGATGGATTTTGAATATGAAATCCAAATGGCTCAGATGAATGCACGTCTTTTTAATGAAAAGGTGGAGACGGTTTTTCTTATGACAGACCCTAAATATTCGTTTATAAGTTCGAGCATGGTAAAAGAAGTACATTCTCTGGGGGGATGTATAGAGGGATTGGTTCCTGATGAAATATTGAGAAATATGAATATGCTGGCTAACGACAAATAGGAGGATATTATGAGAGTTTTAGAGCTTTTAGAAGAAATTGAAGAGATAGTTGATACAGCCGCAGGTTTTCCTCTCACAGGAAAGATAATGGTTGATTCCCAGGAGCTGTTGGAGATTGTAAGAGAAATAAGAGCTGAACTTCCCGATGAAATTCAGCAGGCTCAGTGGATAAAAAACGAGAGAGAAAGAATAATTGCAGAGGCTAAAACTCAATACGAAGCTGTGATAGATGATGCTCAGAAACAGGCGGACGCTTTGGTTGAGAACAATGATATAACAGTTAAAGCAAAGCTGAGAGCAGATGAACTTATGAGAGTTACAGAAAGTACTGCCAAACAGTTAAAAATCGGTACATATGATTATCTTGACAGCATTTTGTACAGCTTTCAGGGGAAGATGGAACATCTGAGTTCTATATATTTCGGAGAAATGTTTACAAGTATCGAAAAAGCTTTTGACGATATTAATTCTGCTCTTGCGGCAAATAGAGACGAGCTTAAGGATATGTCATACAGGACTCAGGTAAATGCTGATGACCTGCCTGAAACTGCTCATATATCAGAACACGGTAATTCTTCAGAGGAATAAAAATATAAATTAATTTCAAGTGATATATATCCATGGTTAATGAATACAATTAATCATGGATATTTTTAAATTTAATCGGAAAAAAATAATTTTGGCAGCTATTATCGCTGCCCATTGCTGTGTACTTATGGTGATATTTCCCACAATAGCATTGTATTCAGCCAGAAAAGGGATATCTTTATGGGTAAGCAACGTACTGCCTGCTCTTCTGCCATTCTTTATATGTTCTAATTTCCTGCAGAACATAGGTATTATAAAATATCTGAAGTCTGGCGCATTTCCTTTTACCATGAGCGTGCTTTCCGGTTATCCCATGGGAGCTAAAATAGTGGGAGACCTTAAGCGAAGCGGGGAAATATCTCTTACAGAGGCAAAACGTTTGATGAGCTTTTGCAATACATCGGGACCTGCATTTATGATAGGAGCTGTAGGGGCAGGGATGCTGGGTTCAGGCGTTTTAGGCGGAATAATTGCTGCTGCCCATTATCTTGGCGCTGTCGTTAACGGAATAGTATATACTTTTATATTGGGAAAGGACGATGATTATTCCTCAGGTGACAGGGCTATGCGAACTTATGGTATACAGGAATCTTTTACGGAGGCTATACTTTCATCTTTTAAATCTCTGGGTATTATCCTGGCATATATAGTTATGTTTACTTTTGCAACGGATATAATACATATGAGCGGGGGATTTTCTCTTGTTGAAAGTCAGGAAGCAAGAGCGCTTGTAAAAGGATTTTTTGAAATGACAGTAGGATGCGGAGCTGTAGCTGAATGTGATGCTGTTACGGATAGTATTAAATGTATTTTATGCACAGCCATAATGTCATGGGGAGGTTTGTCAGTGCTGGGGCAGTCCATGAGCATGCTTTCGGGCAGCGGAGTATCTGTAAAATATCTTTTTGTCAGTAAGCTGACTCACAGTATTTTCGCAACTGTCATAGCTTTTATTATTACCATCATTGTGTTATGATGTTTTTATGAAAATATTAGGTATAATAGCGGAATACAATCCATTTCACAATGGACATGAATATCATTTGCAAAAATCAAGGGAACTTACAGGAGCAGATTATACGATTGCAGTTATGAGCGGAAATTTTACCCAGAGAGGTGAGCTCGCTATCTTTGATAAATGGCAGAGAAGCCGGGCAGCTGTAGAATCAGGCGTAGATCTGGTTGCGGAACTTCCTTTTGTTTTTGCATGCAATAAAGGTGAAATCTTTGCAAGGGGAGCGGTGGATATTTTAAAAGGTCTGGGCGTCACGCATATCTCATTCGGAAGTGAGTGCGGAGATGTGGATGAGCTTAGCCGTTTGGTCCGGGATATAGATGATAACATAAATGAAATAAATGATTTAAAAGACACGTTTATGAAAGAGGGAAATTCCTTTGCGAAGAGTTTTCAGCTTGCCGTAAAAAATGTATTGGGAAAAGAAAAAAGCGAAATTATGAGGACTCCTAATAATATTCTTGCGCTGGAATATCTCAAACGTATTTTTTACTGGAATAAAAGAGGACATGCCATCAGACCGGTGACAATAAAACGGTACGGTTCAGGTTATTTTGGCAAAGATGAAAATACGGGATTTGCCGGCGCCACAGCAATACGAAAGCTTATGGAAGAGGATATTTCAAAGGCTTACGAATATGTTCCTTCCTCTATTGAAAATATGATTTCAAACTGGGATGAAAATAGGTCATGGAAAGAAAAAGCCTTTGATATTGTCAGAAGTGAAATTATAAGAAACGATGCTGAAAATTTAAGGAAGATATACTGCATGGGAGAGGGGCTTGAGCATAAGTTTAAAAAAGAAGTTTCAAGGGCTGAATCCCTTGAAGACCTAGTTTACGCAGTAGTATCAAGAAGATATACGGAAGCCGCCGTAAGACGTATTCTTGCGTATATAATTGTAGGACTGAAAGACAAGCAGCCGGATTTTGATGTATATGCACGTATTCTTGCAGCAGGAAAAGCAGGAAGAGACTTTATAAGAACTGCAAAAAAAACGGAATTGCTGCAAATTCCCCTTATAACCAACGTAAACAAGATAAGTGAGGAGAACAGATGTATTTGGAATACTCTAAAATACGACTGCACGGCTTCTGATATGTATAATATTATCATGGGAAAAAACCTCTATAAGTTTTCGGATAAAGTAGTTATGCCATATATAAAAGTTGACTAAATACCTTGAATTAAATGGGTTTAAGAGGTATAATATTATAGTTGTATATTAATAATTAAAATAATAAAAGATGTTTAAAGACGGAGGAATCGTAAATGAAAGTTTTAGTAATTAACTGCGGCAGCTCTTCCTTAAAGTATCAGGTTCTTGATATGACAAACGAGTATTTGCTATGTAAAGGTTTGGTTGAAAGAATCGGTATGGAAGGCTCTGTAATTACTCA
Organism: uncultured Eubacterium sp.; assembly: GCA_902495595.1. GTDB lineage: Bacteria > Bacillota > Clostridia > Peptostreptococcales > Anaerovoracaceae > Lentihominibacter. Next base: position 8,003 of record CABUXV010000006.1, on the reverse strand, counting down.
TGAAAAAACTGACTGTGAAAAATTTCAGCTTATAGTGCCGATGGAAGACCATAAAGACGCTATTTCACATGTTTTAATGGCTATACAGGATGAAGACCATGGCGTAATCAAAGATATGAGTGAAATCGGGGCTGTAGGTCACCGTGTCGTTCATGCAGGAGAAAAATTTGCACATTCAGTGCTTATTGAAGAACCTGTTATAAAGGCCCTTGAAGAATGTATAGATTTAGCACCTCTTCACAATCCGCCTAATCTTTTAGGTATTGCGGCATGTCAGGAACTTATGCCGGATACTCCTATGGTTGGCGTATTTGATACAGCTTTTCATCAGACTATGCCTCCTGAATCATATATATATGCTCTGCCATATGAATACTATGAAAAATATGGCGTAAGAAGATACGGATTCCATGGAACAAGCCATAAGTATGTTGCAGAAAGAGCATCGGACATATTGAATGTGAATCTTGACGACCTTAAGATAATCACATGTCATTTAGGAAACGGAGCATCTGTATCTGCTATTAAGAGAGGTAAATGCATAGACACTTCAATGGGATTCACACCGCTTGAAGGTCTCGTAATGGGAACCAGAAGCGGAGATATCGACCCGGCTATAGTTACATTTATCAGAGAGAAAGAAAAGCTTGAGCCCGGTGTTGCAAACGAAATATTAAACAAGAAGTCAGGCGTGCTGGGTATATCAGGCGTATCAAGCGATTTCAGAGATATTGAAAGAGCTGCTGAAGAAGGCAACGAAAGGGCTATGCTGGCATTAAAAGTATTTGCTCATAAGGTGAGATTCTATATAGGAGCTTATATTGCGGAAATGAATGGTGTAGATGCTATCGTATTTACTGCGGGAGTCGGCGAAAATGATATAGCGATGAGAGATATAATCTGCAATGATTTAGGAAATCTGGGAATCAAGCTTGATGTTGTCAAAAATAAGGTAAGAGGCAAGGAAATGATTATCTCAAGAGATGACTCAAAGGTAAAAGTTATCCTCGTTCCTACAAACGAAGAGCTGATGATTGCAAGAGATACATTTAATATTGTTACAAAAGGCAGCTGTGAATAAACCGATTTTGTTTCGGAGAATAAAAATAACTGTTGACAAGTAATGCCGGACAACGGTATACTTTAGAAGTTGCGAATAAGAAAACTCGAAGTTGATTTCAGAGTTTTCAGGAACATATATATTACACATTGCGGTAAGGAGGTGTAAAACATGGCAGTACCTAAGAGAAAAACTTCAAAAGCTAGAAGAGATAAGAGAAGAGCTCCTAATATGAAGATGAAAGCGCCGGGACTTTCAATTTGTCCACAGTGCCACGAGCCAAAGCTTCCTCATAGAGTTTGTCCTAACTGTAACTACTATGATGGTAAAGACGTTATGGAATCAGCAGAAGCATAGGCAAACATAGTTTAAATAATGAACTCAAAGCGGTATCTTTTATGATACCGCTTTTTCATGTGTTTTTTTATTTGTTTTTATTATTTAACAAATATTTAAAAAGGCGGAATTTTATGTTAGAATGGCTTTATTATAAAGGAGGAAGTAAAATGTTATTTATAGAATATCCTAAATGTTCTACTTGTAAAAGAGCAAAAAAACATTTAGAAAACCTCGGAGTTGATTTTGAGGACAGACATATAGTTGAAGATAATCCGACAAAGGAAGAGTTGGCCGAATGGGTGGAAAAAAGCGGTTATCCGGTTAAAAAGTTTTTTAACACAAGCGGTATGAAATATCGTGAGCTTGGACTTAAGGATAAACTGCCTGAAATGACTGATGATGAAAAGCTGGAGCTTCTGTCATCTGACGGCATGCTGGTAAAGAGACCGATTTTAATAGATAAAGATAAAATTTTAGTTGGATTTAAAGAAAAGGAATGGGTGTTCTGAAAATGAAGCACAGCGCTAAAGGCAACGCATTTTTGCTTATGGCCGCATTGGTATGGGGCTTTTCTTTAGTAGCTCAGAAAGCAGGGTTAAATTATCTGGGACCTTTTACATTTACTGCTATAAGATGTACATTGGGAGGCATTGTAATGCTTCCCCTGATTTTATTTTTGGATAAAAAGAAGAATTTGGAGAATCAGGAAGAAGAAGCGGGAAAGAAGGAAACGATTAAAGGAGCGATTTGCTGCGGCGCACTTGTATGTGTAGTAATACTTCTTCAGCAGTTTGGCCTGCCTCATACATCTGTGGGAAAAGCCGGGTTTATAACTGCACTTTATATATTGATAACTCCTGTTATAGGATTGAGATTAGGCAAGAAAACCAGCAGAAATTTGTGGATTGGTGTAGTGATAGGTCTTGCAGGAATGTATCTTCTCTGCCTTTTTGAGGGTATCGGTTCGATGAGTTTCGGTGATGTAATGATGTTTATCGCTTCATTCATATGCGCTTTTCATATACATACTATAGATTATTTTGTTAAAAGAATAAGTCCCGTTAAACTTACATGCGGTCAATTCATTTTTGCAGGATTATTGTGTGTAATTCCGGCTGTAGTGTTTGAAAGTGTAACGTGGGAGGCTCTGAAAGCTGCGCTGATACCTATAATATATGCCAGCGTATTTTCATGCGCTATAGGGTATACTTTCCAGACCATTGGTCAAAAATCCACAAATCCCAATCTGGCTTGTCTCATAATGTCTCTTGAAACGGTATTCGCACTGTTTTCAGGCTGGATATTTTTTAAAGAAGTCCTTTCTGTACATGAGTATATAGGATGCGGTTTAATGTTTCTGGCAATCATAGTTTCACAGCTTCCGCAGCGAGCCGATAAAAAGGAAGAAGACTCGTTATGCGAGTGAAAAATAAAAGAAAAATGCGGAAACAATTAACTGTAATGTATTGACATGAAAGAAAAAAATATATATTATACTAATAATAGTAAAAGGGAGTAGCCGGCGTATAATAATACGTTTACGATATCGTCAGCGCGATGGATTGTTCATCCGGTACGTAATGAAACAGCGAGACTTTTACTGCATTATTTGTGCAGTAAAAGTCTCTTTTTTGTTTTTGAAGTTTTAGACTTAATTGTGCAAAAACCTTGTTAAAGTGGATATGATAAAAAGTGAAAGGAATTGTGTTATGAAAGAATTTTATAATATGACGGGAGAAGAGGTAAAGCTTGAGGTAAATGGTACGACAGAACCTTTAACCGATGAACAGGCGGCTGCTAATATACAGAAATACGGACCTAATGAGTTGGCAGAAGGTAAGAAGAAGTCGGTAGTACAGATTTTTTTTGAGCAGTTTAAGGATTTTCTCGTTATAATTCTTATAATAGCTGCGATTATATCGGGCATACTGGGTGATTTTGAAAGTACGGCAGTTATATTGATTGTTATAACTATAAATGCGGTATTGGGCACAGTGCAGACCGTGAAAGCAGAACAGTCTCTTGACAGTCTTAAGAAGATGTCTGCGCCTGAGGCCAAAGTATTGAGAAACGGACAGTTTATAAAAATCCCTGCATCGAAGGTAACGGTGGGAGATATAGTAAGTCTGGAAGCAGGTGATTTTGTTCCTGCTGATGGAAGAATAACAGAAAATGCAGGCATGAAAATAGATGAAAGCGCTCTTACGGGAGAAAGTCTGGGCGTAGAAAAGGAAATGCATGCAATAGAAGGTTCTGTTCCGTTGGGAGACAGGATAAATATGGTGTATTCAGGGAGTTTTGTTACTTATGGAAGAGGCGAATTTATCGTTACTTCTGTGGGGATGGAAACTGAAGTGGGAAAGATAGCCACCTTGCTGAAATCCACATCGGAGAAGAAAACTCCGCTTCAGATGAACCTTGATAACTTCGGCAAGAAACTTTCCATACTTATATTGGTATTTTGCGGTATACTTTTCGGTATAAGTGTTTTCAGAGGACAGCCTATGGGCGATGCATTTTTATTTGCGGTTGCATTAGCTGTAGCCGCAATACCTGAGGCATTGAGTTCAATAGTAACTATAGTTCTCTCCTTTGGAACTCAGAAGATGGCTAAAGAACATGCCATAGTGAGAAAACTGCAAGCAGTTGAAGGTTTGGGAAGTGTTTCGGTAATATGTTCAGATAAGACAGGAACTCTTACTCAAAACAAGATGACTGTTGAAAATTATTATGTTCACGGCAGGAAAATAGCTGCTTCTGATATAAATATTGAAAACAATGAAGAAAAACAGCTGCTGATATCAAGTATGCTCTGCAATGATTCTGCAATAGCAGAGGGTAAGGAAATGGGAGACCCTACGGAAACAGCTCTGATAAATGTAGGACTTGATTTGAATATATCATATGAAAGCGAACGGAAAGCAAGCGTAAGAACAGGAGAAATTCCTTTTGACAGTGACAGAAAATTAATGTCAACATGTCATAATATAAAGGGAGAGAGAGCTGAACTTTTCAGTTTTTCAAAAGACGAGGGCGGTATAGGAAAAGAACGGGATATAATGATAACCAAAGGAGCTGTTGATGTACTTATAAATAAGGTTAAGTCTATACAGACTTCCGAGGGTGTGAGAGATATTACACAGGAGGATATAAAAGAAATCGAAAGCTGCAATAAGGATTTTTCGAAAAACGGTTTGAGAGTACTAGCTTTCGCATATAAGGAAACAGATAAAGATTTTGTACCGGACATTGGTGATGAAAATGACATGATATTTTTAGGTCTTATTTCTATGATGGATCCTCCTAGAGAAGAATCAATGGCGGCAGTTGAAGAATGTATTGCAGCAGGAATAAAGCCTGTAATGATTACAGGCGACCATAAGGTTACGGCAGCTGCAATAGCAAAAAAAATAGGGATTCTAAAGGATGAAGCTGAGGCGTGTGAAGGTTCATCAATAGATGGAATGGATGATGAAGAACTTAAATCTTATGTTGAGAACATATCGGTGTATGCCAGGGTATCTCCAGAGCACAAGATAAGAATTGTAAGAGCGTGGCAGGATAAAGGCAATATAGTGGCAATGACAGGAGACGGGGTAAATGATGCGCCTGCACTTAAACAGGCCGATATAGGTGTGGCGATGGGAATTACGGGAAGTGAAGTTTCAAAGGATGCTGCATCTATGGTTCTCACAGATGATAATTTCGCTACAATTGTTAAAGCTGTTGAAAACGGAAGAAATATTTATAAGAATATTAAGTATTCTATACAGTTTCTTCTTTCGGGGAATTTCGGCGCTATACTGGCAGTGCTGTATGCTTCCATATTCGCGCTTCCTGTGCCTTTTGCGCCGGTTCACTTGCTTTTTATAAACCTGCTTACAGACAGTCTTCCTGCTATAGCTCTCGGTCTTGAGCCTCACAATAAGGATATAATGAAAGATAAGCCGAGACCGGCTAATGAATCCATACTGACAAAAGACTTTTTAGGAAGAATAGGTATAGGCGGAGTATCCATATGTATAATGACTTTGATAGCTTTTCTTATAGGTCTTAACGGATGGTTTACGGCATCTGAATTAGGGGGAAGCGCATTGCTGGGAAGCACAATGGCATTTGGAACTCTTTGCGCGAGCAGGCTATTTCATGGATTCAACTGCAAATCGGACAGACCGGTGGTGTTTACAAGAAGGCTTTGGAACAATAAATATCTTATCGGTGCATTTTTGGTTGGAATGGTGCTTATAACTTTTGCTTTGGCAGTTCCGTCAGTAGACCACATATTCAAGGTGGAAACTTTGGGAATTCCGCAGCTGCTTACGGTATACGGACTTGCGTTTTTAAATATACCTGTAATACAGCTTTGTAAACTGATAATGGTTAAAATAAAGGGGTTTAGAACAAATAAATAATAGGTGGGTAATGTAAAGATAGCTGCAGCTTATCTTAATAAACCGTAAAAAACACAGCGACATGATTTATGACGCTGTGTTTTTTATAATCTTAAATTATAGTTCCATAATAATTGCGAAAATAGGAATGGTTATAAGTGAAAATACTGTGGAAAGAAGGACTGTCTTTGTTGCGAAAGCTGTTTCTCCTTTGTACTGCTGGCTGAATATGGATGATACCGCAGCTACAGGCATTGAAAAGCCGATTATGAGCACTTTTTCCAAAAGGGAGAAATCTCCTGCCCATAGCTTTACGGCAAGAAGAGTGATAACAGGAACTATCAGAAGTTTTACAAAGCATAAAGCATAGACCTGAATATCTCCGGCGATTTCTTTAAAGTTTAATCCGGCTACCTGATACCCTATGCAGAACATGGTAAGGGGAGTTGTAGCAGAACCTATCATCTCGATAGAGCCTCCTATAACTTCCGGAAGCTGTATATTGAAAAGGAAAAGCAAAAGTCCTATTACAACGCCGATAAGACCCGGATTTATGAATTGTTTAAATCCCACTTTGAGATTTGCTCCGGCAGACATCTGTATCAGCATTATACCTACTGTAAATATAAGTACATCGTTAATAAGTTCTACGATAGCGGCATAAAAAACCGCGTCGGTACCGTAGAGCGCCTGAATAACGGGTATACCTATGAATCCTGTATTGCCAAATAGCAGCATAAATATCGTAAGATAACGCTTTTTATTGGAAAGTTTAGTAATCTTTGCGAATGGAAAACTGATTAGAAATATTATGGCAAGTATTAACAGGCATACTACCAATATATAGCCGCAGTCTTTTAATATCTGGAGGTTGAATTCCATCTGCATGGCATTTATTACTAGGCATGGCCAGGTCAGGTTCACTACAAGAGTGTTTATTGCCTCGTTTTGATTTTCCGTAAGTATATTTTTCTTTTTAAAGAAAAAGCCCGGAACTATAAGTATGAATATCATTATAAGCGAGCTTAGTATGGGCCATATAACCATGTTGGATACCTCCTTGATGTTTTAAATAACGTTAAATATAAAGTTATTATATAAATTAAGAAAGGAAATTACAAGTGGGCACATTTTTGTTTCTGTGATTTGCTGTGATTTTATCTGTCATTAAAAAATGCCGTAAATTCGCATTTTTTATACGTATTTACGGCATTAATTTTTATGGTAATGTAATTTTTTCAATTAAAAAAAGTTTTATCAGTCTTCCATATCCTTTATAAGCTGTTCAGCAATCTGTATAGCATTTGTTGCAGCGCCCTTTCTGATGTTGTCTGCAACAACCCATATGTTAAGACCGTTGTCTACGGAGAAGTCTCTTCGGATACGTCCTATATATACTGCATCTGTGCCGGCAGCGTCTCTTGCCAGCGGATATACGTTGTTTTCAACATCGTCCTGTACTATGATTCCCGGTGAATTTTTGAAAAGTTCGATTACGTCTTCAAGTTCGAAAGGTTTTTCAAGTTCAATGTTTATTGATTCGCTGTGGGAATCAAATACGGGAACGCGCACTGTAGTTGCCGTAACCTTGATATTGTCATCTCTTAAGATTTTATGAGTTTCGTTTATCATTTTCATCTCTTCTTTAGTGTATCCGTTGTCTGTGAATACGTCTATGTGAGGAAGACAGTTTCCTGCAATAGGATGAGCGTAAGCCTGCAGGTTATCTTCTTTTCCTGCAAGACCGTTTTTAAGATCGTTTATGCCTTTTACTCCGGAACCTGAAACTGCTTGATATGTTGAATAAACAACTCTCTTGATACCGTATTTGTTCTGTAAAGGTTTAAGCGCCACCATTGCCTGTATTGTTGAGCAGTTAGGGTTTGCAATTATTCCTTTGTTCCACTTTATATCCTCAGGATTTACTTCGGGAACTACAAGAGGGACTTCTTTATCCATTCTCCACTGGCTGCTGTTGTCTACGACAGTGACGCCGTGAGCAGCGGCAATTGGAGCAAATTTCTCACTTGTCGAGCCGCCGGCTGAAAATAACGCTATATCGATTGGTTTGTCAAAAGAATGCTCTGTGAGCTCTTCGATTATGTAGTCTTTTCCTTTGAATGTCAGGGTTTTGCCTGCCGATTTGGCGGATGCCATCATATAAATGTTTTCAAAAGGAAAGTCCCTTTCTTCCAAAACTTTTAAAAAGGTTG
>CABUXV010000005.1 GCA_902495595.1 uncultured Eubacterium sp. | reverse complement strand
TATGTGTGCTACGATAACGAAGCGTACATGAATACGGGAATACAAAGATCTTCCTCGACTCCCCGGTTTGCCGATGCGACCACATCACCGGCAGGAAAGGAAATTCCCGGGAAAATTCAGAACAAGAAGAATCTGACGGAAATAATAGCGGCTCACAATATTCCATACGTGGCGCAAACGACTTTTACGAGCAATTTTAAAGATTTGCACGAAAAGGCGCATAAAGCTATATATACAAAGGGACCGTGCTTTTTAAACGTGATGGCTCCCTGCCCGAGAGGCTGGCGTTACGATACGGAAGATTTGGCAGAGATGTGCAGACTTGCGGTTGAGACCTGCGTATGGCCGCTTTACGAAATAGTGGAAGGACAGTGGCACCTGACCTATGAACCCAAGAAAAAACTTCCGGTGGAAGAATTCCTCAAAAGACAGGGGAGATTTTCGCATATGTTTAAGCCGGGAAACGAATGGATGATAGAGGAAACTCAAGTCTATGTGGATAAAGAATGGGAAAAACTTATCGCCAAGTGCAGATAGTATTTGGCGGTGGAACTGCAAGTGAATACTTTGCCGTCTTTTGCGGCAGGAAACGCAAGTTAAGAATAGCTGTTTTAGGAAGCATATCTAAAATACGAAGAGCGGCCGTCTACGGCGGAGGGCTCCAAAGACAGAAGTTTGCCACGGAGCAGGAGCTGCGCACTGAGAACAGCTGTCTTAGGCGGAGATTTGCCGCAGATAAGGAGAGCAGCCTTTAAACGATATTTGATAAATGCAGCTTTCTAAAGGCACTTTTGCCGTTGAGCTTTATGTAAACCTGTTTTTCGGTTTTGTAATGTTCTAACGAAAGTTTTACGTGAATCTGCTTTTAGATTTCAGGCTTTCATTGCGAAAGTTTTATGTAAACTTATTTTTTCTGAAAAAACGTTCTTTTCGGCGCTTGTTTTCAGAAAAAATTTACGAATGCGCGAATTTAATAACTTTTATGCAGAGTTTTCATCGGAAGAAGAGACCTCATTGACAAGGATGACGATTTATATGCTGTTTTGTTAGCTGTATAATGTATTAATTTGCTTTATATTCTCAAGACTGGTTTACATAAAATAAAAAATTCTGAAAATCAGATTTAAAAGAGCTGGTTTTTCAGAATTTGCCCAATAAAATACAGGATTTATAAGAGAGTTCCGTATCAGGTTTGCGCCTGCTTTAAAGCGACCGGTTTTTTATCCGGTATTGAGAAGCAGTGGGGTCTGTGCCTGCGGAACTCTTTGTTTTTTAATGTTTTTATGCAAAATCAGGTTGATTTATGGTATAGTTATCATGTATGCGTGATAATAAATTCTTAACAAGAAAGGTAGATAATGAGGTAATGGAAAAGAAAATTATGCTAGGTAATGAAGCCTTTGCAAGGGGAGCTTATGAAGCCGGTGTAAAGGTGATATCTTCTTATCCGGGAACTCCAAGCACAGAAGTTACGGAAACAGCATCAAAGTATGATGATATACATGTGGAATGGGCGCCAAATGAAAAGGTAGGCGTTGAAGTAGCAGTAGGAGCATCCATAGGCGGAGTAAGGTCTCTTTCATGTATGAAACACGTAGGTCTTAACGTTGCGGCAGACCCATTCTTTACAGCGGCATATACAGGTGTTACAGGCGGAGCGGTTATTCTGGTGGCAGATGATAACGGATGCCATTCAAGTCAGAATGAACAGGACTCAAGGTATTACGGGAGAAGCGCGGGAGTGCCTATGCTGGAACCTGCCAATGCTCAGGAATGTAAGGAATATATAAAACTGGCTTATGAAATCAGCGAGAAGTACGATACAATAGTTTTAATAAGATCAAATACGAGAATATCTCATTCAAGGGGAATTGTGGAGCTGGGAGAGAGAAGCGAGAAGAAAAGAATTCCTTACGAAAAGGATATACAAAAATACGTTGCCATGCCTGCCATGGCAAAGAAGCTCCATGTTGCTCAGGAAAAGAGGATGAACAAAATAGCGGAAGACGCCGATTCCATGGATATAAACAGAATTGAAATGGGCGATACATCAGTAGGAATAATTACCAGCGGAATCTGCTATCAGTATGTTAAAGAAGCCATGCCCAATGCGAGCGTTCTCAAGATGGGACTCATAAATCCGATTCCAAAAGGACTGATAAAAGATTTTGCTTCAAAAGTCGATAAACTTTATATCATAGAGGAAGGCGATCCGTTCTTTGAGGAACAGATAAGAGCTATGGGAGTGGCTGTCGCAGGCGGAAAAGAACTGTTTTCCATACAGGGAGAATACAGCGCCAATATGATAAAAGCCGCTTTCGGACTTCCTGTAGCAGATACGGTTAAAATAGATGATGCTCCCGGAAGACCGCCTCTTTTATGTGCAGGCTGTCCTCACAGAGGGCTTTTCCACGTTCTGAGCAAGCTTAAGAAGACGGTGCTGGGAGATATAGGATGCTACACCCTCGGCGCTTTGGCTCCTACATCTGCCATGGATGCATGTCTGTGTATGGGGGCTTCCATAACCATGGCGCACGGATTTGAAAAGGCGGCAGGAGACAGCAAGGACGTGGTTGCCGTACTTGGTGATTCCACTTTCTTTCATTCGGGAATAACCGGACTTGTAAACATGAATTACAATGGTTCGAAAGGGACGGTAATAATCCTCGATAACAGAATAACCGGAATGACGGGACATCAGGATAATCCATCCACAGGAAGAGATGCTAAAGGCAATGAAGCGCCGGCAATAGATATAGCCGGAATCTGTAGAGCATGCGGTGTTAAAAATATCGTTGAGATAGACCCATTTGATATAAAAGGACTTGAAAAAGTAATAAAAGAAGAAACAGCAAGAGAAGAGCTTTCCGTTATAATAACGAAGAGACCTTGCGCCTTGATTGTAAAGCAGCCTAATATCCCTTATCTCATAACCGACAAATGCAAAAATTGCAAAATGTGCATGAAGATAGGATGTCCTGCTATTGAAGAAAGAGACGGAAGACCGTTTATAGTAGCTGAAAGCTGTGTAGGATGCGACCTCTGCGCGAGGGTATGTCCTTTTGATGCCATCGAGGCGCAGGATAAAAAGGGGGCAAAATAGTATGAAGAAGACAAATATACTTATAGTTGGAGTCGGCGGACAGGGAACTCTTCTTGCCAGCGTACTTCTGGGCAATCTTGCTCTTTCAAAGGGCTATGATGTAAAGCTTTCGGAAGTTCACGGAATGGCGCAGAGAGGAGGAAGCGTTGTAACCCATGTTAAAATAAGCGAAGAAGTTGTAAGCTCTCCGCTTATCGAGGAAGGGGATGCTGACGTAATAATAGCTTTTGAGGAGCTGGAAGCCTACAGATGGCTGCCGTACCTTAAAAAGGGCGGAACCATATATGTAAATACACAGCAGATACTTCCGATGCCCGTTATAATGGGACAGGCGAAATATCCCGAGAATATAATGGAAATTTTAGAAGAAAAGGCAGGAAGAGTGAAAGCCTTTGATGCTCTTGCCATAGCAGAGGAGTGCGGAAGCGTTAAAGCTGTAAACGTGGTGCTTTTAGGTTCTGCATCAAAGGACATGCCTTTTGATGAGCAGTCCTGGCTTAAGGTTATAGAGGAAAACGTAAAACCTAAATTTATAGACCTTAACAAAAAGGCTTTTGAAATGGGACGAAATGCGTAAACCGAAACAAAACAATATATAAGATAATTTGTACAGCAAAAGAAACCTGTAAGATTTCTTTAAAATAAAATCAGATTGAAAGGAATATATGCAACATGATTTGGAATGAGAAAATGGAATGTGCAGACCGTGATACCATGAGAGCGCTGCAACTTGAAAAGCTTAAGAAAACCGTTAAGCACGAGTATGATAACGTGCCTCATTACAGAAAGAAGATGGATGAGGCAGGAGTAAAGCCTGAAGACATTAATACCCTTGAGGATATTACAAAACTTCCTTTTACAACAAAGGAAGATTTAGCTCAAAATTATCCTACAGGACTGTTTGCAAAGCCAATGACTGATATAGTGAGAATACACGCTTCTTCCGGAACTACAGGAAAACCTAAAATTGCAGGATATACGAGAAACGACCTGGATATGTGGGGAGAATGTGTAGCAAGAGGCCTTACAATGGCAGGCGCATCAAAGGATTCTGTGGTTCATGTTTCATACGGATACGGACTTTTCACAGGAGGATTGGGAGCGCATATAGGAGCTGAAACAATGGGCGCCACTGTAATACCTATGAGTAGCGGCAATACCCAGAAACAGATTATGTTCCTGCAGGACATGAAAAGCGACGTGCTCTGCTGCACGCCTTCTTATGCTCTTACCATAGCCGAGGGTGTTCAGAAAGCAGGGATAGACCCTAAAGATCTTAAGCTTTCCGCAGGAGTATTCGGCGCAGAACCGTGGACTCAGGCGATGAGAGATAAAATTGAAGAAGGCCTGGGTATAAAGGCGCATGATATATACGGACTTTCGGAAGTCATGGGCCCCGGAGTATCCATGAGCTGCAGGGAAAACAACGGAATGCACATACAGGAAGATTACTTCTATGCTGAGATAATAGACCCTGATACTTTGGAAGTGCTTCCCGACGGCGAAAAGGGAGAACTTGTTATCACAACTATCGGCAAAGAGGGAATGCCTCTTGTAAGATACAGAACAAGGGACATATGCTATCTTATGAGGGATAAATGCGCATGCGGAAGAACCACTGTAAGAATGAGCCGTGTATTCGGACGTACTGACGATATGCTTATAATCAGAGGCGTAAACGTATTCCCGTCCCAGGTAGAGACGGTAATAGCAGAGTTTTCGGAACTCACGATGAATTATAAACTTTACGTAGGAAGAGAAAAGAACACGGATACTTTCGAGCTGGCGGTTGAGCTGGCAGAAGGTCTTGCTATTGATGACATATCCTTTGTGGAAACTCTCAGAGGAAGAATCGAACATGCCTTAAGGGATATGCTCGGAATAGGCTGTAAAGTTAAGCTGCTCAATGCAGGCACTTTGCCTAGAAGTGAAGGAAAAGCCGTTAGAGTTGAAGATACGAGAAAGCTCGGATAATCTATTGAACAGGAGGAGCAGAATGATAGTTAAACAGGTTTCGGTATTTGTAGAAAATACCGTAGGAAGACTGGCCGGTCTAACAAAGATTTTGGCTGAAAACGATATTGACCTCAAGGCAAGTACCATCGCGGAAACAGTTGACTTCGGAATTTTAAGATGTATAGTCGAAGACCCGGAAAAAACAGTAAAGATTTTAATCGAAAACGGATTTACGGCAAGTCTGTCGGAAGTCATAGGAGTATCTTTGGAAGATAAGGCAGGCGGTCTTCATCACGTGCTTGCTCTGCTTGCAGATGCGGGAATTGCAGTAAATTATATATATTCGACTATAAAATCGGCAGAGGGCAAAGCCATAATAATGATGAAAGTAGCTGATTCGGATAAAGCCGTGGAAGTATTAAAATCCAGCGGCGTTGAATTAGTCGGCGTGGAATCCCTTTAAGTGCAGATGAAAGGCAGGAGGGTATGAGTTTAGGGAGAAAAATAATCTTTGTGATATGTCTCATAGTTTTTATCGGTTCTGCCGGAGCTCTTCTGAATTATTTTCTAACCGGAATGAGAGAGCAAAAAGGTTTGGAAGATTTGGCAAAACTTAAGACTCAGAGAGAAGATTTGAAAACTGACAAAGGAATTGTTGTCGGAGAATACGTTGATTTGTATTTGAAAAATGGGGAAATAATAGGCTGGATTGAAATTGAGGATACGAAAGTGAATTACCCTGTTATGTGGACGCCTGATAATCCGGAGTTTTATCTGCGAAGAAATTTTGATAAGGAACACGCCACATCGGGGACGCCTTTTCTTGACGCTGCCAGCGATATATTTGTTCCTACCGCAAACTTCTTTATCTACGGTCATAACATGAAAAACGGAACAATGTTTCACGATATAGTTAAATACGAAGATAAAGAATTCTATGAGAGTCATAAGACCTTTCGCTTTGATACCATATACAAAGGCGGACAAGGTACATATGAAATAGTTGCGGCGGGATATTCCAAAATATATCCTAAAGAGTCCAAAGCATTCAAGTACTATCAGTATGCCGGCATTACATCGGAATCCGATTTTAATGAGTTCGTAAAAGGTGTGAAGAAGATTTCATCCTACGACACGGGTGTTACGCCTGAATACGGAGATCAGCTTGTAACATTGTCCACTTGTACGTATAATGAAGAGGACGGAAGATTCTTTGTCGTAGCAAGAAGAACCGATGCAAAGCAGGTTAAACCTCAGCAGCAGTAGACTTAAACTCGTTAAAAACAACCGGTTCTATTGTAAATATTCAGCGGAAACGGACATATATAAGGGATGCTGCAAAAGAGAACATTACGTAAGCCGGATTCGGTTTCGGAAACAGTAAAATAATAATCCTGTTATTACACTTTATAAAAACTAAACTTTAAGTGCAGTAACAGGATTTTTTATTATGCGGAAAATATCGTGAGATGTGCCAATAGCCAAAGGGCTTTTTATCAAACTATTCGATTATATATGCGGAAACAATCTGACCGTAATAGGCTATATGATAGTCCTTGTTTGCGCCGGAGGCAGAACTGTCTACGTCCTGAGGATAGAATATTTTGTTGTTTTTTTCTGTTATGGCGTTTTTATCCTGAAGCTGTTTGTAGACCACCTTGCATTCGAGAGTCAGAGGAAGCTGACGGATTGCAGGCACGGAAACTTTCTCGGATTCTTCTAAAGTGAGTCCCGTCTCGGAAATTTTATCAATATCGCGTCCTGTTTTTGTGCCGCATATGTTCAAGATATCTTTGTTGAATTCGCCGTAAGGAATATTGACCGTAAATTCCGGATTTTTATCAAGAATCTCACGTGTAAAGCGGTTTTCCCTTATAAAAGTTGTAAATATCGGCTTGTTCCATTCTATGCCAAGCGTGCCCCATGATATTGTCATAGTGTTTACTTTATCATCGGCTTTTGTTGTTATCAGAACTCCGGTTTTAACGGCTTTCATAATATCGCTGGCATAATCCCATATTTCTATTTCTCGTTTCATTTTCTCATCTCCTTTGTTTTTATGGATAAATAATACACTTAGAAATAAAAATTTGCAATAGCAGGAGGAGGCTGTTTAGCATATTTAATCACATATTAAAACGTCACGAAAAAAACACATTGCGTATATTGAATCTTGTATACAAAAGAGTATAATAAATTATGAAAAAAAGATAAACCATATATTAATTAAGAGAGGAGTGATATTATGTCGTTTAAATTTGAGAAAGATAAATTTTATATGCAGCCGGTATTTTTCGGACCGACAACTACCATGCAGAATATGGATGGACAGAGAATCCTGCATCAGCCGGCAGATGCAGAATGTCTTGCGGTTTCTTTTGAGACAAATCCAAAGCAATTAGAACCTCTGCTTCCGGAGGGATTTACATCTAATGCTCCGGTTATCAGTGTTCAGGCATGTGAATTTTCCAATATAGGATGGCTGGCAGGACATAAATACACTCTTATAAATATTTCCACGCCGGTACATTTTAAAGGCGAAAGAGATGATTTGGATGGAGATTTAATTCTGGTAATGTTTGAAAACCACGCTGACCCTATAGTTGCCGGAAGAGATGGAATAGGATACAGTAAAATTTATGCTGATATTCCGGAATTTTCCCATTATGAAGGAGTTTATACAGCGAAAGCGTATAGCTGGGATTTTCAGTTTATGAAACTTCAAATAGATGTTAACCAGCCTGCCGAAGATGCTGAAAGAATGATGAAACTGGCGGCACAGAGCCAAGGCAAAATGAATTACAGATATATACCTTCGGTAGATGATATTACAGTACCGGATGTGGCATATCCTGCCTTTAATCCGAAAAAATGGGAAAAACCGGATGATTACAAGTGGGATATTAAAGCGCCTCAGTCCAAGTTCTGCAAAGGAACTGTCGAATTTTATGAACCTGAATGGGAGGATATGCCTACCTATTACAGAGTTGGAAAAGGTCTGGCAGATTTGGAAGTGAAAAAATATCTCGGAGCTCAGCATATCTTTTATACTGAACCATGCGACTATATGCATTGCTACAGGCTTCGATAATATTCATAAGGGGTATACGGGCTAATATATAATAGGGTATTGTTTATGACAGGAGACTTGCAGCTGCGGTATTTTAAATACTGCAGCTGTTTTATTTCGAAAATTTGAGCCGGACTATTGACAAAAAAATTCATTGCGATATAATAGTGATATCAAAATGATATCAAAAATATTGAGAGGTAGAGATATGAAAAAAGAAAATTTAAGAGAATCGGATCGTCCGGCAGTGGATGGCGCTATAACTGAAAAAGAGCTTAGACCTTTATCCGGAATGGTTATGCTTATTGTAAATATTTTAGGAATTATAGCCAGCGCGCTTTTGTGTCTTATGGGATTGGGAATGGGGCTGATGTCCGTAATAGGAGCTTCAATAGTTCTGTTCATTCTTTTCTGCATTTTGCTTGGCGGTCTTAAAATTGTGAATCCTAATGAAGCGCTTGTACTGACTTTATTCGGCAATTATCACGGCACCGTAAAGAAACCGGGATTTTTCTTCGTGAATCCATTCTGTACTGCGTTTAACCCTACAGTCCCTTCTCTTGGCGAGGAACTTACATCAGAGATGATGGATTCGTCAAAGAAGAGCAGTAAAAATGCCAAAGCAAAGACGAATAAAAAAGTTTCGACCAAAACAATGACTTTGAATAATTCACAGCAGAAAGTAAATGATGTTCAGGGAAATCCTATTATAATCGGTTCCATAGTTATATGGAAAATTGTGAACCCGACAAAAGCCGTATTCAATGTTGAGAATTACAATGATTACTTATCCAGCCAGTGCGACTCTGTTATAAGAAATTCGGCAAGACTTTATCCATATGATTCCTTTGATGGAGGAGAAAACGATGAACTCACTCTAAGAGGCTCAAGCATTGAAATCGCTGAAAAAATGAAACTGGAGCTACAGGAGAAAGCAGAAGAGGCAGGTATAGAGATTCTGGAAGTCAAGATTACTCACCTCGCTTATGCAGAAGAAATTGCTGCTGCTATGCTCAAGAGACAGCAGGCAACGGCGACTATAGCTGCAAAGGAAAAGATCGTTGAAGGCGCTGTAGGTATGGTAAGAATGGCGCTTGATAAGCTTGAAGGAGACGACTTGATAATTTTAGACGATGAGAGAAAAGCGTCAATGGTGTCAAATCTGCTGGTAGTTTTATGCGGTGATAAGGAGGCGCAGCCGGTTGTAAACAGCGGCAGTCTGTATTAGTGATATGATAAAAGGAGTGCTTCCTTATGGCAGATGATATAAACAGAAAAGAAGAACAGCTTCAAAAGAGGCTTGAAAAGCTTAAAACATTGGAAGCTGAGATTAAGAAAAAGGAGAAAAACATAAAGGATAAAGAGAAAACCAAAAAGCAAATGGTGTTGAGGTTATCTCCCGGATTATGGAATGATATTGCTGCATGGGCAGAAGAGGATTTCAGGTCTATAAACGGGCAGGTGGAATATTTACTGAACGAATGTGTAAGAAAGAGAAAAAAAGGGGAATGAAACGTCTTAAGCGTATTAAAATCACATCTAAAACACAAATGTCTGATTCTATTATGATAGGCATAACTTTGGCGATTGCAGGCGGATTTATGGACGCCTACTCATATATGTTCAGAGGGCATGTATTTGCCAATGCGCAGACCGGGAACATCCTCCTGCTGGGGGTTAATTTATCGCAGCTTAAATGGGGTGAGGCTGTAAACTATTTGTTTCCGGTGGCATCATTTGTGGCAGGAATAGCGGTAGCTGATTTTTTGAAACTTAAGTTCAAGGAAATAAACGCATTTCACTGGAGACAGATTTCTGTTTTGTTTGAAATAGTTATTCTGATAGGTGTATGTTTTGTGCCGCAGTCCATGAACATGCTGGCAAATTGCCTCACTTCATTGGTGTGCGGCATACAGCTTGAGACTTTTCGTAAAATACATGGAAACAGCATAGCGACTACTATGTGTATTGGCAATATACGAAGCGGGACGCAGTTTGTATGTGAATACATGAGTACGAGAGAATCATATAAGCTGAGAAAAGGGCTTCTTTACTACGGTATAATACTGTTTTTCGTAATAGGCGCTGTTATAGGAAATATAATGGTAAATTATATGGGACAGTTTGCAATGATAATATGCGCGGCAGTGCTTGCGGCAGCTTTTATAATGATGTTTGCCGAAGAAAGCAAGGAAACAGGGGTAAATTGATTCGGAGGATATTTTCATATAAAAAGCGGCAGAATATTTCTGCCGCTTTTTGTTAGTATGAATGAAATATCATTTATGATATTATTCGGAATATCTTGGGACATCTCGGAATATCAATGCATCTTTAATGCAATTCTTAGATCTATGAATAATGAGCCTTTGCTGTAATCTTTATTCCATAACTGCGCCTTTTGAGGAAGCTGCTACGTTTCTCATGTATCTTGAAAGCCATCCCGATGTTACATTTGGAGGCGGAGCGACATATGATTTACGTCTTTTTTCGAACTCTTCATCTGATACTTTTGCGTTTATCTTTGAGTTAGGAATATCTATTTCTATTATATCACCCTCCTGGAGAAGACCGATATTTCCTCCTGACGCAGCTTCGGGGCATACGTGTCCGATGGAAGCTCCTCGGCTGGCGCCGCTGAATCTGCCGTCTGTTATGAGCGCTACCGTCTTGTCAAGATTCATTCCCGCAAGAGCGCTGGTAGGATTGAGCATTTCCCTCATTCCCGGACCGCCTTTAGGACCTTCATATCTTATAACAACAACGTCTCCGTCAACGATTTTTCCGTTGTAGATAGCATCGATAGCGTCTTCTTCACAGTCAAATACTCTTGCAGGTCCGCTGTGAGAAAGCATTTCCGGCGCGACCGCGCTTCTCTTTACAACGCATCCATCCTGGGCTATATTGCCCCACATTATAGCGATACCGCCTGTCTGGCTGTAAGGTTTGTCGATAGGTCTTATTATATCGTAATCCTTTACAAAGGCGCCCTTAAAGTTCTCGCCTACTGTTTTTCCTGTAGCCGTAATAAGAGTTTCATCTATGAGACCTTTTTTTGCAAGTTCGCTGAATACTGCCATAAGACCGCCTGCTCTGTTTAAATCGTGCATATGAGTTCCGCCGGCTGGAGCGAGATGACAAAGATTCGGAACCTTTGCGCTGAATTGGTTGAATATATCAAGATTAAGGTCGACTCCGGCTTCATTGGCTATTGCCAGCAGGTGAAGCACGCTGTTTGATGAGCAGCCTAAAGCCATATCGCATGCTAAAGCGTTTTTCAGTGATTTTTCGTTTATAATATCTCTTGCTTTTATATCTTTTTCAACCAGGTTCATTATTGCCATGCCGGCATGTTTTGCCAGCCTTATTCTTCCGCTGTCTACGGCAGGAATTGTTCCGTTGCCCGGAAGAGCAATTCCAACGGCTTCGGACAGACAGTTCATGCTGTTGGCAGTGTACATTCCCGAGCATGAGCCGCATCCCGGGCATGTGTTCTCTTCGAATTCCAGCAGCTTCTCGTCATCTATTATATTTGCTTTTCTCGCGCCTACAGCCTCAAACATTTTGGAGAGACTCGTTTCTTCACCGTTTACCAGGCCTGACATCATAGGTCCGCCGGAACATACTACGGTAGGTATGTTGATTCTCACTGCTGCCATTATCATTCCGGGAACTATTTTGTCGCAGTTGGGAACCAGCACAAGACCGTCGAAAGCATGTGCCATTGCCATGGTTTCAACGCTGTCTGCAATGAGCTCTCTGCTGGCAAGGCTGTATTTCATGCCGATATGCCCCATTGCGATACCGTCGCATACGCCTATGGCAGGAACTTCGATAGGTGTTCCTCCAGCCATTCTTACGCCTGCTTTTACAGCTTCTGCAACTTTATCAAGGTGCATATGACCCGGAACGATTTCGCTTTTAGCGGAAACTACGCCTATAAGAGGGCGGTCGAGTTCTTCTTTTGTATATCCCATAGCGTAGAATAAGCTTCGCATAGGAGCTTTTTCCACGCCTTTAGTTACGTTATCGCTTCTCATTTTTAATCCTTCCTTTTAAAGAAAAAGTTTGCGGGGATAACATCCGCAAGGAGTTTGGCTCCTCGGGCTTTAAAACCAATAACCGGTTATCGTGGCAAACTTTTTCTGTATTATTGAATCTTTATTGGGATTCTGTGTGGTAAACTTTGAAAATTTCGGTTTTCAAAGTTATTTTTTCAGCCAGCTCATCATCTTTCTGAGTTCTGCTCCGACTTTGCAGAGGAGATGTGAAGCTTCCATTTTTCTTGTAGCCAGGAATCTTGCTTTACCGCCTGCGTTGAATTCCTGAATAAATTCGCTTGCGAAAGTTCCGTCCTGGATTTCTGTAAGAACTTTTTTCATTTCTTTTCTTGTATCGTCTGTGATAAGTCTCTTGCCTGTTCTGTAGTCTCCGTATTCGGCAGTATTGGAAATTGAGTATCTCATCTTGTCAAATCCGCCTTCATTGATAAGGTCAACGATGAGTTTCATTTCGTGAATACATTCAAAGTAAGCCATTTCAGGTTCATAACCTGCCTCTACCAGTGTGTCAAAACCGGCTTTCATGAGTTCTGTTACGCCGCCGCATAAAACTGCCTGTTCACCGAAGAGGTCTGTTTCGGTTTCTTCCTTAAACGTAGTTTCAAGAATTCCCGCACGGCCTGCGCCGATACCGCTTGCATAAGCGAGTGCGTAGTCTTTGGCTTTTCCGGAAGCGTCCTGGTATACTGCGATAAGACTTGGTACGCCTTTGCCTTCAACATACTGGCTTCTTACTGTGTGTCCAGGACCCTTAGGCGCTACCATGATTACGTCCAGATAATCTGCCGGTTTAATCTGATTGAAATGGATGTTGAATCCATGAGCGAACATTAGCACATTTCCCTCTTTCATGTGTTTTTCAATCTGGTTTTTATATATTGAAGCCTGAAGTTCGTCAGGTGTAAGAATCATTACTATATCACCGGCCTCTGCGGCTTCTTCGATTCCCATAACTTTTAATCCTGCGGCCTGGGCCTTTGCTGTATGGGCGGAACCTTCTCTTAATCCTACTACTACGTCTACGCCGCTGTCGTTCAGATTCATTGCGTGGGCGTGTCCCTGGCTTCCGAATCCGATGATGGCAACTGTTTTTCCGTCTAACATTCCTAAATTACAATCCTGGTCATAATACTTCTTTATCATTTTTTTCTCCTTTATCAATTAAACATTAGAATTATGTATTTTACGAAAATATCTGTTTGGGATTTTCCGTTTATGTCTTTGGGTTTGCTGCCGGTTTAAGCAGATTTGTCAAATAAGATGAGTCTGCCTCTGCCGGTAGTTCGGGGTTGTCTATTCCTGTTCGTGCCAGCCTTTTCCCCTGCCTATTCCCGTTATACCTGTACGGCATACTTCGGAAATATCATAACAGCTCATCATGTCCATAAATCCGTCAAGCTTATCAGAGCCGCCGGTCAGTTCAATTATAAGGCTGTTTTTAGAAAGGTCAACTATTTTTCCCCTGTAAATTTCAACGATTTCTTTTATTCCTGAGCGTTCTGTTTTATCTGCATTCACTTTTAACAGCAGCAGTTCCCTATATATGCTGTTGTCAGAATCAAGTGTAAAGATTTTTCGAACGACTTCCAGTTTTGCAGTTTGGGAGATTATCTGGTGAAGTCCCTGCTCTGTTCCCGTGAATACAACGGTTATTCTTGAAAGCTTAGGATCGTTGGTGGTTGAAACCGTCAGGGAATCTATGTTGAATCCCCGTCTTCCGAAAAGACTGCTGACTCTTGTAAGAACATTTGCCTGGTTGTCAACCAAAATGCTTATTACTTCTTTTCTGATCTGTTTATCCATGTTCTCCCTCCTTAACCTATTATCATATCTTCGATAGTTCCGCCGCCCGGAATCATAGGAAGAACTCTCTCTTCTCTTGAAATAGCGCAGTCTATCCATACAGGACCTTTTTCCTGCAGCGCTTTTTTGAACACTTCTTCAAATTCCTTAGGGTTGCTGGCGGAAAAACCTTTTGCTCCGAAAGCTTCTGCAAGTTTAGGGAAATTGGTTTTTCTTTCGGGAGTTGTAGCGGCAAAACGTTTGCCGTAAAATGATGTCTGCCACTGATAAACCATACCTAAAACACGGTTGTTCATTATTACTGTTATAATAGGAAGTTCCTGACTTACTGCTGTGCATGCTTCGTTTAGATTCATGTGGAAAGAGCCGTCTCCTGTAAAGTGTATGACCCTTTTGTCAGGGCAGCCGATTTGAGCTCCTATAGCGGCTCCATAGCCGAATCCCATTGTTCCGAGACCTCCGCTTGTGATGAAGTTTTCGGTTTTTTCATGTTTAAGATACTGAGCTGCCCACATCTGGTGCTGTCCTACATCTGTAACGTATATGGTTTCCTTGTCGGTATTGTCGCATATGGAATGGATGATTTCGCTCGGGTGCAGCTCTGCATCCTGGCTTTTAACATCGCCGGTTCTTTTCTTCCATTCTGTTGACTGGGATACCCATTCGGAATGGTCGGCTTTTTTGATTAAAGGAAGAAGCTTTGTAAGGAACTCCTTTATGTCGGCGCTTACACCCAAGTCAACCAGGACGTTTTTGTTTATTTCACTGCTGTCTATATCTATCTGAACTTTTCTTGCTTTTTTCGCAAATTTTTCGGGATTTAAGGCAACTCTGTCGCTGAATCTTGCGCCCAGTGCAACGATAAGGTCGGCTCTGTCAACGGCTTTGTTGGCGGCAATGCTTCCGTGCATACCTACAAGACCTAAATTTCTTTTGTTGTCGTATCCGAGAATTCCTGCAGCCATAAGTGTGTATGTAGCAGGTATATCGGCTGTTTCCAAAAGCTGATTGAGTTCTTTTCCCGCTTTTGATGCAGCTACGCCTCCTCCAAAATATACGATAGGTCTTTCTGCTGAATTTATCATTGCCGCAACTTCCTGAACCGATTCATCTGAAAAAACCGGAGGCGGATTAAGAGGAAGAGGTTTAGCAGGTTTATAATCGATTTTATTTGCTGTTACGTCCTTTGTTATATCAATGAGGACAGGTCCCTTTCTTCCGCTGCTTGCTATTCTGAAAGCGTTTCTCAGAGCATCTGCGAGGTCCTCTATTTTATTTACGAAGAAAGTATGTTTTGTTATAGGCATTGCAACACCTGTAATACATATTTCCTGGAAAGCATCTCTGCCGATAAGACTGTCGGGTACGTTGGCCGTTATGGCAATCATCGGAATGCTGTCCATAAAGGCTGTAGCTATGCCTGTAACTAAATTGGTAGCGCCCGGTCCGCTGGTGGCGAAAACGACGCCTGTTTTTCCCGTTGCTCTGTAATATCCGTCTGCCGCATGGGCAGCTCCCTGCTCGTGGGCTGAAAGAATATGTTTTATCTTGTCACGGTATTCGTATAAAGTATCGTATATATTTAACGCAGTACCGCCCGGATAGCCGAACACTGTATCGACATTGTGTTCCAATAAGATTTCAGCAACCAGTTGTGAACCTGTTACTCTCATTTTATCCTCCTTGAAATTGAAATTAAATTGCTTTATTGCTTCGCAACACCTATTATATATTGTTTTCCGAGAAAAGCAACATGTTTTTTGATAAAATTGTGGATAAAAACAAAGAAAAAATAAAAATATAGTGATTTAATACAAAATATTAAAAATTTAATTGAAAAAGATGTTTTTTCGGAAATTCGCATCTTTATTTAATGCTGATTGTTTTCAGGAAGAAATTCAGAAAAACAGAGAGTTTTTAAGGCGATTTTCAGAATTTTAAACATTATGTAAACTTTATAAAACCGGAAAAAGCAAATTAATGTAAAAAACAATCAAATAGCAGCAAATAAATTGCAGATTGCCCTTGAATAACCCTTTAAATTAACGCTTGATATTGTCTTAAATCTGAATTCAATATTCAAAAAGCGTTTTAAGGCAATATTTTCTGAAAATAGACCGATAAAAAAGAATATTTTCAGAAAAAATAAGTTTACATAAAATCAGAGCGTATCAGGATAGGGATAATTATCAAAATTTATTGATGACGGCCTTTAATGATGATTGCTGTAAAGTAACACACAAGAATTTGATTTATGACCTAATTAAAAGCGGATATGATTTTCCAAAGAGGATTACCATATCCGCTTTTTCATCAAGTCACAGTTGATTTTTATAGTTTGTTCCCCATTCTTCCATGGCCTTTATGATAGGGCGCATAGATTCACCTAAATCACTTAACGCATATTCAACGCGAGGCGGCACTTCTGGATAGACTGTGCGGGTAATAATTCCATCAGATTCCATAGAGCGGAGACTGTCAGTCAGCACCTTTTGGCTGATTCCCTCTAAATCTTTGCGTAATTCATTAAAACGCCATGACCGCTGCAACAAATTTCGCATAATAAGTAATTTCCATTTGCTTCCGATTAGCTGAACAGTGGTTGCAACAGGGCAGGCGGGCATTTCTTCTTTTGTCAACATAGGCGTACTCCTTTTCAATAGTTTAAAAATGAATGTTACATTCGAATTATAATATAAAGGCGGATTTCCTGCAAGCATGGGTTACAAAAAAGTGACTATGTAATAAAAAGGTGCGTACTTTTTTCTCTGATTACCCTGCGATAAAATACAGTCAAGGAACAGGAAATGTTTCAAAAATAAAAAATGGAGGTAATTATTATGGCACTTTCTAATCTGTTTGGCTGGACAAAGAAAAATGAGGAGGCTGTAGGCTCTGCCTGCGGAGCCGGCGACAAGCCTGAGGAAAAGCCCGCCGCCTGTGGTACTGCCTGCGGAGCCGGCGACAAGCCCGAGGAAAAGCCTGCCGCCTGCGGCACTGCCTGCGGAGCCGGCGACAAGCCCGAGGAAAAACCTGCCGCTTGCGGCACTGCCTGCGGAGCCGGCGACAAATAAGCGCTGAATATCAGCCGTTCCCGGTAAGCTAATCTGTTTGCCGGGAACAACTTCAAAATTATCCGGTTTTGCCGGTCCATATAGATATTTTAATAATTTCAAAGTGAGGAAAATGATATGAAAGAATATTTTGCGTTTCAGTGGCACATCACAGACGAGTGCGACCAACGCTGCAAACATTGTTACATTTTTTCGGAAGATAACTGCAAAAAGCTGGACGCTATGAGTTGGGAGCAAATGCAGGAAACTTTTTATAACTGTCTTGATTTCTGCAAAGTGTATAACCGTCTGCCATACTTTTATATTACAGGCGGCGACCCCATTTTACACCCGGATTTTTGGAAGCTGCTTACCTTGCTAAAAGAACACGATATTCCGTTTACTATTTTGGGAAATCCGTTTCATTTAACAGATGAGGTCTGCCGGAAGCTGAAAGAGTACGGCTGCCAGAAATATCAACTCTCTCTTGATGGGATGAGAGAAACCCATGACTGGTTTAGAAAACCCGGCTCTTTCGATTGTACCCTTGAAAAAGTCAGCTGCATTAAAAATGCAGGTATCCGCTCTGTGATTATGACAACCGTATCCGGCATAAATATTAAGGAAATTCCGGATATTATCGATACAGTTGTAAAAGCAGGCGCTGATGTATTCGCTTTTGCACGTTATTGTCCTACCAGTGAAGAAAAAGATACCGGAATAACTCCACAGGAGTATAGGGAACTGCTGGATACCTGCTATCAAAAATTTCAGCAATACGAAGCTGCAGGCTGTACCACCTACTTCAACAAGAAAGACCACCTCTGGACGCTTTATGAGTATGAAAAGGGAATTTTTAAAATTCCGGAGGATGCACAGGACGGCATGATTTACGGCGGCTGCAACTGTGGAAACTGTCACATGACAATTTTGCCTGCCGGCGATATTTACGCCTGCCGACGCGTCCAGAACAGCAAGGTCGGCAATGTATTTACAGACCGTATTGCTGATGTGTGGGTTTGCGGGATGGAACAGTACCGGGATTATGGTAAATTTGAAAAATGTTCGAAATGTGAGTTGTTATCTTATTGCCGGGGCTGTCCTGCGGTTGCCAGTGGAAAAGACGGTAACTTTTATGCGGCAGACCCTCAATGTTGGAAGGAAGTGGGCAGAGATAAAGAGGTGTAGATATGGAATTTTTTGATTTGGTAAAGGTCCGCCGTTCTATCCGAAAATATCAAAGCAGGCAGATTGAACGGGAGGACTTAGAAAAAATTATAGAAGCGGGGCTTTATGCTCCCAACGCCGGCGGCGGGCAGCGGACAATCATTGTTGCCATTCACAACAAAGAACTGTGTGAAATAATAGGAAAATACAATGCTGCAAAATTTGACAGGAGCAAATTAGCAGGCTCCTATGTATCAAAGGAGCAGCCCAGTCTAATCGACGACCCTGCCATAAAAAGCGGTTTCTATGGCGCGCCTACTGTCTGTGCAGTTTTCGCTCCAAAGAATTTCTTATACAGTATTCCCGACGCTTTCTGCTGCGGGGAAAACATGGTGCTTGCTGCTGCGGAGTGCGGGCTTGCGTCCTGTATTGTGGCGCGAGGGGAAGAAACCTTTGAGAATGAAATCGGGGCGGAACTCTTGAAAGAATGGAAAATTCCGGACAACTATATTGCTCGTTGTTTCGTTCTGTTAGGCTATTGTGAGGGAGAATATCCACAGGGCAAACTGCGAAAAGAAAACCGCAGCTTGATAATAGAATGAGGTAATGATATGGACGCACAAACTTGTTTAAGAAAACTGGAATATGTAGGTGTATTAAATTTTGCTACTGTGGGACTGGACCAAACGCCACAGATACGATGTATAAGCGCCATTCACTATGAGCCTGGCAAACTCTATTTTTTTACTGCAAGAGGAAAGGATTTTTGCAGAGAACTTTTACAGGATGGGCGGGTGCAAATTTTAGCTTATACCCGTTATAAAGAAATGATTCGTGTTTCTGCAAGGGCTGTTACTGTATCAGAAGCAGAACAAAAATATTATATTGACCTTATCTTTCAGGAGCAGCCTTATCTTAAAAATGTATATCCGGGCAAGACACGAGAAATCGGGATTGTTTTTGCTGTCCGAGATATGCAGATAGAATATTTCAATTTGGGTGTCAATCCAATTTTTCGGGAGCAATATCTTGTAGGGAATGGAGCGAGCAAGCCAAAAGGCTATGAAATAACCAGTTATTGTATCGGCTGTGGAACTTGTGTAAAAGGCTGTCCCCAACGATGTATTAAACCGGGAACCCCATATTACATTACACAGGAAAACTGTCTGAACTGCGGAAACTGTTTTGAACACTGCCCTGTAAAGGCGATTAGGCGGTTATAGAAAGGAGGAAAAGGCTTTATGGAATATAAAAAAATGAAAGATAATATCTATTTGCGTGTTGACAAAGGAGAAAATGTCATCAAAACAATCAAAGAGGTTTGTAAAAAAGAAGGTATATACGGAGGATATTTCGGGGGAATCGGAGCTTGCTCTGCAGCCACACTTTCCACCTACATACCGGAGCAGAATGATTTTATCGACCATGAAATTTCCGGTATGCTTGAAATGGTTTCGCTCATGGGAAATATCACAATGGATTACGATAAACAGCCATTTTTGCACAGTCATGCCGTTTTCTCCTATTTGAATCAAGCAGGAGAAATTGTAGTCACTGCCGGACACTTAAAAGAAGCCAAAATCAGTTATACGGGTGAAATCATCATCACCCCGGCAGGAGATACGATAGGCAGACAGTTCAATGCAGATGCAGGAATTGAGGTGTGGAGATTACTTTAAAGGAGGTACTTTTATGATATTTCACAAACGGAAATTTTCAGAAGAAAATTTGATAGATTCCATAGAACGCTTAAAAAGAGAAGTGGAAACTGCTGACGCTGTTCTCATCGGTGCTGGTGCAGGGCTTTCTACTTCTGCTGGATTTGTTTATACCGGCGAGCGTTTTTGTCAGAATTTCAGTGATTTTGAAGCGAAATACGGTTTTCACGATATGTACTCCGGCGGCTTTTACCCCTATTCCAGCATGGAGGAACACTGGGCGTACTGGAGCCGGTATATTTGGCTGAATCGCTATGAAAACGCCCCAAAGCCTGTCTATGATACACTATTTAGGCTTGTATCAGAAAAAGATTACTTTGTAATTACGACCAATGTAGACCATTGTTTTCAAAAAGCAGGATTTAATAAAAAACGACTATTTTATACACAGGGAGATTATGGTTTATTCCAGTGTTCCGAGCCTTGCCATAAACAGACCTACGAAAACCGGGAATTGATTGAGCGCATGGTAAAGGAGCAAAAAGAAATGCGGATTCCCTCTGAACTCATTCCCCGATGCCCCAAATGCGGAAAACCTATGACTATGAATCTGCGTTCGGATAACAGTTTTGTGGAAAACAAAGGCTGGAAAAGAGCCGCCAAACGATACAATGATTTTTTACGCCGTCACAAAAATCTGCATATATTATTTTTGGAAATAGGTGTGGGATATAACACACCGGGAATTATCAAGTATCCGTTTTGGCAAATGACAGCTCAAAATTCAAACGCAGTTTATGCCTGTTTAAACAATGGAGAAGCCGACTGCCCCAGAGAGATTAAGCAGCAGTCTATTTGTATAAATCGTGATGTTGGCACAGTTTTGAAAGAACTGTTTGTGCGGGAGGTGGCATAGAGTTGAACCGATTAGAGCAGTTACGGAAACTGAATCAAATACTGCTTTCCGAACAGCCGCAATATCAGAAACAGGCGGCAGATTTTCCGCTGAAGCTGCAATCACAATGGCGTTTGTTCCGTTCGCTTGTGAATGTACGAGAGCCAAAACCGGCAGGAAAAGCGTTTTTGGAATTACAGGATAACTTGCTGAAAGAGATGATTGCAGAAAAAGGAATTACAAAAATTAGTTCTCTGATGCCCTTGCAGGAAAATATCTATTTATGGCAAGGCGATATTACCACGATACAGGTTGACGGGATTGTAAACGCCGCTAACAGCGGTATGACAGGCTGCTATTATCCCTGTCATGGCTGTATAGACAATGGGATTCATACATTTGCAGGTGTTCAGCTCCGGCTGGAATGTGCCGCTATAATGAAAGAACAGGGCTGTCCGGAGCCAACAGGAACGGCAAAAATCACAAAAGCATATAATTTACCCTGTCATTATGTTTTGCACACGGTTGGCCCGATTGTGACAGGAAAGCTAACTGAGAAAGATTGTGTGTTATTAGCGTCTTGCTATCAATCCTGCCTTGAACTGGCAGAAAAAAATCACTTAAAATCTCTTGCTTTCTGCTGTATTTCAACAGGAGAGTTTCATTTTCCAAATCAGAAAGCCGCCGAAATTGCAGTGAAAACAGTAAAGGAATTTTTATCAGCGCATACCGAAATATCCGTAGTGTTTAATGTCTTTCAGGATAGAGATTATGAAATATATCGCAATCTGCTTTCCTGACCGAAACGGCAAAGGCGGTCCGCGGCCTATTGGATGCAATCGCAGAACGCAGGATAGGAACGGCAAAATTTTTACGCTTCCACTGCCTGTTTATCACACATCAATCCTCGGTTTATTCGGTTTATATTAAGCTTTTAAGAGAGGGGAGCATAATAAAAAGAAAATAAAAAAACTGATGATGCTGACTTTATTCTTGACAAACAAATTTCATTAATATATAGTAATATCATGTATAGATTTGATTTAGTCCCTGGTTTTGAAGTTTAGGAGGACGGTCAGCAGCATACAATTAAATAAAGATGCTATGAACGGAATAAATTTGATGAAAGTATTTCAGCGAGCAGTCGGCAGGTGCAAGACTGTATATGGATTCAAATGTCTCACCCGGGAGCAGAAACCTTAAGTGGGTATGTGATTTTTCGAGAGAGCAGCGTTAACTTCGCTGGACTCGGGACGGCAGAAGCCGAAACAGCATACCAATAAGAGTGGTACCGCGGAAGCTTATGCCTTCGTCTCTTAGTTTGAGATGAAGGCTTTTATTGTTTATAGCAAATTTACAGAGCCGAAAGGCAGTTAACAGAACATAGAAAGGAACAGAGAAATGAAAAATTATGATAGGTACAGTGTTGGATATTTTCCACCATCAACACCTCACAACGAATGGGTAAAAAAAGATCATGTGGAAAAAGCTCCGATTTGGTGCAGCGTGGACTTAAGAGACGGAAATCAGGCGCTTATTGTTCCAATGAGTTTAGAAGAAAAAGTTGATTTTTTTAAATACCTTGTAAAGCTGGGATTTAAGGAAATTGAAGTAGGATTTCCGGCAGCATCGGAGACGGAGTATCAGTTTTTAAGAAAGCTGGTAGACGATAACCTCATACCTGATGATGTAACCATACAGGTGCTGACGCAGTCGAGAAAACATATAATAAAGAAAACTTTTGATTCTCTGGCAGGCGTAAAGAAAGCTGTTATACATCTTTACAACTCAACGTCTCTTGCGCAGAGGGAACAGGTTTTCCGAAAAGAAAAGCCTGAAATAATAGAGATAGCAACAGAAGGGGCTAAACTTATAAAAGAATATGCGGCAAAATATCCCGATACGAAGTTTTCATTTGAGTATTCACCTGAAAGTTTTACAGGTACGGAAGTTGACTTTGCGGCGGAAATATGCAATGCAGTGATAGACATATGGGAACCTGCTCCTGAAAACAAGGTCATAATAAATCTGCCTGCAACAGTGGAAATGTCCATGCCTCATGTTTACGCTTCGCAGGTTGAATACATGTGTGCGACACTTCACAACAGGGAAAACGTAATAGTTTCACTTCATCCGCATAATGACAGAGGTACAGCTGTTGCTGATGCGGAACTTGGACTTCTTGCAGGAGGAGACAGAATAGAGGGAACTCTTTTCGGAAACGGTGAAAGAACGGGAAATGTGGATATAGTCACTTTAGCAATGAACCTGTTTGCCCACGGAGTAGACCCTGAACTTGATTTTTCAAATATGCCGGAAGTTGTGGAAAAGTATGAAGAATACACGGATATGAAAGTTCATCCGAGACAGCCATACGGCGGAAGACTTGTATTCGCAGCTTTTTCGGGTTCTCATCAGGACGCTATTTCAAAGGGCATGAGGTGGCACAGAGAAAAGGATTTAAAAACCTGGTCGGTGCCTTATCTTCTCATAGACCCAAAGGATGTGGGAAGAGAATACGAGGCGGACGTTATAAGGATAAACAGTCAGTCGGGAAAAGGCGGCGTGGCGTATATACTGGAACAGAACTTCGGATATTCCATACCTTTGCAGATGAGAGAAGAGATAGGATATATGGTAAAGGACCTTTCCGACAGGGAGCATAAGGAGCTTTCTCCGGCAGAAGTTTATCAGGCCTTTGCAAAAGAATACATCAATGTGTTTGACCCTATAGATATTACAGATGCAGTTTTCAGAAAAGCGTCAGATTTTAAGTCAAACGACGGAATGATTGCTAAGATAGAGGTGCGTATAGCAGGAGACGAATTCCAGTTTGAAGCTGTAGGCAACGGAAGACTGGACGCTATAAGCAATGCTCTTAAAATGTCACCGTATACTTTTGATTATAAATTCGTTACATATTCAGAGCATGCTTTATCATCTGAATCCAGCTCAAAAGCTGCCGCATACGTATGTATCGAGGACAGCGACGGCAACCAGTTCTGGGGCGTTGGTCTTCATGAAGATATTATACTGGCTTCTGTAAATGCTCTTGTGAGCGCTTTAAACAGGCAGAACAGAAAAGACCATTTCGTAGAATAGCAGTAGGAATTACACGGGAATTTAACACGTGAAATGAGGAGGAATATATTATGGCAATGACAATGACACAAAAGATTTTGGCAGACCATGCAGGTCTTGACAGCGTTGTGGCGGGACAGCTTATAAGAGCTAATCTTGACATGGTTCTCGGAAATGATATAACAACGCCTGTGGCTGTAAATGAATTTGATAAAGCAGGTTTTGACAGTGTATTTGATAAAAAGAAAATATCTCTTGTAATGGATCATTTTACACCGAACAAAGACATAAAGGCGGCGGAGCAGTGTATGCAGTGCAGAACTTTTGCAAGAAGATTCGATGTGGAAAACTTCTTCGATGTGGGAAGAATGGGTATTGAACATGCGCTTCTTCCCGAGCAGGGAATTGTAAAAGCGGGCGACTGCATTATCGGAGCTGATTCTCATACATGTACTTACGGCGCCTTAGGCGCGTTTTCAACAGGTGTTGGGAGTACGGATATGGCGGCAGGCATGGCGACAGGCCAGGCGTGGTTTAAGGTTCCGGAAGCCATTAAATTCAATCTGACGGGAAAGCTGAGCGAAAACGTTACGGGAAAAGACGTTATACTGCATATAATAGGTCTTATCGGAGTGGACGGAGCTCTATATAAATCTATGGAATTTACCGGTGAAGGCGTAAAGAGTTTTTCCATGGATGACAGACTGTGCATAGCAAACATGGCAATAGAAGCGGGCGGAAAGAACGGAATTTTCCCTGTTGACGAAGTGACGGAAGAATATATGTCGGGCAGAGTAAAGGGCGAGTGGAAAGTTTATGAAGCAGATCCTGATGCCGAATATGCAGAAGTCTATAATATAGATCTTTCAGCGCTGAGACCGACTGTATCTTTCCCTCATCTTCCTGAAAATACGAAGACTATTGACGAGGTGGGAGACGTACCTGTTCAGCAGGTTGTTATAGGTTCATGCACCAACGGAAGACTTGAAGATATGGCGCTGGCTGCTAAAATTTTAAAAGGCAGAAAGATTCACGAAGATGTAAGAGCCATAATAATTCCGGCAACACAGCAGATATATAAGGACTGTATAAAGCAAGGCTATCTCGATATCTTCATCGATGCGGGATGTGTGGTTTCCACGCCTACATGCGGACCTTGTCTGGGAGGACATATGGGAATACTGGCAGCAGGAGAAAGATGCGTAGCAACTACAAACAGAAATTTCGTAGGAAGAATGGGACACGTTAAATCGGAAGTTTATCTGGCAAGTCCTGCCGTAGCTGCGGCATCTGCTGTGACAGGCAGAATAAGCGGACCTGATGATATTAAATAAGGAGGCAAATATGAAAGCACAGGGAATAGTACATAAGTACGGAGATAATGTGGATACGGATGTTATAATACCTGCAAGACACTTAAACACGGCCGACCATAAGGAACTGGCAAGCCACTGCATGGAAGATATAGACGCGGATTTTGTAAATAAAGTTAAGCAGGGAGATATAATGGTAGGAGGCGAAAATTTCGGCTGCGGCTCATCAAGGGAACACGCTCCTATCGCCATAAAAGCAAGCGGCATAGACTGCGTTATAGCTAAAACTTTTGCAAGGATTTTTTACAGAAATTCCATAAATATCGGTCTTCCCATACTTGAATGTCCCGAAGCCAGCGAAAAGATAGAAGCCGGCGATAAAGTTTCCATAGATTTTGATACAGGAATCATAACAAACGAAACAAAGAACGAAACATATAAAGCCCTGCCATTCCCAGACTTCATCAAAGACATAATGGCAAAAGGAGGCCTGATTGCTCAAATCTCCGCAGGAGATTTGTAATGCAATCAGGATTTAAAAAAACACTAAGGAGAAGTAAAATGAATTATAGATTAGCGGTGATTCCCGGAGACGGAATAGGCCCTGAGGTTATTGAGCAGGCACTTAAGGTTCTTGATAAAATCGGGGAAAAGTACGGACATAAGTTTGAATATACAAAAGTTCTGGCAGGAGGATGTGCTATTGATGAAGCGGGGCAGTGTCTTCCGCAGGAAACCATAGAAACATGTAAAAAAAGCGATGCAGTTTTACTCGGAGCTGTAGGAGGCTGGAAATGGGATAATCTTCCTGGAAATGAAAGACCGGAAATGGCTCTTTTGGGATTGAGAAAAGCTCTTGGACTTTTTGCCAATCTCAGACCTGCTCTGCTCTTTGAAGAACTTGCCGATGCCTGTCCTCTGAAACCTGAAATCGTAGAAGGCGGCCTTGATATAGTAGTGGTAAGAGAGCTTACCGGGGGAATTTATTTTGGAGAAAAAGGAACCAAGAAGACCGATTTAGGTCCTGCTGCATATGATGTGGAGCAGTACGCAGAAGAGGAAGTAAGGAGAATCGCAGAAGTTGCCTTTGATATGGCAATGAAGAGAAACAAGAAAGTTACCAGCGTTGACAAAGCCAACGTCTTGGAAAGTTCGAGACTTTGGAGAAGGGTTGTGGCAGAGGTCGGAGAAAAATATCCGGAAGTTGAGCTAAGCAACCTCTACATAGATAATGCAGCAATGCAGATGGTGAGAAATCCAAAGCAGTTTGATGTAATAGTTACAAGCAATATATTCGGAGATATTCTTTCAGATGAGGCAAGCATGATTACAGGTTCTATCGGTATGCTGCCGTCAGCCAGCCTGGCTACGGGAAATTTCGGAATGTACGAACCTGTTCACGGCTCGGCTCCTGATATTGCGGGAAAGGATATGGCAAATCCAATGGCAACGATTCTTTCCGCTGCTATGATGCTCAGATATACATTCGGACTAGGAGAAGAAGCCGATGATATTGAAGCGGCTGTAAAGAAAGTTTTGGCAGACGGATACAGAACGCCTGATATTGCAAAAGCAGGGGAGAAAACCATAGGAACAGCAGAAGCCGGAGAGCTTATATCAGCAGAGATTTAAAAAGCGTTTTGTGCTGGAATGCTTAGTTTAATAAAAATACAATTTGATATTTAAATCAGTACCCGATGATAGTGATTTTAAAGATAAACTATCGTCGGGTTATTTTTTGAGAAATATTAAACTTGCCGGGAAATTATGATAGCAAAATAATTTATGAGGCATATAAAAGGTGCAAAATAATTTTTATATATTTAGTAAGTTAAGGATTTTTATGGAAAAAAGTACCGTTGACTTTTGCCATGCAGGCATATATTATGAAAAATATATGTAAAAATTAATGATTTTAAGGAGATTTTTATGTGTTTGAGTGTTGTAATAGCTGATGATGAAGCGATTACGAGAAAAGATTTAAAAGAGCGACTGGAGCTTAACGGGTATAATGTTGTCGGTGAGGCAATGGATGGTTTTGATGCCGTGGAATTGTGCAGAGAGAAGAAGCCGGATTTTGTATTATTGGATATTAGAATGCCGCTGCTGGATGGACTGGGGGCTGCAAAAATAATTCATGATGAAGAACTAAGCGGTTGTATAATAATGATTACAGCTTATACTGATGATAAATACATCGAAAAGGCAAATGATATAGGTGTTATGGGATATATTGTCAAACCATTTCAGGATAGCACAGTATTTCCCAATATAGAGATTGCAATAAAGAGAAGCAAAGAATTAAACAATCTTAAAGAACAATTGGTAAATGAAAAGAAAAAACTGCGTGAACGTAAAATTATCGAACAGGCAAAGGGAATAATAATGGAACAAAATTCATTAAATGAAAAAGAAGCATATGAATATATCCGTATGCT
Source organism: uncultured Eubacterium sp. (assembly GCA_902495595.1). Taxonomy (GTDB): domain Bacteria; phylum Bacillota; class Clostridia; order Peptostreptococcales; family Anaerovoracaceae; genus Lentihominibacter. The sequence continues at coordinate 62,446 of CABUXV010000005.1, read as the reverse complement.
AAGCATGAATAAAAGAAAATCCATGGGCAGTATTGCTGAAATAATTGTATCAAATGATAGATTTTTAAAAGAGTAAAATAATTTGAAAGGGAATGAATTTCTATGATAGAAACATTATGTAAGCAGTATACAGAACTGAGGCATTCAGACATCGAAAAAATTAAAAATATAGCAAGTATGATTCCGTATTTTTGTGAGCTTTCAAATGCGGATATTTTTATAGATTGTTTCATGAATGATGGCAAAAAAGGGATTGTAGTGTTTCATGGGAAGGCGGGATTAAATTCTTTGTATGAAAATAATATACAAGGAGAAATTGTTTTGCCGCAAAATGAGCCTATTGTTTTTTTTACTCTTAAAACCGGAAAAGCCATCAGAGACGCGAAAGGACTTTCCCAGGAGAAAAAGTGGGTTTTACAGAGAACCGTTCCTATCTACAATGATGAAAAAAGAATAATAGGGGTTTTGGTTGAAGAACGTAATATGACCGATAATATAAAGACGATAAACAAGCTGGAGCAGATGGAAAATGTTACGAGGGATATGGTGAATAGAGGTTCATCCTTTCAAAATTTTAGTGATGAAGAAGATAAGCTTATGATTGTTCAGGAAATGCACCATAGGATTAAGAACAATCTTCAAATCATCTCAAGCATACTTAGTATGCAGGAAAGAAGAAGCCGGACGGATGAAGTGAAAAAAGCGCTGAAAGATAATATATACAGAATAAAGAGTATTGCTCAGATACATGAAATGCTCATGACTGCTGATGAAAAGAAAATGAATATAATTGAGCAGCTTCAAATCCTTGCCGGCAATATGGCAGCTTATGCCAGCAGCGAGGAAAAGAAAATTAAAATCAATCTGACAGGAAGCCCTCTGTACATAAACTCTGAAAAGGCGCTTTCTGTTTTGATGGCAGTAAATGAGCTTATTACAAATTCAATACGTCACGGATATGCGGAAAATGAAAGTGGCAATATCAATATAACTGTTGTAAAGGGAACTATATTCTCGACAATAATAGTTGAAGATGATGGCAAAGGATATAAGTTAAAGAATGAAAAGCAGTGTGCGGGAGGTCTTGGAAACGAAATTATAAGCATGATGGTGCATGATAAATTAAAAGGCTCTCTTTGCATTGACAGCGGTGATAAAGGGACATGTGTCACCTTTGATTTTAAAATGGATACTAATTAAGCGCAGTAATTTTATTTATAAATTATTGACATTAAAACTGAATTGATATATAATTTAGAAAATTATATATTTGACACAACGGCGTGTCTGGAAAGCAATGGAGCTTAAGCAACGTAAGTATGCTTAAGCTTTTTTTGTTTTCAAAAAACGAAAATTATAAATTTTTGAGAGAAGGTGATACACAAAGTTACTGTAAATAAGTGAAAAATGATTTTAGAAGTTTTTTAAATAATGTTAAGGAGGAAAAAATGGATGTTGTATTAGCTGTAGCAGTATGTTTTGGAATAATAGGCATAGGGGAAATTATTTCATATTTAACAAAGGCATTCATTCCGTCAATGGCGGCGGCGCTTTTGCTTTATTTGGTTCTGACTTGGATGGGAATGCCCAAAATGTTTCCTGAAACTGCTGGATTTGGTATTATAGGAGAGTTATCAATGCTTTTTCTTATAGTACATCTGGGTACTTCGGTAGTTCCGGCTGACTATATTAAAAATATAAGGAGTGTTGTTATAGCCGCAGGAGCAATTGTAGGAGGTCTTATTGCAGTTATAGGCATTGGAGGTATATTCTTTGGGTTTGATGTAATGCTTGCAGGCGCAGGAGCAGCATGCGGGGGAGGCGCAATAGCCGGAATTTTGGCAATTCAAAAGTTAACTGATATGGGACTTGTAGCTCTTATCGGTATTCCTGCTATTATAATGTCGGTTGTTGACCTTTATGGACAGCCAATCGCATCAATAATGCTGAAAAAATATTGTAAAAAACTGACTTCAAGGGATGCGTATCTTTTAGAAAAAGTATCTGATAACAATCCAAAAATAAAAATGACTAAAGATGGTATACCTTATGGTTCAGAAGAAAATCCAAGCAGTATAATCAAAACATGGATTCCGAAAAAGTTAGAAGAGGATGGATTTGTTTTGTTTGAATTGGCTGGATTGGCACTGCTGGCATATGTGCTGCAGGAACTTACGGGCATAAGCAATTGTATTTTTGCATTTTTCTTAGGGCTGTTCGCATGTGTGTTAGGTATTACGAGAATGAATTTATTAGACAGGTCTCATTCATATGGTTTTGTTATATGTGTTTTTATCGCATGGATATTTATGTCGATTAATGAAGTTACACCACAGGCTTTGCTGGCATCACTTGGACCTTCGATTTGTATCCTTGTGTTGGCAACAATAGGATTAGCAGGCGGAGCAGGAATTGTCGGAAAATTATTAGGATATGATTTCTGGCTGAGTGCAGCATGCGGATGCGGCCTTATGTTTTTAATGCCCGGAGTAATGATTGTTACGAAAGAAGCGACTAAGAGAAGCGCCAGAAATGAAGAAGAAGCCCAGTTTTTATTTGATAAAACGGCGCCGTCTATGTATATAGTGGCAAATGCAGGATATATTATGGGTCTGGCAGTAACGGTTACATGTTTGTTATCACTTCTGAAATAGAATAAGGAGAATATAAGAAATGTATAAAAATGATATTATAAATTTGGCAGTTGTTAATTTTAAGGTTGCGCCTGGCGAGCCTGATGTAAATCTTAAAAGAATGGCGGGAATGTCAAAAGCTGCAGCGAAAAGAGGTGCAGATCTGATATTGTTTCCGGAAATGGCATTGACAGGATACGGACTGTTTGCCGATGAAAATATTTCACAGGAAGAGAAAGCGCAATATGCAGAGACACGGGAGGGCAATTCCGTAAAAACACTTGAGCAGGTTGCAGTTGAAGAGGGAATATATATTGTATATGGATTTCCATATAAAGAAAAGGAAACTGATACTGTAATATATAATTCGGCAGCCGTATTGGGTCCGGAAGGATTTGTAGGCATATATAAAAAAATACATTTGTATGCTGTAGATAATTTATGGAGTGCAAAAGGTGATGAACCTTTTATATTTGACACAAAATGGGGTCCTATATCCCTCGGCATTTGCTATGATAATTATCAGTTCCCTGAGCTCGTAAGATATTATGTCTGGAAAGGGTCAAGGCTCCACCTCAATCCGTCCTTTGCCGCGGAAGAGGTTCCTAATGAAGGCAGCCGTCACGCATGGAAGAGATGTTATGCGCCTCATCTGGAATATTTGGTACTTACAAGTTCTATTTATATTGCAAGCTCCAATATAACTGGCTGGGACGGCGCTCTGTATGGCGGCGGAGGCAGTTTTGTAATAGGTCCCAAAACCAATGCCTTTGAAGAAGTGGAAGTTACAACCTATATAGGGGATGTGGATGATTATCAAAATAAAGTTCATATCGGGACTATTGATTTGACTTTGGCAAACAGACATCAGTGTATTGATAATCCGTGGGGAGGCGGTCCCGATTACAGACCTGATATATATAAAAAATTGTTTGATGAAATAGGATAGAAAAATAGTTTAAAGAACAATGTTATCAAGTATTGCATTTGAGAAGTTCAGATATAGAATTATATAAATTGTAAAAGTGAAAATGAATTGCGTCGCAAATATATTTATATTATGACGCGATTCTTTTTACTTTTTATAGAATTTAGATTTAGCAGACAGAGTAATTTGACAAAATAAGTACACTATGGTATATTTGTATGAAACGAGAATGATATTTATTTTAAGTCGGAAAGGAGTGAGCACTATTTTAATTATAAAAGAAGTGGAGTATGCAGTTCTTATTATAGATGAACTGTACAGAGAAAATCCTTTGCCGGCGGCGGAACTTTCCAGGAGAAAAAACATTCCCTCCCCTTTTATATACAGGGTGCTGAAGAAAATGGAAGCCAAGGATATTCTGGAGATAAGAAGAGGTCCCAAAGGAGGATATTCTCTTAAAGCAGATTGCAGCAAGCTGACATTATATGATATTATCTGTGCTTTTGAAAATACTTTTTTAGTAACGGAATGTCTCAAGTCGGATTACGAGTGCGTTCATAATAACGATATAAACTGTATGCTGCATAAACAGTTTGCAGAGATACAGGGGCTGCTTAAAAAAGAATTCCAGCGCAACAGTCTTGAATCGCTTTTAGGCGATGAGGAAAAATAAAGCAGAGGATTTAACGAATTTATTTCTGTATAAGAGGAAAATTTTATTTGAAAAATTTAATATTAATATGATAAACTAATAAAGTTGAGTAGCGTAATGCGTAAGTCCAGACGGACTTACGCATTTTTTTTTTCGATATAAAATTTATTAGCAGAAAGGAAGATTAGACGGTTATGGAAAGAGTGACAAAGATAAAAAATAAAAATTTTTTAATGATAAGTATATTATCAATTTCTCTGCTTACGGTAATGGCAGGAGCAGCGGTTGCCCCGGCGCTTAATGTAATTCGGGAATATTTTAAGGACAGCAATCAGGCGCTGGTGCAGATGATAATAAGCGTGCCGGCAATATTTATAGTAATAACGAATGGTTTCTTTTCACGTTTATGCAGAAAATTCGGCGCAAAGACTCTGGTAGTTGCAGGACTGCTTCTATACACAATAGGAGGATGTGCAGCAGGATTGTTTGACAATATGGCAATGATTCTTGTTATGAGAGCGCTTGTCGGGGTTGGTGTAGGAATAATAATGCCGCTTTCCACAGGGCTTTTGTCTTTTTATTTTCCGCCGGAGATGCAGGACAGACTGATGGGCTATTCATCTGCCATGAATCAGATGGGAGGGGTTATAGCTACATTGCTTTCGGGAGTGTTGGCGCAGATAAGCTGGAGACTGAGCTTTATGGTTTATATTCTAGGTCTTATAAGCATAGTGCTTTGTGTATTATTTTTGCCCAATGACAGAATAAATCAAAGCGAAGATACAAAAGAGGGGAATAAAGTATCTTTAGATATTAAAAATCAGGATGGAAACATTATTAAAGTTTTTAAGGAAAATTACATATATATTGTTTCAATGTTTCTTCTTATGACTGTATTTTTCATATATCCTGCTAATTTTGCTATCGAGACAGTTAAATCCGGGACCGCTGCTGCCGAATATATTGCTGTTATAATGGCCGGGGCTGATTTTGTAGCATTTTTCGGAGGTCTTCTATTCGTATATATGAAAAAACTTTTCGGAGCAAAGACCAGGTTTTTAGCGCCTGCTGTGTTTCTTGCAGGATATATTTTTCTTATATTTTCAAACAGCGCTGCGGGAATTATCGCAGGTTCTATATTCATAGGGTTTGCAAATGGGGCGGGGATACCTTTTATAATATTTGAAGCTTCCGTAAAAGCAGGAAGAGCTGCGGCAACGACTGTAATGCCATTGATATCGGCAGCTCTTTATTTAGCGCAGTTTTTATGTCCTTTAATGATTTCGGCAGTTTTGGGAATATTCGGAAGTGATATATCTCACCTGCCATATTGTTTTGCCGCAGTTCTTGCAGCCCTGCTGTGCATATGGTCAGTTCGCATGAAAGTTTCGGAAGCAACGGTTTAACTTATTGTTTTAATACTACGGTTTTAAGACGGCATCCCAGACGGCTTAAAAGTTCATTGCTTATGGTGCCTGCTTTTTCAGCAACGTCAGGGGCTGAAATAAATTCATCATAAGCACCGGGCAGACTGCTTATCAAAGTGGCTGTACTGCCTGTTTCCGCTGTAGGTATATGAGTTATATCTACAGCGAGCTGGTCCATACATATGCGCCCGATAATAGGAGCGAGTGTATTGTTTATAAGAACTTTTCCTTTATTTTCCGACAGACTTCTAGGGAATCCATCTGCATAGCCAATAGGCAATATTGCTATTTTAACAGTACGGTTTACGGCATATGTTCTGCCGTATCCTATCCATTCTCCCGGCTCCACTTTTTTTATTACTGCAATTCTGGACTTTAATGCAAGAACGGGGCGGAGCGTTGGCGAGAGAACGGTCCTATCGTCAGGAGAGCTTAAAATACCGTAAAGAGCTATTCCCACTCTCGCATAATTGCATTTTATATAAGTGTGATTCAGAAGACCGTAACTGCTTTGAATATGGGTATCGGGAAGCTTTATGCCTGCGTTTTTTACAGCATCCAGGACTTTTTGAAAACGGGAGATTTGAAGTTTTGTAAAAGCTATATCATCTGAATTTATACTGTCAGAAACGCTTAGATGGGTAAAGATACCTGTTATTTTTATATTTTTTAAACTGAACGCCTGGATATATTCACGGGAGCTTTCGCAGGAAAAACCTAAACGGTGCATCCCGGTGTCTATCTTGATATGAGCTTTCAGACTGATTTTGGAATTTTTGAGGCTTTCCTCAAAAATTTTAGCATGGTTAAAATCAGCAAGAGTCTGGGTAATATGATATTTATGAAGTTCTTTTATCCGTGATGGGTGAGTATACCCCAGAACAAGAATTTCTCCGGTTATGCCGAATTTTCTAAGCCTTATGGCCTCATCTGCTGTAGCTACTGCGAAGTTATTTATCCCCATCTGATTAAGCGCGGCAGATATCTCAAAATCGCCATGACCGTAGGCATTTGCTTTTATTACCGGCATGAGATTACAGCCTGCTGGCATGGAATCTGTCAGAACATTTACGTTATGTCTCAGGTTTTCAAGATTAAGTTCTATCCACGCGCGATCTGTGAAAGGCTCGATGGTGAAATTAACGTTTTTGGCATTGCTGCTTCTGAGGATTGTTTTCTTATATGCGAACAGCAATATAAAAGAAAATATAACAGAAAAAATACTCACAGCTATGTAGTGTATAATGCTGTTTTCGACTAGAAGAGCAGAAGAATTTGTAAATTTGGCCAAGAACCTTACGAAAACTATAATCATGGGATGTATTAGATATACGGCAAGAGAAATTTCTGACGCCCACATGTTTCTGGACCCTTTTCTGCTGATTAAGATATTAAATAAAAAGTACATGCAGGGAAGAAGCATTATGTACATGCTGTCGTGACGCTGAATATTCCATTTATGAAGCAGCATACCCTCAATAATCATTAAGAGCATTGATAATATGAAACCTGTAACATTAAGGGGTGATTTTGCAGAATAAGGTTTTTTTGAAAAATCCTCCTTTAATCGTCTATGAGCGATATATCCGCCCATTACAAAAAATACCGGGGCGAAGAATATTCCGTTTCTCGTATAATCGAAGAGATAAAAAAGATTTTCATAAAAAAATTTCATCCACGGAATCTTTTCAGAAATACCGTAATAGCTGTCGCCAAAGAGCCCTGTTAAATACAAGACTGCTGTAAGGATACCGGAGCGGAAAAATCCGAATCTTTTTACGGCAAACCAGGCTATACAGGCTCCTGTTATTGATGCAGGCAGATACCATAGGTGATACAGTGTCCCGTTAAATATTACATCCTTTATAATTTCAGGGAGAATAACAGGGCTGTCAAAGCTGCCGCTGTATATATTAAGAGGTATATAAAATAATATGGCGATGCTGTAAATGAGAAGGGTGGTCTTAATAAATTTAAACAGATTATCATTATTCTTATTGTATTTTGAAATAAGAAAAAAACCGGATACCATAAAGAAAAATGGTACAGCAACTCTTGCCGAAATCCTCGTCAAGATAAAATCAGCAGTTTCATTCACAGATAAAAGGGGTGATGTATGTATTGCTATAACCAGCAGTGCGGCAATAAGCCGAAACCTATCTATATTAGTATACGAAGAATCTTTGTTCATAAAAATACCTCCAAAGAATTAAGCCGGACTGTATGAAAATTGATTTTCGGCAGCGTATTTGTTTGGCTTTGAATTATGAAAGACAGTTACGATAATCCCATCCATATTATTGCCGGACACTTGAAAACTGCAATTATCGGGAAGAGATAACTTTGCTTCTTTATCATTATCAAGAGGCAGATAAAAAATTTCCGTAATATTGAGATTATCTTCATATAGAAAGCTTTTATATTTCGTATATTGTTTGATAAAATCCATGTACTCTTCCAGCGTAAACCCTTTTTCTTCGATAATTTGTGAATGGGGGTATCCTGTGTAGCGAAAATGCCAGGGCTCGTGAGAAATGCAGGTTACATTTTCCTTTCCCTTGGGATATCTTAGGATAAAGCCGTAAAGGGGAGCCAGCTTTCGGAATTTGCCGCAGATACCGCTGTCCGGAAAGTCAGGGCATATAAAATCCACATAATCTTTTTTCAGAGCCAAATCTATGGCAAGGCCGCTTTGGTGTTCGCTGTGGTCGGGAAGGGCTACAAACTTTTCTGTAAAGTCTTCGCCGTTTTCAATAATAGAATCGTAGTAAATTCTGACTTGTTCCTGAGATGAGCGGTAGCCGCTTACGGGGATTATCTTTTCATCACATTTTAAAACAGATATAAGTTTCTGAAGTTTTGCGGAAACGTGTTTTTGCAGTTTTATATCCGGGTATTTATTTACTGCCGCAGATAAATCGTAAAGTGCATCGCATATGGGGAAATCCCGATTTATCAATACGAGATTCCCCTGATATATATTTTCTTCTGTAAAAATCATATTTTTCAATTCAGTTCACTCCTTATTGAATGTTTTTTAATCGTAAAGAGACAAAAGTTTTTCAATAGCCTCAGGGAATGTAATCCCGGCGCCTTTTAGGCTGTTAGGGTAGCGGCTGTGGGATGTAAAGCCGGGTATTGTATTGACTTCGTTGAAAATGATGTCTCCATTTGCAGTTAGAAACATGTCCACTCTGGCAAACCCCGAGCAGCCTAAGGTTTTATATATTTTTTCGGATGTCTTCTGTATTTCCTTTTCTTTTTCTGCAGGTATTCTTGCAGGCATATGTATTTTAGATGTATCGAGATTATATTTTTCTTTAAAATCAAAGAAGCCTCCGGAAAGTTCTATTTCATCTGCCCTGCCAATAATAAGCTCTGAATTTCCAAGTACAGCGCAGCCGACTTCAAAGCCATCTATGTTCTCTTCCAGTATGACGCGGTTATCATAGGTTAAGGCTGTATCTATTGCTTGTTCAAGCTGCGAGCTGCTGGAAACCTTAGATATTCCAAAAGAAGAACCGGAACATACAGGTTTTACGAAAATTGGAAATGAAAGCATAGAGAAAATTTTACTGAATAAAGTCATTTTATCTTTTTTGAATTCTTCTTTAGAAAATGACAGGGATTTCGGTACGGCAATTCCTGCAGATGCAACCAGCCTGTGAGCTTTATCCTTGTCCATACATAAAGCTGATGCGAGGGTATTGCAGCCTACTACGTTTATACCGGCAATTTGAAACAGCCCTTGTATTGTTCCGTCTTCTCCGTTTTTGCCGTGGAGGATGGGAAATGCAAGGTCTATTGGTGTAAAAGAGCATTTATCATGGCAAAGCTCTATAATTCCTCCGCAGTTTTTCTCTCGTGAGACTGTGACAGGAGCAATATCCTCAGGATTTTCAGCCCATGTGTTGTTTTTTATATTTATATAATCCCCTTTATATCTATACCATGACCCATCTTTTGTAATTCCTATGGTTATTACTTCGTATTTGCTGCCGATATTTTCCAGTACGCTGAATGCAGACTGGAGCGATACTTCGTATTCCGATGAGCAGCCTCCGAAGAGTACGGCTAATTTCTTTCTGTTCATATTTACCTCCTGAGTTATAGATTGATTCTTTGATATTATAATTTGCACAAAATAAAACTTCTGTTATCAATACTGAAATTGTATCAATAACAGAAGTTTTGTTTTTTCGTTTATTCAAAAGTAATTTTACGTATTTTAATATAAAATTCTTACGATTTTCTTACAAAAGAGGCTGTGAGGGAATTGAAATAGTAAATTCGGTCTTTTCTTTTTCGCTTTTTGCGGTTATCTGTCCATTATGAAGTTCCACGATCTCCTTTGAGATTGCAAGTCCAAGCCCTGCGCCTCCGCTGTTTGAACTTCTCGCGCTGTCAAGTCTGTAAAACTGTTCGAAGATACGATCCAGTTTTTCGGGAGGAATGGTATCGCCTTTATTTGTAAATATTATTTTTGTTTTATCATCTTCCTGAATTAATTTTACTTCTGCGGTACTCTCAGGAAAACTGTAAAACAACATATTTCTTGTAAGATTGTCAAATACTCTCTGCATTTTATCTACATCGCATTTTATGTATATATCGGCGTCAGCAGATAAATTACAGGAAAGGCTTTTCTCTTCGAACATGGGTCTGAACTCAAATAAAAGCTGCTGTATCATGCGTGTAAGGTTCACAGTGCTGTACTGGAGTGAAATATTTGTAAGGTTAAATCTTGTAATTTCAAAGAACTCATTGATAAGGTCTTCTAGGCGCTGTGCTTTATCTAAAGATATGGAGAGGTATTTTTGTCTCAATTCCTCTGATATTTCGTTTTCGTCTCTTAGCAAAGTAAGATATCCGATTACCGATGTCAGGGGCGTTTTCAGGTCGTGAGCAAGATATACAACCAAATCATTTTTTCTCTGTTCGGCAATTTGAGCTTCCAGAGTGCGTTTTTCCAGAGTATGTTTTACGGTGTTTATCTTTTTTTCTATAGCTGAAAGTTCAGGTGACAGCTTCACATCGTCGTTTTTTTCTTTTACGAGAACATCTATGCTTTCATTTACTTCTTTAAAATACTTTGTGAAGAGATTCAGGTAGAATCTAAGTATTATGAAGAAAACCAGGATGATGGCAACTGCGAAAAATATCATCATATTCTGCCGGAAGATTCTGTCGTATATATTTATGGCAGAGTAATATTCCAAACCGAATAATGTTTCCAAAGAGCCTACTACAAAGTTGGCGAAATGGCCCTGGAGGAAAATCGAATATATCAGCATTACCGATACAAGAGAAATTGCTACTATTATCAAAGTTCTCGTAAATATTTTTGTTTTAAGCTGACGGTATTCATCAGTAGTTTTGTTTCTTTTAATTCTCAATGGTATACCCCACTCCCCACACGGTTTTTATGAATTTTGGATTTCTCGCAGGCTCATGCAGTTTTTCACGAAGTCTGCCTATGTGCGCCATTACCGTATTATTGTTGTCTATATATTTTTCTCCCCATACTTTTTCAAACAGCTCCTCTGATGAAACCACTCTGCCCCGATTTTCACACAGATACCAGAGGATGGAAAATTCAAGAGGAGTCAGAGGAACAGACTGGCCGAACAATGTACATTTGTGAGTATCCATGTTTATTACAAGCCCCTTTATATCGTGTTCCCTGAGGGTTTCTTCCCGCGGTGGAGAAGCTTGGTTGTAGCGTACATATCTTCTGAGCTGGGTTTTAACTCTTGCCATGAGCTCCAGCGGGTTAAAAGGTTTTGTTATGTAATCATCGGCTCCGAGGGTGAGTCCCATTATTTTATCCGAATCATCAATTTTCGCAGTAAGCATTATTATAGGAAAATAATGTCGCTTCCTTATTTCCTGACATATGTGGAATCCGTCTGTATCGGGAAGCATGACGTCCAGTATTGCCATATCCACCGTTGTCGATTTCAAAAAAGCAAGAGCTTGCTGACCGTTATAAAATTTGAATACTTGGTATCCATCGTTTTGAAGATAGACTTCAATTAAATCAGCTATTTCCTTTTCATCATCCACGATAAGAATTTTAGTGCACATAGATATCCCCTTTTAGTAAATTTTCTACAGTATAATACAGGCGTCGTTTAATTGCAATCAGATGTACTGTCATTTGTACCGTCTTTTCCCTCCGGGTTTCTGCTTTCGCTTACACACCACCATGTTACCACTGCAATGATTACGGCAGCCCCTATGAGCGCAAACATTCCGGGCATTTCTCCGATGAATATGGCTACCCATACAGGATTGAACAGTGGTTCAAGCATGCCGATAAGAGAGCATGCCAGAGGAGGGCAGTTCTTTGATGCCACAGCGTAAAGCACATAGGGGATTCCCAGCTGGAATATACCGAGGATTACAACATAAAGAATCTCATATCCGGTGGTTGAAGCGGTTGCGGCAAGTCCAATAGGAAATCCTATTACGGTGGTAAAGCAATGGGCAAGCAGAATTCCGCTCATTCTTACAGAATCGTCTTCGCCTCCCTGACCTACCATTACAAACATTAGAGCCAGAAAAATTCCTGCCAGTATACCGAATATATTCCCGAGAATATTTCCCGGCGAGAGCTGGTCAAAAAAGAAAAGTATTATTCCTATCATCGTAATGAACACTACTCCTATTTCTTTCTTTCTCAATTTCTGTTTGAAAATAAAGGCGCTCATAAGCAGTATAAAAACAGGCGCCGCATATTGTAGAACTATAGCGTTGGCCGCTGTGGTAAGCTTATTTGCCATTACAAAGAATATGCAAGATGCGGAAAGCCCTATTCCGGCGCCAAAAGAATACCGGCAGAACTTCACCGGCGTTTTGCTGTAAATCATATATATGCCTAAAACTCCTGCTGATATCAGGCTTCTTGCGCCGGCTATCAGAAACGGGCTCCATGAAATCAGTTTTATAAATATTCCGCCAAGACTCCACATGGTAGCGCAGAGAGCCATAAGGAGCATAGCCTTTTTTTTCGCTTGAATCGCATTATCGTTCATTTTACAGTACCTCTTTACATGCTTTTTGGATTTACAGTATAAGCAGAGATAAAACTTAGCCGTATAAGAATTGTTTAAATCCCGGGCTTTTCGCTGTTTATACATATAATAATATTAGTATATAATACAAAAAATTTCAAAAAGAAAATTTGCGGTAATGACAGAAATGCGGACAGAAAAAAAAGGAGCTGCCTTTTAAGCAGTCTCCTTTTTAAATACTTTGTATTCATATAGCGCCGGGTTTTTATTTCGGCTGTTGTTTTATGCTATTTTTTATTTAGAAGCTCTAAGGTTTTCCATTTAAGCTGAAGCGCCTGTTCTTCTGTAAGACTGTCGCTGCCGGAAGAACTGTCGCTGCTGGAAGAACTATCACTGCCGGAAGAACTGCCTGTGGTATTTGAACTGCTGCTTTCTGTTAAAAGTCCTTCGCTTTTCAGTTTGTCAATTTCTTCCGGAGTCATGTTATCCAGATTTTCCGTGCCTTCTTCGAGCAGGCACAGAGGAGGAAACAGAACGCACCACCAGTTTTCGCCCTGACCGCTCCCGATGGTTATATTCAGAGCTTCGTAGTTGCCGGCAGGGAAGGTTATATCCCCATAAGTTTTCTGAGGTATATACCTGACTCCCATATCGACATTGGCGGTATAATCATAGCCTTCGGATGCGATAATGCCTTCGGCGATTTTTTCAAACCGGTCCAAGTTGCCTGCGAGATAAGTTCTTGTTTCATCTGCATTTTTCAGGTCCTTTTGTTCTTCCATATATTCGATTACCGCGTCTCTGACTTTAAGTTTGAGCGCCTGGTCCCCAACCTTGTTGCTGTTTGCTATTACGTGAAGTCTTATAATTCCTTCGTGCTGATTTTTTCCGCTGTCATCGGCATATGTATAGAAAAGCAGCAGCCCCATCATGATTACCAGAGCAAGACAAATTACGCATTTTTTTTCATCAGAAATATTTTTCATTTCCAATCCCTCCCAATTTAAGGTTTCTGTATTTGTCTTAAGTCTTTACGGAGAATTGGAATATTATACATAATTTTAAAAATTATTTTGCAATGAGCAGTTTCATGCCCTCGGGAAGAGACATCTGAGGATCAATCTGGTTGAATTCAGCCAGTGTATTTATATCGCTTTTGTATTTTTTTGCAATATCCCATAGAGTGTCGTGTCTTCCGACTACGTATATTGCCATGGAAACTCTTTTTTCCGTTTCTCGTTTTTCTGCAAAACATATATTTTCGATGGTTGTAAAGTTTTGCTGTGAGCTTATCCATACGTCTATGGTTACGCTTACATTTACTTCTATCTGGCGGCTGTTTATATTATCCACCCAGAAATCTTTTACCGATGCCCATACATCTATTTCCGGTTTGTCACTGCTTGATGACGCGTCAAGGGAGCCTCTGAGAGGAACTGAACTTTCTATGATAAAAGGTCTGTCATCTTCATCAAGGGCAAGAATCTTTACGGGGAGCGAGCCTTCGATTATCACACGCGAACCATCAAGTCTTCCTGAAATGTTTTCTGGCAGAAGACTGCCGCATAAGATGGTTTGAGGTTTGCGGGATGATTCATCTGCATTTATGACTTCTCTTGCAGATATTTCTCCCGATAAAGTTTCTTTCACGTTTGATACGGATTGGGAGGATATATCAAAAGTTATATCTTTCTCCTTATGATAAGCATCTGAAATAATTCCTACTTCCTTATTTTCATAACCTTGTATCAATATACGAACCTGACCTTCAAGCATAAATCCGGAATTGTTATCAATGCTTATCTTTAAATCATCGCTGTTAAAATCTGCTTTTATAAGATTTACATCAGTGTTTTCTTTTATAAGAATAAACTGTGTGAAGTCGGTCTTATTGGTGATACTGCAAAGTTTGTTTTCACCCTCGTCCTGTCCTATATAAAGTATCTGTGTATTTATAACTGCATTTATGACAAGTTTTCCGGATGTTATCTGTTTGTGGGCTTCTGCTATATTTATGGTCTGTTTTAAAATTTTAGCAGGCTCGGGCTGTTCTTCGTTTATTTTTATTTCCTGTGAAATTTCTGCCAGCTCTTCCGTTTCAAAATTCAGATCTGTTATGCTTACGGTGCTTTCCTGTTTTACAAAATCTGTATCGTCTATGCTCTTAAATATATTGAGTTCTTTTTTTGATATTTCGGTAATACGTATGGATATTTCACCTTTTGCTGCGAATTTTCTTTCGTTTATGAATTCTGCTCTTGAGGATTTGAGAAGCAATGTTACCTTGAATGTGGAATTCTCGTCTCCGCTCCAGCATTTGTCGGTTTTAAATGGAATGGATGATTTTATAACGTCAACAGGGCTGTCTGAGCTGCTGTCCGGACGGTATACGGTGTACAGCGTTATTTCACCTGATAAGGTATCGCCGAATTCATAACTTGCTTTATTGTTTTGAACAAGAGAAAGTTTTCCTTCTGTAAAGAATATTTCTGCCATATCCGGCATGGTGTCCGGAACAAGGAGTGATTCTTCAAAGGGAAGTATGTATTCTCTTAGGCTGCATCTGTTTTTAACAGAAGATTTGGAGTATACCGGGGATTTATCCATAGGAGTTGTTCTCAGTATATCTGAGCCGGCGCGGTTTTCCTGTTTTACCGGCATTGAAGATGCAGGTACTTCTACATATTTAAGACTGCCGGATTTTTTGCTGTCGGCAGAATTGATGTTTTTATTAATATCATCGGATGCTTTTAAGGTTTCTTCTTTTGCGGATTTCTGAGTTTCTTCCGCTGAGCTGTCTGAATCGGAAATATTGATTGTTTCAGACTTATTATAGTCGGAGGATGAGGCTTGTATGTCTGCTTCTTTGAAATCGGATTTATCTTCAGATGTTTCTGAGGCAGATGGGCTGAATGCCGGAATGTTTTCCTCTGAATTTTGCATCGTCTGATTTTCTTCATCTTGTTGAACCGGCGCGGCATAGACTTGTGTATAACCGTCAGGACTCTGAGATGATACCGTAACGCTTTCGGGCTTTGGCGGCATTTCTACAGACGGATTTGTCTGAGCGATTTTCTGCAAAAACGGTGTTTCAAGATTTTCATGTTTCGCCTGATTTATCGGCGATGTTTGATTCTGTGTGTGTCTGACAGCGGATGTTTTATCATTGCTTGTGTCTTTGGCAGATGATACATTTTGATTTACTTGTTTTTCAGAGGTCTCCTGAGTATCAAGGATTACCTCCTCGTATCCTGTATTTTGTGTATCTAATTCTTTTTTACCTGTCGGTAGATTATCATAAGGCGATGTTGTCATTTTGCGACCTCCTTTTTCTTTCCCTCATTAATCATATTAAGGTGAAGATTCATATATGCAAAAAATATATATACATGTTTTAAAAAAGAAAAAGAAAAATCAGCATAATAAAACCCCGCATTTATGATGTTTTCGGAAAATCAACGTGCCTTTCAGGCGTTTCTTCTCCTTCTGCACTCGCTTTGCGCTCCTTTTTACTGGCGTTCTTAGAAGAAAAAAGGGGAAAGTTTACTGCTGAAAGAAAACCGGCTGTGCCGGTTTTCTTATGAAATATGGGGGATTTTGATGATAATGGTATTTAATTAAATATAATAATAGCAGAACCTTTATTGGTTCTGCTACAAATTAACGTGTATTATTAAACGCCTTCTCTTAGGATGAGCTCTTTAAGCCTGTCTATATGAAGGTCTGCCGCAGCTCTTGCGGCGTCAGCATCTTTGTTTTCTATCGCGCTCAATATCATATAGTGTTCTTCGGGCATGTTTTCTGCACGCTTAAAATCATCGTAGTAGATGTATCTGAATCTAAGAACAAGTTCCTGAAGCTGTTCTATCATCTGGACTAAAATTTTATTGTTACATGATTCCACTATTATTCTGTGAAAGCGTGTGTCGTATTTTATCATGCTTTCCATATCGCGGTCGGTTACAGCTTTATTGTATTTTGTGGATATGTTTTTCAGCTCTTCCATTTGTTCCGGCTGCATTCTGGAGGCTGCGAAGAAAGCGGCAAGACCCTCCATGTTCTGTCTTACTTCCAGAATTTCCACCATATCTTCTGTAGAAATCTGTGAAGCATATGCGCCTCGGCGGGGTTCGATGGTTACAAGACCTTCTTTTTCCAGTTTTCGGATAGCTTCTCTTATAGGGGTGCGGCTTACGCCCATCTCTTCGGCAAGTTCCACTTCCATCATCCTGGTACCCGGTACGATAACACCTGTAAGAATTTGCATTTTCAGTTCTTCGTAGACCATTTCGCGAAGAGGTCTATGATTTTGGATATCAAAATTAAGCATTACTTTACCTCATTATTAAATTGAATCAACGAGTTGTTTCGGCCCAAAAGCTTTCCTTATTTATCTTGAGCATTTCACTGCACAGATTTTCGGCTTTTGCTGCATCCTGGCAAAGACAGAATACAGTAGGCCCGCTTCCGCTCATAATTGAGCAACCTAAATTGTATAAATCGGACATTTTGTTCTTTGTATACACAATTTTAGGATACCTCTTTAGAGTAAAATTTTCAAGTACATTGACCATATTTTTGTCTACAACTTTATAATTATTTTCCTTTATGGCGGATATCATTGCCTCATTATCAGGTCTTACTGCAATGTCCTCGGAGTCAATTCCTTTATATACTTCGGCGGTGGATACGCTTATAGGAGGTTTTGAAAGCACAACGTAAGATTCAAGTCCCTTGAGAGGTTTAAGGTCGGTGCCTGTCCCTGAAGCCAGAGCGCAGTGGCAGCTAAGTGAATCATATTTAAAATCTTCTTTTAATATGTCGTCGGCAGCAGATTGACCCATTATACAGAAAGGTACGTCAGAGCCCAGTTCAGAGCCAAGACTGCACAGCTGACCGAGAGTAAGCTTAAGATTCCACAGCTTGTTTATTCCATGTATAACTGCGGCGCAGTTGCTGCTTCCTCCGGCGAGTCCTGCGGCAACGGGGATGTTCTTGTTTATATTGATGGTAAATTTTCCGCTTTCGGCTGAATGTCCGAAATTTTTTATCATGAGCTGAGCAGCCTTATATGCAAGGTTTCTGCTGTCAACAGGAAGATAAGATCTATTGGTGGAAAGTTTTATAAGGAATTTTTCATCTGTGTTTGGCCGTGAATCTTCCGAAACCTCTTCATAGGATATGAAGACTTCATCGTGGAGGGAAATCTGCTGCATTATCATTTCTACTTGGTGAAATCCGTTTGGCAGTTTTCCGAGAACATCAAGCGTAAGATTTATTTTAGCGAATGCTTTTAAAGTTATAGAATTCATAGAAGACCTCCTTGCACTACGATTAAGATTTGATTATCTAAAAGTTTTGTGGAAAATGTAAATAACCAAAAGTAATGTATAAAGGGGTATTATGGTTGAAAACCGTTTGTTTTACGCTGCAAAACAATGTTGTATTATCCAATAATGCTTGATTTGCGGATGTTTTGGTCGAAAAACCGGCTATTATGGTCTGGTTTTTGATAACTTTTTATCCAAAATACATTGTTTCACGGTACTTTTGGTTATTTGTATTTTTTAAGAGCCTAATATCAAGGGTTTTTATCCATAAGCATATTATAATTAAACTTTTTGGTTATTTTTGATTTGAGCTGAATATGCGCAGCTTGAAATTTTATTAAATCAGATTCAATAAAGGGGACTTACCGCATCAGCCTTATACTAATACGACAGTCCCCTTTTCTGCAATTACCTGTTGAGATTAAGTTTTATTTTTTCTTATTCTTGTTTTTTGAGTTTTTCTGTTTGCCTGTTTGATTCTTAGGATTTGTAGTTCCTTTTTTCTTCTGGGCATTTTGTGTTTTCACTACTTTTACTTTGTATTCGCTGCCGGCTGCGGATATTGGTTTAGGAGCAGATACTCTCTTGTTTAAAGCCGCTTTGGCCTTGGCAAGTTCTTCTTCTATTATCTTATCCTCATACGCCTTTTTCTTAGCGGCGGCTTCTGCCTGTTTTGCTTTTCTCTTCTTGTCCTGTTCTACGATTTCGGCTACAGACTTGCCTGTTCTCTTTGCTTCTTTGTATGGATTAACAGGTTCTGATTTATTTCCCTGTTCCTTCTCTTTTTCCATGGCTTTTTTGGCGCTCCTGCTTGTAAAGAATATCATACCGACAATCATTACACCCATCATTATCATATATATTTTGGTAGAGCCTGCTTGGTCCAAAGTTTTAAATTTTAAAGTCTGGGAAACGCCCATTTTAGTTCCGTCAGCAGACTGAAGGTCTTTGCCTATGGTTAAATTATATTTTTTGTTTCCTTCAATTTTTATATCTGAATCGATAACGTCGGAAACCACCATCAGAAGCCCTTCTTCTTTATGGCTGTAATAAACTTTAATAGGTATTTTCTTGCCCTTGGAGTCCGTCAGTTTAAACTGCTTTTCATTTGCTTTTCTTACATCCTTTGATTTTGGAAGCATATCCGTATCAAAGTATAGCTTAAAACTGAGGTTTTCCACTGATACATTCTGTTCTCCGTCTTTTGGTGTGGATGATTCGATTTTAAAATTGGCCTTGCCTGCTGATTTGTCAGAATCTCCATCTGCAAAGCACGACGGCGCTAAAATGGATATTGCCATTATCATAAGGCATACTAATGCACCTATTCTTTTCATTACTGTTTTTCCTCCGCCTTCTTTTTTCTTAATTGTTTAAAAAAGTTTTTCATTAAGAAGCTGCATTCTTTCTGCATAAGTCCTGTTTCTATTTCTACAAAATGGTTAAGCTTTTTTTCCTGAGGAATATTAAAAACGGAGCCGCATGCACCCGATTTGGGGTCCATGGTTCCTATGTAAAGTTTTTGTATTCTCGCCCACACTATGGCTCCTGCGCACATACTGCATGGTTCGGCTGTCACGAAGATACAGCAGTCCGTCAGCCTCCAGCCTCCCAGATTGGCGGCAGCCTGTCTTATGGCGATGATTTCCGCATGAGCGGTAGGGTCCTTAAGCGTTTCGGTCAGGTTGTGCCCTCTGCCGATAATTTCCCCGCTCTTTACTATGACGGCTCCAACGGGGACTTCACCCATTGCAGCAGCTTTTTTAGCTTCCTCAATAGCTTCTTGCATATACTTTCTCATATACCTTACAATGGTAGCACATTTTTATTCCTGTATCAAGGGAATTTCCTCAATATGACCGTTATATCTGTTTATGGAAGCTATCCAGTATCCGTAAATATTTTTCCTCCTTTCATCTAAAGGGATTGTAGGATCTTGCTGTTCTTCTTCCATTCCGAGAATGGGCTGCCAGAAAACGAATCCGGAGTTTCCTTTGTCGGGCTGTTCGTTTTGGAAAAATCTGCCCGGAACGCCTAGAAAATAATAGGAATTATTCCAGCCATAGAGAAAATGCCGGTATTTTTTTACAGGTTCTTTTGAGCCGGGAGATATTATAGGAAACAAAGAATCATCGGTGATTTTTTTCCATGTTGCCTTGGTGGAATCTTTGCCGAAAGGAACGATACTTTCAAAATTCTGCTGCTTTTTTGCAAGATTTATGCAGTTTTCCAAAACGAATTTGTTGTAAAAGGGACTGTAGTCCTTGGGCTGAATTTCCTTTGGAGTATCTTCTTCTTTAGGAAGAGAAAATTCACCTTTGAGGACAGGATGGAGCGGCTCTCTTCCGTTCTGTGTCGACATTGCAGCTATAATAGCTGCTGAAAATTTCCATATGGGCATCCCGCAGCCGTCAAGGTCCTTGGGATTTATCCGGAAGCTGCCCTCTCCATCACCGTAAGCGGTCATTGACATACTTCCCATTAGGTGATAGTAAAGCTTCTCGTTCTTTTGTCCCACTAAAAGCAATTTGTACACGTATTCGCCCTTTGGAAAGAATTTAACGTTATTCATAACGGCAACGACAAGGCCTTTATTATCGTTTTTTTCCAGTTTTACATATCCGCGTATTTCTTTTTCGGGGTCAAAGGCGTAATTTTTGTTTTCTTCTCTGAGTAAAATAGGGCTTTTCTTAACTTTAGAAAATTTCATGGTGCGCCTCCTTGTTAATTTTTAGGTTTTCTAGTAATATATGAATGAAAAGCGACCGCTATTCATTGAGCAGGATAAAGGTTGGGACGCATTTAAATTAATTAAATTTAAAAGAAGGACGAGATTGGAGATTTATGTTTTTAGATATAGCGGTAATAGGCATTCTGGCTCTGTTTATTGCAAAGGGTATATTCAGGGGATTTGTATATACTTTCATACATACGCTTGGGTGGATAGGAGCCATGATAATTTCTTTTTTGGCGGCGAAGCCTTTAGCATTGTTTTTAAACGATGGCTTTTTGGGGATTGCCATAAGAGATGGCATCTTGAGAAAACTTTCCGGATCTTCTAATGCTTTAGAGGAAACGGTAAGCGGGCTTCCGGATATAATAAGCGGGGGAATCAGCTCTGGTATTGAAACTGCATCGGAGGTATTTGCCAATATGCTTTCTTCGGTTGTTCTTACAATGCTGAGTTTCCTGATTATAATGGCTGCCTCGAGATTTCTTCTCAGAATTGTGGTTAAACCTGCCAGCAGGCGGTATGGCGGAGGAATACTTACTGCTGCAGATAAGGCGCTGGGAGCTCTGGCAGGCGCTTTGGAGGGGATTTTGCTTGTATTTGTGTTTTTGACGGTGATGATGGTGCTGGCCAGCATATCGCAGGAGGGTATTTCAGAAATAATAGTTCAGTGGCTTAACAGTTCAATGATTGCGAAAACTTTATACGACAATAATCTTTTGATGCTCGTGACAGGCGGTTTTTTCGGGTGAATAGCGCAGAATTTGAAGAAGATAAGATAAAATGTATTTTTATACAAAATATGCTTGCAATATAAGATGTTTTCTTATATACTAACCACAGTACAATACAATAAAGGTAGAGGTGCGGAGCAGAAGACGAGATAAGTAGTCGGCGGACAGTGACTTACTCTGAGGCAATCTCCGCCGAACTGAAGCCGCAGGCATGCTGCTTTGGTGGGCGTACAGTTAATAGCTGTATGACTGTCTGCTAAACATCTGTTTAGCAGTTGAGCTATCCTTAATGACATTTATTCGATAATATTAGTCAGTAGGGAAAGCCTTACTGGCTTTTTTTCAACTCAACGGACGTTTAGATCATTATAATTTTCAATCTTGCAGACACTTCTTTCTACCTTTTAAAAGCGAAAAAGAAAGGCAGAAAAATGGAAACTTTACAAATCGGAGGCGTAAGCTGCAGAAAGCTGGCGGACGAATTCGGAACACCACTTTATATCTACGATGAAAACAAAATAATCTCTCAGGCAAAGGACGCTCTTGAAGGCTTTTCTTCGGATAAATTTGATACGGAAGTTGTCTATGCTTCCAAAGCGTTTTCCTCGCTGACTTTGTTCAGACTCCTGTCATCTTTGGGAACAGGATTTGACGTTGTAAGCGGCGGCGAACTTTACGGAGTGAAAAAATCAGGTGCGGATATGAGAAAAGTCTATTTCCACGGCAACAATAAGAGCGATGAAGAAATAGATATGGCAATGGATGCCGGCATAGGATATTTTGTTATAGATAATGTACCGGAATGCGCAAGGATAGCCGAGGCGGCAAAACGAAAGAAAACAAAAGTAAACGCTCTTATAAGAATAAATCCGGGAATATCGGCCCATACCCATGAATACATCATGACATCGGCGCCCGATTCAAAATTCGGAGTTCACATAGAGGACAAAGAGAGTATTTCGAAGATGATTCAGATACTTTCGGAAAGCCCGTATGTAAGTCACAGAGGATTTCACAATCACATAGGTTCCCAGATAGTCGATGTAAGCTCCTTTGAAAAAGCTATAGATACCATGACCGATTTTCTCCTTAGAATGAAAAATGAGTATGGTATAGAAAATTCAGAGCTTTCCATAGGCGGCGGTTTCGGTATAAAATATACTGATGAGGATAATCCTGTATTGCTGGGACAAATGTGCCGGGACATGATAAAATGTACAGAGAAATGCCTTGAGGAAAAAAACATCTCCATATCCAAGCTTATTACCGAGCCGGGCAGAGCCATGGTGGGGGAAGCGGGATATACCCTTTATACCATAGGAGACATGAAGAGAAGCGGAGATAAGGAGTACATCTTTGTAGACGGAGGTATGAGCGACAATATAAGACCGGCTCTTTACAATGCGGAGTACAATGCTGATTTGGCAGAAAAACTTGGGGCGGCTCCTGATAAAGAGTATTGTATCGCAGGCAAGAACTGCGAATCGGGAGATGTGCTCATAGAGAACATACCTTTGCCAAAAGCTGAGAAAGGCGACCTGCTCGTAATGTATTCAACAGGGGCATACGGCTACTCCATGGCAAGCAATTACAACAGGCTGGGAAGACCGGCAGTAGTATTTGCAAAAGACGGAGAGGCAAAACTTGTAATAAGAAGAGAAAGTTATGAAGACCAATATAGTCTTGAGATAGAGTGAGGAGGCGAGTACAATTAATATAGTACAGAAATACAACGGCAGAAGTCTTTATTCCATGAAAAAGCTTCGCCAGGTGGCTGAACATATTGCTGCCAGAAGAGAGAAGTACGAAAACATGGTAATCGTTGTCGGCAACATGGGTCAGTCGACAGGAGACTTGATTGCAATGGCGAAAGAAGCCGGGGAAGATGTCCCTAAAAAAGAGCTGGAAGGCCTGCTGTCGGCAGGAGAACAACAGGCGGCGGCGCTTTTAGCTATAGCTTTAAACGATTTTGGAGTTCCTGCCGAGTCCATGCTCGGATGCCAGAGCGGATTCATAGAAGACGGCTATCATATGGGAGCTCAGATAAAAGAGATAAATACAGAAAAGGTTGAAGAAATCATTTCAGAAGGAAAAGTAGCAGTAGTCGCCGGATTTCAGGGCATCGACGAGACGAAAGATATCATTGACATAGGCAGGGGCGGTTCTGATATAACGGCTGTAGGAATAGCTGCCCATCTGGGATGGGACTGCGAATTTTATACAACTGCGGAATGTATGTATACGGCAGACCCTAAAATATATCCGCAGGCAAAACCAATCAAAGCGATAACATATGAAGAAATGATGGAAATAACCCATCTTGGCGCAGATAAAATAGAAACCAGAGCTGTGGAGCTGGCTAAAAAGTACAGCGTGAAATTATTTTTAGGCAAGTCATTGGAAGAGGATAAGAGCAAAGGAACATATATCATGAATAAAGAAATGGTAATAAACGAAAATCTCATGGTTGAGAACACACCTGTTACCGGAATGGGAATACAGGATGAAATATCGATATTTACACTTAGAAATGTACCGTCGGACGGTAAAGCGGTGGCGGAATGTTTCAGAATTTTAGGCGAGCTTGAAATAAATGTGGATATGATTTCCCAGCAGATGGCACAGGACGGAACGTGCACGGTTTCTTTCAGCTGTGATGCGCAGCAGGGGGACGCCCTCGTTGAGGAACTGGGAAAACAGGAAGTATTTAATTCGATAGTAATAGACAGGGAAGCCAACCTGGCAATGATTTCCCTGGTGGGAGTAGGTATGGCGACTCATCCGGGAGTATCGGGGCAGGTATTTAAAACTCTTGCGGAAAACAATGTTAAATATTATCACATTACCACTTCGGAGATCTCAATATCCGTAACCGTTGAAACGGAACAGAAACTGAATGCGGCAATAGCCCTTTGCAGAGCATTCCAGCTTTAAGAGCGGCTTGGATTGAATTAACTTAAAAAAACTGTATCATTTATCCGCAATTAATGATAGGATTAAAATAGTATAGTTTAAGATAAACTTTGGATAAAGTCAGGGGAGTATATATGATTTCGTTTTCAAAATATCACGGGTGCGGGAATAATTTTGTGATAGTAAAAGAGGAAGACCTTGCAGATTACATGGATATTCAGCCGGGAGAGGAAAGCTCTGATGACTATGGCAGATTTGCAGAGAAAGTCTGCAATATAAACATAGGCATAGGAGCGGACGGACTGATTGTAGTCAGGCAGAATCCCGCTCTTGAAATGGTGTTTTTTAACTGTGACGGAAGCAGAGCTCCTATGTGCGGCAACGGCATAAGATGTTTTGCGAATTACTGTTACGATAAAGGCATAAACATGGAAGATTCGTATACGGTGAAGACGTTGGCAGGAGACATGGTTGTCAATGTCGTGTGCCGGGAGCCTTTCCGTGTAAAAATCGATATGGGAAGTCCTGTGTTTTCACCGGAGGCGGTGAAAGCGGATTATACCGGAAAGGATTTTCTCAATCAGAAAATTACCTTAAAAGACGGAAGTCATGTTGATATAGACAGTCTGTTTATGGGAACGATTCACACCGTTGTATTTACAGATGATGTAGATGTTTCAGCGGTGGAGCCCATAGGCGAGGAAATCTGCAACCATAAGATTTTTAAGGAAAAAACAAATGTAAATTTTGTAAAGCCGATAGACGATGAGACTTTGGAGATGATAACATATGAACGCGGCGTAGGTATGACTCTCGCCTGCGGAACGGGAGCCTGTGCATCAGTAGTTGCTGCAAACATGAGAGGTTTGTGCGGAAATACTGCGGAGGTGAAACTTCCCCTGGGAAGTCTCAAAATAGAAATAAAAGATAACAATCATGTATATATGGAAGGTCCGTCGGTACGGATTTCGGATGGAGAGTTTTGTTAGGAAGGAGAAAATACAATGATAAAAGGATCAATAGTAGCGCTTATAACACCTTTTAATGAGGATGGAAGTGTTAATTATAAAAGACTGAGGGAGCTTATAGACTGGCATATAGAAAACGGAACAGACGCAATTCTGGCGCTGGGAACTACTGCGGAAACTCCTACGCTTACTTTAGCAGAGGAGGATGAAATCGCAAGGATTTCCATCGAACAGGCAAAGGGCAGAGTGCCTATCATCGTGGGAAGCGGCTCCAACAATACAATGGTCGCTATAGAGCAGAGTCTTAAGTACGAGAAAATGGGAGCGGACGCTCTTTTAGTAATAACACCTTATTACAACAAGACAAGCAAGGCAGGTATGGTAAACCACTTTACCCAGGTGGCAGATGCTGTAAATACTCCTGTATACGTGTATAATGTTCCCGGAAGAACGGGCGTTACCATAACTTACGAGGCATTAGCCGAGATAAGTCAGCATAAGAATATCGTAGGCATAAAGGAAGCCAGCGGCAACATGTCTTTGGTATGTCAGTTCTCCAAGCTTATAAACGATAACTTTAACGTATATTCAGGAAACGATGATATAAATATTCCGCTTATGTCCATGGGAGGCGCAGGCGTTATCTCGGTTCTGGCAAATATTCTTCCTAGAGAAACTCACGATATGGCTATGGCATATCTTAACGGAGATGTGAAGAAAGCAAGGGATATGCAGATAAAGTATCTTGACTTTATAAATTCCCTGTTCATCGAAACAAATCCTATTCCTATAAAGGAAGCGATGAACCTGATGGGTCTTAATGTAGGCGGATACAGACTGCCTCTTTGCCCTATGGCAGAGGATACAAAGGCTGTTCTTGCCGGAGAAATGAAGAAACTTGGACTTATATAAGATTTGTGTAAAGGGGAAAAAGATGAAAACAGCAGTTTTAGGCGGCGGCGCTATGGGAGCGGTACTGTCGCAGATGATTGAAGAAAGAGATGGGTTTGAACTTGCGGGAGTTATCGACCCGCTTAAGGGGCAGACTCTGTCAGATTTAGATGAAGCGGAAGTGGTTATAGATTTCAGCAATCCTGCCAATCTGGAAATGCTGAAGTCCTATTGTGAGGAAAATCACTGCGCGGCTGTCATAGCAACCACCGGATTTTCCGATGAACAGCTTTCCGATATAGAAAGGCTGGGAACCAAGGTGCCCGTAGTATTTTCCGCTAACTACTCGCTGGGAATAAATATCATGAAGAGAGTTCTTGCAGAAATTACACCTGTTTTGGAGGACACCTTTGATATAGAAATCGTGGAAAAGCATCACAATAAAAAGCTGGATGCGCCAAGCGGAACAGCGAAAATGCTTTTGGACGCTGTCGACCCAGGCAGTTCTTACGAGCATATTTTCGGAAGGGAAGGAAACAGAAGAAGAGGCAGAGAAATAGGCGTTCATGCTGTAAGAGGCGGTACTATTGCAGGAGAGCATACGGTTATATTTGCAGGAAACGATGAAATCTTCGAAATAAAGCATACCGCAAACTCAAAGAAAATTTTTGCGGCAGGAGCTCTTAAAGCGGCTGAATTTACTCAGAAGATAAATTCCGGATTTTACACCATGGAAGAAGTGCTGTTCGGATAGATATACTTGTAAAATAAATAAAACACAAGAGGAGAAAAGTACCATATGGAAGCAAGAGAAATAATAGAATTTATAGGAAATGCGGAGAAAAAAACACCTGTAAAAGTTTATGTTAAAGAAAAAACTCCTGTTGATTTTGCAGGATGTCAGGTTTTCGGGGATAAAGATAAGATTGTCTTCGGAGATTGGGCTGTAATCCAGCCTATATTAAAGGATAATGCAGATAAAATTGAAGACTTCGTAGTAGAAAACGATTGCAGAAATTCGGCCATACCTCTGCTTGATATGAAGAACATAAAGGCAAGGATAGAGCCGGGCGCATTTATCAGAGATAAAGTTGAAATCGGCGATAACGCTGTTATAATGATGGGCGCTGTCATAAATATCGGAGCGGTTATCGGTGAAGGAACCATGATAGATATGGGGGCTGTTCTCGGAGGAAGAGCTACCGTAGGAAAGAACTGTCATATCGGAGCGGGAACAGTTCTGGCAGGTGTTATAGAGCCGCCGAGCGCTCAGCCTGTAGTAGTTGAAGATGATGTTGTAATCGGCGCCAATGCAGTTGTTTTAGAAGGATGCCGCATAGGAAAAGGCGCAGTGGTTGCGGCAGGCGCAGTTGTTGTTGATGATGTTCCTGCCGGAGTTGTTGTTGCCGGAGTTCCTGCCAAGGTAATAAAGGATGCGGCGGATACGGCATCGGAAAAGCTTGAGATCGTCGATTTGCTGAGAAAGCTGTAATTCGGAAATTGCAAAGACTTTCTGAATGCAGGGAATACCAATACTGAAATGTACAGAAAATGTGTGTAAAGGGATTTCGTTTTACACACTTTTTTGTTGCGCAAGAAATTTTTAAAAAAAATTTTATTTTTTACTATCTTTTTTAATGCGACAAGCGTTAAACATAATAGAAAGTGCTTTCAAAACATAGACAAAGGAGAG
Source organism: uncultured Eubacterium sp. (assembly GCA_902495595.1). Lineage (GTDB taxonomy): Bacteria > Bacillota > Clostridia > Peptostreptococcales > Anaerovoracaceae > Lentihominibacter. The sequence continues at coordinate 34,530 of CABUXV010000005.1, read as the reverse complement.
ATTAGGACAGTGGATAAGGATTTTTTCCTGATAAGAAAAATGAAAAACGGCGATGAAGATGCCATGGACAGCTTTGTGCGAAAATATTACGAAAAGATTTTAAACTACTGTTATTATCACAGCTCAGACAGGCAGAATGCCGAAAATCTGACGCAGGATACCTTTGTAAAGTTTTTTGCGAGTTTACCGGGTTACAAACACAGCGGAAAAGCGATGAATTTTTTATATACCATAGCCAGAAATTTATGTATAGATTTTAACAGGAGAGAAAAAGAGCGGCTTGCGAAGACGACTGAGCTTGCAGAAGAGGCAGCCATCTGCGATGATATGAAAAATGCCGAGGCGAGGATGGATGTGAATAAAGCTGTAATCGGGCTTTCGGAAGATATTCGGGAAGTTATCATACTTTACTATTTCCACGGTCTTAATACCAGGGAGATTGCAGAGCTTCTTAAAATAGGGCTTCCCCTTGTTAAATACAGAATAAAAACCGGTAAGGAGAAACTTAGAACAATACTTGGAAAGGAGGATATAGCATGAAGAAGATTATAGAAGAAAGCAATATGAAAATAGAGCCAAGAGCGGAACATATGAATAAGGTTGCAGCGGCAGCAAAAGAAGCTTTTTACAAAGAAGCCGAAATCGAGAGAGGAAGTTATTTCGAATTTTTATATCAGCAGAGCAAATTTATCAGAAAAAGCTGGTGGATTATACAGTTTGCGCTGCTTGTCATGTTATACATTTCTCTGTGCAATGCTGACAGCGAATACATGGTGAGAAGAAGCATGGGAGTTTTATCCCCTATCTTTGCGATAATAATAATGCCGGAAATATGGAAAAACCGCAGCAGCAATTCCATGGAGATAGAAGGCGCGGCATATTACAGCCTGAGGCAGATATATTCGGCTAGAATGCTGCTGTTTGCTTTTGTCGACGGTCTTCTTGTGGCTGTATTCTCCGCATTGATTTTGTGGACCACATCTGTGAGTTTTACAGATATGGCAATACAGTTTTTCCTGCCTATGATTGTAACGTGCTGTATTTGTTTCAGGACGTTTTACAGCAGAGTGGCCTCATCTGAATATGCATCGGTTTTCTTCTCTCTTATATGGACCGGTATTTGGACGGCGGTAATAATAGACGAGTCCATATACGATATGGTATCAACGCCTGCTTGGATGGGAATATGTGTTGCAGCCTTAATATATCTCGTATATGTTTTGCGAAAAGTTATGAATAAGTGCGACAGCTATTGGGAGGTAGAAAAAGCGTGGAATTAAGATTGGAAAATTTGACTAAATCCTTTGATGGATTCAAGGCGGTAAACGACGTCACATATAACATGGAAAAGGGTGTATACGGACTTTTAGGAGTAAACGGCGCGGGCAAGACCACCATAATGAGAATGCTCTGTACTCTTTTAAAGCCCACCTGCGGCAGGATTTTGTACAATGGGGAAGATATCTTTGCAATGCAGGGAGAATACAGGAGAATACTGGGTTATCTTCCGCAGGAGTTCGGGTTTTATCCTGATTTTACGGTAAGGGATTATTTGAAATATATAGCGTCAATAAAGGGAATCGGCAGGGGAGCTGCTTCCAAGCTGGTAGGCGATACCATAAAGATGGTAGGGCTTGAGAAAGTTCAATACAGAAAGATGAAGAAACTTTCAGGGGGAATGAAACGAAGAGCGGGAATTGCCCAGTCCATACTTAACAATCCTAAAATTCTCATTTTAGATGAACCTACGGCAGGGCTTGACCCCAAGGAAAGAATAAGATTCAGAAACCTCATAAGCGAACTTTCAAGGGACAGAATAATTCTGCTGTCCACCCACATAGTTTCTGATATAGAATATATAGCCAATGAAATTCTTCTGATGAAAAGCGGCAGGATAATTCATTCGGGAAGCACATCGGAAATTGCAGCCCAGGTGGATCAGAGAGTATGGAGTCTGGTTGTTCCGCAGAATCAGGTTGGGTTTTATATGCAGAATTACAAGATAGGAAATATAAGAACTGTCGGCGGGAATGCGGAAATACGAATTTTGTCAAGAACATGCCCTGACCCGTCGGCACGGGAGGAACGTTTAAACCTGGAAGATGTATTTCTTAATTATTTTGGCAGAAAAGAGGATGAGGATAATGATATTATTTGAGATAAAAAAGATTTTTTCAAAGACGAGCAATAAAATAGCTGTGCTTATTTTGATGGCGGTGCTTATTATGGTATTCTGGACTGCTATAAGGTCTCCCGAGGTGAATTTTGTCAACAGCTACGGGGAAAGAGAAGTGGGGATTTCAGCTGCTCACAGTCTCAGGGAGGCTAAAAAGGAATGGGCAGGTACTCTCACAGAAGATAAAATAAAAGAAGCGATTAAGGAAAATACAAGAATAAACAATACGAAGGAAGCAACCTCAGATGATATAGTCAAGCAGGATATAGCCTTTGGATGGAAACAGGGAATAATGGATATATATGATTTGCTTGGAGAATCTTTCGTACCTTACGGGCAGTATGATTATTACAAGGCTGACTCTCTAAAGACTTCCGATGCTGAAGATTTCTATTCAAACAGAACCGAGAAATTTGCGCAGTGGACAAAGGGCGGCGGTGAAGGAGTCCTGACAGAAGGGGAACAGAGCTATATTCTGCAAAAATACAGCGAGCTTAAGACGCCTTTTAATTACGATTATGCAGACGGATGGAAACAGCTTTTAGGTTCAAGTCCTATGCTGCTCGTTATGACTGCTCTCATACTATCCTTTATTATGTCAGGAGTTTTTTCCGGAGAATTTGCCCTTAAGGCGGATCCGATTTTCTTTTCCTCAAGATATGGGCGAAGCAAAGCGATATGGGCTAAACTCAAGGCGGCAATTATCACGGTTACGGTTATCTACATTGCAGTAATGGCAATATATACTGCTGTGATTCTGATTTGCCTTGGCGCAGACGGCGGTAGCTGTCCGATACAGACGGAAGCTGTTAAATGGTACAGCATTTACAATATAACTTTTGTCAAAGCATATGCTTTAATAGTTTTGGGAGGATACATAGGAACACTTGCGGTATCCCTTATATCAATGCTTATATCGGTGAAAACCCGTTCGGCAATACTGGCGGCTGTGATTCCTTTTGTACTGCTTCTCATGCCGTCTTATATACCTGATACGGCGATTCCTGTAATAAGGAAAATAGCGGGACTTCTGCCTGACCAGCTTTTACAGCTGAACCTCGTACTGGGGAAATTCAACCTTTACGGATTCGGGGATAATGTGACAGGTGCAGCAAATCTGCTCCCCGTGATGTATCTGGCGGTCGTATTGATTTTGTGTCCTGTAATATTTCTGTGCTACAGAAAGCTGGAAGCAAAATAAAGATACGGCTGTGGTATAATGGTCTTTAGAAAGTGGTTGCTTATTGATACCAGGAGGTGTTTATGAAGTTTAGATTTGCAGAAAAGAAGGATACCGGGCTGATTTTGGAATTCATAAAGAGCCTTGCAGATTATGAGAATATGCTGGACCAGGTTATAGCGACGGAAGAGCTGCTTGAAGAGTGGATATTTGAAAAGCAGAAAGCAGAGGTTATATTTGTACTGGAGGATGAGTCTGAGAATGGAAGAGAGGTTGGTTTTGCACTGTTTTTTCATAACTTCTCTACATTTTTGGGACGAGCCGGTATTTATCTTGAGGATTTGTTTGTCATGCCGGAATATCGCGGCAGAGGATACGGAAAAGCGCTTTTGCGAAAACTGGCGCAAATTGCCTTGGAAAGAGGGTGCGGCAGACTGGAATGGTGGTGCCTTGACTGGAATAAGAGCAGTATAGATTTTTATCTTTCCGCTGGAGCTGAGCCCATGGATGAGTGGACCGTTTATCGTCTTGCAGGGGAAAGCCTTGAGAGTTTCGGCAAAGGAATTTAGTCTGGAGAAATAAATTTATCGGGAAAAAATACCGGGCAGAATTTTGAAGTTCTGTCCGGTATTTGTATATTTGTCTGCATTTATACTTTTATTTAATTTCTGCTCATTTAACTTCTACGGTCCAGCCCATTTCATCAGCGACGGTTCCTGTCTGTATGCCGTAAATTGTGTCATAGAGTTCCTGGGCGATAGGTCCGATTTCTCTGTCGTTTATAATCATTGATTCGCCTTTGTAGCAAAGTTCGCCTACAGGTGAAATAACGGCTGCTGTTCCCGAAGCGAACATCTCCTTGAAATTACCGTCCTTGTATGCCTGAACGACTTCATCTATTGCAAGTTTTCTTTCTGAAACCTTTATACCTTTTTTCTTTAAAATAGCGATTACGGAATCACGTGTAATTCCCGGCAAGATAGTTCCGTCAAGAGGAGCTGTAATAACTTCGTCGCCTATTACAAAGAAAGCGTTTGACGTTCCCACTTCTTCAACATATTTTCTGTGGACTCCGTCGAGCCATAATATCTGTTCATAACCTTTTGCATGGGCTTCTTCCTGGGCTTTGAGACTTGCCGCATAATTTCCGCCGCATTTTGCTTCGCCTGTACCGCCGTCGGTAGCTCTTACGTATTTATCTTCAACGTAAAGTTTTGTAGGAGTCAGACCGCCCACATAGTAAGGACCTACAGGACTTAGAATTATTATGAATTTATAATGATTTGAACGGCGTACTCCGAGAAATGGTTCGTCGGCGATGATAAAAGGTCTTATGTAAAGTGAAGTTCCTTCTTTTTGAGGAATCCAGTCGGCGTCTACGCTTACAAGAGCTTTGATAGCTTCTACATAAAGCTCTTCGTCCATCTGAGGAATACAAAGCCTGTCGTTGGTTCTGTTGGTTCGCTTCGCATTCATATCAGGTCTGAAAAGCTGAACTTTTCCATCGGCTGTCTTATATGCTTTAAGTCCCTCAAACATCTCCTGGGCATAATGAAAGACAACTGCTGCCGGGTCTAAAACGAGAGGTCCGTATGGTACGATTTTTCCGTCGTGCCAGCCTTTGCCTTCTTCATAGTCCATTACAAACATATGGTCTGTAAATTCGGTGCCGAATCTCAGTGTGTCGGGATTTGGTTTTGTTTTGGGATTTTGGGTTTTTTCGATTGGAAAATTATATTTCATTGCTTTCTCCTTCTATCAATTTATTTACATATTATTTTACATCAAAAAGCTTTTAAAGTCCAATGATACACAAATAATATAATACTAATATTGTGACCTGTCAACAATAAAAATGAGAATAATTTATAAAATAAAACAAAAATATTAATATGATATATAGTTCTTTAAACCCACATAAAAACTGTATATAATAAATAATTATGATTAAGCGAAGAGAAAAGAAAAGCCTTCCGGTAAGACTGGTGCTTCTGCTTTTAAAGGCGGCGGTACTTACAGTTATTCTGGTTGTGGGAATAAATTTATTTGTAATAAAGAGTACAGAGGGTAATATAGCAGCATCTGTGGAGTCAAAAACAGATGAAGTTTCCGATAGTGAAATTGAGAGGCTTAAAAGTATCAATCCCGAATGTATAGTGGTTTTGGGCGCAGCTGTAAATAAAGATGGGTCTCCGAGCAAGATGCTTGAAAATCGTTTGGATCTCAGCATAGAACTGTATAAAAAGGGTGTCGCTCCGAAACTTCTGTTTTCGGGGGATAATGGGCAGGTAGTATATAATGAAGTAGACGCAATGAAAAACTATGCTGTTAATGCAGGAGTGCCAAAAGAAGATATATTCCTTGACCATGCGGGATTTTCAACTTATGAATCCGTGTACAGAGCAAATCATATATTTAAGGTGGAAAGCATGGTTGTGGTTACGCAGAAATATCACCTTTACAGAGCTTTGTACGGATGCAGACGCCTGAACATCCAGGCGCTGGGTGCGGCATCAGACCAAAAGGTCTACAAGGGGCAGGATATGAGAGAAATAAGAGAGATTATGGCTCGTGACAAAGATTTCGTGAAATGGATATTCAAGCCTCAGCCTACATTTATGGGCGATGAAATTTCCATAAAGGGCAGCGGTGTTTATACTCAGTAGAACAGAGGAAGCCTGTAGGGAATTTATGCGGAACGTATAGGAAGCTTTCAATTTTGAAAGTATGCCAATAGGCGATAGGCGATGAGCGCCGAAGAGTTTAATCTTCAGCGTGCAGCGTGCCATATCGATGAGAGATTAATGGCAAAATGCGAAAGGATTTATTGCGATATGGAGAAAAGCAGAACTTCTGATAATATGGCGAAGGTTGCCCTTGTCCGGTGTTTTTCATATGAACAGGCGGAAGTGGATGATGCTGTGAATAAAGCTGCGGACCTTTTGGGAGGAATGGAAACGCTTCTTTCCGACTGTGAAAAGACAGGGCGGCTGGTGATGAAACCCAATCTGCTGGCAAAGACAACTCCCGATAAGGCATGTACGACCCATCCGGCTGTCTTTAAAGCGGTAGGAAAATCTTTGCAGAAAGCGGGCTATAAAAATCTGAAATACGGTGATTCTCCGGGAATGCCTATGATAAAGGTGGAAAAGGTAGCCGAAGAATGCGGCATTAAAGAATCGGCAGATGAATTGGGGATTCCCCTTGGCGATTTTGAGCACGGGGTGCAGGTGGAATTTGAAGAGGGAAGAACGGCGGATAAATTTGTATTGTGTGAGGAGATAATAAGAGCTGACGGCATAATAAATATATGCAAGATGAAGACTCACCAGCTGGAGAGAATAACCGGGGCAGTTAAAAATACTTTTGGATGTGTATTCGGAGTGAACAAGGGCGCCTCTCATGCTAAATTTCCAACCGCAGAGGTTTTCGGCAAGATGATTGCAGATTTAAACCTTTTGGTTTCGCCAAAAATTCATATTATGGATGGAGTAGTTGCAATGGAGGGGAATGGTCCCCAGTCCGGAACTCCTGTACCGATGAATCTTATATTGGTATCAAAAGACCCTGTAGCTCTTGATACCGTATTCTGCCATCTTGTAAATTTGGATCCAAAGCTTGTGCCGACAAATGTAAGCGGCCAGGAAAGAGGAGTAGGAGTATACGGCAATATTTCAGTGGTTACAGAGGAAGGGATAATTACACCGCAGGAAGCCTATGAAAGATATGGCAATGCGAAATTTGATGTTCAGAGAAGCAAGAACTATAAAGGCGTTTTGAAACCTATAAGATTTTTAGCGCCTTTTCTTGAAAAGAAACCGGTTGTAAACTCTGATAAATGCGTAGGCTGCGGTATTTGCGTGAAATCATGCCCTGTAGAAGACAAGGCTGTAAAATTATCGGAAGACAAAATTGCTCAATACGATTATTCAAAGTGTATTAAATGTTACTGCTGTCAGGAGATGTGTCCTGAGAAGGCTATAACGGTAAAGAAATCTTTGCTGGCAAAAATCGCCGACCGGAAATGGAGGAGGTAGTAACTTCTTATAAAAGTGAATCATATATTAAATATAGGCATGCAAAAGGTTGCCTATATTTTTTATGCAGGAAATATCGTTTTCTATATTTGCGGAATATCGAATAAAGTACCTTGCGAAGAATCGGCTCCTGCGGCCTGAATGAGGAAATAGGAATCTTGGATTCAGTCATTTCCACGTTTTTATGCAGGGAATGTTGCTGGAAGATATGAAAGAATAAGTGGCGTAGTTTTAAAATGAAAGCGGCCGGTTTTATTATCTTTCGGTTTTGTTATATTTAAACAGGGGAGGATTTTATGATTTATTTGGATAACGGAGCTACATCTTTTCCGAAACCTCGTCAGGTTGTGGATGCTGTAGCGGATGCAATGACAAATTACTGCGCTAATCCGGGAAGGTCGGGACATTTTATGGCAGCAAGAACCGCTCAGGAAATATTTAAAGCGCGTCTTGCTGTAGGAAGACTGTTTAACATAAAAGATGGAAGCAGGATAATTTTTACGAAAAACTGCACCGAATCTCTCAATATGGCTATAAAGGGAATATTAAAAGAAGGCGACCATGTGATAACATCTTCCATGGAACATAATTCTGTAATGCGGCCGCTGATGGAAATGGGCAGAGATAATGTAGATGTTACAGTTATAAAGTGCAGCAGAGAAGGAAAGATAGATGTATCAGCGGTAAAATCCGCAATAAAGGGAAACACAAGGATGATAATAATTACCGCCGCATCAAATGTGACAGGCACTAAAATGCCGCTGGAGGAAATCGGCAGAGTCGCATTGAGAAATGGAATTCTGTTTATGGTAGACGGGGCGCAGGGTGCAGGGCATATGAATTTGGATGTAAGAAAAAATCATATAGATATTCTTGCGGTGCCCGGGCATAAAGGTATGATGGGCCCTCAAGGAACCGGATTTCTTTACATAAGAGAAGGCGTAGATATTGAACCTTTGATTTCTGGAGGAACCGGAAGCAAATCAAAGGAACTCATCCAGCCAAAGGATTTTCCTGAGGGATATGAGTCGGGAACAGTAAACTCGCCGGGGATAATAGGACTTGGCGCAGCTGCAAGATTTATAAATAAAATCGGCGCAGAAGCCATAGCAGAGCACGAACGTAAGCTGACGGAAAAACTTCAGTCAGGTCTTAAAAAAATTGATGGAGTTACATTGTACGGTACTGAGAACACTTATGATAAAACATCTGTCGTAGCTATGAATATAAAAGGTTATAATTGTGAAGAAGCTGCATTGCTGTTAAACGATATGTATGGAATTGCAGTGCGTGCAGGATTTCATTGCAGCGGCATGGCTCATAAAACTATAGGAACGGAGGACATGGGATGTATCAGAATGTGTCCTGGATTTTATACAAGTGAGGGAGAAATTGATGAGACGGTAAAGGCTGTCAGGGAACTGGCCGAAAAAGCTAAAAAATAAGATTGCTGATTGCTGTTACACATTTGAAAACCTCTTCCCGCGTAAATTCTGAAAAACGGTTAATCCAGAGGATGATTTTCAGAATTTTAAATTTTATGTAAACCGAGCTGGGAAGTGTTGAACAAATTAGTACGGTTTAAGGGCGCATTACAGTACATAAATTATAATAATTTTTGATATAAACAAGTATTTTATATTTTTTCGGGAAAAAGGAGCTGTTTAGGAGATATTTTCTGAAAATAGGCCCTCAGACCGGCAGTTTTTCAGAAAAAACAAGTTTACATAAAACTTTGGGAAACGTTAGAACTGAAATTTCAGAAGTGGTTATCGTTAAAACTTCGGGATGGGTCATTATCACCAGAACCTTGGGAGATATTGTCGCCAAAACTTTAGAAATAGTTATCGCTAAACCCCTGAAAAACGTTATCGTTAAATCTACCGGGGTGCTGCTGCCTATTGCCGTAGGTTATACTGCATCCCCGGATAGATTATCACGGGAGTTTATAAGCTGTTTACAATTATTTATGATATGTCTCGTTTCTTATGATTTTAAAACTTCTGTACACCTGTTCAAGGAGGATTATCCGCATCATCTGATGGGGAAATGTCATTGAGGAGAAGGAAAGTTTGAAATCAGCGCGGCTGCTTACGTTATCGGAAAGCCCCAGAGAGCCTCCGATGACAAATACAATATTGCTCTTTCCACTGACGGAAAGTGATTCTATTTTTGAAGCCAGTTCAGGAGATGAAAGACTTTTCCCCTGTATCTCCAATGTTATCACATAATCAGAGGGGCGTATTTTACTCAAAATGTTTTCGCCCTCTGAAATCTTGACATTTTCTTCATCTAAAGGAGACGCATTGGCAGGCAGAAGACTTTCTTTTAGCTCGGTAATAGTCAGTTTGCAGTATTTTCCCAGACGCTTTGAATATTCTCTGACAGCTTCCTGCCAGTACTTTTCCTTTAGTTTGCCTATACATAAAATATTGATGTTCATAGGGATTCCTTCCTGATATATTAAAGGCAGGGAGTATGAAAAAACTTCCTGCCATGTTACTCTTAATATATATTATACTTCGTAAATACAGCTGCAGCAGTCACGCAGGACAACTTCCAAATCCAAGTCATTTCCGGCAAATATATTTTTTTCCATCAGTGTATTTTTTACTGTCAGCATTGCTACGGACGGGTCATTGTTCTCATTGCTCAAATGGCCTAAGAGTATTCTGCGTTTTTTTTGTTTTACTTCCATGAGCTGACACAGGCATTCTCCTGCTGATACATTGGAGAGATGACCTGTTTCTCCCAGTATTCGCCGTTTTAGAGAATAAGGATAAGGGCCCATAAGAAGTATTTCTTTTTCATGGTTTGCTTCAAGAAGAAGCAAGTCCGCATCTACTATTTCTTCAAATATGCTTTCTGTTATAAATCCGACATCTGTTACGATACTTATCTGTCTGCCTCCGCAATATATGGAGAAACCTACAGGGTCGGCAGCGTCGTGGGGTATGGAAAAGGGTCTTATGAGAAAGTCTTCTATGTAAAAATCTTCGCCCGTAGTAAAATAGGCTTTTTTATCTTCGGATACAGGCCGCGTAATGCTGTTCCATGTATCTTCGTTGGCGTATACTTTAATATCTGGAAGTTTTTTTGTTACTACAGGCAGGCTTTTCACATGGTCTATGTGTTCGTGGGTGACCAGAAGACCTTTTACATTTTCGAGATGAGTGCCTGTTTCTTCAAGTCCCTTAAAGATTTTTTTCCCTGATATACCTGCATCTATTAATAAAGCTGTATCCTCGTTTTTTACCAGGTAGCAGTTTCCGCTGCTTCCGCTGGCAAAAGAGCAAAATTGTAATGACATGATTGTAACTCCTTTTATACATGAATTAAGATACTCCAAATTGATATAAAAGTCAATCAAGTAAGCAGCGGCCGGAATGTGTAAAGGCATTTTTCGATGTAAATGTCAGTTTATTTAGTTTGCAAATAGGAAGTGGCATAAAGCTGGATATTATGAAATATATGGGTACGAAGCGGCAAATGTAAGGATTTGAATTTATAAAATTTACAATAGATTCTTGTACCAAGGCATGGTATATATTTTTAATATGTCCCCTTTCGGAAATATTTTTATAATTGTTATGATTTGAGTGTTTTTTGTTTTCATACATTTAGTTGAATTTAATATATCTGATTTGATTTTCAACATAATAGAAAAATACAGATTATAAGATGACAGATGAAAAATAAACAGGAGGATTTTGATGAAATCAACAATTTATGGATATATTCGAGTTTCTACAAAGGAACAGTGCGAAGACCGGCAATTAATTGCATTGTCAGGTTTTTCGGTTAATAAGTCAAATATATATATGGACAAGATGAGTGGAAAAAATTTTAATCGTCCGGAATACAAGAAACTTCTTAAAAAGTTAAAGCCTAATGATATTCTTGTGCTTAAATCTATCGACAGGCTGGGGCGTAATTATGAAGAAATTTTGAATCAATGGCGTTATATTACAAAAGAGAAAAAAGCAGATATTCTTGTACTCGATATGCCGCTTTTAGATACTCGCAGGAGCGGAAAAGATTTAACGGGTACTTTTATTTCTGATTTGGTATTGCAGATTTTGTCTTATGTAGCGCAGACTGAGCGGGAAAATATAAGACAAAGGCAGAAAGAGGGAATTGCTGCTGCAAAACTTAGAGGAGTACGGTTTGGAAGACCAAGAAAAGAAATTCCCAAACTGTTCTGGGAGTTAAAGAAGGAATGGGAAAACAATAAAATTTCTTCGCGAAAAGCTGCAAATAAGCTGGGAATTTCTCAGGATACCTTTTTAAGATGGGTTCGTGGAAGATGATAAAAATGTTCAATTTACTAAAAAATTAAAAAAATATGACGAGGGCAGGAACGAAATCTGCACTAAAATGTAGACTATATCGTTCGCTCTTTTTTTACCAATATTTACTAATTGTCAGAGTGTTTTTTCTGAGATATATACCTTTCTTTATTATATTTAATCTGAATGAAAAAGTCTACATTATCATTTCAATAATACATAAACAGAACGAAAAAGTCTGTTATATCGCGCAAATAAAAACGTAGGTTGCATAGATAGGCAGATAAAGGAGGATAGTGATATGGTCTGAAAAATTTTTGCTGTATATACGGCAAAAGTAATTGTATTAATAATGTATTTTAAGAGTATGAAAACACTAATTTTATGAAATTATATAATTCACATTAAGATGAGGTGGACTAATGAAAAGATTAAAACGATATGTAGCTGGACTTGTTACGGCAGTTATGATTTTATCTTTAGGAACGGCTTTTGCTGCACCAAGCAGTTCTGAATCGGTTACAGTAGATTCTTCCACTTTGACCGATTTTAATAATGTGTTTGGAAAAGGAAGCCTTTCTACTGAAGATATCGGGAGAATTTGGACGGACAAAACAGTATCAGATAAGAGTATATCTCTAAGAGGAGATATTGGACAAGATGTAACGATTGAAAAAGAAGCCGGTGCTGAATTTCAGGTGGCTTTATCAGCATTGGGTTCTGCAGCGGATATAACAGACACTACAAAGGTTCCAACGGACACCGTGTTTGTATTGGATCTATCCAACAGTATGTGGACAGGCGGTTATACTAAGATTGACCAGATGATAGAAGGCGCCAATGATGCTATAAAAACTCTTATGCGTGCAAATCCGCAAAACAGAGTGGCAGTTGTGGGCTATTCGACTAAGTCAAGCGTTCTGCTGCCTTTAGGAAGTTATCAAGCAGGCAGTAACTTTTTAACGAGAAGCGGCGATACCGTTAATATGACTGCATCAAAAGCTGATGATTATGGAACGGTACATAACTCTTCATTTCAGCGTCTTACGATAAATTCTCATAAATATACTCAGCATGGTATTTATACGGGGATGAATATCTTGAATACGGCTGATACAAAAGCAATCGTCGGAGATACGGAAGTCACCCGGGCTCCATCGTTAATCTTAATGGCAGAGGGGGAAGCAAAGTATGGTTCAAAATATTTTGTGAATCCGTCTGATGATGCTGAGATAGGAGAAGTCGGAGATCGTGCAACGAGTAGATATGCGCAGTCTTTTGTAACGGCCATGACAGCGGCATACATGAAAGAACAGGTTACAAAACATTATTATGAAGATAAAGGAGATTTACAGGCAAGAGTTTATACCATTGGAGTAAATGTAAATTCCAGCGGTGCTGAAGCTTTGGCTTATGCATCTCTTGATCCTGCGCAGACGGTTAAGAGTAATTTTGAGGATGATGGAGAAGACAAAACCAATCCTACGGCAAGCTGGACGTTAGATTATTTTAAAGAAAAGTTTGATGATTATCATAAATATGGCACTGCTGCAATTCATACAGGAAGCAATGCAGGCGGTTTAACTGGTTGGGATGACATCAATATTACCAAAGCCGATAATAATAATGCAACGATAGATAAATTTGAATATAACGACCAGTATTATGAAGTAGAAAACGCTAACTGGGACGAAATATTCAGCCAAATTGCAGATGATGTAAATCATAATGCGCCTTCTATGCCTACTGATGTTGATGAAGGGGCTTCCGGAACAGGAGGAGAGAGCGGAAAACTTGTTTTTACGGATAGGCTCAATGCATATATGAGTATTTCGGGACTTCCCACTATCGTTTTTGCAGGTAATAAGTATAAAGCTGTATCATCTGAAGCTGAAGGAAACGTAACTAAATATACATTTGAAGGAGATGTTACTGGAAACGAGGTTTATGGTGATGCAAATCTTTCGGGTATTAAGCTTATAGCAGAACAGGAAGGGGACTATCAGACTCTTACATGGGAAATTCCTGCAAATCTGCTTCCGCTTAGAACTCTTAAGGTGGAGAGCAGTACTGATGAAAATGGAAAAACAAGCTATACTATTGCAGAGAAAAAGAAAGCGTATCCGATCCGTTTATTTTATTCAGTAGAAAAGGATAAGGATGTTCTTTTCGATGAAGATGATAATGCATATATTCTTGCAAATACAGTAGATACAAAAATTTCCTATTATGCGGCTACATGGGATGAAGAAAAGGACATAGGAAATACAACAGCAGTATTTACCCCTGCGGAAGAAAATGCGTTCTACAAATATACGGAAAATACTCCGCTGTATGTGCTGGATAGCAGCAAGGGGAATTTGAAAACAGAGGCTGCAATAGAAGAAAAAATTGATAAAATCGAGCCGGGAACTAATTCGGTGCAGATAGACGGTACAACTTATAATCTGCGAAAAGCAGCAAAATATGATAAAGATACCGCGTATTTCTATATACATAATTACTACAAGGAAAAATCTGGAGGAGAGGCAGAAAAACTGACTGATTATCATCGTGTAATGAATACCGCTGACCTTGAGAAAAATACGGTTGCCGTTAATGGCGCACTTAATATTAAATCCGGATTAAATAAATTGTCTCGTGTCAGCGATGTTAAAACAGATAAGACTGAAAACAAGACAGGAACAGCCTCTACGGTTCGTAATCCTCAGTATAATCTTGAGGAAAATGCTAAGGTAACAATTTACCTTGGAAACAACGGTCTTCTGACAGATAATGTACAGACAGGCTCACTGTCTGTAATTTTAAAAGATATTACAGGTGAAGGAGCAGATGAAAATAAAGAATTTACATATACTATTGGACTTTACGGACTGACGGAAGGCAGCGATGAGTCCTACACAGGGCTTACAGGTTCTTATGAATATACGATTACAAAGACCGGGACTCAAGAGAGCTCTGAAGCAGGAAACATAAAAAACGGAGATAGAATTCAGCTTGCTAAGGGAGAACGTTTGGAGATAAGCGGGCTTCCGGCAGGTTCCGCATGGCAGCTTACACAGGCTCAGGAAGATGGATATTCACCTGTTTACGAAAGTGATGACGTGGAAGGAAACGCAAGAATCGGGCAGTTATTGTATACGGGAAAAGGTGATGCTGCTGCTCTTGATAAAGAGATAAGTATAATAAATAATTTTGACAGTGCAAAAGTGACGTATTCTCTTAATTATAACCAGAACGCAGTAAAGGGAAGGGTATCAAATGTTCCAGAGGGTGGAAATTATAACGGAGAATCCGAGGTTTCTCTTGCGGAAGGAAGTTCTTCGGGAGATATTGCTCATAGCGATGTAGACGGCAAAGCTGTTGTCTTTCTTGGCTGGTATGATGGAGCGCAGGAAGATGTAAATAAAATTTTCGGTAAAGACGATAAAGAAGATTTTGAAACCGTTAAAAATGCAGCTATTGACGGTGAAAATAACAGGAAGCGTTTCTATGACTGCACAGAAAGCGATGCAGTTAAATATAACATGCCTGCCAGAGATGTAACTTTATATGCAGTCTGGGGTTATGATGAAAACGGTGACGATAAGCCGGATGTTTCGGAAGAAACTTATACTATGACATATGATGCAAACGGCGGATACTTCGGTGATGATATTGCTGCAGCAACAAAAACAGTAAAAAATCTGCTTGCACAGAAAGAATATAAGCTGGACTATACAAATCGGCCTGCCCGTTTAGAACAAGGGGGAACAAAGTATGCTTTCATATCATGGACGAAAGAGCAAGATACTAAAATTTATGAGTTGGGTGATGAGAGACCGTCTGGAATTTCTTCTGTTGATATAGCGGCAGATACTAAAGTTTACGCGGCATGGGGAATTGATTCCGATGGAGATGGAACTGCTGATATAAATGAAACCTCTTATAATATTGCAGCAAAAGTTAGCGGGAAAGGCGGTACAATTGATCCAAATGGAACGGTTGCCGTAACAGAAGGGGCAAATAAGACATTTAATATCAAACCGAATGAAGGCAAAGCAGTAGACGCTATAAGAATTCAAAAATTGGATGAAGATGGACAGGTTATAAGTGGTGAGACGAAAACTTATAGAAACACAAAAGGTGCAGAGCTTCCTGAAGGGCAGTCATTCAAAGCGTGGACATTTTTTAACGTAGACAGCGATTATAATATCACGGTTACATTTGCGGACAGTAAAGGAGGAGATATTCCGGATAAATACAACCGTACCCTTAGCTATGACGCTAACGGAGGGAAGAATGCTCCGGCGGCAGAACAGGGGAAGTTTGATGGAGAAAGCTATGAGCTTTCAAGTGAAATACCAACTCATGATAAGGCAGAATATGATGGCAAACAGACAGATGTAATCTTTATTGGCTGGATGAGAAACAGTGATGATGGAAAAATATATAGAAATGGAGATTCTGTACCGGATATTATAAAGAATGTTGAATTCGATGGAAAAGATATCACGGTATATGCAGCATGGGGATATGATACAGACGGGGATAAAGTCCCTGATGTGAAAGATACCTATTATACTGTTACGACAGAAGTAGCCGGTGACAAAGGTGGCCGTATCACACCGGAAAACCCGACTGTAAAGAAAGATTCTAAGCAGGAATTTACGATTAAGGCAAATGATGGATATGCATTAAAGACCATAGCAGTAAACAATGAGATTAAGTATACTAATAATGACGCTGAAAATAAATTCAAAGGAACATGGACCCTTGAGTCTGTTACAGATAACTGCACCGTAACAGTCTATTTTGCGGCAGATGATAATAATAATGGGATACCGGATGAATATGATCCGGAAGAAAAGAATCCTAATTTAAAGGAAATTGTAACGCCGGAGAATATTACGGGAGTACCGAACGGAACTTCTCTTAATAAAATAGCTTTACCGGAAATGGTAATAATTAAGACAACCGATGGCGAAATGCAGGCAGACGTTAAGTGGAATCTCAACGGCGTCCAATATGATTCATCTAAAGAAACAGAGCAAACATTTACAATAACAGGAATGGTAACGCTGCCGAAAGGAGTGGACAACGCGGACAATATTTCCCTGGAGACTTCTGTTAGTGTTACGGTAGACGCTAAAGCGGATGTCAGGCTGACTGGCATTGAAATCAAAAATAAACCGGATAAAACTGTTTATACTGAAGGTGAAAAACTGGATTTAAGCGGGCTTTCCGTGATTCTTAAATACAGCAATGATACCAGCGAAGAGGTCAACTTTGAAGCGTTTAAAGATAAGAATATAACGGTTTCGCCTGAAAATGAAACGGTGCTTAATACTTCATATACGAAAGTAACAGTATCAAAAGGCGGATTTGAAGTGAAGTTTGATATACTTGTTGAAGCGGCTTTGAAATATACGGTAACAGTTGAAAATGGCACAGGGAGCGGCAAATATAATGAAGGTGAGACTGTAGAGATAACAGCAGATAAAGCGTCCGAAGAAAAGGTATTTGATAAATGGGTAAGTGAAGACGGTGTAGAATTTGCAGAAGAGAGTAAAGAATCGACTACATTTATTATGCCCGATGAGAACGTAACGGTCACCGCAACCTATAAAGATAAAGAAAGCGGAACATATCCCGAAGATACGGTTGACCCGAGCGATCCAACTGAACCTTCCAACTCAGCTGATAAAAATAATCCAAATGGAAATTCAGAAGAAAATTCATCTGAAATTGATGTAAAAACGGGAGATTCAAGCAATCTTGCGTTATGGATTGTTTTGCTTGCTGCTTCTGCAATGAGTTTAATTGCTATAGTCGTATTGTACAGAAGAAAAAGGGGAAACAGTAAAAATCTTTAAAAGAACAAAATAAAGAATTCAGGTTGATGTTACGTTTAATCATAGAGAAAAGAGCCGAGTAATCGGCTCTTTTCTATTATAATGTAATGTGTAATAATATCTTAACAGGATATAAAGTTATGAGTTTTAGGTTTTTGAAAATCATTTTTTCAATATAGTAAAATTTTAAACACGAACTATAATAGCGCAAACCTCGCAATATAGTTCGTAAAACGTTCAAATTTCAAAGAATTTATCCGAAAAATATTGATAATACTTGCCGAAAGTGCTAACATTAAAGAAGCTATGTGGTTAACAATTTGCATGAATAAAAATATATTTTTAAGGATAGAAAAGAAGAAAGGACAACATCAATGGTAAGAAGGATTTACGTTGAAAAGAAAAAGGGTTTTGATGTGGAAGCATCAGGGCTTTTCAGCAGCATCAGAGATGACCTGCACCTTAAGAAACTGACGGGAGTAAGGATTTTAAACCGTTATGATATTGATGGTATAGATGACGCTACCTATGAGGCGGCGAAATTCACTGTATTTGCAGAACCTGCGATAGACACTATCTACGAAGAGATAATGCCTAAAGATATAAGTTCTGCAATTTTTTTTGCTGTTGAATATCTGCCGGGCCAGTATGACCAGCGTGCGGATTCGGCGGCTCAGTGCATAAAACTTATGAACGGCAGCGCAGAGCCCATTGTAAAGTTCGCCAGAGTAATAGTGCTGGAGGGAAGACTCAATTCTCATCAGACGGAGGCGGTAAAAAACTATTGCGTAAATCCTGTTGATTCACAGATAGCGGCAAATGAAAAGCCGGATAATCTAAAGCTGGAGACTGAAACTCCCGATGATGTGGCAGTAATAGACGGATTCCGAACAATGACGGAAGAAGCTCTTGAAACCTACAGAAAAGAAATGGGCTTTGCCATGAGCAGCGAAGACATAAAATTCGTTCAAAAATATTATCAAGGCACGGAAGACCGTGACCCTACCATGACTGAGCTGAAAGTAATAGACACTTACTGGTCCGACCATTGCAGGCACACAACTTTTAATACAACGTTGGAAGATATTCAGTTTGAGGACAGCCCTTACGGAGAAATTGTAAAACAGGCATTCGCTCAGTATATGGATATGAGAGCAGATGTGTACGGAGACAGAGATAAAAATCTTTGCCTTATGGATATGGCGTGTATAGGCGCTAAATATCTTAAGAAACACGATAAAGTGGACAATCTTGACGAGTCGGAAGAGATAAATGCGTGCAGCATAAAGGTAAAAGCCAAAATAGACGGAAAAGAAGAAGACTGGCTTGTTATGTTCAAAAATGAGACCCATAATCATCCGACGGAGATAGAACCTTTCGGAGGCGCGGCAACATGCCTGGGAGGAGCTATAAGAGACCCTCTTTCAGGCAGAGTTTATGTATATCAGGCAATGAGAGTTACAGGAGCAGCAGACCCGACAGCCCCTATAGAAGAAACTCTTTCAGGCAAACTGCCTCAGAGGAAGATAACCCAGGAAGCCGCTCACGGATACAGTTCCTACGGAAATCAGATAGGACTTGCGACAGGTCTTGTGGATGAAGTTTATCATAAGGACTATGTTGCAAAGCGAATGGAAATCGGAGCAGTAGTGGGAGCGGCGCCGGCGGACCATGTCATAAGAAAAGTGCCCAAGAAAGGCGATGTTATCATACTCGTAGGCGGCAGGACAGGAAGAGACGGCTGCGGCGGAGCTACAGGCTCTTCAAAAGAGCATACGGAGGAATCCATAAACCAGTGCGGCGCAGAAGTGCAGAAAGGCAATCCGCCTGTAGAGAGAAATATTCAGAGGATGTTCAGGAGAAAAGAAGTTGCTACGCTGATAAAAAGGTGCAACGATTTCGGAGCAGGCGGCGTTTCTGTAGCCATAGGAGAACTGGCTGACGGACTTGAAATAAATCTGGATCTCGTTCCTAAAAAGTACGAAGGCCTTGACGGCACGGAACTGGCGATTTCAGAGTCTCAGGAAAGAATGGCCGTAGTTGTGGAAGCCGATAAGGAAGCTGAATTCATAAGATATGCAGAGGAAGAAAACCTTGAAGCTACGACGGTAGCGAAAGTTACAGATACCAACAGAGTCAGAATGTACTGGAGAGAAAAGTGTATTCTTGATTTAAGCAGAGATTTTCTGAATACCAACGGCGCCCAGCAGTTCGCAAAAGTATGGGCAAAAGCTCCGGCCGAAACGAAAGATATGGAAAATTTCACTGAAATATTAAAGGAAACGAAGACAAAGGAAGAGCTTATATCGGATCTTAACTGCTGCAGCAAGAAAGGACTTATAGAAAGATTTGACAGTACCATAGGCGCAGCAACAGTGCTCATGCCGCTTGGAGGAAAGTATCAGCTTTCACCGGCAGCAGGAATGGCGGCAAAACTTCCGGTGGTAAAAGGCGAAACGGAAACAGCAACTATAATGAGTTATGGTTTTGACCCTGAAATCGCCGTAAAAAGTCCGTTTCACGGAGCTCTTTATGCAGTAGTTGATTCAGTTACAAAGATAGCAGCTATGGGCGGAGATTACAGAAAGATAAGACTGACTTTCCAGGAATACTTTGAAAAGCTGGGAGAAGATGCTTACAGATGGGGCAAGCCTATGGCGGCGCTTTTGGGAGCGCTGAAAGTTCAAAAAGAACTCGAAATTCCGGCTATAGGCGGTAAAGACAGTATGTCAGGAACCTTTATGGATATAGACGTTCCTCCTACTTTGGCATCTTTTGCCATTACAAGCATAGATGCAGAGGAAGTTCTGTCAACTGAATTCAAAAGAGAAGACAGCACGCTTGCTGTGATAACGGCTCCTGTAGGAAAAGACGGTATCATAGACTTTGAAGTTTACAGAAACAATCTGCTGAAATTCAGAAGTCTTGTTGAAGCAGGGAAGATTTTGGCGGCAAATGCCATAGGCAGAGGCGGTCTTTACATAACCCTTCTCAAGATGGCAGCGGGAAATAAAATAGGCGCAGACATAACAGCAGAGGGAGATATTCTGTCTCCTATGTTCGGTTCTCTGGTAGTCGAAATTGCAGCGAAAGATCAGGCAGAGCAGCTTCTTGAAGGTACAGCTCATGTAATCATAGGAAAAACGACAGATGATAAAACACTTACGGTAAATGGCGATGCAGAAGATTTGGATGTACTTACAGCAAGATGGCAGGAGCCTGTAGAAAGCGTATTCCCTGTAAGAACTGCTGAGTTCAGAGAAAAAATTGACAGCACCAAAGTGGATATTCCTGTATTTACGCAAAGAAACATCGCAGGACCTGTAATCAGGACTGCCGTACCTAAAGTGGTAATACCTGCGTTTCCGGGAACAAACTGCGAGCTTGATTCAGCAAGAGCTTTTGAACGAGCCGGAGCGGAAGCAGATATACACATTATAAGAAATCTTACGGCCTCACAGCTGGAAGATTCCATAGATGAACTTGAAAAGAAAATAAGAGAGAGCCAGATAATAATGATACCGGGAGGATTCTCCGGAGGAGATGAACCTGACGGTTCGGCAAAATTCATTACGGCTGTATTCAAAAATCCTAAAATAAAAGAGGCAGTAACGGAACTGATGGAAAAAAGAGATGGTCTTATGCTCGGAATATGCAATGGATTCCAGGCTCTTATAAAGCTGGGACTTGCCTATGAGGGCAGAATAGCCGACGGCACAGAGGAAAGTCCTACCCTTACATACAACAAGATAGGGCGTCATGCTTCCTGCCTTGTAAGGACGAGGATAACATCGGTTAAATCGCCTTGGTTTGCGGGAGTCAATACGGATGATGTGTTTACTATACCTGTATCTCACGGGGAAGGAAGATTTACAGCAAGTCCTGAGGTTCTTGAAAAACTTGCTGCAAACGGACAGATAGCAACCCAGTACGTTGATTTTGACGGAAATCCGTCCATGGATATATCTTTTAATCCTAACGGTTCAGCCATGGCAATAGAGGGAATAACATCCCCTGACGGAAGAATTCTCGGCAAGATGGGACATTCGGAGAGAATAGGCAAGAATCTTTATAAGAATGTTTTAGGTGAAAAGGATCAGAAAATCTTTGAGTCCGGCGTTAAATATTTTAAATAAATAGCAGAATAATGTTTTGTATAAAGAGCCAGAAAAGCTCTGTGAAAACGAGGAGGTAAGCGAGATTATGAAAGTAGCTATAATAATGGGAAGCAAATCCGATTATCCTGTAGTGGAAAAAGCGGAAAAAATGCTTGAAAATTTTGGAGTCGAGTATGAAACAAGAATAATATCAGCCCACAGAACACCTAAACAGGCTGAGGAATTTGCAGCTAATGCAGAAAAAAACGGTTTCGGCGCAATTATTGCGGCAGCGGGAAAAGCTGCTCACCTTGCAGGAGTTCTGGCTGCGACAACGCCGCTGCCGGTAATAGGACTTCCTATGAAATCCAGCACTATGGACGGTCTGGATTCCCTGCTGTCGGTAGTGCAGATGCCAAAGGGTGTTCCCGTTGCAACGGTTGCCATAGACGGTGCTGAGAACGCAGCCATACTTGCCGTTCAGATTTTAAGTACGGCAGATGATAAACTGAGACAGGCTGTTAAGGATTTTAAGAAAAAGCAGGAAGAAGACATAATAGCTCTCGATAGGGAATTTGGCGAAAACAGAAAATAGGATAAATGTAAAATGATATAAACAATATATGCAAAGGTTGATGTTAAACAGGAGGAATCAAAATGCAGAAGTTAGAACAATTATACGAAGGCAAAGCAAAGAAAGTGTTCAAGACAGACGACCCTAAGTGTCTGATTGTAGATTATAAAGACGACGCTACCGCATTTAACGGAGAAAAAAAGGGGCAGATAGTAGGAAAAGGTGTTGTAAACAATACGATGACAAATATAATATTTCAGCTCCTTGAAGAAAAAGGCGTGCCGACTCATTTTATCGAGCAGATAAGCGACAGAGAAACCGTAGTTAAAGCCGTAAAAATACTGCCCCTTGAAGTTATTATGAGAAATGTATCGGCAGGTTCATTTGCCAAGAGATACGGTGTTGAAGAGGGCATCGAATTTGACAGCCCTACTTTTGAAACTTCATATAAAAACGATGACTTGGGAGACCCGCTCATGTGCGAATCCCACGCCCTGGCGCTCAAGCTCGTAACGGAAGAGCAGCTTGAAGTTATAAAGAAATATGCGGCAGTCGTAAACGATACTCTAAAGGAGTTTTTCCTCGATAAAGGGCTTAAGCTCATAGACTTTAAAATCGAATTCGGTCTTTATGACGGGGAAGTAATCCTTGCTGATGAAATATCGCCGGACACTTGCAGACTTTGGGATGTGAAAACCAATGAGAAGATGGACAAAGACAGATTCAGACGGGACCTGGGGAAAATTGAGGAAACATACGCAGAAGTTCTCAGAAGAGTGAAGAACGACTAACGGAGGAAACAATGGAAGATAAAAAACTTACATATAAAGACGCCGGCGTTGATACAAAAGAGGGCGAAAGGGCAGTATCTTTAATGAAAGAGCATGTAAAAGGCACCTTTAATGACAATGTGCTTACAGGACTCGGAAGCTTCGGAAGTCTGTTCAATCTGGATGTAAAAGGAATGAAGCAGCCTGTGCTCGTATCGGGAACTGACGGAGTGGGGACGAAACTTAAAATCGCATTTCTTATGGATAAACACGATACGGTGGGAATCGACTGTGTGGCAATGTGTGTAAACGACGTGCTCTGCCAGGGGGCGAAACCTCTGTTTTTTCTCGACTATATAGCTACAGGAAAGGTAAAA
Source organism: uncultured Eubacterium sp. (assembly GCA_902495595.1). GTDB lineage: Bacteria > Bacillota > Clostridia > Peptostreptococcales > Anaerovoracaceae > Lentihominibacter. Next base: position 11,196 of record CABUXV010000005.1, on the reverse strand, counting down.
GCCGAAAAGATAGCCGATATAGTAAAAGGCATAGCCGATGGATGCAAACAATCGGGCAGCGCCCTCGTAGGCGGGGAAACGGCGGAAATGCCTGATTTCTACGGCGAAGGCGAATACGATATGGCTGGATTTTCGGTTGGTATCGCAGATAAAGACAGGATAATAACAGGAGAAAAGGTTGCTGTGGGAAATAAGATAATAGGTATTGCTTCAAGCGGTATTCACAGCAATGGATATTCCCTTGTGAGAAAAGTTTTCTTTGACAAGATGAATATGAAAGTTACCGATTACGTGGAGGAATTGGGAGAAACTCTGGGAGAAGCGCTGCTGAGACCTACCAAGATATATGCCAATGCCTGTGATGCAGTGCTGCCTGAATTCGATGTAAAAGGTATAGTCCACATTACAGGAGGCGGATTCTTTGAAAATATTCCGAGAATTCTTCCGGAAAACGCAGCAGTTTCAATAGACGTGGGAACATGGGAAGTACCTGCAATATTCCCATACATCAAAAAGTGCGGAAATATAGACAGAAAAGAGATGTTCGCAACTTACAACATGGGTGTGGGAATGATGATGATAGTAGATGAGAAAGATGCAGAAGCAGCGATTGAGGCTTTGAGAAAGGCGGGAGAAACCGCCGATATTATCGGAGAAGTAGTTGAAGATAAAGGCGAAAAAGTAGTTTTAAACTACATTGAAGGATAATCATATGGATAAAAAAGTAAATGTGGCAGTTCTCGTATCGGGCGGCGGAACAAATTTGCAGGCGCTCATAGATAAAGCGCAGGCAGGAGAAATTCCAGGCGCACAAATTGTAAGAGTTATAGCCAGCAGAGAAGACGCCTTTGCTCTTGAAAGAGCAGCAAAAGCCGGTATTAAAGGCACTGTGGCAAAGAGCCAGCAGGAGGTTCTTGCAGAACTCGACGATGCAGAAGCGGACATAGTTGTGCTTGCAGGATACATGAAAGTATTGTCAGCCGAAATAATAGAAAGATACAGAAACAGGATTATCAATATTCATCCGTCGCTCATACCCAAATACTGCGGCAAAGGTTTTTACGGCATGAGAGTGCATACCGCAGTAATAGAGGGAGGAGAAAAGGAGAGCGGAGCTACGGTTCACTATGTGGATGAAGGTGTTGATACGGGAGAGATAATCTTACAGGAGAAGGTGCCTGTAATGGAAGACGATACTCCTCAGGATCTGGCAGCAAGAGTTTTAAACGTGGAACACAGGATTCTCGCTGAGGGTCTTAATAAAGCGATAGATAAACTGAACAAAGAAAGAGGGTGTATATAGATGGGCGGAGTAATAGGCTTTGCGAAGAAAACTGATTGTGTTATGGACCTGTTTTTCGGTACTGACTACCATTCCCATTTGGGGACTAAGAGAGGCGGTCTTTGTGTTTTACAGGAAGATGGATTCAACCGTTCCATACACAATATTGAGAATTCGCCATTCAGGAGCAAATTCGAAGATGATATAGAAGAAATGAAAGGTAATATGGGTATAGGAGCCATAAGCGACGGTGACCCGCAGCCGCTTACGGTTCTCGGAAGACAGGGAGACTATGCCATTACCATAGTGGGACGAATAAACAATAAAGAAGAGATTGCCAAAGAACTTCTAAAAGACAGACCGAGTCAGTTTATGACTATGAGCGGAGGAGGAATCAATAACACAGAGCTGGTAGCGGCTCTCGTTTCCACCGGACGTGACATCGTCGATGGTATAAGAATCGCTCAGGCCAAGATAGAAGGTTCTGTAACCATGCTGATACTGACAAAGGACGGTCTTTATGCGGCAAGGGATAAATACGGCAGAACACCGCTAATCATAGGGCAGAAAGAAAATGGATACTGCGCTGCCTCAGAGTCCTTTGCGTTTATAAACATAGGATATAAATACAAACGTGAGCTCGGTCCTGCCGAAATTGCATTTATCACACCGAAGGAGGAAAAGACCGTTGGGGAACCTCAGGAAGGCATGAGGATATGTTCTTTTCTGTGGACCTATTTCGGATATACAACTTCCATCTACGAGGGAAGAAATGTGGAGCTGATGAGAAATAAAAACGGAGAGCTTCTCGCCAAGAGGGACGGTGAACTTGATGTTGACTATGTGGCAGGAGTGCCGGACAGCGGCATTGCTCACGCTTTAGGCTATGCCAACCACTCGAGAGTTCCTTATTCGAGACCTTTAATAAAATACACACCTACATGGCCGAGAAGTTTCATGCCGCAGAATCAGAAAGCGAGAAAACTCATTGCCAAGATGAAGCTGGTCCCTGTATTCCAGATAATAAAGGATAAAAAATTCGTACTTATAGACGATTCTATAGTGAGGGGCACACAGCTTTCAGAGACCGTGTCCTATCTTATAGAAAACGGGGCAAAGGAAATACACGTAAGATCGGCATGTCCTCCTATAATGTACGGTTGTAAATTTTTGAATTTTTCCAGGTCCGTAAGCGATTTGGAACTCATTACAAGAAGAGTTATAAGAGACCTTGAGGGTATAAAAGATGATGAAGTGCCTGAAAGTCTGCTGGCTCAATACGCAGACAGCAAGACTCAAAAACATGCGGAAATGGTTGAAGAGATAAGAAAAATACTGCAGTTTGACAGTTTAAAATTTCAGAATCTGGAGGACACTATAGAAGCTATAGGAGTTGACCAGTGCAAACTTTGTACTTATTGTTGGAACGGAAAGGAATAGTGAAATGAGAGCATTAATAAGTGTGTCGGACAAAAATGGTGTAGTGGAATTTGCAAAGGAACTTGAAGCCCTTGGAGTTCAGGTTATTTCGACAGGAGGTACCCATAAGAAACTCGAGGAAAGCGGTATAAAAGTTACGGGAATCAGCGACGTTACAGGTTTTCCGGAGTGTCTCGACGGAAGAGTGAAAACTCTGCACCCTGCTGTGCATGGAGGAATTCTTGCAATGAGAGACAAGCCTGAACACATGAAACAGATTGAAGATCTGGGAATAGAAACCATAGATATAGTTGCAATAAACCTCTATCCTTTTAAAGAAACAATCATGAAACCGGATGTGACTTTAGCCGAAGCAATAGAAAACATCGATATAGGCGGACCTACAATGCTGCGTTCAGCTGCCAAGAATCACAAAGATGTAGTAGTAATATGCGACCCTTCTGACTACACAGCTGTAGTGGAAGAGTTGAAAGCAGAGGGAAAGGTTTCATACGATACAAAATACAGATTGGCGCTCAAGGTATTCCAGCATACGGCAGCATATGACGCCATGATTTCCCAGTATCTGAGAGAACAGATAAATGCGCCTCTTCCCGATAATGTCACTCTTACCTTTGAAAAGCTTCAGGACCTAAGATACGGAGAAAATCCACATCAGAAAGCGACGTACTACAAGGAAATTCAGCCATTTGAAGGTTCTCTTGCAACAGCTCAGCAGATTCACGGAAAGGAACTTTCCTTTAACAATATAAATGATACCAACGGTGCAATTATGGCTCTGAAAGAGTTTGAGCAGCCTGCGGTTGTCGCAGTAAAACATGCAAATCCATGCGGAGTAGGCTGCGGGGAAACTATTCATGAGGCATACATGAAAGCTTACGAATGCGACCCTACTTCGATATTCGGAGGAATTGTAGCGGCAAACAGACAGATAGATAAAGCTACGGCAGAAGAAATCAATAAGATTTTCATCGAAATAGTTATAGCTCCCGGATTTTCAAAGGAAGCTATTGATATACTTACTCAGAAAAAAAATATCAGACTTTTGATTGTCGCAGGTCTCGAAAAGAAAGCTCCGGCAGGTCAGATAGATATTAAGAAGGTGAGCGGCGGACTGCTTATACAGGATTCGGATGATACCCTTTATGACGAGGAGAATTTAAAGGTCGTGACTGAAAAAGCTCCTACCGAAGCGGAAATGACAGATATGAAGATGGCAATGAAAGTCGTAAAACATATAAAGTCAAACGGTATTGTAATAGCGAAGGACAACGGTACTTTAGGCATAGGACCGGGACAGATGAACAGGATATGGGCTGCGGAGAATGCAATAAGACAAGCTCAGAAACCGTTAGAGGGAGCAGTGCTGGCATCGGATGCATTCTTCCCGTTCAGCGACTGTGTTGAGGCAGCAGCTAAAGCAGGAATAACAGCTATAATACAGCCGGGCGGTTCCATCAGAGACCAGGAATCCATAGACAAAGCAAATGAACTGGGGATAGCTATGGTGTTTACAGGTGAGAGACACTTTAAACACTAGTTGCAGAAAGCGGCGCTTAATGCCGGCAGACAGGAGGTAGTCAAATGAAAGTATTGGTAGTAGGAAGCGGCGGAAGAGAGCATGCGATATGCTGGAAGCTGGCGCAGAGCAGCAAGGTGGATAAAATTTTCTGCGCTCCCGGAAATGCAGGGATAGCCGGTTTAGCAGAGTGTGTGAACATAGGAGCTGAGGATATAGATGGAATTTGTGATTTTGCGACCTGCGAAAATATAGATTTGGCGGTTATAGGTCCGGAAGTTCCGCTTGCCATGGGTATTGTTGACAGGTTGGAAGAGCGTGGAATAAAGACTTTCGGCCCCAACAAAAAATGCTCCCGGCTTGAAGCGAGCAAATCATTTACAAAGGCATTTTTGGATAAACACAATATTCCGACGGCAGGATACAGAGAATTCACGGATAAAGACGAACTTATGAAATCCGTTGGAATTTTCGGATACCCAATGGTGCTTAAAGCCGATGGACTTGCAGCAGGCAAAGGCGTTGTGATTGCAGAGAATGAAGCCGAAGCGAAAAAGGCCATCGAGGAAATGATGGGAGAAAAAGTCTTCGGGACTGCAGCTGATAAAATTGTGGTAGAAGAATTTCTCACAGGAGTTGAAGCGTCAATGCTCTGCTTTGTGGATGAAAACACCATAATTCCTATGGAATCAGCTCAGGATTATAAGCGTGTATACGATGATGATAAGGGTCCCAATACAGGCGGAATGGGAACGTATTCGCCAAGCCTGCTATTTAATGATGAGGTTGAAAAGCAGATAAAAGAAAGAATTCTGGAGCCTACATTGAAAGGATTTAAGGAAGACGGTCTTGATTTTAAAGGCGTTCTCTTTATAGGGCTCATGCTTTCTGAGGATGGACCTAAGGTAATTGAATTCAACAACAGATTCGGAGACCCTGAAACGCAGTCCGTGCTAGCCAGACTGGACAGTGACCTTTTCGATATATTTGAAGCGGTTGCAGAAAACAGACTGGCAGATGTGGACATAAAGTGGAAAGACGATAAGGCTGTATGCGTCGTTTTGGCTTCGGGAGGATATCCGGGAAGCTATGAAAAGGGTAAGCTGATAACAGGTCTTGCCGATGTAGATGAAGATGTTATCGTTTTTCATGCAGGAACAAAGATGGCAGAGATGCCTACAGGAAGCAAATGTGCATCATGTGACGAAAGCTGCGAAATTAAAGATAACGCTATAGTCACATCAGGAGGACGTGTACTGGGCGTAACAGCCCTAGGGAAAACCCATGAGCAAGCGCGGGCGAAAGCGTATGCCAATGCCGGAAAAATTAAATTTGACGGTATCCAGTACAGAAAAGATATAGGACTTATAAACAGAAAACAGAAAATATAGCTGTTTATAAATACAGATGCTTCAAATGAGGAAATTAGGCAATTGGTATATAACCCCATGAAAAGCTTATGGTGAAAAATTTTCGGCTAAATTTAAACATTGACTAAGTGTAAAAACAATGCTGAAATAATATGAAAGATGCGGATGGCTTTAGAAAATAACTTTTGATTTAAAAGTGTTTTCCAGAGAACTGCATCTTTTTTAATTTTTTGATTGTAACAAGGTGTTTATCTTAAAATGAAATGATTTGTTTATCCGCTCTATTGTCATAATCCGGCTTTTGACGGCTAAAAGTTTTATGTAAACAAATTTTTTCTGAAAAATGTCTTTTTTAAACTGGGATTTTCAGAAAACAGCTATTAAAATACCATGTATTAAATAAAGATACGAAATATATTTGATAAAATCATATTAAATAAAAATTTTTATGATTTATATGCTGATATTTCATGGTTCAAACTAATTAATTTGTTCTTTGTTGGGAACACAAGGTTTACATAAAATAAAAAATTCTGAAAATCGAGGATAAAAACATCGCTTTTTCAGAATTTGCTTTTGACAAGCGCTCAGTGGCAGCTATTATCTGAGATATTTTTTTAATCATTTTCTTTATTATTTATAAATTTAATTATAAGAAAATTTGTAATATGATATAATGAAATAAAATAGTATATATTTTTATATATAAATCCTTAAGGAGGCGGAAGTATGAGTACAGATAAAAAAATAATAACCATAAGCAGGGAATTTGGTAGCGGAGGAAGATTGATAGGTAAGCGTTTAGCCGAGAAATTAAATGTACCGTACTACGATAAGCAGTTGCTGGACAGGATTGCAGAAGAATCAGGATTCAGCAAAGATATGATTGAAGATGCGGAAATGAAAGCAAAGAACAGCTTTTTATATAGTCTGGCTTCGGCAATGGGAACGAGGGAAAACGGACCGGAGAGTCTTTCTCTGAACGAGAGATTCTTTTTGGCTCAGTTTGATACGATAAGAGGAATCGCAGAAGAAGGCTCATGTGTTATAGTCGGCAGATGCTCGGATTATATCCTGAGGGGACTTCCTGAAGCAACGCATGTTTTCATATATGCAGAAGAAAAAGATAAGATAAAACGCGCTGTCGAAGAATACGGTGTGCCGGCGGATGAAGTTAAAAAAATGATGAAAGATACAGACAAAGCCAGGGCAAACTATTACTCATATCACACAGGCAGAAAATGGGGAGAACATGTGAACTACAGCCTTTCCATAGACAGTGGGTATATAGAAATCGAAGATATAGTGGATCTGATAATACGTTATACAGAAGTCAGACGATTCAGTCAGGCATAGGAAATCAGCAGGAGAATTTAAATGGAAATCAGAATAAGGGCTATGTATTTCAGCGGCACCGGAACCACTGCTAAAGTTACCTCCGCAATAGCTTATAAGCTGTGGCAGCTGATGGACGAAACAGAGCATAAAACAGGCGTTAGCGGAGAGACTGACGATGCGGTAAATTATGTTAAAGCTGAAAATATAAATTTTACGCCCAAGCAAGCGAGAAGTAAGGAATATTCATTTTGCAAAAATGATATAGTTGTGTTTGGAACTCCTGTAATCGCAGGCAGAGTGCCAAATGTACTTCTTAAATTTCTTGATACTTTACAGGGGAATGGAGCGGTTGCCATTCCTATAGTTTTGTATGGGAACAGAAATTTTGACGATGCTCTTATTGAACTGCGTAATATTCTGGAAAAGCAGGGGTTCAGAGCGGTTGCAGCAGGAGCATTTATAGGTGAACACTCTTTCTCATACAAGCTGGCTGCGGGAAGACCTGATAATAAAGACATGAATATTATCTATGAATTTGCAGAAAAAATTGCGGTAAAACTGATTGATGCAATATCTGCATCAGAGGGAAATCCGGATGAAATGGACGAGAAAGTAAGCTCAATAGCGCATATAGAAGTTGAAGGGCAGGAGCCTGTAAGACCTTATTACAAACCACAGGACAGAAAAGGCAATCATATCAATATTTTAAAAGTGACCCCGAAACTTGATGCGGATAAATGCAGCAAATGCGGTATATGCGCAGAGATTTGTCCAATGGATTCCATAAAGCCGGAAAATCCCGGAGTTGTGGACGGCATATGTATAAAGTGCTGCGGCTGTGTGAAAAAGTGTCCTGAGAAAGCATTGTATTTTGACGACCCGGGATATCTTTATCACAAGGAAGAACTGGAAATCCAGTACAGCGAAAGAAAAGAGCCGTCGCTTTTTGTTTAGAATTTCATAAGAAGCGAGACAGGCCGTCGCTTTTTGTTTAACCTTAAGCAGAAGCGAGACAGGCCGCCGCTCTTTATCCAAAGCGTCAGCCGAAGCGAGGCGGCTCCCTTTTTATGAGGTCCGTTGACTGATATTTAAAATAATGTTATCCTAACAGATATTTACTGTTATTTACTGCCGCTCATCTGCGGCAGAGATGAAAGGAATGATGAGATAAAATGGCAGAATCTAAAGGCAAATATTACATTACAACACCGATTTATTATCCGAGTTCAAACCTTCATATAGGACATACCTACTGCACTGTTATGGCGGACGCTATGGCGAGATTCAAACGTTTGTCAGGGTATGACGTGAGATTTTTAACAGGTACGGATGAACACGGACAGAAAATACAGGATATAGCAGAGGAAAAAGGCGTTACTCCTCAGGAATACGTGGACGGAGTAGTGGCGGGAATAAAAGACCTGTGGAAAACCATGGAGATTTCCTATGATGATTTTATAAGGACTACCGAACCAAGGCATGTGAAAAGGGTTCAGCAGATATTTATGCAGCTTTATGAAAAAGGCGACATATACAAAGGCGAGTACGAAGGAATGTACTGCACTCCATGCGAATCTTTCTGGACGGAAAGCCAGCTGGTGGACGGTAAGTGCCCCGACTGCGGAAGACCGGTGGAAAAAGCCAAGGAGGAAGCATACTTTTTTAGGCTTTCCAAATATCAGGATAAACTTTTGGAACTCTTTGAAAACAATCCTGATTTTCTTCAGCCTGATACGAGAAGAAACGAGATGATAGCTTTTGTTAAACAAGGTCTTGAAGATTTATGTATTTCCAGGTCTACTTTTGACTGGGGAATACCTGTGCCTATTGACGATAAGCATGTCATATATGTTTGGCTGGATGCGCTTACAAACTATATAACAGCTTTGGGATATCCTGATGAGCCTGAGCTTTACGAGAAGTACTGGCCTGTAAATGTGCATCTTGTGGGAAAGGAAATCGTCAGATTCCATACCGTTATATGGCCGGCTATGCTCATGTCCATGCAGCTGCCTCTGCCTAAGCAGGTTTTGGGTCACGGATGGTTGCTGCTTGAAGGCGGAAAGATGTCAAAGTCAAAGGGCAATGTGGTGGACCCTGTTAAGCTTATAGAAAGATATGGAATAGATGCGCTTAAGTATTTTCTTTTAAGAGAATATACTTTCGGACAGGACGGTGTATTCACCAATGAAGTAATGCTCAGGAGAATGAACTACGACTTGGCAAACGACCTTGGAAATCTGGTGTCAAGAACAGTTTCCATGATAGAAAAGTATAACGGAGGAATTGTTCCTGCGCTTACCGATGAAAGGGACGAGTTTGACGAAGACCTTAAAACCATTGCGGTTGGCGCAGCGTCAAAGGTTGAAGCGAACATGGATAAATTCGCTTTCAATATGGCGCTGGAAGATATATGGACTGTAGTAAGAAGAGCCAATAAATATATAGATGAGACTATGCCTTGGGTTCTCGCAAAGGACGAGGAGCAGAAACCGAGACTTGACAGCGTACTTCACAACCTGGCGGAGACCTTGAGAATAGTTTCCATACTCATTCATCCATTTATGCACACCACTTCCGATGCTATAAGAAAGCAGCTGGGACTGTGGTATGCCGACGTGGAATGGGAAGATGCTTTCAAATTTGAAATGATGAACGGGGAACAGGTAAAGAAAGGCGAACCTATATTCCCTAGACTCGACATAGAAAAAGAACTGGAAGAGCTGGAGGCAATGAAAGGTGAAAAAGGCGGTGACGAGAACATCCCTCTGGAGCTTAAGCCTGCAATAGAGTTTGACGATTTTGATAAGATAGATTTCAGAGTAGGGACAATACTGTCAGCGGAGAAACATCCTAAGGCTGATAAACTTTTGGTTTTTCAGGTGAAGATGGGAACGGAAAAGAGACAGATAATTTCAGGTGTGGCCGAATGTTTCAAACCGGAAGAATGCGTAGGAAGAAAAGTTATAGTGGTTGCAAACCTCAAGCCTAGAAAACTCAGAGGGCTGGAATCAAAGGGAATGATTATGTTTGCAGATAATATTGCCGACGGCAGAAAAACAATGGAATTTGTAGGAACCGATGCAGAAGACGGAAATCCGGTAATGTAGGCAATAAAAGAAAAGCGCAGAAAGCAGAAAAGAGTAAGGAAAGGGACAGAGATATGCTGTTTGATTCACACGCTCATATAAACAATAAAGATATGTCCGATGAGGCAAGGGAGGCCGTTGCGGAAGCGATAGAAAAGTCTGCTCTTGATTATGTAATGGATATAGGATTTGATTTGGAAAGCTCAAAGCTTGCGGTTGACCATGCATCAAAGTATTCATGGTGTTACGCAGCCGTAGGGTGTCATCCGCATGATACAAAAGATATGGATGATATGCAGCTTGCCATGATAAAAGGACTTGCACGCAAGAAAAAAGCAGTAGCAATAGGAGAAATAGGACTGGATTTTCACTATGATTATTCGCCGCGGGATATCCAGAGACAATGGTTCAGAAAGCAGATACAGCTGGCAAATGAACTGAAGATGCCTATCGTGATTCATTCCAGAGAAGCTGACCAGGAAGTCATGGATATTCTCAAAGAGGAAGGCGCTTTTTCTGATGAGCGGAAGAGCTGGTTTCCTAAACGGTTCGACAGCACGTCGTACGTAAAGGACCATGGGGGAGGAGATAAGCTTTGCGATGATGCGAGGGTTCTTCTCCACTGCTTTTCGGGCAGCATGGAGCTGGCGAGACAGTACGTAAAGCTGGGAGGAACCATATCCATAGCAGGACCGGTAACGTATAAGAACAATAAAAAGACTGTAGCTGTAGTCGAAGAGATACCGATAGATTTTCTCCTTGTAGAGACTGACTCTCCTTATCTTACTCCTGAGCCTTTCAGAGGCAAGCGAAATACTCCTCTTATGGTTGAGTATACGGCAAGGAAAGTTGGGTCAATAAAAAATATGACATTTGAAGACGTAGCAATTAAGACGAAGGAAAATGCAATGAGATTCTATGGGATAAAGTAATGACAGAAATCAGGCATATATTGCAGTAAATAATAAAGCCTGATATCAGAACAGTTCAATTCGGATTTATATAACGCACAGAAGCCCGCGCATTTTCGTTAATGGCGGGCTTTCGTGCTGTTTGGAGCAGGCTTGTCTTAGGCTTGCGCCGGATTTGCAGTTTGCATGAGACGGCATAGGAAGACCAGATGAATAAAAAAGTTAATAAAAGATTTAAGAGGCGGAG
>CABUXV010000004.1 GCA_902495595.1 uncultured Eubacterium sp. | reverse complement strand
TTTCTATTTCTATTTCTATTTCTATTTCTATTTCTATTTCTATTTCTATTTCTATTTCTATTTCTATTTCTATTTCGTTGGTTTTATGTAAACTAAAATTTTCTGAAAAAGTCTTGTTTTAGAGAAGTATTTTCAGAAAATAGTCTTTAAATATAGCGGATGAAGAAAATTATAGCTTAATGATAATCAATATTTTTTAATTCGGGATATTAGTTTTAACTTAATTGCTGTAATATAAGAAATATATTGATTAATTTGTTTTAATTAGCAACAGCAGGTTTACATAATGTTAAAAATTCTGAATATCACCTGTAAAAACACTATTTTTTCAGAATTTAAGTTTTGATATGATTTTTTGTAACAGATAAACAGTAAATTTGATGCTTTGTCAGAAATCTTATATCTATTATGCGTAGATTGACATGTGAATTGTATAGATGTTAATATTTTTAAAGAAGTTATAGTAAAAGTTGAAGGAAGTTTATATAAATATGAAAAAATTTAAGTTAGTAAAAGATAATAAGAAAATAATTCCGTGTTTGTCGGAAGTACCCGAGAATCCTAAAGCAGTGGTTATAATGGTTCATGGATTCACCAGCAGTAAGAGCTGTGCAACAGCAGAGCTTTTATTTCGGAGATTTCCGGGATGCGGTGTTGGCGTTGTGACATATGACCAGCCTGCTCATGGAAAAGAAGAGGCTAGAGATGAGCTTCTCAGGATAGAAAGCTGCAAGCAAAGCCTTGCGTGTGTTGAAGAATATGTTTCCGTTAATTATCCTGATGCTGAAATTTTTTATTTCGCTTCAAGTTTCGGAGCATATATCACAGGTCTTTATATCAGTACAAAAAAACATAAGGGGCGAAAGGCATTTTTCAGGTCTGCCGCAGTAATCATGCCGGAGCTTGTACTGGGACCTGAGGGAGCAGAGCCTGATGCTGAAATTATGGCTGAGCTTGATGAGAAAGGTTATATTGAACCTGATTTGGGACTTGGTGACAGAATTAAAATCCCGAGAGGGTTTTTAGAAGATTTACAGCAGAATGATTTGTTTAAGATATTTGATAATGAGAAATATGGCAGAACCGATATAGAACTCGTGCATGGAAGCTGTGATATGGTTGTTCCTGTGGATGCAGCCAAAGGGTTTGCGCAGAAGTTCGGGTTTAAGATAAATATAATGAAAGGTGAAAATCATTCGATATGTACAGATTTATCTTCACCTGACAAAGTGGCTGATTTGGCTTTGAATTTTTATTTTGAGCAAAAATAAATATACTGTATTTATCTTATTTGACATCAGTATGTTTTCGGGATTAAAATAAAGCTATATTAAAAACTGAAAGGAGAATAGTATAGATGACTAATGAAGTTTTAAAAAATATTATAACGAGAAGATCTATAAAACAATATAAAAATGAGCAGATAAAAGATGAGGAACTTAATACTGTACTTGAGGCAGGACTTTATGCGCCATCCGGAAGAGGGCTTCAAAGTCCGGTAATGGTAGTTGTGCAGGATCGGGATACTATGGACAAGATAGTCAAGATGAATGCTGAGGTTATGAATGCATCATCAAATCCTTATTATGGCGCGCCTACAGTTATCCTGGTATTTGCGCCGACTGACAGGAACACATATATCGAAGACGCAAGCTGCGTGCTTGACACAATGATGCTGGCAGCTCATTCAATAGGTCTTGCATCCAGGTGGATTCACAGGGAAAGAGAAATGTTCGAGACGGAAGAAGGCAAGGCTCTAATGAAAAAATGGGGCGTTGATGATAATTTTGCAGGCGTAGGAGCACTCTCTTTAGGTTATGCGGACTGTGAACTGCCTGAGCCAAAAGAAAGAAGAGAAGGGCGTATAATATACGCAGATAGATAATTTGTAATTGATAATAAAACTCCGCAAAATCATAATTGTGATGATGTGCGGAGTTTTGCTTTAATTTTGCGTATTGCAGGGCAATATGTTTTTAAAAATAATGGAGTTGATTTAGACGATTCTATTTGATTGTTTATCTAAGCTGTAGTATTATAAATGACGAGAAATTTTTAAGGAGGTGCATGATTGTTGGATTTTGATAGTCAGTCGGGACAGGTCAAACTGGAAGCTCATGTTCAAAATACCATTTATGAGAATAATGAAGAGCAAAAAGACCTTATAAATGGTATGATGAAGCCGGAAAATGCAGGCTGCTCTTTTGAAAACAAAACCCTGACTTTTGCATTTCCCGTTCAGCCGTGGCAAGCTAACAGAATAGGACATCTGCACGGAGGAATAATATGCACTGCTTTTGATATAACCGTTGCTGCTCTTGCGAGATTTTATGCGGGAAAAAATTTTACTCCTACAATAAGTCTTGATGTTAAATTTATACGTCCTGTACAGGTGGGTGATAAAATGATGGTAACAGCTAAAGCCATTGCAGCAGGAAGACGGATAAGTCATTTGACTTGTGAAGCGTATAGCAAAAATACAGGTAAGCTGCTTGCAACAGGTGCATCGGTATATATGAATGTTGATACTGTAAAAGAAAAGCAGAAAACTTAACTAAAGGCTTGCATAAACATTTGCAGCAATGTATAATTATTTATAAGCGACAGGAATGTCGCTTATTGAATGTATAAGGAGATTACGGAGATAGTTATGATTAAAACTTTGGAAGAAATGGAAGGCTTGATTTATCTGGAAGACGGAACTGTTTTTAAAGGAAGAGGATTCGGCTTTAAAGGCACTGCCGTTGGTGAACTGGTATTCAATACGTCAATGACCGGATATCAGAAAATACTTACAGACCCATCGTATAAAGGTCAGATAATAAATATGACATATCCTCTTATAGGAAATTACGGAATAAGCGATATAGATAATGAATCGGACGGGATACATGCTTTCGGACTGGTTGTAAAAGATTTATGTGATACTCCGTCAAACAGTCATTGCATTAAAACTATGGACCAGTGGCTCAGAGAACAGAAAGTGCCGGGAGTATTCGGAGTTGATACGAGACAGATAACTAAAAGAATAAGAAAATCAGGCACAGTAAAATGTTTGATAAGTACGGAGGGAATATCTATTTCCCGGGCAAAAGAAATCTGCGACAGCGGACAGCTTAGGGGAAACTGGATGAAAGAGGCAGCGGCAAAGAAAAAATATGTTCTTGATTCAACTGCCGGAAATAAAGAAAATGATAAACCTTTAAATGTGGCAGTTATAGATTTTGGGGTGAAATCCAATATTTTAAAATGTTTGCAGGCAAGAAACTGCAGGCTTACCGTATATCCTTACGGAACTAAAGCAGAAGCTATTCTTGAAGATAGACCCGACGGCATCTTTCTTACCAACGGTCCGGGCAATCCGGAAGAGGCAACTGAGGCTATAGAAGAAGTTAAAAATATAATAAGAATGAGTGAAATTCCCATGTTTGGAATATGTATGGGACATCAGATACTTGCCATAGCTTTGGGCGGAAAGACATATAAGCTTAAGTATGGTCACCGCGGAGGAAATCACGGAGTTTACGATAAGGAAACCAAGCGTTCTTACATAACTTCCCAGAACCATGGATATGCAGTTCAGCATGAAAGCATAATTTTAAAGGGTATGGAGGTTACACATCTTAATCTCAATGATGGTACCGTAGAGGGCATGGAACACAGAGACCTGCCTATATTTTCGGTGCAGTTTCATCCTGAAGCATCACCGGGGCCTAATGACAACGATTATTTATTTGATAAATTTATAAAATTGATGAAGGAGGACAGGAACAATGCCTAAGAAAACATCGCTTAATAAAATATTAATCATAGGTTCAGGTCCTATCGTCATCGGACAGGCAGCGGAATTCGATTATGCCGGAACACAGGCATGCAAGGCTATACGTGAAGAAGGCATAGAAACCATTCTTGTAAACAGCAATCCGGCAACGATAATGACGGATAAAGGAATAGCCGATAAGGTTTATATGGAACCTCTTACAGAAGAAGCTTTGGAGCAGATTTTAGATAAGGAAAGACCTGACGGAATACTTGCAGGGTTCGGAGGACAGACAGGTCTCAACTTGGCTATGGAACTGGAAAAAAAAGGGGTTTTGGAAAAATACGGCACAGAACTTCTTGGAATTAATAAAGAAAGCATTAAAAAAGCAGAAGACAGAGAAGAATTTAAAAAACTCATGCAGGAAATAGATGAACCCATACCGAGCAGCATAATAGCAACTTCAATGGGGGAATGCTATAAGTTTGTAGAAGAGGAAGGATTTCCTGTAATCATAAGACCGGCATATACTTTAGGCGGCACAGGAGGCGGTATTGCGGAGGATATGCAGCAGCTGGAAGCTCTATGCCATAAAGGTATGGAAAACAGCGCCATAGGACAGATTCTTCTCGAAAAATCAGTAGCAGGCTGGAAAGAAATAGAGTACGAAGTAATACGTGATGGAAGAGATAACTGTATCATAATATGCAGCATGGAAAATCTTGACCCGGTAGGGGTGCATACAGGTGACAGTATAGTTGTTGCTCCGACTCAGACTTTAAGGGATGAAGAATATCAGATGCTGAGAGACGCATCAATAAAAATAATCAGAAGCCTTGAAATAGAAGGCGGATGTAATGTGCAGTTTGCACTCAATCCCGACAACGGAAAATATATCGTTATAGAAGTAAATCCAAGAGTAAGCAGGTCATCAGCCCTTGCTTCAAAAGCAGCAGGTTATCCTATTGCTAAAATTGCAGCAAAGATAGCTCTCGGATACAATCTGGATGAGCTTTCAAATTACGTTACAAAGACCACGAGCGCATGTTTTGAACCGGTACTTGACTATGTGGTTGTTAAATTCCCTAAATGGCCTTTTGACAAGTTCAGAACCGCTTCAAGAAGACTGGGCACCCAGATGAAAGCGACAGGAGAGGTTATGTCCATATGCCGAACTTTTGAAAGCGCATTGCTCAAAGCGCTTACATCCATAGAAATAAAATGTGATGGACTTCATATACCTTTTGTAACAGCGCTTGATGATGAAAAGCTTATAGAAAAGATGAAAGCCTGCGATGATGAACGTATCTTCTGTATAGCGGAAGTTATGAGAAGAGGTCTTATGAATGTTGAGGAACTCTACAGGATAATGAAGATAGACAGATGGTTCCTGAATAAGATAAAAGGCATCATAGATATGGAAAAAGAACTGCAGGCAGGACCGCTTACAAAAGAGCTGGTTTATGAAGCGGAATCCAGAGGATTTACGGATAGCGATATAATAGAGCTTTCGGGTGTTTCAAGAGATGTGCTTCAGGATATACGTGTGTATAATGATATTTATCCCGTATATAAAATGGTTGATACATGCGGCGGAGAGTTCGATGCGGCAACTCCTTACTATTACTCATGCTATGACGAAGAGGACGAAAGTGTGAGAAGTCCTGAAGAGAAAATTCTGGTAATAGGTTCGGGTCCTATAAGAATCGGTCAGGGTATAGAATTTGATTACTGCTGTGTACAGGGCGTCTGGGCAATAAAGGATTTAGGATATGAAGCTATCATAATGAACAATAATCCTGAAACTGTAAGTACGGACTTTGATACCTCGGATAAACTTTACTTTGAATCTCTTCATATAGACAATGTTATGAACGTCATAAAAAGGGAAAGACCTTATGGAGTAATATTGCAGTTCGGAGGACAGACTTCACTGAATCTTGCAGAGAAATTAAACAGCAGAAGCATAAACATACTTGGAACGTCATTTAACAATATAGACTTGGCGGAGGACAGGGAAAAATTCTGCGACCTTTTGGATTCGCTTGATATAGCAGTTCCTGAAGGTCTAGCCGTTACAACGGAAGAAGAAGCCTTTGAGGCAGTAAGAAGACTTGGGTATCCGCTTGTTGTAAGACCGTCATATGTTATAGGCGGACGTGCTATGCAGGTGGTGTACAACGATGCAGAACTTACAAGATACCTTAAAGAAGCGGTATCCCTTTCAAGTGAACATCCTGTACTTATTGACCAGTATATCCAGGGAAAAGAAATAGAAGTCGACGCTATAGCCGATGGTGAAGATATACTCATCCCGGGAATCATGGAACATATAGAGAGGGCAGGAGTTCATTCAGGCGATAGCATTTCCGTATATCCTAACTATTCTCTTACGGAAGAAGTTGAAAACACATTGCTGGATTATACGAAGAGAATATCAAAGGCGCTTAATGTGGTAGGGCTTGTAAATATTCAGTATGCATATGATGGAAAGAAAATATACGTTATAGAGGTTAATCCGCGTGCATCGAGAACAGTTCCTATTCTGAGCAAGGTTACAAGAGTTCCTATGGTTAAGCTGGCTGTAGCCGCTATGCTGGGACATAAGCTTAAAGACAGCGAATACGGCACCGGCCTTTATAAAAAGAGCAGCGAATTTGCCGTTAAAGTCCCTGTATTTTCAAGTGCAAAGCTGACGGATATGGATATAGCATTGGGACCTGAAATGAAATCCACAGGAGAAGTTCTCGGTATAGATGAAGACTTGGATAAGGCTCTTTACAAAGGCTTTGTAGGCGCAGGCATGAATATACCTGTTGCAGGCAATATATTTGTTACGTTAAAGGATTCGGAGCAAAACCAGTATACTGCTGATATACTTACAGATTACATGGAAGCAGGATTTAAAATGTATGTTACTGATGATACTATTGATTTTATGAATGCTCACGATATACCTGCAGAGCTTATGGATTATGATACAGCGCAGAGCTGGATTATGAATCACAGCAGTGACAGTGACGAGAAACTGGCAATGGTTATCAATATGCCTACGGTAGCAAACAGAAAAGAAACAGACAGCTTCCCTGTACGAAGGAAAGCTATCGAAAGGGGAATATCCGTAATGACCTGCATGGATACGGCTAAGGCGTTCCTAAAGGCCATAAAGCTTAAGCAGGATAATGTAAAACTTGATTATAAAATTCTTGATTAAGTTTTGATAAAATATAGCTTTAGCAGGAATAATTGTGTTGTTTTGATGATATTAGGAAAGAATATTGAATAAATACTGGAAATCATCAAAAACCTTTGATATTATTATTAATTGTTGAAAGGATTTTAACATTACATAAATTATTGAAAGGTCGGAAACGGAATGGCATTGATTATTTTTGCATTGATATGCGGCGTTGTATTACTTATATTACTGCTTAGAAGTATATCCGGAAAAACCAGAGACAGGCTTAAGTACGGAGAAAGATGGGAAAAAATATGTGAAATCATAAAATTAGTGCTTTGTGTGGAGACGATAGCCTTTATAGTTGTCTTTATAATCGTGCTTATCAAAACCATCGCTGCTTAACACAACAGTTAAAAATAAAAGATGAGCTGAAATACGTTCGGCTCATCTTTTTTAGTGGGAAAAGAACTGACCTGCTTATTTTCATTCTTTGGAAAATCAGAATACAAGATGATATAATTATAATAAAAAATCGGAAAGGAAAGAAGCATGAGAGAAATAGAACCGGAGAAGACAAAAAGGGCAGAGGCATATGAGCTTTGGATTGACGCGCCAATGCCTATGATAACAATATTTAAAACACTGGATGTAACAAATCTTATAAAATTAAGCAGAAGATATGGATATAAATTCACAATGCTTATGTGCTGGTGTATTGGGAAAGTATCTGCGCAGACGGAGGAATTTTATCTGCTGCCGGTAGGCAGGAAAATGGTTCAATATGATAAGATTGCTGTTAATACTGTAGTTTTGACTTCTGGCGGCGGGATAAATACATGCGATATACCTTTTTCTGAAAGCATAGAACATTTTAATAAAGATTACATGAAACTGACAAGAATGGTAAGCTATAAATGCAAGCCATATAATCTGGGTGAAGATTATATGGTGGTGGGAACTTCATCTTTAGCAAAGTATGATATTGACGGAGCAGTTAATATATATGCGGGGATTTATAATAATCCGTTTTTTATATGGGGAAGATACAGGAAGAGATTTCTGAAGACGAATTTGAAGCTTTCTTTTCAGTTCCATCATACGCAGATGGACGGTATTCCTGCGGCAGAGTTTTTGGAACAGCTGCAGAGGGAGATATGTGAATTGAAGTTTTAATCTGCCGAAACATAATCAGATTTGTATTTCAGCAGAAAGCTGTATAAAAAATAAAATTTAAATTATTGAGGTGAAATTATGATTACATCAAAAGAGTATACTGCAAACTTAAAGAATTACAGAACTGCTGACGGAATAAAGGCCATAATTCTTTATATTATTTACATGGCGGTTTTATTTTTGCAAGGTTTTGTTTATACGACGAATCTGGATGCGAATGTAATTAATGTATTACAGATTATTTTTCCGTTATTTTTACTTATAATCGGGATTATATTTATATTTTTATCAAAGGAAAAGATGACCTCAGTGGGACTGACAGGCAGGAAACTTTGGAACAGCTTATTTTCAGGAATGGCTTTGGCTTGCTGCTTTATAGCGGCAATTATAATTTATTTTTATGCAGTAAAGGGTGAACTAATAGGTTTTCAGTTTCCGTCTTTGAATGTATTTATAATATTTATTATAGGGGCAGTACAGGAAGAAATTATTTTCAGAGGATATATACAGACCAGATTAACCGGTCTCATAAAAAATACAATAATATGTTCTTTATTAACTGCTTTTCTGTTTGTATTCATGCATTACCCTACACATTTTATTGCCGGCGGATTTTCCCTTAAAGTTTTATCAGCATTTTATGTAATCTGCCTTTTGATACTTCATTTTTTGTGTGATATGGTATATAAAAGGACGAACTGCTTATGGGGAGCAATTATGCTGCATTTTCTTTATAATGTGGGACAGTCTATGATAGCTTGGCAGTGAGGCGTTTTTTGTGTGTATGGCATCATCTCGGAAAGTTCCGAAAAAGTCAGTAAAATCAATGGTGAACAAATTAAAAAGTTGTAGAATGTTTATGTAGGAAGATTTTTGATGAAGGAGGTTTTACAATGCAGGATAAAGAATATGAAAGAAGATATAAAGAGAGTTGCCCTGTTGTTGCAATTTGTTACGATTTTGATAAAACATTATCACCGGATGACATGCAGGCGCAGGGGTATATTCAATCAGTTGAATATGATGTTTCTGAATTTTGGCAAAAGTCAAATTCTCTTGCTACTGATAATGGGATGGATCAGAATCTTGCATATATGTATACAATGAAACAGGAGTCAGAAGGCAAAGTTTTATTTACTAAAGAAAAATTGGAGGAATATGGTGCTTCTGTACAATTGTTTCCAGGTGTAGAACAGTGGTTTGAGCGGATTCGTAAATATGGGAGAGAAAAAGGAGTTATTGTAGAACATTATATTATTTCTTCTGGTTTAAAAGAAATGATTGAAGGAACTTCGGTGGCCAAATCCGGAGTATTTGAAAAAATTTATGCTAGCTCATTTTATTACAATGAAAAAGGAGTAGCAACATGGCCAGCTCAAGTTGTAAATTACACTAATAAAACACAGTTTTTGTTTAGAATAGAGAAAGGGGTCTTGGATATTAATGATCCTGCTGTAAATGAGCCATTTTCTCCAGAAGAAATGAGAGTTCCTTTTCGTAATATGATTTATATAGGAGATAGTGATACTGATATACCATGTATGAAAATTGTTAATTCTTATGGTGGGCATTCTATCGGTGTTTATAATGCGGAAAACATGGATAAGGCTAAAGTTTATAAAATGATGCGTGACATGAGGATTAAATATTTTGTTCCAGCCGATTACAAAGAAGAGACAGAAATAGACTTTCTAGTAAAAGCAATTATTGATCGAACTGCAGCAAATGAGGCTCTGGAAACAATTCATTATAAATATAAATTAGAAAGAATTAAGGAAGATAAAAAAAGTAATGAAGAAGAAAGAAAAAAGACAGATTTGCTTATTGCCTTAGAAAATAGTAAAAGCTTTGCAAGTACGCATACTGTTATTAGCGAATTGCAAAATATTGATGAGTGGTCATTTGAAGAGAAAGAAATTTTATTTCAAATTGCGCTTGATAATAGTCAAATACGTTACATATTACAAGACATAGATGTGAAAACCTTTTATAAAAAATTATTAAAAAGCGTTAAAACGATAAAATCTCCGATGCAAGAAGTTAAAGATATAATAGAGAGCGGTGATTGAAGAAGTAATTTTTATTTGCTCATAATAAAAGTTAAATTTTGTGAAATTATGTATAGATTAAGATGGGAGGTAAACTTTGAAGAGTTATTAAGAAATTTTGTTTGAACCTCAAAATCTAGTAAAAATTTAAGCAAGTGAAGAAAAACAGAAAAATGATTATAATAAATTTTTCTAATGGCAAAAAATAAAAACGCTCAAAATGAATTATTGAATTTATTGCCGATAATATGGTATACTATACAACAATTATTGCAATTAATGATTTGTTGTATAGTGGAGGGGAATAAATGCTGTATCTTTCAGTTGCCGAAATAGCAAAAAAGTGGAATATATCAGAACGAAGTGTTCGTAATTACTGTGCTCATGGGCGTGTAAAGGGAGCATACCTTACCGGAAAGACTTGGAATATTCCTGCAAATGCAGTAAAACCTGAGAGAGTCAATAAAAGGAAAGAACAACCTATAACCCTTTTGGATATTATGCGGGAGCAAAGGAAAAGCAAGTATCCCGGTGGGATTTATCATAAGACGCAAATTGATTTGACATACAATTCCAATCATATTGAGGGTAGCCGTTTGACCCATGATCAGACAAGATATATCTTTGAAACCAATACCATCGGTATAGAAAATGAAGTTGTCAATGTGGATGATATAATCGAAACAACCAATCATTTTCGTTGTATAGATATGATTATTGATAACGCAAAAACCGTACTGACAGAGAAATTTATCAAAGAACTTCACTTGACCTTGAAAAACGGCACAAGTGATTCAAGAAAAGATTGGTTTGCTGTCGGCGATTATAAAAGGTTACCCAATGAAGTAGGTGGCATAGAGACAGCTCTTCCTAAAGAAGTATCATGTGAGATGAAGAGGTTGCTTGCGGAATATAATGGCAAAGAAGAAAAGACATTTGAAGACATTTTGGATTTTCATGTAAAGTTTGAGCGAATTCATCCTTTTCAGGATGGCAATGGTCGATTGGGCAGACTGATTATGTTTAAGGAGTGTTTAAAATATAACATTGTTCCGTTCATCATCGAAGATAATTTGAAAATATTCTACTATCGTGGATTGAAAGAATGGAATAATGAAAAAGGCTATCTGACAGATACTTGTTTGACCGCGCAAGATAAGTATAAGACGTATTTGGATTATTTTATGATTGAGTATTAAGTAAACGGATTTCTAAAGTATCAATTCGATATTTTGAAGAAGTACAGGAAACAGAACTTGGATACGTCAAGAAAATCAGATTGAAAAATAACGGAATGACGAATATAGATATATTTTTAGTATGATGAATTTTATGTATGAAAAATTATAAATGAAATTAGTGTAGACAGGTGATATGAGATAAGAAATGAACGAATATAAAAGAATGGCTATAATTGATATTATGCAATCCTCAAATACAATAAAAAAATAGAAAAATTCAAGATATATAATCCCATATTAAACGATTGTAGGATATTTTTGTTTGATGAAGAATGCTCGAATTTCGGTGATTCTGTAGCAAATAAGAAGATAGGAAAGTGCGGGATTTTTGGGATAGGAGATTATACCAAAACATGGATTTTGGATTCTAGACATCTTTTAGAAAAAAATTTGTTTGTGTTGGTAAAATAATCGATTTAGATTTAAACATTCTTACATATTTAAACAAAGTAATGATGGGGCGTAAAATAAATATTGATGAAAATGAGTTTTTAAATTATTTTAGTTATTTAAAAGATAAAGGATTTGAAATTGAGATAACAACGGCACTTATGGAAAGAGTGCGAACCAAGATTGATTTGAGAATTCTTTCAGAAATGATAATATCTTTTGTGAAGTTAGATAATATTAAGGATATGGAAAATATTTATTTAACGGAAAACGATTATCTGAGAATAAAACAAATACATGATATGGCACTTGCTCAAGTAAATGAAAATTTAGAACAATTTAATATAATATGTTGCTGTATTATGAAAGCATATTTAATAAAAACATACGATAGTTCAGAAAAAAACAAAAAAGTTGATATATTTATAAAATATTGTTTAGATGTATTGAATTGTTATTTAGAAAGAGAAATTGTAATATTATCTTTATATATAATGGATGATAATAGAACCCATAGAGTATTTAAAAAAATAAAAAGCAATGATGATGTAATAAAAAGTATCTTAAATGTTGCATGGGATATTTATCATATTAGTCTGGTGGAACAGATAATGTTAATAAAAAATATGAAAAATACAGAGCAAGTTATTCTTTCGTACTATGGAACTGCGGATAATGGCATCAATGATGCCATGCAAATTAATCCAGTAAAAGCTTTTGTTATAGTAAATGATTATACGATTTCAATTCATCAAATGAGTATTAATGACGTATGTAAAAATCAAAAACTTTTGGATAATGGATATTTAAACGCAGATGTAAGGGTAAAAAAAATTAAGGAATTAGATTTTAAGCAAATTAGGAAAGAATTGGAAACTGAGATTTTGAAAAAAATAAATAATATACTTGATGTGTTTTTACATGATAAAACACTATTTATTTTACAACTTTTGACTGCCAAAACATGAGAATTTATAAGAAGATTCGTGAAGAACGACAAATTCAAGAATCTGCGGAAAGCCTGTAAATACAAAGAAAAGCAATGATTTAAGGAGGAATTCTAAATATGATAAAGGTATTATTTATCTGCCACGGCAACATTTGCCGCAGCACGATGGCGGAGTTTATATTCCGTGATATGGTTGATAAGGCCGGTATGGCGGAACAGTTTTACATAGAATCAGCTGCCACAAGTACGGAAGAAATCGGAAGTGATATTCATCCCGGCACTAAGAAAAAACTAAGAGAGAATGGCATTCCTTATACTAAAAGGCATGCCAGACGAATGACTGCGAGAGATTACAAAAAATTTGATTATATAATAGGCATGGATGATGCTAACGTTAGAAATATATTAAAGATTGCGGGTGGAGATTCAAAGAATAAGGTACATAAGCTTTTGGATTTTGCAGGAGAGGACAGAAGTATAGCGGATCCATGGTATACAGGGAATTTTGATGATACCTATGATGATGTTGCGGCAGGATGTGAAGGATTGGGAAAGGTTTTATTGCATGAGTAAGGAGTATATGGAAATTTTTGAAGAATCCCCGGAAGTCAGAGGATTTTTTTCGTTAAAATATGGAGCTGTGAAAGGGTCACCTTACAATAATATCAATATATTTAAAGAGCTTGGACTTGATAAGACGGTTTTGGTATGGCCCGGACAGGTTCATAAGACACATGTTGCTGTCATAGACGAGAAGATAGTTAAATATGCGAAGCCGAGACAGAGGCTTTCCGAAATGAAATCTGTGGTTATTCCGCAGACGGATGGGGTTGTGACAAATCTTAAAAACGTGCTTTTGACTACTGTTCATGCGGATTGTCTGCCTCTTTACTTTTGGGATTACAGAAGTAAAGCTATAGGGCTGGTCCATGCAGGATGGAGAGGAACAGCAGCAGGAATAGGACAGAAAACCGTGGGAAAAATGACGGAAACATATGGCAGCCATCCTGAAGATATTCAAGTTTACATTGGTCCGGGCATAAGTCAGTGCTGTTTTGAAACAGGCAGTGAAGTTTATGAAGAATTCAAATCAAAATGGAATTTTACAGATGATTATGTTATTAAAAAAGATAATAAATATTATATAGATATAAAAGCTGTAAACCGCAAGCAGCTTGAACTTTCAGGTGTTCGTCGTGAAAATATCGGCGTAAGTTCTCGATGCACCTGTTGTGAGAGGGACCTGTTTTGTTCTTACAGACGTGAGGGAGGTACGTATATGAGGATGGGTGCGGGTCTTTGTATGGTTTGTTAAAATTAAAAAAACAGCGGCAATTTTATTGATTATTGCGCTTAGACAAAGTATACTGTTTTTGTACAATATTTTTTATCAGGAGGAAGTATCGTCTCATGGCGATATAAAACAATATGAAATTAATATCGTGGAATGTAAATGGAATAAGAGCTGCAATGGGAAAAGGATTTTTGGATTTTGCCGAAGACAGTAATGCAGATGTTATCTGCATACAGGAGACAAAGATGCAGGAAGGACAGGCAGAAGTCCCGTTAAAAGGATACAATCAGTACTGGTGCTCTGCCGAGAAAAAAGGGTATTCGGGAACGGCTGTTTTTACAAAGGAAGAGCCATTAAGCATTTCATATGGTATAGATATGGAAGAACATGATAAAGAAGGGCGAGTTATAACTGCTGAATATGAAAACTTCTATCTTGTCAATGTATACGTGCCCAATTCCCAAAATGAGCTGAAACGTCTCGATTACAGAATGAAATGGGAGGATGATTTCAGAAATTACCTTAAGAGTCTGGAGAAGAAGAAGCCTGTTGTGACTTGCGGTGACTTTAATGTTGCCTTTAAAGAGATAGATTTGAAGAATCCTAAGACAAATAGGAAGAATGCCGGATTTACCGATGAAGAAAGGGAAAAAATGGGTATTCTTCAGGAATCCGGATTTATAGATACTTTCAGATATTTTTATCCTGAGCTTGAGGGAGTGTATTCGTGGTGGAGCTACAGATTTAATGCAAGGAAAAATAATGCCGGATGGCGTATAGATTATTTTCTTGTTTCAGAGAGCCTGAAGAACAATCTGAAGTCCGCAGAAATTTTAACTGATGTTTATGGAAGCGACCACTGCCCTGTAACTTTAGAA
Organism: uncultured Eubacterium sp.; assembly: GCA_902495595.1. GTDB lineage: Bacteria > Bacillota > Clostridia > Peptostreptococcales > Anaerovoracaceae > Lentihominibacter. The sequence goes on along the minus strand of CABUXV010000004.1, from coordinate 76,746 downwards.
CTGGAATTTTAAAAATGGTTTATTTGTTTTATTTTAAGGGAATAAAGAAGATAGAAGAGTCAAAACACAGTCTGCCGGAAAAACTCACGGTTATTTCGCTTGATGACGATTTCATTCCTAGGGGCAGCAGCGAATATATATTTGAGCAGCCGGAGAAATACGAAATATTTTCAGGGGATATAGACAAAATAGTTTTGGATAAATGGAAGCCTGTAATGGAGGATGTAGTCTATGATTTAGGTGAAACTCCCAGAATAATTTTTTTTAGCGAACGTGACCTGCGTTTATTCAGCATAATGAAAAACAAGTTTCGTATACATATCGGAGCGTGGGGATATTATTCTATTGAAGCTATGAGCGAGCTTGCCGAACTTGAAGAGAGTAAGAGTGAATTTAAGCTCATCAAAGAGAGGCTAAAGGATGAATATAAAGAAGCCGCATACAAATCATCAAAAGGGGCAAATTCAATAGAAGACAAAATAAGAACTTTATGCAGCAAATATAATATGAAAGCAGAGATAAAAAGCGGTACGGCGTATATAACGACTTATGCCGGAGAATGGTATTTTTCATATAATGACCGGCCGATAACTTTATATCATAAAAACTCAATTCCCGTAAAGGATAAAAACGGCAGGATAAAAAGGCATTCACATATTCAGCCGGCGGAACTTTACTCACCGCTTCATGCTCTTGCGTATATAAGAAATCATGAAGCGGCAGAGGAAAAACGGCTTATGGGAAAGCCGTAGGAATTTATATCATCCCGATAAAGTGCTGTACTATAAGGGATACGACGGCAACTACAAACCAACAGCATAATCCAAGCAAAATAGGCTTCAGACCATTGGTCAGAAGCTTTTTTAAATTTGTATTAAGGCCGATTGCAGTCATTGCCATAACTATCATGAACTTTCCTATTTTAACAAGAGTTTCGGATACCGAAACAGGAATAGGAAGGAATGTATTTAAGATCGCAGTCAGTACAAAACCTAGAACAAACCAAGGGAATACTTTTGCAAAACTGAAATTGTTTTCTGTTTCCGCAGGTTCACCGCTGTGGGATGCTGCTGCCTTTTGTCTGGAAATTTTTCTAGCAGTGTAAACAGCAAGTGTCAGGGTTATAGGAACAATCATCAGGGTTCTCGTCAGTTTTACGATTGTTGCAAAAGCAAGCGCCGTATTATTTCCTGCCGCACTGCTCCATGAGGCTCCGGCAGCAACTACAGAGCTTGTATCGTTTATTGCAGTTCCGGCCCACATTCCGAATCCTGTGTCGCTTAGTCCAATAAGATGACCCAGAGGCGGGAATATGAAAACGGCTATTATATTAAAGAGAAATATGGTGGATATAGCTTGGGCCACATCCTCATCTTCAGCTTTTATAACAGGAGCCGTAGCCGCAATGGCAGACCCTCCGCATATGGATGTTCCAACGCCTATAAGTGTTGTGGTATTTCCGTCGATTTTCATAGCTTTACCTAGAAAATAGGCTGTAATAAAAGATGAGGTTAAAGTGAATATCATAACTAAAAGAGACTGTCCTCCGACTTTTATTACATTGAACAGATTCATCTCAAAACCTAAAAGTATTATGGAATACTGAAGTATATATTTTGATGTAAATTTTATACCTTTGTCCAGTATGGCAGGCCTTTTGAAAAAAGCTAAGAGCATACCTATGAGTATACCGAAGACAGGTCCTCCTATTATGGGAAATTCAGTACCCAAAAGCCATGCAGGTATTGCCAGTATGAAGCATATCAGAATTCCTATTATGGTTTTAGAAGTAAAAAATTTTTCTTTCATTGTACATCTCTTCCTTTTCCTTTATTATTCCGCATATAAAATACATTATATCACCAAAATATATATTATTAAAATATAAAATACAGATGGATTTTAAAAAATATTTAAAAAGAAAAATATTGACATATACCCTATAGGGGTATATTATTTGAGTAAGGTTAGTATAACTGAAAATTTTTCAGGAAAATGAAGAATTTCATGGTGAGGTTTTATAAGACGGGAGTAAATATTTTATGGATGATAGGAAAGCTGATGAAAAAATATGCTGTAATAATAAAACTACCAAGCGTTCAGACAGAGAATACAAAAGTCTCGTTAACAGACTCAGCAGGATTGAAGGTCAGATAAGAGGGATTAAGGGAATGCTTGAAAAAGAGGCTTACTGTACAGATATCCTCATACAGGTAGCCGCAGTAAATGCGGCTCTTAATGCTTTTAATAAAGAACTGTTAGGCGAACACATTAGAAATTGCGTTGCCAGAGATATACGAGAAGGAAAAGACGAGACTGTAGAGGAGCTTGTGACAACTTTGCAGAAGCTTATGAAGTAGACTGTGACATGAAATAAATGCAAGTATTAAGGAGATAGAGATGAAACAATATAATGTAACAGGAATGAGCTGTGCGGCGTGCAGCGCGCGGGTGGAAAAGGCAGTATCAAAGGTTTCCGGAGTGGAATCATGTTCTGTAAGTCTTTTGACAAATTCCATGGGTGTTGAGGGGACCGCTTCACCGGAAGAAATTGTAAAAGCTGTTGAAAATGCAGGCTATGGCGCTTCGGAGAAGAACCTTTCACCAGGAAATTCAAAGGCGCAGACAGCCCAGGCAGATGATGGACTGCTTGAAGATAAGGAGACGCCTGTACTAAAAAAGAGATTGATTTGGTCTGTAATATTTTTGGTTGTACTCATGTATTTTTCAATGGGGCATATGATGTGGGGCTGGCCCGCGCCGGAATTTTTGGCAAATAATCATATAGCAATGGGAATATTGCAGCTTCTTCTTACGCTGGCTGTAATGATAATAAATCAGAAGTTTTTTATAAGCGGATTCAGAAGTTTGTTTAATATGGCTCCCAATATGGATACTCTTGTTGCTCTGGGGTCAAGCGCAGCTTTTGTATACAGCACATATGCATTGTTTGCTATGACGGATGCTCAAGCAAAAGGTGATATGAACATGGTTATGTCATATATGCACGAGTTTTATTTTGAAACCGCGGCTATGATACTCGCTCTTATAACAGTTGGAAAAATGCTTGAAGCTAAATCAAAAGGAAAAACGACCAATGCCTTAAAGGGACTTATGAAACTTTCACCTAAATCGGCATCTGTAATAAGAGATGGAGAAGAAATTCAGGTATCTATAGAAGATGTGGTAAAAGGAGATATATTTGTTGTCAGACCTGGTGAGAATATTCCCGTAGATGGAATTGTTCTGGAAGGTTCAAGCGCAGTTAACGAAGCAGCACTTACAGGAGAAAGTATTCCTGTGGATAAGGGACCGCAGGACAAAGTATCTGCTGCCACTGTAAACCAATCTGGATATATAAAATGTGAAGCCAGCAGAGTAGGGGAGGATACTACTCTTTCCCAGATAATAAGAATGGTAAGCGATGCTGCTGCAACAAAAGCTCCTATAGCAAAAGTAGCGGATAAAGTGTCGGGAGTCTTTGTTCCTGTAGTTATTGCCATAGCAGTTATAACCATTGCGGTATGGCTCATTGCAGGTGAAAGTATAGGATATGCTCTTGCAAGAGGTATATCTGTGCTTGTTATAAGCTGTCCATGTGCTCTTGGCCTTGCAACACCTGTAGCTATAATGGTGGGCAATGGCATGGGAGCCAAGAACGGTATACTTTTTAAAACGGCAGTATCTCTTGAAGAAACCGGTAAGATGAATACGGTTGTTTTAGACAAGACAGGTACCATAACAAAGGGCGAACCTAAAGTTACTGATATAATACCGGCTGATAATATATCTGAAAAAGAGCTTCTGGACACAGCCTATTCTCTCGAGATAAAGAGTGAGCACCCTATTGCAAAGGCAATAGTACAGCTTGCAGAAGAAAGGAAACTTGATTATTTTGAAATAGAAGACTTTAAAGCGCTGCCGGGTAACGGCCTTGCGGCAAAATTTCATGGAAGTGAGCTGAGCGGCGGCAATTTAAAATTTATAGCCTCGCAGGCAGAAGTAACCGATGAAATGGAAAATTATGCGCAAAAGCTTGCAGAAGAGGGAAAAACTCCCTTATTCTTCAGCAGGGATAAAAGCCTCATAGGCATAATAGCTGTAGCCGATGTTATAAAGGAGGACAGCCCGAAAGCCATAAAGGAACTGCAAAATATGGGCATAAAGGTGGTTATGCTTACAGGCGATAATAGGAAAACTGCCGAAGCTGTAGGAAAACAGGCGGGTGTAGATGATGTTATTGCAGGTGTTATGCCTGACGGCAAAGAAGATGTAATAAAGAAATTTAAAGAGTATGGAAAGGTTGCAATGGTAGGAGACGGAATAAATGATGCTCCGGCGCTTACAAGAGCTGATATGGGAATTGCCATAGGTGCAGGTACAGATATAGCAATAGATGCAGCGGATGTGGTTTTAATGAACAGCAGTCTTTCAGATGTGCCGGCGGCGATAAGAATGAGCAGGGCTACTTTAAGAAACATCCATCAGAATTTATTCTGGGCATTTATATACAATGTAATAGGAATTCCGCTGGCGGCAGGAATATGGATTCCTGTGTTCGGTTTACAGCTTAATCCTATGTTCGGAGCGGCGGCAATGAGTCTTTCAAGCTTTTGTGTTGTAACTAATGCATTAAGACTTAATCTGTTTAAAATGAGAGACTCTTCAAAGGACAAAAAGATAAAATCAGCCTATAATTCAGATTTAATATCAGATGATTATAAAAAACAGGAGGAAAATAAAATGAAAAAGACAATGAAAATCGAAGGAATGATGTGCCAGCACTGCGAAGCTACTGTAAAGAAAAGCCTTGAAGCTTTGGATGGTGTTGAAAAAGCTGAAGTGAGCCATGAAAAAAATGAGGCTGTTGTTACAGTTAAAGACGGCATATCCGATGAAATTCTTAAAAAGGCTGTGGAAGATAAAGATTACAGAGTAACTTCCATAGACTAGGAGTTACAGCAATGCTAAGCAATCAGTTGTCGAGAACAGAACTTTTAATAGGAAGCGAGAATATAAAACGTCTTCGCAATTCTAAAATAGCTGTTTTCGGAATAGGAGGAGTCGGCAGCTATGCTGTGGAAGCTCTGGCAAGGAGCGGAGTAGGCGCGCTTGAGCTGATAGATAACGATAAAATCAGCATTTCCAATTTGAACCGGCAGATAATAGCGACAAGAAGTACGGTAGGTCAATATAAAGTAGATGCAGCAAAAAAACGAATTGAGGATATAGACCCGGATATAAAAGTGATTACACATAAAACTTTTTATATGCCTGATACTGCCTGTGAATTTGATTTTTCCTTATATGATTATATCGTTGATGCGATAGATACCGTTACAGGAAAGCTTTGTCTCATAGAGCAGGCGGAAAGGGCAGGCGTACCAATAATAAGTTCAATGGGTACGGGAAACAAATTGAATGCTGATGATTTTCAGGTATGCGATATTTATGAGACCTCAGTATGTCCTCTGGCAAAGGTGATGAGAAAAGAACTAAGAAGCAGGGGAATAAAAAGTCTTAAAGTCGTTTACTCTAAAGAGATTCCCATAAATCCGGCTGAGTCCAAAAGAATAAACGGAAAGCAGGTTCCCGGAAGTACAGCTTTTGTTCCTTCGGCTGCAGGCCTTATAATTGCAGGAGAAGTGGTTAAGGATTTGATAAACCGGTGAAAGTAATTTACAGCAAGTCCTTTTTAGAACATAAGAATATGATATTTGTAATTAATCACCTTTAGCGTCAGTATAATGCTAGGGGTGATTATTTATGATTATTATGATAAAGAAGAAAAATATTTTGAAGACCATAGGAGCGGCAGCTGCCGCCGCCGTAATCGGGGTAGGTCTGTTTTCTGCAACCGGGATTATGAAAGAAAACAGTGTAAATACTTCGGCTGACGGGAACTGGGGGTTAAGCTTTCAGCAGGAGGGGCAGGCACCTATAGCCAATGCAACAGCAGACTATCTTGCAAAATATAATGGGTATTATGCAGAAGATACTAAGGAAAAGGTTTTGTACCTGACATTTGATGCGGGATATGAGAATGGATATACGGCTAAAATACTGGACGTTTTAAAAAAACACAAAGTAAAGGCAACTTTTTTTTTAGTGGGAAACTACATAGAAACAAGTCCTGAACTCGTTAAACGTATGGAAAAAGAAGGGCATATAGTGGGAAATCACACATACAGCCACCCTGATATGTCTGCGATAGCTACTGAGGAAAGTTTTAAAACAGAGCTAAATAAGCTCGAGGCAGAATATGAAAAAGTTACAGGCAAAAAAATGAAAAAGTATTATCGTCCGCCTCAGGGCAAGTACAGCGAATCAAATCTTAAGATGGCAAAGGATATGGGATATAAGACCATATTTTGGAGTCTTGCATATGTTGATTGGTATGAATCTGCTCAGCCGACCAGGGAAGAAGCTCTTCAAAAACTTATACCGAGGGTTCATCCGGGAGCTATAGTTTTGCTTCACAGTACATCGAAGACTAACGGTGAGATATTGGATGAAGTTTTAACTAAATGGGAAGATATGGGATATAAATTTAAATCTCTTGATGAACTGTAACAAAGATAATTCTCCTTTCATAGTATATACCATGCAAGTGAAAGGAGATAATTTTATTATGAATTGTAATTGCAGAGTAAATACATGCGGATGCGGTTGTGACTGCGGCTGTGGAGATATGGGCAACACAACGTCATCAGCATGGACTTCAGATAGATGTGTAAGCAGCACTTGCGGCTGTGGAAATTCAAACAACTCTTCAAATGGATGCGGATGTAATTCCGGCTGTGGCTGCGGAAATAACTCAGGCTGTGGCTGCGGAGAAACTACTTTCTGGTGCAAATGCTGCAGACATTAATGTGAGAAAAATATTTTGAACACGATATCTATATAAAAAGACGGCAGGTATCTTCCTTATGGACGCCTGCCGTCTTTAATTTGTTAATATTTTGTATTAGTTTTTTAAACTCTGCATAGGCGCAGGGATTTTGCCTCCTCTGTTTATCATTTCGGCAGAGGATTTTTTGTTTATCTTCATAATAGGACCGTATCCCAAAAGACCGCCAAAATCAAGAATTCCACCTTCTTCATGTCCTATTGCAGGTATAACCCTTACAGCAGTTGTTTTAGAATTTACCATACCTATAGCCGCTTCATCGGCTATTATAGCGGATATGGTTTCTTTAGGGGTGTCTCCCGGAAGAACTATCATATCAAGACCAACAGAGCATACGGCAGTCATGGCTTCCAGTTTTTCAAGGGAAAGAGTGCCCGCTTTGGCTGCATCTATCATACCGGCATCTTCCGATACTGGTATAAATGCTCCCGATAAACCGCCTACATTTGATGATGCCATGACGCCTCCCTTTTTTACAGCGTCATTAAGCATGGCAAGAGCGGCTGTGGTGCCATGGGTTCCGCACTGTTCAAGGCCTATCTCTTCAAGTATATGGGCTACTGAATCGCCTACCGCGGGAGTAGGGGCAAGGGATAAATCTATTATACCGAAAGGTACTCCGAGTTTCTGTGAAGCTTCGCTTCCTACAAGCTGTCCCATTCTCGTTATTTTAAATGCAGTTCTTTTTATTAAATCGGCAACTTCCGACAGAGGTGCATCTTTTGGAAGTTTTGCCAGAGCGGCTCTTACGACTCCCGGACCGGATACTCCTACGTTGATTACACAGTCAGGCTCTCCGACTCCGTGAAAAGCTCCTGCCATAAATGGATTATCTTCGGGAGCATTGCAGAATACAACGAGCTTGGCTGCACCGATACACTGTCTGTCTTTTGTGAGTTCAGAGGTTTCCCTGACGATGCTCCCCATTAGTTTTACTGCATCCATATTTATTCCCGATTTAGTGGAGCCGACATTTACGGAAGAACATACGAAATCCGTTTCGGAAAGCGCTCTTGGAATAGATTGTATAAGTTCCTTGTCTCCTGCGGCAAAACCTTTATGTACGAGAGCAGAATATCCCCCTATGAAATTTACGCCGATATCTTTAGCAGCCTTATCGAGAGTTTTCGCATATTTCACAGGATCTCCGCCTGAAGCTGCTGTAAGTATGGATATTGGTGTCACGGATATTCTTTTGTTTACGATGGGAATTCCGTACTTTTTTTCTATTTCTTCTCCTGTTTTAACAAGGTCCTTTGCCAGTCTGTGTATTTTGCTGTATACTTTTTCACATGATTTGTCTATATCGCTGTCGCAGCAATCCAAAAGAGAAATTCCCATGGTTATGGTTCTTATATCAAGATGTTCTTCTTGAATCATGGTTATGGTTTCCATGATGTCGTTCATATTGAGCATGTTCTTTACCTCCGGCTAAATTCTGTGCATTGAATTGAAAATATCTTCATGCATTACATGGACTGTCATGGATGGGACAGTTTCCTTAATGCTGTTTTTTAAATCTTCCAGAGAACAAGTCATCTTCTCGATATCTACGAGCATCACCATGGCGAAGTATTCTTCCAATACGGATTGAGTTACCTCTGCAACGTTAGCGTTGGCGTCAGCACATGCAGTGCTTACCTTTGCTAAAATCCCTACCATATCTTTTCCGATTACCGTAATAACTGCTTTCATATTTTTTCTGTATGAAGTATTTTTAAAATATTTCATACACTCCTTTCTCATATTATATTTCAATTTACCGACTCAATATTTTACCACAGTATAGCAGCCGTCTTCAAGCTGAGAATCAACTGCATATTTGATTTTTATATGGGGATATTTATCGGAAAAATATTTTTTGTTGCGTTTGGCATTTCCTATCATATTGGAAAAGGATGTGCCGCTGCTGTAAAATGTAAAGGAGAGCTTGTCATCCTGTTTCGTTTTTAGAAGTTCATGAAGCTGTGATTCGAGTTTTTCTTTTGCTATCTCTCCCTCGACAAGCTGTCTGAAAGCAGGATGATAGGTGTTACCTTGTATCTGACCGCCTTCTGTGATTAGGTCGGTACTTTTAAGACCTACGCGTATGATGTTTATGCCTGCGCCGTCGATGATTTCATACATTTTCTTGGTGGTGCTTACAGCTTCCTCGGTATCAAGGGGCGCATATCTGCCGGTTCTGTACATGTTGAGAAGCTCCGTATCATTGAGAACTATGGTAGGATACAGCCTTGCTATTGAAGGTTTGATCCTTACCGTTTCCATGGCAGAATATATACATTTTTCTTCTGAATCTTCCGGCAGTCCTATCATAAGTTGTATTCCCAGTTCAAATCCATAAGACTTTATAAGCTCGCAGGCCTTATATATACATTCTGCATCATGTCCTCTGTTGGAAGCCTTTAAAACATCCGGAGCAAAGGACTGAACTCCAAGCTCGATGATATCCGATTCGTAATCAGCTAAGTTTTCCAGTATTTCGGGAGTAATATAATCGGGTCTTGTTGACATATGTATTTTGTCTATAAGTCCATTTGTCTTGTATTCTTTGGCAATGCTGAGAAAGGAAGATTGTTCATCTATGGGGATTCCGGTAAAGCTGCCGCCGAAAAAGGCAAGTTCTATGGTCTCAAGATTTCTCCCGTAAAGGGTGGGAAGATATGTTTCTATTGTTTTTCTTACATCTTCAGGGCTTACATTGCTGCCTCTTGCCGTTATGGCTTTTTGATTGCAGAAAACACAGTCGTTAGGACAGCCTCTGTGAGGTATGAAGATTGGTATTATCGCATGTTTTTTCATAATATATCATTTTACCACAAAGATAAAGGTATGGTATAATTGATTGAATAAATATGAATAAATATATGAAATTTTTTATGGAGCAAGAAACGTGACAGGATACAGAACTGGAAAAAAGGAAAAAACTTTCAGAATAAGGGCAATTATTTTGATTGTTGCGGCAATCGTTATAGCCATAGCCGCTGCTGCTGTAATTTATCAGGCAAAAGAATTTTCTTTAAAGGTAAACGGAAGCGCTGATATGACCATAGGACTTAATGGAGTATATGAAGAACAGGGAGCAAAAGCGCAGATTAAGGGCAAAGATTTAAGCGGACAGATTAAAATCGAAGGAAAGGTGGATACGTCAAAACCCGGTGAATATGTTTTAAAGTATAAGATAAAAGGAATATCCGCTAAAAGAACAGTTACGGTACTTGATGAGATGAATCCTAAAATAGAGCTGAAAGAAGACGGAGAGAATGCAAATCAGGTGAAGCTGGGAGAAAAGTTCAAAGAACCGGGATTTACAGCTATTGATGAGGACGGAAAGGATATAACTTCAAAAGTAAAAGTTTCAGACAGCAGCCTGAACAAGACGGGCAAAGGGAAAATATGGTACACAGCTGAGGACTCAAAGGGCAATAAGACGAGAGTGTCAAGGGATGTAAAAGTTCTTGAGAATACAGAATATGAAACACCGGGGCTTCCTATATGTATGTATCATTATGTTTATGACGAAGAGAACCCTCCTGATGATTTGTATAAGCGATTCGGAAATTATATTTCGGCGCAGGATTTAGAGGAAGAACTTAACTGGCTGAATGAAGAAAACTATTATTATCCTACCTGGCAGGAGGTAAGAGATTACATAGATGGAAAATTGATGCTTCCGGAAAAAAGTATCGTGCTTTGTTTTGATGACGGCGCAAAGAGCTTTCTTGAAAACGGAATACCTGTTTTGGAAAAGTGCAAGGTACCGGCAACATGTTTTATGATAACATCCTCTGATGGCGAAGAAAAAATTGCGGAATATAAAAGCGATTACGTTAATTATGAATCCCATTCTCATAATATGCACAGACCGGGAGGAAATATAGGCCATGGCGGTATTTTTACTGCTATAGATAAAGACGCTGGTCTTGCTGATTTGGAGGAATCAATTAAAATCTGCGGAAATGGCAATGCCTTTGCATATCCTTATGGAGATTATAATGACAGAAGCATTGAAATGGTAAAAGAAGCCGGATTTTTATGCGCTGTTACGACTCAGTACGGTAAAGCTAAACCGGGAGATGAACCTTTGCTGCTTCCGAGAGTGAGAATGGTAATGGGGCAGAGCCTTGAAAATTTTAAGGGTAAAGTCAGTCCTTAAGCTTTTTATCCGGTAAGTATGCTTCCTATATCTTCAAGAGGGTATTCTTTGAAATAAAGAACGTCAATATCGCGGTCTTTTATAAAAGCCGCGATTTTTTTGAAATCAGGGTGTTTCGAAAGATTTCCGTTAAAGACTATGGTTTTCTGTCCGTCTATGATGAGATTTCCTGCTGTTCCTCCGATAAAACCGTAGTCAAAACCGGGCAGTTTAATATATCCCGGCTCGATGAGGAGAATATTGGTTTCGAAAGAGGAAAGGGATTTTGCAATGCCTCTGTCTGATGTTATAAACGAACAGTCGTCCACAGCCAGACATGTACATCTGGTATATCCCTGAGGTACGTTAATCTTAATTAGATGCTTGCTGCCGTACAATTCATCGATATATTTGAGAAGTTTAGGACTTGTGTATTTAAGATTATGAATAAAATATTTCCCGGTGCATAAAGCGTTATATGGAATATTTCCCGGGTAATTCTTTTTTAACAGGGAAATATCTCCGAAAAAAATACGGGAATTTTCCCAAAGACCTATCTGACACATGTATATATCTGTGTGCAGTGATATTTTTTCATATACCTGATTGCTTTCTTTTGTAAATAAAATTTCAAAATTATGTTTCTTAAGATAATCTGTAAGAGGTTTTCCCGCCATGGGTGAGATGTATATTTTTTCTTTCATGATTTTGATTTTTCCTGTTTTGCTTTTTAAAATACTGTTATATTTAATTATATCACAGGTATTGCTTGTATTTGTCTGAAAATAATTTTATAATAAAAGCATGGTTAATATAGGAAACAGTTGGGACGATGTCCTAAAGGGAGAATTTGATAAAGATTATTATTTGAAACTCAGAGAGTTTTTAAAAAAGGAGTACAGCACCAAGGTAATATATCCTGATATGTATCATATTTTTAATGCGCTTAAGTTTACTCCTTATGAAGATGTAAAAGCCGTGATTTTGGGGCAGGACCCTTATCATCAGCCGGGACAGGCTCACGGGCTTTGTTTTTCTGTACAGAAAGGCGTACCTAAACCGCCGTCGCTTGTTAATATATTTAAGGAGCTTAAAAGTGATTTGGGAATAGAACCGCCAAGCCACGGTAATTTGGAAAGTTGGGCGAGAAGTGGAGTTTTAATGCTCAATACGGTACTTACAGTAAGACGAAGCAGTGCCAATTCTCATAAAGGTATGGGATGGGAAATTTTTACCGACCGGGTAATACAGCTTCTTAATGAACGTGAAAAACCTATGGTGTTTATACTCTGGGGAGGCAATGCAAAAGCGAAGGAAAAGCTCATAACGGGCAGACAGCACTGTATAATAAAAGGGGCGCATCCAAGCCCGCTGTCAGCGCATAATGGATTTTGGAACGGAAAATATTTTTCTCGTACAAACGAATTTTTGGAATCGACAGGTCAGAAACCTATAGACTGGAGTATTCCGGAATAAGATTCAGTATGATATGGGCGCTGTGTAATGTGAAATATCCAAAATAGCCGTTCATGTACGGGTTTTGGATAAAAATCGCTTGTTAGACGAGTTGGATCGAATTAAATTATCCAAAACTTTTGTTACAAAGAGATTTTGGTCATAAAAGAGGTGATATATGTAAAATATTGCCTTTTTTTTATCCAATAATACCATATAAACGGTCATATTGGTTATTGCCATTTTTTTTACATGAAATATCGGTGGTGTTTTATCCAAATAGATATGGGAAATAGTCTTTTTGGTCATTTTCGATTTGACCAAAAGACCTATGATATAATAATCATTATAATTTCTGTTAAAAATACAGCTGAGCATGCGCCTACAGCCACTGTGAGAAGTCCTTTTCCTCTGTATGCTATAAATATAGCTGCAAGAAGTCCTGCAACGGCTGACAGCATATTTCCTGTGGCATACAGTATGGCAGGAAATGTCATTGCGGCAAGTACAGTGTACGGAATATAATAGAGAAACGAATTTAAAAAACGGTTCTCTATTTTTTTATTTATGAGAACAAAAGGTATAACTCTTATTAGATATGTAACACCTGCCATTACCAGAAGATAGGGCAAAAATTTCATTAAATCCATTTTATGCTTCCTCCTTTACAGGAAAGAAAACTGCTCCCGCCGCTGAAGCGGCAGCAGCGCTTATTATTATGGCAAAGCCTGTAGATACACCGGAAAATAAAGGAGCATAGTAAATAAGCGAGCTAATTCCAACGGCCAGCGCTGCGGTAATTAAAACATGTATATTTTGCCTTGCTTTTGGAACTACTACAGCTATGAACATTCCATAAAGAGCTATTCCAAGAGCGTTTGTTATTATCATCGGCATGATATTGCCTAAAACGGCGCCGCATACTGTACCGGCTGACCAGCCTATGATTGGAAGTATCATTAACCCGCCGAAATATTCTTTGCTTATATCTTCATCATTTCCTATAGCTACTGCAAATATTTCATCAGTAATAGCAAACCCTAAGAGAAGCCTCCAGATTCCTTTAAATTTACTGTTTGCTTTTTGAGACAGAGACACTGCCATAAGGGAATAGCGCGAATTTATTACGAGCTGTGTAAGCGCCATTTCTAAATATGTACCGGAAGCTGCGATTACTGTAACTCCTGCAAACTGACCGGCAGAGGTCAGGTTTGTAAAGGATATGAGCAGCGCTTCAAAAGCGGTGCAGCCTGCTTCTGCGGCCATAAGACCAAAAGCTATAGACACAGAAAAATATCCCAATGCTATCGGGATACCGTCTTTTATACCTTTATGAAAATTCATCGCAATTATCCTTTCTGATATCGTTTGCGAATGTAGATGATTTTACGCATGAACAGTATACACTTAAATCTTTTATATGTAAAATAATTTTTAATTTACAGCGCGTCAATAGAAGGGGTTACTTTGTAGAAATTCTTAAGTTCCTCGTATTCCTTTGCTGCTTTTTCACGGGTATTTTTGTTTATTTTGTTTAGGAGTACGGCTTTTATCATTATATTTTTGGAAGTGTGTTCCAGAGAAGTAAATTCAATCATGTTTACATCATACCCTTTTGATTCCAGTTTAAGCCCGCGAAGACCGTCTGTAAGAAGTTCTGTAAACTTGTCCTTTATTATACCGTGTTTCAGCATCGGCTCATTTATCTCATTATCTATTTGCGAAAAAAGCTCGTGCTGACAGCATGGCACTGAAAGTATAACTTTGCTGTTCCATTTTACGGCGTTTATCAGGGCGAAGTCAGTTGCTGTGTCACAGGCGTGAAGTGTTACGACCATATCAGCGCCTGTACTTTTATAGTCTGCAATGTCTCCCGTTAGAAATTTTAAATCATCGTATTTTAATTCCCGGGCTGTTTTATTGCAGAAGTTTATTACATCTTCCTTTAAGTCAAGACCTGTGATTTCAACGTTTCTGTTTTTAATCAGCTTTAAATAATAATAAAGAGCGAATGTAAGATAGCTTTTGCCGCATCCAAAATCTATTATCCGAAGAGTTCCCTCAGAAGGAAGATGTTTAAAAGAATCATCTGCTATTTCGAGGAATCTGTTTATCTGCCTGAATTTTGAGTAATGCTTTTTAAAAACCTTTCCGTCATCGGACATTACGCCAAGATTAATCAGAAAATCGCAGGGAACGCCTTCTTCTATAATGTATTGTTTTTTTCTGTTATGCTGTGAAATTTCAGCAGACCGTATAACCGGGCTTTTGTGACGCGTTATTTTCGGTTTTTCCGGTTTTGCAGCCAGTATCTGTATATCTTCGTTTTCTGTAAGTATGTTTATCTGTTTAAAATCATTTTCGATTATTTTTATTACAAAATCAAGAATTTCCGTGGATGGAATATTCCTGTGGGTTACCTTTTTATCAAAGTGATATTCAGCCTGATACATAAATTCACTTTTTATGGACACAGGTCTTAAGGTCACTTTTCTGTATTCAAGGGATTTTTTTCGCTTTGCTGTAAGAACTATTTTATGAATTCTGTTGTTTTCCATTTCTTCAGAAAGGGCTCTTGTTATGGCGTCCATCTAATGCACCTCTTTACTGTATAATTGTTGATATAACTGGGTTATGGTCTGAAATGTTCCAAGACGTTTACATCATAAAAATGTTCGTAGTCTTTATTTGCTATGTGCTCCATTTCGTGCTTATAGGCCTGAAGCTGCATTTCACAGTTTAAAGTGTTGTTGATATATACTGTATATTCGTCGACTCCGCTGAGTACGGTCACAGCTTTTGCCTTATTTGGCATCGTTACTAAATAAACAAATACTCTTTCATCCAAATTAATCATCACCTTTAAATCTTTTTATCATGTTAATAACGAACTGCATATCGTCCTTTGATATGTCACGGGCTGCTGAGAAGAGAATCCTCTTATCAGGGTCATCGTATATTTCCTGAGCCAGTTCGGCAACCTCATCATCCATGTAATATTTTGTTTCAAGTTCCGATGCGGAAATTTTCCCTCCCAGCAGAAAATTCATATCCACGTTAAAAAAAGCAGCTATAGCTTCAAGGGTTTTTATGTCCGGTTCACGTTCTCCGTTTTCGTACATTCCTATGGTACTTCGTGATACTCCCAGGTCAGAAGCCAGCTCGGTTTGGGTCATGTCATTTTTTTTACGAAGATATTTTAAATTTTTTGCAAAGTCACTCATCTAATAAATCCTTTCGATTACTCGTACACAAACACATTATAACACGTAATGTGGATAATGTAAATGAAAAGAGTCCACAAATAGTGGTTGACACGTAACGTGGATTAATGATATATTGTTGGTGACACATAAAGTGACTTAAGGCTGATAACAAAATAAAAGAAAGGAGGAAAAATGGAGGTAGTAAAGAATTCAGAAAACAAAACGGTTTGTCATGCAGACCCTAAGTCGATGAAAGTTGAAATAGTGCATAAAGGGCATAAAACCGTAATCAGATTCCTTGGAAAAGGGAATATGAGAATATCGAACAATTAATTTGAAAAGCAATTTTGAATCCGCAGAACCGCAAGACGGGCATGGATAGATATTGAATAATATCTCCTGCCTGTCTTTTTTTGTGAATTCAGATTGGCGTCTCCTGCGGATTCGAAAGAAAACGGAGGAGAAAAATGGAAAAAGAGAAGAAATATTACATACCTGCGGGAAAAGAAAAAATATATGTAGATAAGGAGCTGTTTGATGAATTTAACAAAATGAGAAGCAGTCAGGCATATTACAACAATCGCTACAGAGATAACACATGCGAACTTAAAGAGGAGGCTATTGCAGAACATGTTGACGGAGTGGAAGAAGAAATTCTTAAAAAATATATGCTTAAACAGCTTTATAAATCAATAAAAGCCCTTAGCTGCGAACAAAGACAGGTTATATATTTAATATTCTTTGAAAATATGTCGGAGAGAAAAGCTGCGAAAAAGCTTGGAATTAAACAATATCAGGTGCACAGAATAAAAGAGAAAGCCCTGAAAAATATAAAAGATAAAATTATTTTTTAAAAACATGCATCAAAACTTACATAATTCCTATTTACATAAGTGAAGGGACAAAAGAGCAAATCCTTTCTTGATAAATGTACGTTGAAAATTGAATAAGGCAAATCGAATACGTTCCTTGCACAGGGAGCCGGGGCACAAGTGCGCTTGCGATAAAGGCAGTATAGGCTGCAACACTACTGTGCGAAATGAAATCTGCGGTGGATTTTATGGCGATGATATGTGCATGCAATAATGATACTTGCACCTTGAACGCCTCACAGCATTGGGTGCCTCGGACATGCTCGGAGAGGTGAGATTCCTATGAAGCGGTTGACTGCCGCTGTTCGGTTTGCCTGGATGAAACTTTAAGGAGGAAAAGATAATGGCAGAAGTAACTTGCATTTACGGAGACAGCGAATATGTATGTCAGCAGCTTCAGGACAAGCTTAATGAAGGCTGGGCCGTCATGGAAATACAGACGAACCTGTATGATACTACAGCAGGAGTAAGAAGAGATACTACAGTTTATCTTATAAAAAACAATGAGTAATCATAAAAGCGGATAGAAAAGTTTGACGCAGGAAAAGCATAAAACTTTTTTATATATGCTCCTATACCTGACAGACAGGGAAAACAAATGAAAGGAGGTGAGGGGTTTGACTTGCAGCAGACAGAAAGGTTCTGAGCCATCGCAAAAGGAGCCGGAAAAAGAAAACATAATGATTCCTAAAGAAAGATTTGATGAAATAAACAACAAATATAAGGAGACTAAAATTTATGTTTTAAAACTGGAAGAAATAATAAGGACGATGGATGATAAAATTTCAGGACTTGAAGACAGTTTGATGAAAATCAAATCCGAATATGCCGAGGAAAAAACATTTCTCGATTTAAAGGGGATATTCGTGGACGGCGGATTTAAAAAGAGTGAATATGAAGGCATTATAAAGCGAATATCCTGCCCTACAAGAGAGGAAAAAATTGAATTGGCAAAAGAGATAGTAAAACTTAAAAAAATATAATAATCAGTAAAAGGAGAAAAAAAATGGCAATAAGTACACAGGGAACAATTTTAAACATTAAAAACGATGTAACAGGAGAAGGTGCAGTTAATATCGACGTTAAGATTAAATCATTTCCTGATCTGGGAGCAGCACCTGTAGCTATCGATGTAACTACTCTGGCTGACGATGTTCAGAAGTTCATACCGGGAGTAAAAGCTATGGCTGCAATGGAATTTGTTGCAAACTATGATGAGGAGCAGTTTGCACAGCTTACAGGCTGCGAAGATGAAGAACTTACATATACTTTGAACTTCGGAGATGCAAAGTATTCATTTACAGGAAAACACAACGCTCTTATAGTTGGCGGCGCATTAAACGTAGCAGTAGATATGAAAGTTGTTGCGCTTCCTTCTTCAGAAATCAAAAAAATGACTGCATAGTCGGTTTATCGGGACTGGAAGATAAAAATCTGAAAAGGGCGGATTCAATCCGCTCTTTTCATAAAAAACTACGAAACACTCAACAATCAGGAGGAAATAAAAATGAAAATTAATGGATCTGAATACAAGTTACCGGAACTCAATTTCAACGCTATGTGCAGACTGGAAGACATGGGAATATCTCTTTATGAAATGGATAAGAGAGTACTGTCAACAGTCAGAGGATTTTTAGCGCTGGCAATGGATGACGATATGGAGAGAGCCGGTGTTGAAATAGAAAATCATCTTGCCGGAGGCGGTTCTATAGATGTAATAATGGATGAGATAAACAAGGCGGTAAATGAAAGCGGTTTTTTTCGCTCTCTCAATCAGAGCAAGAAAGAGGGGAATCAAAAGAGCAAGAGCGAAGAGAGATAGGAAAATCAACAGAAAGAATCAAAGATAAAAAACAATACAGCAGCATAAAGCAGATTATAAACGATATATATCTGCCCAATGCCATAATTATGGGTGTTGATTACAATACATTCTGGCATTTAAGTCCAAGAAAACTGCTTCCTTTTTTAAAGGCATATGAAGAGAAGAAGAAAGCAGAACTTGAGGAAATGAATTTTGCTTCATGGATGTCCGGTGTCTACGTAAGCTATTCCATGGCATCGGTGATGGGAGATAAAAATATATATCCTGAAAATCCGCTGCCTCTGTTTGAAAATGAAGAGGATATAAAGGAGAGAAAAGAAAAAGAGGCGGAAGCTTTCGGTGCCTATGCTGCGATGTTCAATAAGGAGTTCAAAGAAAGGAGAGATGGGTAATGGCGTATACGGAAGTCAGTATGTATGTTCCGTCCAGTAAATACAGCAAAAAATGTCCTTACAGCATGAAACCGTCATATATAACCGTACATAATACGGCAAACGATGCCAGCGCCAGAAATGAAGCATCTTATATGAGGAGCAACAACAATCAGGTATCATTTCATGATGTAATAGATGATAAGGAGCTGGTTCACTGTATTCCTCACAGCAGAAACGCATGGCATGCAGGGGATGGTTCGGGAAACGGAAACAGAAAATCAATAGGTATAGAAATATGTTATTCCAAATCAGGAGGAAGCAAATTTAATGCAGCGGAAAAGAATGCGGCTGCATATATAGCAAAACTGTTAAAACAGAAAGGCTGGGGGATAAGCAGAGTTAAAAGACATAAGGACTGGTCAGGGAAAAACTGTCCTCACAGGACTATAGCTTTAGGCTGGACAAGATTTCTTAATATGATATCAGCAGAAATGGGAACCGCAGCAGTTGATTCTGAAACGGTTCATCCATCTTCAAGCGGAATAGATGTTGTATACAGGGCATATGCGAACGGCAAATGGTGGGAAGATGTGACAAATTACGCAGACGGCATGGATGGATATGCCGGGGTAATAGGAAAGCCTCTTAAAGCTTTGCAGGCCAACACGAAAGGAGAAGCCTCAAAAGTAGGAAAAATCAAGTATAGACTAAGAAGAAAAAGAGGCCTTTGGTTTAATTGGCAGACGGACAGAGAGCGTGATAAATATGGGGAAAATTTTGCGGGAAATAAGAAAGCCTCATGCGATCTTCTTCAAATGACGCTTACAGGAATATCAGGGTATGCGGTAAAATACCGAGTATATTCCAAAGACTGCGGATGGCTGGACTGGGTAATTGAATACAATAATAATAACAGCAATGGTTACGCAGGCATAAAAGGCAAAGAAATACAGGCAGTTCAGATGCAGATAATAAAATCCTAGTAAAAGGATTAAGAAAAATATATATTGAAAAACAGCGATTTTTTCGCTGTTTTTTATAATATAGGAAATATCGGTCTTATAGATATTGACTAGATATCAAAGAAAACACCTTGCGAAGAAGCGCTATCCCCATTGCGGGCGATATGTGGAAAATACAGTACAGCAGCAAATTTCAAGAAAAGTTAGCTGAAAAGTTATATTTGAATATATGAAATTGTTTATATAGTATGGAAACAGATCTGAAGACAAGTAAAATTAAATTTATATGTTTACCAAATTTCCGATAAAAGTAAAAACTAAAGTACGGTTATATTTGTTACAGTAGAAATAGCAGAGTGTATAGTGTAGAATATAGGTAAGTTTTTACTCGTCGGTGAGGAGGAAGAAGTTATGGGGAAAGCTGAAAAAAAGATACAAATTGTGATTGATAATCTTAATAAGCATTTGGATAAAATTTTTAATTATAGGGTGGATATAAAAAATGAAAGTAATGATAAAAAAATTAATAAGATAAATAAAAAGATTGAAAGTGAAAAAAGAATGGTACTTTTGTATATAAAGGATTTAAATAAGTTAGATATTAATATTCAAAATACCATTCAAAGTCTAAAACCAGAGTATCAGGTTTTAATGAAGGAAATACTGCCTAATGGCAATGATAATATATCTGTGAAGAATCAGGGGAAAAGAAATAATATTATTAACCATCACAAAGATAGGTTAAACAAATTAAAGGAGGCATACCAGAAGTATCCGATGTATGATGCGAGTTTGCCTGTTGAAGAAAAACTCAAAAATAAATTATATAAATATGAAAAGGAAGTAGGCTTTTTCATATATACAGAATCAAATAAAGAAAGAAGTATATATGAACCTGTATGGAATTATTTAGAACATATAGATGAATCACCAGAGTTTACAGAAGAAGAAAAAAGGATACTGCAGCATTGCTATATAATAGGAGAAGAATATGATAAATACAGATATAACAGAATAGATACAAAATTAAACGCAATAGGAAATTTTGTTGGAGATTCTATGAGACATTATGGCGATAAACGTTATGCGAAAGCACTAAGCGAAAAGGTGTTTCCTGAAGCGGTAGAAAATATAATATATCCAGAGAGAAAGTTCAGCAGAAAAGAACTTGATATGTTAGGTAAGCTGCTTATGGCTAAATTTATCAAATATTCATTAGATGAAGAGGAAATTATAGAGTACTTGAATGTACTTAGGGAAGTAGTATCGGAAATAAAAGGATACGATATAGGCGATTTAAATAATAAAGAGTTAGTTGAGCTTACTGACAAAGAGAATGGTTTGGTTTTTGAAATATTAAAAACCAGAATGAATTCAGAAGAAGCCTTTCTTACTTACACATATGCTACATTAAGTTTAGAAGGAAGGGAGAATCTTAGGTATTTAGATAATTATTCGTTGGAAGAATTGGATCTTGATGTAGATTATGAAATTAATTAATATATTATTGTTTAGCAATTCAAGATAATAGGAGTAGAATTATGAGAAATGAAAAGGCAATAAAAAAGCATACAAAAAATCTTTTAATGTGGCTTGATAGTGCAGAAGAAAATATATTAAAATTGCAAAAAGAGTCAAATGACAGAAAAAAGGCCAAACTGGAAAAGAAAATAAATGGCGATAAAGAAATGGTAGTGTTTGTAGCAAAGGATTTGGGAAAAGCTGGTGGAAGTTTAAATGAGGTATTACCTGATTTGAATGATATAAAAAAGCAAATTGTATATGAATTGTTCAATCAAGGAACGGATAGTGCGGGAATAAAAAATCAAGATAAAAGAAATAAGATTATTAACCATCACAAGAAAAGACTGAACAAACTAAAGGAAGCATATCAAGAGTATCCGATGTATGATGAGAGTTTGCCTGTTGAGGAAAAACTTAAAAATAAATTATATAAATATGAAAAGGAAGTAGGCTTTTTCATATATACAGAGTCAAATAAAGAAAGAAGTATATATGAACCTGTATGGAACTATTTAGAACATATAGATGAAACCCATGAGTTTACGGAAGAAGAAAAAAGAATACTGCAGCATTGCTATAAAATAGGAGAGGAATATGATAAATACAGATATAACAGAATAGATACAAAATTAAATGCGATAGGAAATTTTGTTGGAGATATAGGGTATAAGAGATTTGCTCAAGGATTAAGCAATAAATTATTTCCTAAGTATATATGGATGATTTATCCGAATCAAAATTTCAATGACATTGAGTTAAAACAACTAGGTAAAATTATGACAGCCAAGTATATAACTTTTGCAGCTGATAAAGAAGAACTTAAAAATATTTTAAGAAGACGATTGGAAATTATAAATGAGATAAGAGGAACTAATAAAGAAAATGAAATTATTGATATATATGCGAAAACAACAGAAGATGAAGATACTCAGTTGTTCGCAATATTAAAAGAAGAATTTAGCGCAGAAGATGCTTTATTTGTGCATTTGTATACTGATGACCCAGATATTTCTAGAATATTAGAAGAGTTATCAAGATATTCATTAGAGGAGTTGGGTCTTGATGTAAATATACAAGCGTAAATAAAAAGTTGATATAAAATATATTTTAAGATAATTTAATATATGGAGAATTTTGTTTAACAATATAGAGGAGGAAGTTATGGGAAAAGCTGAAAAGAAAATAGAAAGGGATATTTCTTGTATAATAGATTATTTAGATAAAATAAATGAAAAACGGATTTTAATACAAAAAGAAAATAACTCTAGAAAGGTAGATAAATTAAATAAAAAAATAAATAGTGATATTAGAGTAATAATGTTATATATAAAAGAACTTAATGATTTAAATGCAAATATCCAAGATATTATTTTGAATTTAAAGCCTGAACATCAAATTTTAATGAAAGAAATATTACCTAATGGAACAGATAATGAGGATGTAAAAAATCAGAAAAAACGAAACTTTTTGATAAATGAGCATAAGAATAGACTAAACAAATTAAAAGAGGCATATAAAAAGTATCCGATGTATGATGAGAGTTTGCCTGTTGAAGAAAAACTTAAGAATAAATTATATAAATATGAAAAGGAAGTGGGATTTTTCATATATACAGAATCAAATAAAGAAAGAAGTATATATAAACCTGAATGGAATTATTTAGAACATATAGATGGAACATCTGAGTTTACGGAAGAAGAAAAAAGGATACTGCAGCATTGCTATAGAATAGGAGAGGAATATGATAAATACAGATATAACAGAATAGATACAAAATTAAATGCGATAGGAAATTTTGTTGGAGATGCAATTATGCGTTATGGAGATAAGCGATTGGCAAAAATGATGAGCGAAGAGATATTTACAGAGGCAGTAGAGAAAGTAATATATCCGGAGAGAAATCTTAGCAAATCGGAAATAAAGATGCTTGGAAAAATAATGACTGTGAAATTTATCAAATATTCATTAGATGAAGAGGCAATTATAGAGTATTTGAATGTACTTAGAGAAGTAGTGTCGGAAATAAAGGGATATGATATAGGTGACTTAAATAATAAAGTACTTGTAGATATGACAGAACGCGAGAATGGTATTATGTTTGAATCATTAAAGACCAGGATGAATGCGGAAGAAGCATTTCTCACATATTCATATGCTATGTTAGATTTAGAGGAAAGAGATATATTGAGGTCATTAGATAATTATTCGTTGGAAGAATTAGGATTACAGTAAATATTTTTATCGTTTAAACAGTGAAACTTTAAAGTTTCACTGTTTTTTTATATAAAAATAAAGGAGGTGGTGCTTATGCGGGAAATAAAATAAGATATGTGTTAAGTTGAAGAAATGAAAGGAGAATATTTATATGTCAGAAGGAAAAGAACAAAGTACAATTAAAGATATATCGGATAGTTTAAAAACATTATCTCAAGGATATGATGATTGTCGCAAAGAGATGGAAGAAATGTCAAAAAGTACGGAGTCAGTGTTACAGGGACTTATTGATATTACATCTACATCCCTTGGAATGATTGATGCATTTGATACATTAGGTGGAACTGTATCTAAACTAGGAAAGAAACTTCAAGCGGGGTTTGGAGATAATAAAGCTATTAGCAATTTTGCCAAATCCACTAAATCAAATATAGATGGAGTTAATAGTTCTTTAGGTGGTATGGGAGAAAGTTTTAAAAACTTTGGAGGAAAATCTAAGGAGGCTTTTTCTGGAGCATCTGATAGTATTAAAAAATTTGTAAGTTCGTCTTCAAAATCATTATCCGGTGTAGGCAGTGTTTTATCAAAAGGTCTTGTCGGCGGAATCGGAATAGCTGTAGCTGCTATTGCTGGACTTATAACTGTATTTTCAGGGCTTATATCGTCAAATGATGAATTGAAGGAGAAGCTTTCGGAAGCATGGGATAAAGTAGGCGAAGCATTTCAGCCTGCAGTGGAGGCATTTGATAATTTTAAACAGGCGTTGTCGGATATTGCCGAAAGTGAAGCTTTTACAGAGTTTCTTGAAGGCATCGTAGAGGGGATAACCAGTTTTATTGAATTTCTTGCAGAAATTGTCGGTGGAATTGCCGAAATTATAGCAAGTGTTCTTGAAGGAATAATAGAGCTTTGGGCGGAACATGGCGAAGGCTTAATGGAAACCATATCGGAAGCATGGGAAGGTATTATGGAATTTTTCTCGGAGCTGGGAGAAATAATAGGAGAAATATTCTCAGGCATATTTGAATTCTTTAAAGAGATGTGGGATAAACATGGAGAGTCTATTATGGAGTCTGCATCTGCGCTCTGGAATGCTATTTTAGATATAGTCTCAACAGTTTGGGGAAATATACAGGCAGTTGTAGGAACAGTTGTAGATATAATAAAAACTATATGGGTAAACTTCGGAGATGAGATAATGGCTGTAGTAACAGCGTGCTGGGAATTCATCACGGGAATACTTGATGGTGCCATAACTTTTGTATCAGGCGTAATAGATTTTATTGTCGGTATCTTTACTTTAAACGGTGATAAAATCAAAGAAGGTTTAGGCAAAATGTGGGAAGGCATCAAAGAGATATTCGGCGCAGGTCTTGAATTCGTAGGAAGCATATTCTCGACAATGTGGGATGTTGTATGCAAGATATTCGGTAAGGTCAAGGATTGGTTTGGAGATAAGTTCAAAGGCGCGTGGAATGCAATTAAGGAGGCATTTTCAAGTGTTGGAGACTTTTTCCAGGGACTTTGGAATACCATAGTAGGAAAATTCAAGGCTATAGGAACCAAGATTGGAGATACTATAGGCAATGCCTTTAAATCTGCAATTAACAGCGTAATAAGTTTCGTTGAAAGGACAATTAATAAGGTTATCGGAGGTATAAATTCAGTAATAAGTCTTATTAATAAACTGCCGGGTCCTGATATTGGTAAAATCAATAAAGTAAGCTTTCCTAGACTTGCTGAGGGTGGTTTTGTAGATGTAGGTCAAATGTTTATCGCAAGAGAAAAGGGACCGGAGCTTGTCGGTACATATGGCAATAAAACGGCTGTTATGAATAACGCCCAGATAGTCGAGGCAGTATCACAGGGTGTCTTTAATGCGGTAAGAAGTGCTATGAGCGGAAATGATGGAGGAAGCTTTACCTTTAACATCATGAATCATCTTGACGGCAAAGAGATAGGAAAACAGGTAATAAAGTATCACAACGGTGTGGTAAAGCAGACAGGCAGCAGCCCGCTTTATGTATAAAAGGAGGATGATTATGAATATATTGAAAAAGATAGAATCTGTAAGAGCTTCCTATGACGGAAGCTCTTTTTTAGTGGAAGGCAGTATGGACATTCAAACAGGAAATAAACTGGCAGTATTAAGTGTACCGCAGCATGTTGAAACCTATCCTGAATATGTTACCGTTTCATCCTTTTCGGAAGGAGTTCTCGCAGTTGAGGAAATTATTGAAGGGTTAAATGCGGAAGATGAAGTTGTATTTGGAATAGCAACACCCCTAAAAGATCCTCAGAGTCTTCAGTGGGATATTGCAGATTTGGAAGGTTCGAGCGGCAGAAATCAGTCGGGCAGATATTTCAGAGATGTTATAGCCAAAAAGAGGACGCTGACGTGTGCGTGGGGTGCTTTGAATAACCGTGATATGGCGAGTCTTTTATCGATGATGGAAGAAGTGTTTTTTACTTTGGAATATCCCGATGCTCTCACAGGAGAAAGAAAAAAATCCGATTTTTATGTTGGGAACAGAACAACTCCTATGTTAAAACAGGAAGATGACGGAACGTATATGTGGCAGAATGTATCTGCTACATTTACAGAAAGGTAGGTGCGGTTTATGTACATTGCAACTGATGAATTCAATAAAAAAATATTATCAGATGAAAGGCAGCTTAAATTAAGAGCTGCCTTTAAATATACCATGGCGGATGAAGGTACTGTACTGACAGGTGAAGACAGTATAAAAGAACTGGAACTGGAAGAAATAGTAAATTCAGATGATGTCATAACCATGGGCAGCGCCTGTTCATCAAAGCTTACTATTAAGCTGATTAATGCGCCTGTGAGTATTGATTACGACAGGGCGATAATTCAGGCAGAAGCAGGTCTTGTTCTCGATGACGGTGAGGTTGAATACATTCCGTTAGGCATTTTCTATGTAAATGAAGTGAAAAACGATAATAATTACGGAGATATTACGATTACGGCCTATGATTCAATGTGCCTTTTTGAAAAAGAATATGCGACTACAATATCATCTTTTCCTGTAAGCCTGGAAGTCTTGGCTGAGGAGGTGGCGTCCCTTGCAGGTGTTAAAATAAAAGAAGACACCGTATTTCCGGAGTATACTGTGAATTTTGCCCCTCAGGAAGCTACATTAAGGGATATGGTGTGCTATATAGCCGGATTCATGGGAGGATTTGCCAGATTTGACAGAAATAATGAGCTGGAGTTTGCATGGTATAAGGAAAGCGGTATTCACATTTCACCGGAAGATCAGTATTTGAACGAATTTGTTAAAACTCTTGATTCGGATATTACTGTTACGGGGATTATATCAGGAAGTGAAGAAAAGACATATTCAAGAGGAACCGGGGCGAATGGTGTAATAATAAATTTTGAGAATCCATATATGAATCAAAAAGCTGTGGATGATATATGGAGAGATAAGCTGGCTGTGCTTGAGGAAGATACGACTTCCGTAATATACAGCGGAGAAGCTGATTCGGCAGGAAAATTTGAAGCGTCCTTTAATTCTGAAGGCATGTGGGAGATAGATTCCGAACTCAGACTTTTTATAGGAGATATCCTTATTGTAGAAAGCGCAGATAACTGGGAGAATCCTTCTCAAAAGGTCAAAGTAGAGGAAATTGGCGATGGAACCATATTGCTGACGGACCTGGAAGGGGAAGAATTGTCTGATGTTGAAATAGGCTGTACAGCAAGTTTTACAAGAATAATACAGTGGATATGCGATGATGTATCACAGCTAAATATTGAAGGCGGAGATATACTTGAAGTAAGAGGAGCCGAAGGATGGGAAAATCCTCCAAGTCAGGTGCTGATATCAGGCACGAACAGGAGGAATAACGAAGTTATACTCATGGATATAAACGGAGATGTGTTTTCCGATATAGCCCAGGGTACAAGCTGCAGTCTGGCTTACAGCAAAGTGACGGATTACAGGCTCAAATATATGCCGTGTGAGCTTAAATGGAGAGGAAATATAGCTTTGCAGGCAGGAGATATTATATCAGCAGAAGATGGAAAGGGCATATCCAGAAAAATACTTGTAATGTCGCAGACTATGGTTTTAAGCAGCGGTCTGGAAATGACGGAAGTGTGCGAGGGGGATATAGAAAGCGATGCGGCCTTTTCTTCCAAATCGCCTACATCGCAGAAGATAACCAAAGTCTATTCATCATTGCAGGAAGCCATAAAAGAAGTAACAAATAAACTGACGGGAAAAACAGCAGGATTTATTTCTTTCCGATATGATGAAGATGGCGTCCCTGTGGAAATGTTCATAATGGATACAAAGGACATGGATACAGCCAAAAAAATATGGAGGTGGAACAGTGAAGGGTTGGGGTATAGTGCCAATGGAATAAACGGTCCTTATGAAGTGGCGATTACCTCTGACGGACAAATAGTGGGAAGCCGTATACAGGCTGATTCAATAGGCGCTAATTCCATAAATATTGATGGAGTAATAGAGCGATACAATGAATCCGGGACAGCCATGATAGATGCAACGCGTGTAAAACTCGGGGCAAGTCCTCTTGATGAAGCAATAGAAGCATCTGTAAGCTCCACCGGAGGAAGCAATTTGATATATAATTCCACCGGAGCGGCAGGACCTTTTGATGACTGGGAAATCCCTGAAGACTCAGCAGTGGAATATATACATGAAGGTGAACTTTTGGATAAACTTATTTCACAAAGAGCTTTTAAACTTGGGGACGGCGCATCGGGAGGAATATTAAAGAAGATGATTCCCGTAAGCGTAGGACTTGAACATACTCTTTCCTTTAAAATGAAAAAAGGCATAGCCGGTTTTTCTGTAACCTTGGATGGGAAAAATGTGTATTCCGGTGAGGAGTCTGTAGAAGAATGGGAAAGTGTAGTTTACAGGATTACACCTGATAAATCCGAAATAGAGCTTACTATCAAAAGCGATGGCGGAGGAGCTTATATCGGGGATATAATGCTGTGCGCAGGAATCGGAAGCACGTGGTCACAGGCATCAAACGAAATTTTCGGTACAAATGTAATGCTTACAAAGGATAGATTATCCATTGCTCCGGCAGATAAAGAGACTGAAGGTGTAAAGACAGTTATCACTTCTACAGGTATGGACATAGTAAGCAATAAAAATTCAGAGGACGTTATAGCATCTTATACAAACAGCGGAACGCAGACAAAATCACTGGCATCAAAGGGACAGGTATCTGCCGGCAAAGCAAGACTGGTGCCGATAGATGAAAACAACGCGTGTATGCTGGTAATAAATGAATAAAGGAGGTAACAAATATGGCAAGCGGCTCTATAACGGTAAAATCACCAACTAAAACAGTAGCTACATATATAGGCTGGAGTTCATCTTCAAATGGTTCGGCGGCCAATACGTCAAAGGTTACTGCGACTGTTTATTTCAGAAAGACAAATGGGTATACTACCAGAGGTACTTTTGCCGGAAATCTGAAAATTGACGGAACTTCTTATTCCATCAGCAGATACGGAACATGGGCAGGAAGTTATATAGCTATAGGTTCCAAGTCGAAGACGGTAACCCATAATTCAGACGGAAAAAAATCCATAACCATAAGCACTACATATTCGAATTCTGGAACAGACCAGGCAGGCACTTATACAGGCAGCGGTACGGCTGTACTTGATACTATACCAAGAGCATCTTCTGTGAGCTCCTCTGCATCATGGACAGCAGGAAATGCTCTTACCGTAAGCATAAGCAGAAATGCAAGCTCGTTTACCCATACGGTAACGGTTAAGGTTGGAAGTACTACTGTAGGAACTGCAACAGGAGTAGGCACAAGCGTTACTTTTTCCAATGCTACTTTTCAAAATGCAGTGTTTAAAGCATTGGCGCAGACTGCAAGTCAGACGGCGACAGTAACACTAACTACTTATTCAGGTTCAACATCCATAGGTTCTAAATCAGTAACAGGAACCGTTACAGCTCCTGCGGCAAGTACATTTACATGTCTTGATCCTGTTAATATAGGTGGAGTACAGAATATTAAAATTACAAAAGGCGCTTCTAATCTTACACACTCTTTGAGATATGTGTTCAGAAATAAAGAAAATTATTTGCTTGGAGCAAGCGGCAGCGGTGTATCGGATGCGTCAATGGACTGGAATATAGATTCAAGCTTTTATCCTCTTATTACAGATGCAGTTGAGGATGACTGCAAATTGATATTGACCACGTATTATAAAGCGGATGCGTCAAGTACGCCTATACAGGTTAGAACCCCTGTTGAAAAAAGCTTTAAACTTAAAGTTGTGAACAGCAATCCGGTATTTGAAAATTTTACATATAAGGATATCAACAGTAAATCTAGGAATCTGACGGGAAGCGACAGCATATTTATAAGTGGATATTCGAATATACAGGCTTCTGTAAGCGTAGATAACAGGGCAAAAGCGAAAAACAGCGCGCAGATGAAATCGTATACTCTTCAGATAGGAAGTCAGACAAACTCAGTACCGTACAGCGATACAAAAAATGTGAATGTAGCTGTAAATAAGGTATTGAGCGGAGACGTAACAATGATTGCGTATGACTCAAGGGGGCTTTCTGCTAAGGTAACGAAAAAAGCCGTTTTAAAAGAATACAAACCTATATCAATAACCCGTCTTGAGCTTGAAAGACAAAACGGTGTAGATGTGCAGACAAAACTGATTATGGATGTGTACCTTTGGGACGAAAGTTTTGGAGCAGCGGAAAACAGCATTGTATCTTGTTCGTATAAGTATAAAAAATCTTCCGAAGGCAATGAAGAGTGGATAAGCGGTACTACTAAAATAGCAAAAACAGATTTTGAGTATGTGGAAAAAGATGATGTATATCATTTGGAAAAGCTTATTCTCGGCGATGATGAGGGCGGTTTTGCTCTTGCAAACAGCTATGATGTCGAGGTGAGTATATCGGACAAGCTGGAATCTTCGAAGGCAGTTGCTTCAATAGACAGTGGGTATCCGGGACTTTATCTTAAGAGAAATGATAATTCCGAAGGAGAAGTCGGATATCAGGTAGGAGTAAACTGTGTTCCGAATGAATCTATGGGAAGCGGACTTCATGTACATGGCGATGCGATTACGCTAAATGGTAGTTCTGTATTTGCGGCTACTCCTATAGGAGCAGTTATGGGATGGTTCAGCGATGAGGCACCTTCTGACTGGCTGATTTTAGATGGTCAGGCTGTTTCCAGAACAGATTACAGCAGGCTGTTTGAATTGCTTGGAACAACGTATGGCGCAGGAGATAATAAAAATACTTTTAATCTTCCTAATTTATGCGGAAGAATTCCGGTAGGAAAATCAAGCGATACGGAGTTTAAGACAATCGGGCAGACCGGGGGAGAAAAGGCGCATAAACTTATTGCTTCCGAAATGCCGGGACATACTCACAGCGTTACGGGAACAGCAGCTTCAGCAGGAGCCCACACCCACCTGATGGCGGGTATTGCAACGAGAAAGGCCGGCTCATGGAACGGATGTGTGGCATCGGCAGGATGCAGTGATACTGCGTGGACTTCTGCCAGGTCAGCAGGAGCTCATACTCACAGTGTATCGGGAACTGCTGCATCAGCAGGAGGCAATGCCGTGCACAACAATTTGCAGCCTTATATAGTTTTGAATTATATAATAAAGGCTAAATAATTTGTATATAAAAGTAATTAAGCGGACCGACTTTCAATCGGTCCGCTTTTTTGTAATAGGTGAAATATTGTTTTAATAATGTGCTGAAATCAGACAAAGGGAGGCGTTTATTGTGGTTTTAACCATGATTTTGAGTATGTCGCAGACATTTATAATATCAATGCTTGTTTATTTTTTACAGCGAAAACAAAAACGGCGTGATTGCAGTCTGGAGTACAAATCAGAAAACAGAAAAAAGGAAAGTCTTCTGCTTCTCGAGCTTAATATGGCGTGCGCAAGACTTTCATATGCAGTAGCTGTTGCGATAAAAAATAAGCGGGTAAATGGAGAGGTTGAAGAAGGTATCGAGGCTTATGAGGAAGCTAAGGAAAAGTATTTTAAATTTCTTAATGAGCAGGCAAAGGAACACCTGGAAGGCTAGATATGTTCGGCTTGGCAGCATTAAACATGTACTATAGAAAATATAATTAAGATAATAGATTAAATGAAAGGAACGATTAAAAAAATGAAAAAGAAACTGGAAAAACCAAATGCAGATACAGTTGTGAGAACGATTGCGCTTGTTGCAGTCTTGGCAAATCAATGTATGGTTATGTTTGGAAGAGAATCTTTGCCCTTTACAGATGATGAGATATATTCCGGTATTTCAGCGGCAGCAACAGCTGTTGTATCCATATGGGCATGGTGGAAGAACAATTCTTTTACAGCGGCGGCGAAAGCAGGAGATGTGTTAAAAGATGAGGTTAAAAATAAAATATCCAAAATGTCGTAGTATCATATGTATTTGGATAAAATCATGATGTCGTAAGGTGTTAGGGAAATATTAATAACCAAATCTTACGTAAACAAGGGTGTTTTGGATAAAAAATCGACCAAAATGGAATATATTCCAATGTTTTTGACCAAAACAGCTTTAAAATCAGATGTTTTGGATAATTGGAATCGGCAGAGCAGGCCGAACAGGCGATTTTTATCCAAAACACATGTTATATCAATGTTTTTGGATAATTTGGATTATGTCATCTGCTGAAGAAATTTAAACGGCAGGTTCTTGAAATGGTATTCCGAAGTATTCCGTAAGCGCGAGGACAAGAGTTCTGGCAATTAGGTTGATATTATTTATTATCCACATAGCATCTTCACGGTTATCGTGATATGCAAGTTCTATAAGATTTGACGGCGCTTTTACAAGTCTCAGTTCGCCTAAAGTTGTGTTGGGAACTGTGCGAACTTTATTAGGGTCAGGGTATATGACTTTAAGATTTTCCTGGAAAATTTCCGCTGCTCTTTTGCCTTCTGTGCTAGTTGTATAATAATATATGTCAGAGCCTTGTATCTGTCCCGATAAACTTGGAGGCGCTGCGTTGGAATGAAGAGCCAGATGAAAGTCGTAATTTCCTGCATTGGAAAGTGCAATGGCCTGGGATAATGTATCATAAGGGTTGTTTCTGGTAAAAGAGATTCCCGAAGCTATAAGGTAGGGCTCCATGGCATCTGCGATTAAGTTCATGTAATATTCTTCGCTGCCCAATCCGTCAATATATGGATTGTATTCCTGAACGGAGGGGCTTAAAAATAAACTAGGCATAAAAACTCCTTTTTTATTTAGCTTATTCTCTTCATTTATTTTTTGACACAGGGCATATATTGATTTACAATATAATGTTGTAGTCAAACACAATTACAGGCAATATAGCTTTGTGGTTTTAAATAAATAGAGAAAGCAGGAAATTTTAATGTCAGAAAAACAAAAGATAATAAACATTGCGGTTATAGCTCACGTAGATGCGGGAAAATCAACGCTTGTAGACGCCTTTTTAAATCAGAGCGGAGTATTTCGCGATAATGAACAGGTAGTAGACTGTGTAATGGACAGCGATGATATTGAAAGGGAGAGAGGAATAACCATATATTCCAAGAACTGTTCTGTAATGCATGACGATGTGAAGATAAATATCGTCGATACTCCGGGACATGCTGATTTTTCATCGGAAGTTGAGAGAATCATTAAAACCGTAGATACGGTAATTTTGTTGGTGGATTCCAGCGAGGGCCCTATGCCTCAGACGAGATTCGTATTGAAAAAATCACTGGAGCAGGGAATAAATCCAATACTTTTAATAAATAAGATAGATAAAAAAGATGCCAGAATAGATGAAGTTGTAGATGAAGTATACGAATTGTTCATGGATTTGGAAGCTAATGACGAGCAGCTTGATTTTCCGATACTTTACGGAATAGCTCGCCAGGGTATAGTGGTATATGACCCCGATGATGTAAAGGAAATCAATCTTGAAAACGGAGATGAGAAGATAAAGAAAACAGCTAAAGGAATGAAGGGTCTTGATATAACACCTCTGTTTGAAACCATAATAAAACATACAAGTCCATACCCTGACAAGAATTCAGAACCTTTGCAGCTTCAGATATCGGCTCTTGCATATGACGATTATATAGGACGACTTGGAATAGGAAGAGTAACAAAAGGAGTAATAAAAGCAGGAAGCGTGGTTGCTGTTGCAAAAGGAGACGGAGAAATACGTCAAAAGAAAATAAATCAGGTATTTGTATACAGAGGACTTAAACGTATGTCGGTAGAGCAGGCGGAAGCCGGCGACATAGTTGTCGTTTCGGGTATTGCCGATATATCAATAGGCGAGACCATATGCGAGACGGCAGATCCGCAGCCTCTTGAAATGATTCATATAGAGGAGCCGACTCTTTCCATGTACTTTATGGTAAACAAATCACCTTTCGCAGGCAAGGTAGGCAAATTCGTCACTTCAAGACATATAAAGGAGAGGCTGAACAAAGAGCTGGAAGTCAATGTGGGGCTAAAGGTGGAAGATACGGATTCCACGGACAGCTTTAAGGTTTCGGGAAGAGGTGAGCTTCATCTTTCAATACTTATAGAAAATATGAGAAGAGAGGGCTATGAACTGGCTGTGTCAAAACCTGAGGTAATAATGCGCAGAGGTGATAAAAATCAGGTTCAGGAACCATTTGAAGAAGTTGTTCTTTCCGTTCCAGATGAGTATTCAGGTTCGGTTATTTCAAAACTAAACTTGAGAAAGGGAATGATGCAGGAGATGAAAAGTGAAAACGGCTTTACACGTCTTGAATACATAGTCCCCACAAGAGGACTTCTCGGCTACAGAAGTGAATTTATAAATGACACCAGAGGAGAGGGCACTATGGTCAGACGTTTCGCTAAATTCGATGATTTTACAGGAGATATTCCTCAGAGAACCAACGGAGTAGCCATAGCACAGGAGGAAGGCACCGCAACGCCCTATGCCATATTCAATATAAGCGAGCGAGTTCAGATGTTTATAGAGCCGGGTACAAAAGTGTATGAGGGCATGATAATAGGAATGAATTCAAGAAGCGAGGATATGGTAGTAAATCCATGCAAAGCTAAGAAAGCCACCAACATGAGGGCAGCCGGAAGCGATGATAATATAAAGCTCGCTCCCGCAAGAACATTTACCCTTGAAGAAGCGCTTGAATTCATAGATGACGATGAACTTGTAGAAATAGTTCCTGACGATATCAGACTCAGGAAGAAATTCTTAAAGGAGCTTGAGAGAAGAAGAAGCGGAAGGAATATAAAAGAGAATAATTAGCAAAATGGGGATTGGAGGAGTTTATTTATATGGGTAACCTAACAGGTATCGAAAAGCTATTTGAAAAGTTTTCAGAATCGGGAGAGCTTTATATATGGGTGATGGCAATAATTAAAATTCTTCTGATTATAGGTATAGGACTTATAGTCATAAGAATACTTTTAAAGATTACCGATAAGGCTCTCAGCAAGAGCAGCACAGACCCCGTTTTGTATACATTTATAAAAAATGTGATGAAAGCAGTTGTGATAATAACGATAATCACCATGTGCCTTGGTGTTTTAGGTATACAGATGCATACGGTAATAGCTGTAGTAGGAGCTGCGGGAGCAGCGGTGGCTCTTGCGCTCAAAGACAGTCTTGCAAATATTGCAGGAGGCGTGATGATAATAATAACAAAGCCGTTTAGCAAAGATGACTTTATAGATATAGGAGATGTATCAGGAAAGGTACATCATATAGATTTATTTCTGACTACTTTGAAAACCTATGACAATAAAACCATAACCATACCGAATGGAATAGTAAATACATCGGTTCTTGTAAATCACAGCGAAGAAGACAATAGGAGAGTGGACTGTACGTTTGGAATAGGGTACAGCGACGATATAAGCGAGGCCAAGGAAATAATGAAGCGGGTATGCAGTGAAAATCCTGCCATATTTCCAGAGCCGGAGCCTGTCATGGGAGTTGCAAATCATGGCCAAAGCTGTGTTGAAATGGATCTTAAGGTATGGTGCAAGACATCCGATTACTGGGATGTAAAGTATTATCTTGAAGAAAATATAAAACTTGCCTTTGATGAACATGGCATTCATATTCCTTATAAACAGATAGATGTACACATAAAAGAGCAATAGAAAAAATATAAGTAGCAAAATTCTGAGAATAGTGGTAAAATATTAAAATAATGTGCAAAAGAAAGGAGACTCGGGATATGGAAGATAAGAGAAAGTTTAAACGAGTTCTGGTTGCCAACAGAGGCGAAATAGCTATAAGAATATTCAGAGCCTGCAAAGAACTGGGAATAAGAAGTGTAGCAATATATTCGGAAGAAGATAAAAATACATTGTTCAGAACGAAGGCCGATGAATCATATCAGATAGGAAAGGGCAAATCGCCTGTTGATGCATATCTGGCAATAGATGAGATTATTGAGCTTGCTAAGGCAAAAGGTGTCGATGCTATCCATCCGGGATACGGATTTTTATCGGAAAATGTTACATTTGCGGAAGCCTGTGAAAGAGAAGGCATTGTTTTTATAGGTCCTGATTACAATATGATGGATCAGCTTGGAGATAAGGTTAAATCGAAAATTGTGGCAAACAGTGTTAACGTTCCTACAATACCGGGAATTACGGAAACCGTTCCATCTGAGGATGTAGCTATTAAATTTGCCGGGGACTGCGGATATCCTGTAATGCTTAAAGCTGCTGCGGGAGGCGGCGGAAGAGGCATGAGAATCGTGCGAAGTGAATCGGAAATGGCGGAGCAGTTCAGAAGCGCTAAGAGCGAAGCAAAAAAAGCTTTCGGAATAGATGATATATTTATCGAAAAATATCTTGAAAAACCTAAACACATAGAGGTACAGATACTGGGTGACAACTACGGAAATATAGTTCATCTTTATGAACGTGACTGCTCAATACAGAGAAGACATCAGAAAGTGGTTGAGTTCACACCGGCGCTCAGTATTACGGAAGAGCAGAGACAGAACATATGCAGGGATGCTCTTAAGATAGCCCGCGCTGTAAATTACAGGAGTGCAGGTACTGTTGAATTCCTCGTTGACCATGACGGTAATCATTATTTCATAGAGATGAATCCGAGAATTCAGGTAGAACATACCGTTACCGAGATGACAACAGGAGTGGACATTGTTCAGTCTCAGATATTAATAGCTCAGGGATACAGTCTTGATTCAGATGAAGTGAACATCAAAAGTCAGGATGATATAAAGCCAAGAGGATATGCGATACAGTGCAGACTTACTACGGAGGATCCTATAAACGGATTTGCTCCTGATACAGGAGTTATAACGAAATACACAAGCGCAGGCGGTTACGGGATAAGACTTGATGCGGGAAATGCTTTTGTAAACTCCACTATTTCTCCATATTATGACAGTTTGCTTGTAAAGGTAACCACATGGGCGAGAAGCTTTAAAGATGCTACAAGCAAAGCTAAGAGAGCCATAAAGGAAATGAAGATTACAGGCGTTAAGACGAACAGAGCATTCCTTCTTAATGTACTTAATCATCCGACATTTAAGGCAGGAAAATGTGATACGGGATTTATTGAGGACAATCCTGAACTCATGAATATAATGGTAAGAGAAGATAAGGAAGCCAAACTGCTCACTTTCCTGGGCGATAAATATGTCAATGGAAACAGAGGCGTTAAGCCGCAGTTTGACGTACCTGTTTTCCCTAGAATCAAGCCTGATGAAATTGCGAAGCTTTCGGGAACCAAGCAGATTTTAGATGAAAAGGGTCCTGAGGGAGTTGTAAACTGGATTAAGGAACAGAAAAAACTTCTTATTACAGATACGACAATGAGAGATGCGCAGCAGTCTCTTATGGCAACAAGAGTCAGAACTGTAGATATGGAAAAAATAGCTCCTGCTACAGCTCTTTACGGAAAGGATTTATTTTCACTTGAAATGTGGGGCGGAGCAACTTTTGATACTGCGTACAGATTTCTGAAAGAATCCCCGTGGGAAAGACTTGAAACGCTACGTGCGAAAATACCTAATATCATGTTTCAGATGCTTATCAGAGGCGCTAATGCAGTGGGATACAAAAACTATCCTGATAACGTGATAAGAAGATTTGTAAAAGAATCAGCCAAATCGGGAATAGATGTATTCAGAATATTCGACTCTCTGAACTGGATACAGGGAATGGAAGTTGCCCTTGATGAAACTTTGAATCAGGGAAAAGTTGCAGAAGCGTGCATCTGCTATACAGGCGATATACTTGACGAAAGCAGAGAAAAATACAACCTGAACTACTATGTGAAGATGGCAAAGGAACTGGAAAAGAGAGGTACTCATATACTTGGAATCAAGGATATGTCGGGACTTATCAAACCTATGGCTGCTAAAAAGCTGATAGAAGCATTGAAAAATGAGATTTCAATTCCTATTCATCTGCATACTCACGATACGAGCGGCAACGGAGTTGCTACACTGATGATGGCAGCTCATGCAGGCGTAGATATAATAGACGCTGCATTCAACAGTATGTCAGGACTGACAAGTCAGCCTGCTCTGAATTCGATAGTTGCAGCTATGGACAGTACCGAAAGAGAAACGGGAATCAATCCTGACGGAATACAGCAGATTTCGGATTACTGGGGCGCGGTGAGACCTGTATATGCAGGATTCGAATCCGACATGATGACAGGCTCTGCGGAAATATATAAGTATGAGATGCCGGGAGGACAGTATTCCAATCTGAAATCACAGGTTGAAAGTTTCGGACTGGGTCATAAGTTCAACGATGTAAAAGAAATGTACAAAGCAGTTAATGAGATGCTTGGTGATATCGTTAAGGTTACACCTTCCTCAAAAGCTGTGGGAGATATGGCTATATTTATGGTTCAGAATGAACTTACGCCTGAGAATATTTACGAAAAAGCCAAGGATATAGATTTTCCTGATTCAATAGTTTCGTATTTTGAGGGTATGATGGGTCAGCCTGAGGGTGGTTTCCCTGAAAAGCTGCAGAAGCTTGTGCTTCACGGAAAGGAACCTATTACATGCAGACCTGGAGAGCTTCTTCCTGATGAAGATTTTGACAAAATAAAGAAACAGCTGGAAGAAAAACACGGACTTGAGGGAAGTGAAAAAGAAGCTCTAAGCTATGCTCTTTATCCTAAAGTATTTGAAGATTATCTCAAGAGTCTTGAAACAGAAGGCAACTTCAGACTTATGGGAAGCGATATATTCTTCCACGGTCTTTCAGAGGGAGAAACATGCGAAGTTAAGATTGCAGAAGGAAAAGAACTCGTAGTAAGACTTTCCGATATAAGGGAGACAGATGAAGACGGATACAGGAATATCGTATTTGAAGTCAATGGAAACAGAACGGCTGTTAAAGTAAAGGATCAGGCTGCCAATGTGGAAGCCACAGCATCTAAAACCGTATATGCGAGTCCTGATGACCCTGGTGAAATAGGTGCAAATATCCCGGGAAATATTATAAAAGTTCTTATAAACGAGGGCGATGAAGTTGAAGAAAAACAGCCTATTGCTGTAATTGAGGCAATGAAGATGGAGACCAATATACTGGCGACTGCAAAAGGTGTGGTAGATAAGATATACATCAAGGAAGGTCAGCAGGTAAAGGCCGGAGAACTTATCGCTAAATTAAAATAGAGGAGCATGATTATGGGCAATGGTGTAATCGGTAAAATTCTATATTTTTGGATATTTATAGTCGGCGGATTGATTTTCGCAAGAATGTTTGGATTCATAGACGACGATAAAAAAACCATTATAATATTTTGTATAGCGATAGCTGTTGTTTACATAGTTTTTCAGCTTTTTAGATTTCTTGGCAGAAAAAAACGCGAAGAACGTCAGGAAAACAATAAACCTCCTGTTCATAAAGGACAGTCTAAGAAGAAAAAACGTTAAAAACGGTTTAAATTAAACTGCTCATAAACGAAAAAGAAAATAAGCTTTAAAAATATCTCGCATATATTGGCGTATTCAGTAAAAACTAATACCAAAATTATGCGAGGTTTTTTTATGGATAAATATGATGAGCTGCTTTATGAAATAAAGCGCAAGGTTCCTGTAGGTGAAAGCTTTGACTTGCTGGAACGTAAATTGAGTATAGGCGGAAAAGACGGCACCATGTTTTTTGTTGACGGACTTGTCAGCGGAAGTATGATGCAAAGAGTAATATTCAGCCTGTTTTCACTTAAAAAGGACCAGGTTGAGAAAGCAAAGACTGCTGAGGATTTCATCAAAACAAATCTGCCCTTTCTTGATACTATGGTAGTTGCTAATACTGACGAAGCAATTAAATTTTTATATTCGGGGTTGGTGCCGCTGCTCATATCAGGATATGAAGGCATTATAATAATAGATTGCAGGGAATATCCTCTGAGGGGTGTTCAGGAGCCGTCCAAAGAAAAGAGTCTAAGGGGAGCAAAAGATGGCTTTGTTGAATCCATGATGACTAATATAGCTCTTATAAGACGCCGTATAAGAGATAATAATCTTATATTTAAAATATATAGTATAGGAGATATCACTAAATCAGATGTGTCCATGGTTTATATGAAAGACAAGGCTGATATGGGAATGGTGGAAAAGCTTAACAAGAGTCTTTCGGAGATAAAGATAGAAGGACTTACAGTTACAGAACAAAGTCTTGTTGAAAGGTTAACGGGAAAAAAGCTTAGCAGGATTAACCCTTTCCCTAAAGTAAGGTATTCTCAAAGACCGGATATTATAGCCGCACATATTGAAGAAGGCAAAATTGCAGTAATAGTTGATAATTCTCCTACGGTAATACTTATTCCTGCCGGTGTATTTGACTTTTTACAGGATATAGATGATTATTATTTCCCGATGCTTACGGGAAACTATTTCAGATTTTTAAGGATAGCCAATATTTTTGTAATATTGTTTGCGACACCTATATACCTGTTATTTGCGGAAGGCGATATACCTGTCCACGAATTTTTAAGGTTTTTTATAACTGATGAAGAGTTTGCCATAAGTATATTCTGGCAGTTTATACTTTTGGAACTGGCTATAGACGGGCTTAAGCTGGCATCTCTTAATACTCCGGATTCTCTGGGAATGTCACTTTCGGTAATAGGCGCTCTTATACTTGGAGAATTCTCGGTTTCCTCAGGCTGGTTCGTGCCGCAGACTATACTTTGTATGGCGGTGGTATCTCTTGCGAGCTTTACTCAGCCAAGCATAGAGCTTGGATTTGCTGTTAAATTCGTGAGAGTGTTTATGCTTATAGGCGCGCATGTTCTTGGATGGGAAGGTGTATTGATAGCATTTGTCATATCCATGGCAGTTATGGCTGCAACTAGAACTGTTGTGGGAACTTCATATCTGTATCCTATTATACCTTGGGATTGGAGCAAGCTAAAAAAATTAATATTCAGAACAAAAAAATAGTATTCCTCATATTATAGTTTAGTAATAATTGAAAGGTGGATGATAAAGCAATGGACACTAGAGAACTTTTTGCAAGACTTATTCAATGTGAAGCCGGAGGAGAGGGATATGATGGAATGCAGGCCGTAGCTACGGTGATTATGAACAGAGCAAATATAACTTATGGTGAATTTGCCAGAATCAACGAAGGCGGCAATGTAAGAAACATTATACAACAGCCCGGACAGTTTACATGTATGAAGACCAGTGTTGGCGGCTATTATAATCCGCAGAATGTTTATAATATGGTTCCGCTGGATGAACATTATGAGATTGCTGACTGGGCTCTTGCAGGAGGAATACTTGCGGGTGTAGACCACTCCCTGTTTTTTCATAATCCTTATAGTTACAGTTGTCCCACATATTTTCCAACAAGGGTAGGAGTAATTCATAACAGAATAGGAGATCATTGCTTTTATGTACCAACCGCATATTATGCAGCTACTTAAAACAGAGAGGTGATTATATGGCTATGCAAGAAATGTCAGCCGGTACTATTAATAGAAGTGAAATGACTCAGGTCCTTTCGGGCAGTGATATGGTTAGTAATAATGACAGCAGTGTTAATCCCGGGGATATTCCCGTGGATGAGATAAACGGAGCTCCGGAGTTTTCAGATGTGATTACAGTAAATCCGACAGGTAATCTGGGGGCGGTAGAGTCGTTTCCGGTGGTTTTGCCCAACAATCCAACATTTAGAGTTCCGGCAAACCCTTTGCTTCCGGAGGAGTACAGCGAAATACTTGACTACAATTCCATTCAGTACTTAAACGGTATATTCAGAACACAGATAGGAAGATTCGTCAGAGTTGAGCAGCTTGTGGGTTCCAATACATTGCAGGAATACGATGGATTTCTCATAGGTGTTGGCATTAACTACATCATACTTCAGGAGTATTCCAACAATAACATAAGAATAATGGATATTTACGGAATAAAGAATATGTATGTGTATTATACTAATGTTACACGTCCGTTTATAACCGATGAAGGAGCAGAATAAAAAGAGTCTATTAAAGTATTATGATTGAAAAGCAGACCTTCTGCAAGGAGTTTATTCCGTGCAGAAGGTCTGCTTTTTTGAAACCATATCGAAAGATTATGTTTTGGAATCTAATAATGCATAACTACCGGCATATTCTCTTCAACCATGTTGAAGAGCTTGGGAATTTCTTTTTTAGGCATGTTTATACAGCCATGACTGCCGTTTGTCTTCCATATATCTCCGCCGAATTTTGTTCTCCAGCTGGAATCATGCATTCCTATGCCGTTCCATGTTACACCCATCCAGTAGCTGGCAGGCTCTTCGTATCTGGTGCCGTCATCGTTATCTCCTCTCATTACAACGTGTCTCAGCCTGTTTAATATGTAATATGTACCCTCAGGAGTTGAATCGCCTCTTATCTTGCTGCCGGTTACTACGCTGCATGAGAATTTTTCTTTCCCGTCTTTAAAAAATTTAACCTGCTGTTTTGTAAAATCTATATCGACATATGTATTTCCCATGGTTTTAGTGTATGTTCCGTAGCTTTCAAATGAGTAAACAGGTTTTCTGGATATATCTTTGTGGGAGTTTATATCGGCAGTAAGCTGCATGGCTTCTTTTTTCTTATCAATAGTCCAGCCGTATGTTCCGCCTTTTATTTTTATATTTTTGCCGGCTAAGGTTTTAAAGCTTCTTTCTGCTCCTACATTGTCATAACTGTCTGCCATTTGTTTTATGTAGTTTTCCACCGCGGATTCATCAGCATTTCCCGACATATCGCTTTTAAAAAGGGTGCTCAGCGTTTCAGGTGCTATGGTAAAAGTCTCATCTCCCATTTCGTATGTGATTTTTTGTGTAAGGTATTTTTTACAGAATTCCTGATACTTTTTCAGTTCCGGGTCATCGGAGGTTATTTCCGGGGCAATAAGATATGTTTTGTCATCATATATGAAATTAAGCTTGCCTGTTTCTATATGATGCAGAACATCTTTAAAAAATTTATCGGAATCCACGGCTGTTCCCAGCTGTTCCGGAATTATTTCAAATTCCGGGTCTGAAAGATTTACATAGGCATTTTTGCTTTCTGTTGCATTTGGATTGTTTAAGAAATTTGAAGCGATGACTTTTTCTTTGAATTCAGGACTGTAATTATCTATAAGCATGGGAATTTTAATCCTCAAGGGAATGTTGGTATAATGGTTTAAAGCTGCAAATATGAGATAATTTTTCTTCAGGTTTTCCAATTTGCTGTCTATTTTATAGGTACAGCCGAAATCAGTGTATTCATCAAGATTTTCATTCAGGCTTCCGTTAACTACTATGTATTTTTGGTTCCATCCATCGGTAAGTTTGCTTTTCGCCTTTTCGTAATCGAGACCAGAGCAGTCTATGCCGTTGATTTTAGTA
This sequence comes from uncultured Eubacterium sp., assembly GCA_902495595.1. GTDB lineage: Bacteria > Bacillota > Clostridia > Peptostreptococcales > Anaerovoracaceae > Lentihominibacter. The sequence continues at coordinate 33,368 of CABUXV010000004.1, read as the reverse complement.
TTTTCGGGAAGCCTTGCTTCTTTAAAATCATCTGTTTTGGAATAGGACGATGTCATTATGGACAGTGCTGCTATAAATATTAACAATATGGCAGATACAATTACAATAAACTTCTTCATATATTCTCTCCTCAACTCCTTTTATTCTACTTTATTTAATATTGTTTTTCCACAAAAAAATACGGTTTCGATATATATTTGCCCCATGTATACAAAAATGATTTGATAAGTTATAATAATATAATCAAATATTTCAGTTTATATGTTCGATTTTAAATAAAATATATTTACGGGGTAGTATATATGGCTTTTACACATTTACATGTACATACGGAATACAGTCTTTTAGACGGTGCGTCAAGAATAAAGGATTTAGTATCTCATGCCAAGGAACTCGGCATGGATTCACTTGCGATTACAGACCATGGGGTCATGTTTGGAGTTATTGATTTTTACAGGGAATGTCTTAAGCAGGGTATTAAACCTATAATAGGATGTGAGGTATACACTGCCGCCAGAACACTGTTTGATAAGGATTCAGAAAAGGACAAACATATGGGGCATCTGGTTTTGCTGGCGGAAAATAATAAAGGTTACAAGAATCTTATGAAGATAGTATCGGAAGGATACAGACACGGATTTTATTACAGACCCAGGATTGATAAGAATGTTTTGAGCAAATACAGCGAGGGGATAATAGCTTTGTCAGCATGTTTGGCAGGAGAGATCCAGCACAGGCTTTTAAATGGAGATTATGAGGGGGCGAAAAGAGAAGCTCTGCAGATGAGAGAGATTTTCGGAAAAGATAATTTCTATCTTGAATTGCAAGATCAGGGTCTTGAAGAAGAAATGAGAATTCTTCCCGATATGAAAAGACTTCACGAGGAGACTGGAATCCCTTTTGTTGCTACAAATGATGTGCATTATGTCAGACAGGAAGACTCTGTTGCTCAGGATGTTTTAATGTGTATACAGATGGGTACTACAGTAGATGAAGAAAATCGCATGAGATTTTCAAATGATCAGTTTTATTTGAAATCAGAAGAAGAAATGAGAAAGATATTTTCCAATATACCTTCAGCATGTGATAATACTTCGAAAATTGCGAAAAGGTGTGATGTTTCTTTTAAATTCGGGGAGCTTCATTTGCCGGATTTCAAAGCTCCTGATAATATGACAAACAGAGAGTATCTCAGAAAGCTATGTGAAGAAGGGCTGCGTCAGAGGTATGCAGATATTGATGAAAATTACAGAAAAGAACTTGAAAATAGGCTGAATTACGAGCTGTCAACTATAGAAAATATGGGATATGTGGAGTATTTTTTAATAGTATGGGATTTTATAAATTATGCCAAGGAAAACAATATAATGGTAGGACCGGGCAGAGGCTCTGCGGCAGGAAGTATAGTTGCATATACTTTAAGGATAACAGACATAGATCCCATAAAATACGGATTGATATTCGAAAGGTTTCTAAATCCCGAAAGAGTCAGTATGCCGGATATTGATATAGATTTCTGTTATGAACGGCGGGGAGAAGTTATAGATTACGTAACGAGAAAATACGGTGAAGATAAAGTATCTCAGATAATAACTTTCGGAACCATGAAGGCAAAACAGGCTGTAAGAGATGTCGGCAGGGTATTGAATGTAAGTTATCCCGAAACCGATGCTATAGCCAAGGCGATACCTTTTTCTCTTAAAATGACCATAGATAAAGCTCTGGATACAAGTCCGGAGCTTAAAGCAAAATACGAAAGTGACGAAACCACGAAAAAGGTTATAGATATGTCCCGGGCAATAGAGGGAATGCCAAGACATGCGTCGACCCATGCTGCCGGCGTGGTTATTTCGCGGGAGAGCATAGATGAATATGTGCCTTTGTATCTGGCTGACAAAGGGCTGTCCACGCAGTTTAATATGACTACAATAGAAGAACTGGGGCTTTTGAAAATGGATTTTCTGGGGCTCAGAAACCTTACAATAATAAGGGACGCTCTTGAACTTATAGAGCAAAACCATGGGGTAAAAATAGATTTTTCGTCCATGGAATACGATGACCCAAAGGTTTATGAAATAATTTCAAAGGGAAATACTCAGGGAATATTTCAGTTGGAAAGCGGTGGTATGACCCAGTTTATGAAAGGATTGAAGCCTGATTGCTTTGAAGATATTGTAGCGGGTATATCCCTTTACAGACCCGGACCTATGGCATCAATACCTACGTATATAGATAATAAAAAGCATCCTGATAATGTTGAATATATTCATGAAAGCCTTGAACCCATACTGTCTGTTACTTATGGGTGTCTTGTATATCAGGAGCAGGTTATGCAGATAGTTAGGGATTTGGGCGGATATTCCTACGGACGTTCAGACCTGGTAAGGCGTGCTATGAGTAAGAAAAAAATGGACGTCATGCTTGAAGAAAAGGAATATTTTATACATGGCAAGATGGATGAAGCGGGGAATATAGAAATAGCCGGATGTGTGAGAAACGGAATTCCTGAAGATATTGCTGAGGAAATCTTCAATCAGATGGTCAGTTTTGCAGAATATGCTTTTAATAAATCTCATGCTGCAGCTTATGCGGTGCTTGCATATGAAACAGGGTTTCTTAAAGTGCATTATCCCGTAGAATTCATGGCGGCTCTTATGACAAGTGTTATGGGGGACGTAAATTCTATATCAAAATATATGAGAAACTGTACGGAAATGGGGATAGAAGTATTGCCTCCCGATGTAAATGAAAGCTACAAGAAATTTTCTGTTTCCGATGGCAAAATACGGTTTGGGCTTTTGGGTGTGAAAAATGTCGGTGAAAATGTAATAGACGCTATTGTGGAAGCCCGCGAGTCAAAAGGAAAACCGTCTGATATATTCCAGTTTATAGAGAATTTGGATATACATAAGATAAATAAAAAAGCCATAGAGAGCCTTATAAGAGCCGGAGCTATGGATTGTTTAAATGAAAACAGGGCTGCGCATATCGGAATATATGAAAGTTTAATAGAATCAGCTCAAAACAGCGCAAGAAGAAATGTGGAAGGCCAGATTTCTCTGTTTCAGACCAATGCAGAGACTATGGAAGAAAGCAGCGCCGGAAATGTGCTTCCTGATGTAAAGAATTTCGAGCGGGATATACTTATGGCTCAGGAAAAGGAAATGCTGGGTGTATACCTTACAGACCATCCTTTAAAGGAATACAAATCGGAAATTGAAAGAATTTCAACTGTCAATGCTCAGGACCTGGCAGATGTTTTAGACAGTGAAGAACAAGGAGAGCAGCATGACTTTGTCAGAGATGGAATGAAGGCTGTAATGGCGGGAATAATAACCGGTAAAAAGACTCTTCTTACAAAGAACAACAAGATGATGGCTTTTGTCAATCTGGAAGATTTGTATGGAAGTGTTGAGGTCGTTGTATTTCCCAATGTATATGAACGGTTTGGCAGTATAGTTAAAGAGGATGCAATAGTTTCAATATCAGGAAGTCTTAATTTTAAGGAGGGAGAGATTCCTAAACTGCTGGCAGAAAAAATAGCAGACCTTAAAAATATAAATGAAATAAATAAAGAACCTCCTAAAGGTATTCCTGAGGGAATAGTGAAAATAAAACTTCCTGAAACGGAAGAGGGCGAGGGGATTATTCTGTCTAAAATAAAATCCGTAATGATGGAACACAGAGGAAGATATCAAGCGATAATCTATATACCAAAAGGCGGTTCTTTCAGAACCGATGAAAATCTCTGGGTTAACCCGGACAAGGAGTTTAAAAATGCTATTGTAAATATAGTAGGGGAAGATAATTACAAAGGATAGCAGGAGGAACAGATATGAAAAGAATAGGTGTGCTTACAAGCGGAGGAGATTCTCCGGGTATGAATGCAGCTATAAGGGCTTCCGTAAGGAAGGCGATTTGTTTGGGTATGGAGGTATATGGAATTGAAAGAGGCTATGAAGGTCTTCTTGACGGCGATGTAAAAAAGATGGAATGGCATTCGGTGGGAGATATTCTCCAGCGGGGAGGAACTATACTTAGAACAGCAAGAAGCAAGCGATTCAGAACAGATGAAGGGCAGGAACGCGCCGTGAGGATGCTTGATACTTTCGGAATAGAAGGCCTTGTTGTCATAGGAGGAGATGGTTCCTTAAAGGGAGGTCTTGACCTGTCTAAAAGAGGAATTAAAGTAATGGGTGTTCCGGGAACCATTGATAACGACCTGGGATATACGGATTACACTATAGGGTTTGATACCGCTGTAAATACTGTGCTGTATCTCGTCTCAAATATAAGGGATACATCGTCTGCGCATGAAAGAACTACGGTGATAGAAGTCATGGGAAGAAGATGCGGTGATATAGCCATACATGCAGGACTGGCAGGCGGTGCTGATGATATTTTAATTCCGGAAGTCGATGTGGATATAAACAGAACCTGCAGGAGAATTTTAAGAGGGCAGCAATCAGGAAAACTTCACAGCATAATAATAAAGGCTGAAGGTGTAAGTATGAGTACGGCAGAGCTTACCAAGATAATAGAAGAGCGAACCGGAAGGGAAACAAGAGCCGTTGTTCCGGGATATATACAAAGAGGCGGTACACCGAGCGGAAAGGACAGAATTATGGCCAGCCTTATGGCAGCTAAGGCTGTAAGTATGCTCTATGAAGATAGAGAAAGCAAAGCCATAGGAATAACCGGTGAGGAGATAACTGCCTTCGATTTGGGAGAGGCTCTTCAAATCAAGAGAGAATTTAACAAGGAGCTTTATGAGATGGCGGAAATTTTAGCATAACTTAATGATGAAATTTAATATCAGCGGATATTGTTTTCGTCTTTGATAAGAGGATTTTTTGAATCCACACCGATGTCATTTCCGATAATACGGCCGAAAGTTATAGCGCTGTTTCCGAACTTTTCCCTTATGTCATCCATTGTACGTTCTATTTTTTCGCCTTTTTCAGAGAATACGTCTTCACTGGAAAACAGGGAAAGCTGCATAGCCTGATTTTCATTGCATAGATTTATGGCTGTTACGGTAAGCATTCTTATAGGTTCCCGCAGTTTCCAGGATTTTTTTATTATTCCGAGAGCTGTGTCTGATATTGTTTCAGCCAGGTTGGTGGGGTTTTCGAGCTGCTGCTGTCTGGATATTACTTTTAAGTTCGTATTTTTTATATCAACTTTAACGCCGAAAGCTTTCAGTTTGTGTTTTCTGAGCCTGGTTGCTACAGTATCCGAAAGACTTATTACTGCTGTTTTTATGTCTTCGCTGTTTATCAAATTGCGGCGAAAAGTTGTACCGTTTCCTATGGATTTTATTTTTTCCAGTTCATCGTACTTTGAAACAGGAGTAAAATCAAGTCCGTTGGCATAGTCGTGAATAAGCTCTCCTTGTTTGCCTAAAAGGGAGCAGAGCATTGATTTGTCTGAAACTGCAAGTTCGCCTATGGTAGTTATACCGGATTTTTTCAGCTTTTCTGCCGTAGCTTTTCCTACGAAGAACATTGAGCGTACATTCAAAGGCCAAAGTATATTTTTGAAATTGTTTTTTGTTATTACTGTAGTGGCATCAGGTTTTTTGTAGTCGCTTCCCATCTTTGCAAAAATTTTGTTAAAAGAGACTCCTGCTGATAGTGTAAGATTTAGTTCATTTTTTACGGTTTTTCTTATAGTATCGGCTATTTCTCTGCCTGTGCCGAAAAGATTTTGGCTTGCTGTAACATCAAGCCAGGATTCATCTACACTGAATGGTTCGACCATGTCCGTAAAACGCAGATAAATCTGATTTATAAGTTTACTGTAATATCTGTATTTATCGTGGTGGGGAGGAACTACCTGAAGCGCAGGACATTTTTTTCTTGCCTGCCAAAGTGTTTCTGCCGTAACTATTCCGTAGTTTTTGGCTATTTGATTTTTAGCAAGTATAATACCGTGGCGGTTTTCAGGATTTCCGCATACAGCCATGGGCTTATTCTTTAATTCAGGATAATCCAGTAATTCTACAGAGGCATAAAATCCATTCATATCACAGTGAAGTATCGTTCTGTCCATAAAGTCCTCCTTTCGCAGATATTACAGTTACAATGTTTATTATGTATGAATCAGATTTATTATATCAAAAAAATATTTTGAGGCAATAAAGTCTTGGATTTTAAGGTAAAACTTAAGAAAACACACAATCTTCTTTTTATATAAAAGGAATTTATGTTATAATTATTGCGGAAATACGGAAAGGGTGAATTTATTATGCTGAGAAAAATAAATAATGTGCTGAGGACAGCGGTAATTGCAACATGTGTTGCTGTTGTTACAATTAAACTGATAGAAGAAAATAAAAAAGATAAGGATTCAGGGGAAGCTGCAGACGGTGATGATTTTCAAAAAGAAGAATTTGACGATATTTGGTAGAAGGAGTTTTATTATATGAGAACGTTGACCATAGTGAGCGGAATATTGATGCTTCTGACAGGAGTTTTTTGTTTTATAAATCCGGGTCAGACATTTTTAGCCATGGCTTTTGTAGTAGGCATAGTAATGGTAATAAACGGGCTGATTCATACATTTGCCTATCTTTTAGGCAGGGGACTGAATAACAGAGGAGACAATAACGGCTGGATATTGACAGATGCTCTTATTACTCTTCTTCTGGGAATTCTTGTTTTGTGCAATCAGCTGGTGGCAGACACTTCCATACCAATGGTATTCGGTATGTGGGTGCTTGTATCGGGAATACTTCGTATTGAAGCGGCTACTCACATAGACAGGGAAAAGAAGAAAAATAACTTCAGAACTACGATGCTTACAGGAATACTGACTGTAATAATAGGAATCTTTGGTTTTATAAACCCGTTGGTTATGTGGCTGAGTACCGTAATACTTTTAGGAATGTTTATGGTTATACAGGGAGTCAATATCATTGAGCTCGGCATACATATGCCGCATGAGAAAAAATCGTATATAAGAATATACAAGAGAAAAAGAGAGGCTGTTAAAATAACTCCCGAGGAGGAAACGCCTGAGAAGGTAGCTGAGAGAATAAAGGCTAAGGAAGAGGCTGAAAACACCATAGGAATAAATATAGATGGAAAAATATGATGTTTGTATTTTAGGGGGAGGGGCTTCAGGTCTTGCTGCCGCTGCCTCTCTCGATAAAAATTTAAAAATATGTCTGCTTGAAAAAAATAAAATTCTGGGGCGTAAAATCATGGCGACAGGAGGCGGAAGATGCAATATAACCAATGCTGCCTGCTGCAATAAAGATTTAACCCTGGATTTTTTTGAATCTCTCGGTATGGCGCTTTATAAAGATGGAGATGGTAGATATTATCCTTATTCCAATCATGCATCGGATGTAGCGAAAGTATTAAAGGAGAGCGCAGAAAAAAACAAAGCAGATATCTTTACGGATTTTGAAGCGTCAGACGTATCTTATGAAAACGGATGTTTTTTCATAACAGACAGAAAAAAATTTTTCAGGGCAGATAAACTGATTCTGGCTTCCGGAGGCAAGGCCGCGCCGGCTATGGGCACGACAGGAGACGGATATAAATTTGCCAAGAAATTCGGACATAAAATAAACAAGCTTTATCCCGTTCTTACAGCCATAGAATGCGGGAATTTTAATGATATAAAGGGAGTTAGGGCAAGAGGCCGTGTAAGTCTTTTAAAGGATGAAAAAATAATAGATGAAGAGCTTGGCGAGATTCAGTTTACAGAGGATGGGATATCCGGGATTTGTGTTATGAATCTTACGCTGCAAATAAAATCCGATGACGGAGAAAATATAAAAGATTCTCTTAAAAGATACAGCTTGAAATTGGATTTGGCGCCTGATTTTACAAAAGACATGTTAGAGAAAAGGACGACTTCCTTCGGAATATTATCGGATAAATTGTCTGCAAGAGTTTGTATAGATGACATTAAGGGCTGGATGCTTCCTGTTTTAGGTGTAAAGGGCTGGAAAAACGCTCAGTGTACAGCAGGAGGAATAAGACTGGATGAGGTTAATTTAAAGACCATGGAGTCGAAGTTTGCGAGAGGACTTTATATAGTAGGAGAAATTTTGGATTTTCAGGGAAAGTGCGGCGGATTTAATCTGCAAAATGCCTGGGAAACAGGGATAAAGGCTGCAAAGCATATAAATTTTATTCTGAAAGGTTTTTAGTTGGTATTTAGTATGAGATACAGAATAGAACAGGTTAGACTTAATATAACAGACAGCAAAAAATCCTTGAAGAAAGCTGTTTTGAAACGTTTGGGCAAAGGCAGTCTTAATATATACGATATAAAGATAGTCAGAGAATCCATAGACGCAAGAAAAAAAGGCGATATAAAATTAGTTTATACCATTGATTTTACATGTGATGAAAAGTTACCGCTTAAAAATCCTCCCGAAGTAAAATACAATTTAGGCGAGATATTACCTGAATTGCCGGAGGATTTTAGAATATCCAGTCCGGTTGTCGTCGGATTTGGTCCGGCAGGTATGTTTGCAGCACTGATACTGGCTCAGGCGGGATTGAATCCCGTGGTTATAGAGCGGGGAGAAGCGATTGAAGAGAGAGCTGAAACCGTAGATAAATTTTGGAAAACAGGAAAACTTAATGTCGAATCCAATGTTCAGTTTGGTGAAGGCGGAGCCGGAACTTTTTCCGACGGTAAGCTTACAACGGGAATAAAAGATATAAGAATATCAAAGGTGCTTGAAGAATTGGTTGAAGTAGGGGCTGATGAAAGTATTTTATATAAGCAGAAGCCTCATATAGGGACGGATAAACTTCGGGAAGTGGTAGTTAATATAAGGAAAAAAATTGAGTCTCTTGGAGGTAAAATATATTTTTGCAGAAAACTGACCGATATAAAAACAGTATATAAAAACGGGGACGTAAGTATTGCAGAAATAAAGATTGAAAAAACAAAGGCTGATAAAAATGAAAAATCAGAACAGGGAATTCGTGCTGGAGGATGCATAAAAACCGATGCATTGGTGTTGGCAACAGGACACAGTGCAAGAGATACATTTAAGATGCTGTACGAAAAGGGTCTGCCTATGGAACAAAAGCCTTTTTCCATAGGAGTGCGTATACAGCATCCCCAGAGAATGATAGATGAATCCCAGTACGGAACAGCCGCTGCTGCGGAAATTTTAGGTCCTGCGGAATATAAGCTCAGTTATAAATGTGAAAATGGGAGAGGCGTATATACTTTCTGTATGTGTCCGGGAGGCGAGATAATTGACTCAAGTTCAGAACCTATGACTGCCGTAACCAATGGAATGAGCTACAGTGACAGGGGCGGCAGGTTCGCAAACAGCGGTCTTTTAGTGGATGTCAGACCCGGTGATTTCTCATCGGACTGCCCTTTGGCAGGTATAGAATTTCAGAGAAAGTATGAAAAAAAAGCATATGAGATGGGGAAAGGTAATATTCCGGAAACGACATACGGGTTATTTCGGACAAATGATAAGGACCCTGTAAGGGAGAGTCTTCCGGAGTTTGCGGCAAAATCAATAATAGAAGCGATGCCGCATATGGGACGAAGGCTTAGAGGCTTTGATAATGAAAATGCTGTTTTTAAAGGCGTGGAGACAAGAAGTTCATCTCCCGTAAGAATTATAAGAGATGAAACAGGACAGACTGAAATAAGAGGAATTTTTCCGGCAGGAGAAGGCCCGGGATATGCGGGAGGAATAGTATCCGCCGCTGTTGATGGAATAAAAGCTGCGGAGAATATAATCAAGGTGATATTTTCATAAAAACTGAATATACTTTATCATGTTATCCGATAACTGAATTTACGGCTGGAGGTAAATATGACTATTAAAGAAGAATTGCTGTTTGACTTTGCTGTAAATATGCCGAGAGTTCTCGTTACAGGCGAAACTACTGTGCTTGATAATGTTAAAAAGCTGCTCGTGCTTACAGATACTCAGATTGTGGTATTTAACGGACGCAGATATACATCGGTGGCAGGCAGGGATTTTGTGGTGACAAAGCTTAAAGAAGAAAGAATGTTGGTTGCGGGTGAAGTAGATGAAATTCGGTTTTTTAAAGCACTACAGGAAGATAAAGATTGAAGGCATCAATCTGAGCAGTGTAATAAATAAATGTATTAAAAACAGAATAACTTTGAGGAATTTGAGATGGAAGAATGATATAGAATATACTGCAGAACTTCAGGGGAATGATTATAACAGGCTGAAAAAACTGGCAGGACATTCCTATAAAATGACAGTTTTAAAAGAGGGCGGAGTTATTCCTGTCTTCAGGAGCATGAAAGCAAATATTTTGACAGTAATAGGTGCCTTTTTATTAGGTGCCTTAATTTTTTATCAAAGCCTTTTTATTGCGGAAATAAATATAGACGGATACCGTTCCCTTGATGAAGCGGATATAAGAGCTACCTTAAAGGATGCCGGTATATATGAGGGCGCTAAAAAATCAGATAGCTACAATGACGCAAAGGAACTTCTCTATGAAACTTATGATAAACTTACCTGGGTCAGTATATATCAGGAAGGACGGCTTTTGAAAGTGAATGTATCTGAAGCCGGGATAAACGAAAAAACTCCTCCCGAGGATACAAAGCCTGTGCACATAGTAGCGTCTCAGTCAGGGATAATAGAAGATATAAGACCGATGCAGGGAAATGCTAAAGTTAAAAAGGGTGATTATGTGAATAAAGGAGATGTACTTATAAGCGGTAAATTTAAATACCAAAGTACGGATTACAGCAGGGGAGATGAAGAGTTCATTATGTACAGCCATGCTAAAGGAACTGCGCTGGCAAAAATTCCAAAACATATTACATATTATTTTGATAAAAAGGAAAGGGTAAAAAAACAAACAGGTAATTCTTTCTTTGGTCTTAGTGTGAAGATAGGGGACATATCTTTTGATACGACAAAAGGATGGGGCGGATATGAGGCTTCTGTAAAAGAAGAGAAAGTTCTGCTTAAGACTGTAAATCCTATTCCTATATCAATAAAATTGTTAACGGTAAGAGAGGTTAAGCTGGAGGATGCTGATAAAGATTACAGCAGTATAGAGAAGGTTGTTGAAGCGGCATTGAGACAATATGAGAAGGATAATCTTGAAACCGGGGAGAGTATAATAAGCAAATCCGTAGATTACAGTGAAAGTACAGGTCTTATAAAAGCATCGGTAATGATAGAAGTGCTTGAAGATATAGGAGCGGAGAAAGAAATTGATATAGAAAAGGAGAAAAAGGACGAAAAGAAGAATAAAAAGGAGGTTCGGTAAATTTTTGATATAGTATAATTTTAATTGATAAAAAAATATAGTATAATTGTAAAAGCAATATATTTTTTGTGCTTTATTATATATACAAAGGAGAATTATATTTGAATCGTCAGGATATTGATAAATTGAAATTAAAAAAAGTTCCCATAAGCGATACGATAGACAGAAGAGAGCTGTTCGGAGGACTTGACCAGAATTTAAAAATAATAGAAGACAATTTAAAGGTTGATATTATACAAAGGGATAATGAATTGATTCTCAAAGGAGAAAACTTAGCTAAGGCAGAAGCGCTGCTCAATGAAATGATGGGCGTACTCGAAAAAGGAGAAAAATTGAATCAACAAAAAATAAATTATATAGCTGATTTGACCAGCGAAGGGATATCATACAAGAAAGAAAATGTGGAAAAGGATATAATATGTTTTACCCACGATGGCAAGCCTCTGAAACCTAAAACCATAGGGCAGAGAGGATATGTTGAAAGCATAAGGAAAAAAGACATTGTTTTCGGTATAGGACCGGCAGGGACAGGAAAGACTTATATCGCAGTGGCAATGGCGATAAATGCTTTTAAGAATAAGGAAGTTCAGAAAATAATTCTTGCAAGACCGGCGGTTGAAGCGGGAGAACGACTTGGATTTCTCCCCGGAGATTTACAGGAAAAGGTTGACCCTTATTTAAGACCTCTTTACGATGCTCTCTATGATGTTTTGGGGCGTGAGAGCGCAATGAGACTGAAAGAAAAAGAGGTTATAGAAGTCGTTCCGCTTGCATATATGAGGGGCCGTACTTTGGACAACTCCTTTATAATTCTCGATGAGGCCCAGAACACTACGCCTGAACAGATGAAGATGTTTCTTACGAGGATGGGTTTTGGCTCAAAAGTAGTGGTTACGGGAGATGTGACTCAGGTTGATTTGCCAAGAGGCAAAAAATCAGGTCTTGTTGAAGCGCAGAAAGTTTTGAAAACTGTAAGTGAAATAAGCTTTTGCTATCTTAAAGATGTGGATGTGGTAAGACATCAGCTTGTTAAAAAGGTTATAAATGCCTATGATGATTACTATAGGAAGCATCCGCCAATATATGATGAACAGGAGAAAAAATGATAATACTGTGCAATGACAAAGAAGCGGTAAAAGATGAATATTTTTCATTGTTTGAAAAAGCAGGAAAAATATGTCTTGAAAAAGAAGGAATTAATTCTGAAAATACGGAGATAAGTTTGAGTTTTGTTTCTTTGGAGGAGATACACAGGATGAATCTCATGTACCGGCAGGTTGACCGTGCAACTGATGTGCTGTCCTTTCCGCTCATAGAGGATTTTAATCATATAAGTGAAGAAAATGGAGAAATTCTGCTTGGAGATGTGGTTATATGTATTGAACAAGCGGAAAAACAGGCGGAAGAATACGGACATTCCGTGCAGAGGGAGCTCGTGTATCTTTTTGTGCACAGTGTGCTGCATCTGTTGGGATATGACCATATGGAAGAAGATGATAAAGCAAAGATGCGCAAAAAAGAAGAGGAAATCATGAATCTTCTTTCTTTGCAGCGATAGTAAGATGGGTGTTAAACTATGAAAGACGAAAGACAGAAAACAGATATGGATACAGCTCTCATGCTCTATGAAAAAGCGGAAAAGATAAGTGAAAATGCCTACGCTCCTTTTTCTAATTTTAAAGTAGGAGCTGCTCTTATGGCAGAATCGGGAAATATATATACGGGAGTGAATGTGGAAAATTCATCTTTTGGAGCGACCATATGCGCAGAGAGAACTGCCTTTGTAAAAGCCCTTTCGGAAGGTGAGCGGACATTTTCCGCCATTGCCGTGTACGCTCGTGGCGAAGAATCCATGCCATGCGGTATATGCAGACAGTTTATGTATGAATTTGCACCCGATATAGATATTATTACCGGCAGGGATAAGGAAAGCCTGAATATAAGAAAACTTAGTGAGCTATTGCCTTCAGGGTTCAGACTTGAGAGGAGTAAATGATGAAATCGGGATTTATAGGAATTGTAGGAAGACCAAACGTAGGAAAGTCTACGCTGCTTAATGCCATATTAGGCGAAAAAATAGCTATAACTACGGACAAGCCGCAGACGACAAGAAATACCATAAGAGGAATATATACCCATTACAGCGATGACTTTATTTTAGATGACATGCAGATAGTGTTTATAGATACTCCCGGAATACATAGACCAAGGACAAAACTGGGGGAATATATGACGGATGCAGCGGTAGGAACATTTAAAGAAGTAGATGTCGTTATGTTTATAGTAGACGACAGACTTTCCGCAGGACCGGGAGATAAATATATAGTTGAATTGCTTGATGAAATAAGGACTCCTAAAGTTCTTATTATAAATAAAATAGATAAGATGACTCCCGAAGAGTTTGCAGAAATATATAAAGAATACGATGAACTTGGGATATTTGAGGATATTTTAGGTGTGTCGGCAAAAGAGGGAAGCAATATTGAAAAAGTGATAAAAAGTGTTTCCGGCTTTATAGATGAAGGACCTATGTATTTTCCCGATGATATGGTTACGGAACATCCGGAAAGGTTTATAGTAAGCGAAATTATAAGGGAGAAGATTTTAATGTATCTTCAGGATGAAGTTCCACATGGTGTTGCAGTGGAGATAGAAAGATATAAGGAAGAGCATAATTTGACAAGAATAAATGCTGTAATATACTGTGAAAGGAAATCTCATAAGGGGATGATAATAGGAAAGGGCGGAAGAAAGCTCAAGGGCATAGGAAAAAGTGCGAGAGAGGAGATAGAGGCGCTGCTTGGAACAAAGGTATACCTTGAAATGTGGGTTAAGGTAAAGGAAAACTGGAGAGACAGCGATATAGCTCTTTCAAACTTCGGGTATAAGGAATAGGTATAATAGTTGATTACGGATACAGAGGGAATTGTACTAAGACAGATAAAAACTTCATATAACAGGAAGATGATATTGCTTTTTTCCAAAAAGTACGGAAAGATAAGCGCGGGAACCAATATAGGGGAAAAGGGCAGAAGCAGAAGCTCTCTGGCATTGAGACCCTTTACCTACGGAAGATATGAATTGTTTAAAAACCGTGACAGTTACAATATCAACAGCGCAGAATCATTAAAAAGTTATTATGCCATAGGTGAGAATGTGGATAAATATATGAATGGCGCATACGTGCTTGAATTTACGGAAAAAGTGCTGGCAGATGATATTCCGGCTGTAGGTATTTTTAATCTTCTTCTGGATTTCTTCGACTTGCTGGAAAGCAGGGATAAGGGACTGGGGTCTTTGGTTCTTGCATATCAGAGCAAGGTTTTTAAGTATTCGGGAGTGTTTCCTGAAACAAATAAATGCGTAATTTGCGGTGAAAAAAAGCCAGCGTTTAAATTCGGCATAAAAGAAGGGGGGATAATATGTGCGGACTGTTGGCGTGATATGGAAAATTCACATGGCGATACATTGATTTATGACGTTAAATTTGGTATAGTAGATATATTAGAATACTTTAGGATTAACTCTTTAAAGAATCTTAAAAACATGGCATTAAAAGAAGATACTGGGAAATTGCTGCAAAAAATAATAAGGGAATATGCAGCATATCATTTAGATGTTTCGGATTTAAAAAGCGAAAAACTTGTCTGAAACAAATAAACAGGAGGGAAAAGAATGGAAATTACTTTAGAAAAAATTGAACTGGTCAAAGACAGAACAGGCGTTACCTATGCGGAAGCGAAGACTGCTCTTGAAGAAACTGACGGCAGTGTTGTAGATGCTATAATCGCAATAGAAGAGACCATCAATTCAGGAGAAAAAAGCAGGGGATTCGGCAAAAAAGGCGAGGCTTTGTTTTCCAGAATAAAGGAAATCGTTAAGAAAGGCAACGTATCGAAAATACAGGTGAAAAAGGACGGAGAGATTGTTCTCAATGTTCCTGTAAACGCAGGTCTTGTAGGCGTTGTTATAGCTCCTATCGCCGCGGTAGTTGCAGTAGTGGCAGCATTTGGATTCAAGTGTGCCATTGAGATAATAAAGACAGACGGAACAATTATAGATGTCAGCGATGCGGTAACTGATGCAATGGGAACGGTTGTTGAAAAAGGCAGCGATGTAGCAGAAGGCGTAAAAGAAAAGAGTGTTGACCTTTATAAAAAGGGCAGAGACAAGGCTGAAGAAGCCGTAAATAAAATAAAGAAAGCAAGCGAAGAAGCTGAAGAAAAGCTTGAGGATATGGAAGATGATTTGGAAGATAAAATAGATGACATTAAAGATAAGGCAGAAGATAAGATTGAAGAAATCAAGGATAAAGCAGAGGATGTAATAGAAGATATAAAAGACTGCGAAGATAAAGATAATAAAGACGAGGAAAAATAATAAAGGCAAAATAAAGTACATGGAGAAGTAGAAGTATGAGCACAGAAGTTACAATGGAAAAAATTACAGCCCTTGCAAAGAACCGGGGATTTGTTTTCCCAGGTTCGGATATATACGGGGGACTTGCCAACACATGGGATTACGGTCCTTTGGGAGTCGAGTTCAAAAACAATGTTAAGAAAGCATGGTGGAAGAAGTTTGTACAGGAGTCAAAGTATAACGTAGGTTTGGACGCGGCTATACTGATGAATCCTCAGACATGGGTTGCTTCAGGTCATGTGGGAGGTTTTGCAGATCCGCTTATAGACTGCAAAAGCTGTAAGGCAAGATTCAGAGCAGACCAGCTCATAGAAGATTATCTGAAAGAACAGGGAATCGATGATATCACTGTAGACGGATGGTCAAATGAGAAGCTGGAAAATTTTATATCGGAAAAAGGCATTAAGTGTCCTGACTGCGGTAAAGCAGATTTTACGGGAATACGTCAGTTCAATCTTATGTTTAAAACTTTTCAGGGCGTAACCGAAGATTCCAAATCCGAGATTTTTTTAAGACCCGAAACAGCGCAGGGCATATTTGTAAACTTTAAAAATGTTCAGAGGACGTCAAGAAAGAAAATTCCTTTTGGTATTGCTCAGGTAGGAAAGTCTTTCAGAAATGAAATAACTCCCGGAAACTTCACTTTCAGAACGAGGGAATTTGAACAGATGGAACTCGAATTTTTCTGTGCTCCGGGAACTGATTTGGAGTGGTTCGCATACTGGAAGGATTATTGCGTAAACTTCCTTAAATCCCTTGGTATGAAAGAAGAAAACATGAGATTGAGGGACCATGAACAGGAAGAACTTTCCCACTACAGCAATGCGACTACCGATATTGAATATCTGTTCCCGTTTGGCTGGGGTGAACTTTGGGGAATCGCTGACAGAACGGATTTTGACCTTAAACAGCATATAGAACATTCAGGTCAGGAAATGAGCTATATGGATCCGGAAACCAATGAAAAATATGTTCCTTACTGTATAGAACCTTCCCTTGGGGCTGACCGTGTAGCGCTGGCATTTTTAGTGGACGCCTATGATGAGGAGGTGCTTACAGACAGCAAAGGAAAAGAGGATGTGAGGACAGTTCTAAGGCTTCATCCGGCATTGGCTCCATACAAGGCTGCCGTACTTCCCCTTGCAAAGAAGCTGGCGCCTGTAGCCGAACCTATATACGAGGAACTTTCGAAGTATTTCAACGTCGAGTATGACGCAGCGGGCTCCATCGGAAAGAGATACAGACGGGAGGATGAAATAGGTACTCCTTTCTCAATTTGCGTAGATTTTGATACTGAGACAGACGGATGCGTTACAATTAGAGACAGAGATACTATGGAACAGATTCGAATACCTGTGAGTCAGGTTAAAGAATATATTGAACAGAAATTGATATTCTAATAGTTTAAACGAGGAGAGTAAAAGGAAAAATGAAAAAGTTTGTTTATTCATTTAACGAAGGATCGAAAGAGATGAAAGACCTGTTGGGCGGAAAAGGTGCAAACTTAGCAGAAATGACTAAGATAGGTCTGCCTGTGCCTTTTGGGTTCACTGTAACTACAGAAGCCTGCAACAGATATTATGACGAGGGGAAAAAAATAGGAGATGATATTGTCGCATCTATTTTTGAGAAACTCGAGGAACTGGAAAACGTTACGGGAAAGAAATTCGGGAACGTAGAAAATCCGCTTCTCGTTTCAGTACGTTCGGGAGCGAAAATTTCAATGCCGGGGATGATGGACACTATACTTAATTTAGGTCTTAATGATGAAACGGTTGAAGGCTTGGCAGCTCTTACAGAAAACCCTCGTTTCGCATATGACAGTTACAGAAGATTTATCCAGATGTTCGGCGATGTTGTTATGGAAATAGCAAAGACTAAGTTTGACGCTATTTTTGATTCAAAAAAAGAAGAACATGGATATGAGTTTGACGTTGATTTAACGACAGAAGACCTAAAGGAAATAATAATAGGATATAAAGCTCTGGTTAAGGAAGAAATGGGAAGAGATTTTCCGCAGGAACCTAAAGACCAGCTTATGGAAGCCATTATGGCAGTATTCAGGTCATGGAACAATGACAGAGCCATACTTTACAGACAGTTAAACGATATTCCTCACAGCATCGGTACAGCAGTAAACGTGCAGTCAATGGTATTCGGAAATATGGGAGATACTTCGGGAACAGGTGTTGCGTTTACAAGAAGCCCTGTAAATGGGGAAAAGGCTATATTTGGTGAATTTTTGGTAAATGCTCAGGGTGAAGACGTTGTTGCGGGAATAAGAACTCCTCAGCCGATAGCTGAAATGGCTCAGGCTTTTCCTGAAGTATACAGTGAATTTACGAGAATAGCAGAGCTTCTGGAAAATCACTATACTGATATGCAGGATATGGAGTTTACAGTCGAAAGAAATAAGCTCTACATGCTTCAGACAAGAAGCGGCAAGAGAACAGCTCCTGCTGCTGTAAAAATAGCCGTTGACATGCAGAGCGAAGGTCTGATAGACAAGGAAACAGCAATTATGAGAATAGAGCCTGCCCAGATTGACCAGCTTCTTCATCCAATGTTTGATGCTGATGAGCTTGCGGGCGCAGAAAAGCTTACAAAAGGTCTTCCTGCATCGCCGGGAGCTGCTACAGGTCAGATATATTTTAATGCTTCTGATGCTGAGACTGCTGCTGCAAACGGAGAAAAGGTTATCCTTGTAAGACTTGAAACGTCTCCTGAAGATTTAGCGGGAATGGTTGCTGCTGAAGGTATTCTTACAGCAAGAGGCGGCATGACATCTCACGCTGCTGTAGTAGCCAGAGGAATGGGCAAATGCTGCGTTTCCGGATGTTCTGAAATCAAGGTTGATGAAGAGGGAAAAGAGCTTTCCATAGGTCAGTACGTATTTAAGGAAGGCGATTATATATCACTTGACGGTACTGCCGGAGATGTTCTTAAAGGGCAGATAAAAACAGTACCGCCTGAATTATCGGGAGACTTTGCGCAGATAATGTCATGGGCTGATGAGATAAGAACACTGAAAGTAAGGACAAATGCTGATAATCCTAGAGACGCTAAACAGGCTGTTGAATTCGGTGCAGAGGGAATAGGTCTTTGCAGAACTGAGCATATGTTCTTTGAAGAAGAAAGAATTCCGGCAGTAAGAAGAATGATTCTTGCCGACAGTGAAGCAGAAAGACGTGAAGCGCTGAAATTCCTGCTTCCTTATCAGAAAGGTGATTTTAAGGGAATTTACGAGGCTATGGGTGACAGACCTGTAACAATCAGACTTCTGGATCCTCCTCTCCACGAGTTCCTGCCGCATACGGATGAAGAAATAAAAGCTCTTTCACAGCAGATAAATGTCCCTTATGAAAAACTTGCAAAGAAAACGGTTGAGCTGCATGAATTCAACCCTATGCTTGGACACAGAGGCTGCCGTTTGGCTGTGACTTATCCTGAGATTGCTGAAATGCAGGCAGAAGCTATTATCATGGCTGCTATAGAGGTAAGAAAAGAGCAGGGATTGGATATAGTTCCGGAAATCATGATACCGCTTGTAGGAATGGTAAAGGAGCTGGCGGATGTAAAGGCAACCGTTGTGAAGACTGTTGAATCTGTAATGGACAGAGAAGGCGTTAAGTTTGACTATCTCGTAGGAACAATGATTGAAATTCCAAGAGCGGCTCTTACAGCAGATGAAATTGCAGAAGAGGCTGAGTTCTTCTCATTTGGAACAAACGACCTTACACAGATGACATTCGGTTTTTCAAGAGATGATACTGGCAATATCATCAAGGAATATAGAGATAAAGGTATCTTTGAAGATGATCCGTTCCAGAGCATAGACCAAACAGGTGTAGGCAAACTGGTTAAGATGGCCGTAGACCTTGGCAAACAGACGAGACCTAATATCAAACTGGGTATATGCGGAGAACACGGCGGAGATCCTAAGTCAATAGAATTCTGTAATGAAGTGGGACTTCAGTATGTATCATGTTCACCTTTCAGAGTTCCTATTGCAAGACTTGCTGCAGCGCAGGCATGTATAAAACAGAAATAAATAAATTTATATAGTAAAAGTGATGTCTTTTCAGACATCACTTTTTCTTTAGGGCAAAACTATTGATTAAACTTTATTCAGTAAAATCATTGTTTCCCCAGTCGTTTTCTATACCGAATTCTTTAATGTTGCTGTAGCCCATCTGAACAAGTTTTTTTGAAGCATCTCTGCTTTTGCCGTCTCCTTTTGAATATACTAAAGTAAGCTTGTTTTTATCGGGCAGCAGGCAGTCGGCAGTGACTACATCTATAGACTCGTTTGGGAAAGATATAGCGCCTTCCATATGATTCTCGTCAAACTCCTTTTTAGTGCCAACATCGACGAGAACACTGTCGGTATCGCTGTTTATGATGCGTTTTGCTACATCACGCGTTATTTTTCCGTATCCCATAATAAATTTCCTCCACGTTTATAATTTTGTATTAAAATAAGCTGAATTATGTGTCTTAACGTAAAAAGTATTTATCCATAAAAATTATTTTGATGTAAAATACAATGTGATATAATATTATTAATAAGTGAGGAAAGGACAGAATCATGGAAGAAAAGAATGTTGCCTGCAGAATGTATTTTGCAAATGTTATAGAAGAAAACGAATTGGGTTTTCACAGGGAAACTCTGTGGTACGGAGGTTCTCCGGAAAATTTGGGACTTCTAATAATAGATGTTATGAAAGACTGGTATGAACCAAATAAGGCGGATTTGGATAAATCCATCGTAGAGTATCATGAAATGCTGGAAGATAAAGAAAACTTAACCTTTGAAAAGATTAAAGGAGAAGGGTTCAATGCAGGCGGAATGAAGATATTCGTTAAAATTACCAATGATTTAACGGAAATGTTCAATTTTATCGTGTACGAGATTTGCAATATATTTGGAAAGAATGGTGAGACTTTGGAATCATTTGAAAGTTTTTCTGATTTCAAAGAGCATTTTTTAAGTACCTACGATATGGACGAAGGTATTAAAGGGATTTTTGATGGAGTAAATGAAATTACTGTTTCCAAAGCGTTATACCTGATAGATATTAAGTATAATTATACGGGGAGACATTTCAGAAATGCAGAGAATTAATCTGGTATATAATTAAAAATTTATTTATATATTGCGTAAGACCCTGAGCATCATATATTGCTTAGGGTTTTTAATTTATTATTATATTGTCTGAAAATAAACAGAAGCCTTTAAAAAGAATACTTTTGTGATATAATAACCATTAGTATTGTATAAAAACGGAAAAGAATTAAAGTTGATTTTTCGAAATTAATAAAAGATATTGATTATGAAAGGAATAGGGATAAATGTGCGGATTTGTAGGATTCTTCAATAACAGCAGTGAAGAAGATATCAACAAAAAAATCATAAGAACGATGGCTGATAAAATAGCTCACAGAGGACCGAATCAGGATGACTATTTTGTGGATGATGATGTCTCACTTGGATTCAGAAGACTGAGCATAATAGACCTGGAGGGAGGAAGTCAGCCTATATATAATGAAGACAGAACCAAGGTGCTTGTATTTAATGGCGAAATTTATAATTACCAGTCTCTGAGAGAGGAACTTATAAAAAAAGGTCATGATTTCAGTACCAACTCGGATTCGGAAGTGTTAATTCACGGATATGAGGAATATGGCAAGGAGTTTACCAAAAGGCTGAGAGGCATGTATGCGTATCTTATATGGGATATGAAAGAAAAAACTCTTTTCGGAGCCAGGGATATATTCGGTATAAAGCCTCTGTTTTATTACAATAAAGACAACAGCCTTATGTTCTCATCGGAAATCAAGGCATTTACGGCTAATCCTTACTTTGAAAAGGAGCTTAACAGAGAGCGTATACCTGAATATTTGTGCTTTGAATATATTCCCACAAATGAAACCTTATTTAAAAATGTATATAAAGTGGCTCCGGGTCATTGCTTTACAGCAAAGGACGGAAAAATAGAGATAGAACCATATTTTGAAATGAAATACGATATAGACAACAGCAAATCTTTGGAAGAATGGGAAGATTTGATTGCAGAAACTTTCAGAGGCTCAATAGAGGCTCATGGAATTGCAGATGTTGAAGTAGGCTGTTTTCTTTCAAGCGGAGTGGACTCAAGCTATGTTGTAAAGGAAATAAAGAAAGACCATAAGCTTAAGACTTTTTCAGTAGGATTTGTCGAGGAAAAATACAGCGAGCTTAAATATGCAGAAGAATATGCAGAAGATGTAGGTGTGGATATATACACCAAAAAGATTTCTGCAGATGAGTATTTCGGAGCAGTGCCGTATGTTCAGTATTATATGGACGAGCCTTTGCCCAATCCATCTGCAATAGCTCTTTATTTTTTAGCGCAGAAAGCTGCCGAGCAGGTAAAAGTTGTGCTTTCGGGAGAAGGAGCCGATGAGCTTTTCGGAGGATATTATTATTATCAGGACCCTATAGCTTTTGAAGCATATCAGAAGAAGTTTCCGAAGTTTTTAAGGAAAGCAGCTGCGTCTGTTGCGAAGATACTGCCTAACGGATTTCATGGCAAGAGATTTCTGATAAGAGGAGCGCAGAGCGTAGATGAATATTATATAAGAAATAATTATAATTTTAATTATATGGAGCGTGACAAGCTTTTAAACCCTAATATACCTGCAGAAAAACCCTCAGTATATTCAAAGAGATTTTTTGATAAATGTCAGGGTGAGGACGATATTACAAGGATGCAGTATGTGGATATAAATACATGGCTTGTACAGGATATTCTGGTTAAAGCAGACAGGATGAGTATGGCTCATTCACTTGAACTTAGAGTACCTTTTCTGGATAGGGAAATGCTTAAACTTGCGCTTTCTATTCCTTCCAAGCACAGGGTTTCAAAAGAGCTTACCAAAATCGCTTTAAGGGGCGCGGCAAGAAAACAGCTTCCTGAAAAGACCGCCAAAATGAAGAAAAGAGGATTCCCGGTTCCTCTCAATGACTGGCTCAGACAGGATAAATATTATAATGAAGTAAAAGAGAAATTTACCGGTAAAATTGCAGCTGAATTTTTTAACATAGATTACATTACAAAGCTTTTGGACGACCATAAGGAAGGAAAAGCGAAAAATATGAAAAAAATTTGGACGGTATATTCTTTCATAATTTGGTATGAAAACTATTTTGTAAGAAATGGTGAAGTTGCATAAAATTTTTCAGGAGGCAGAAAAGTAAGAAACTATGGCGCTTATAATCGGATTTTTAGTTTTTATGGCAGCAATGATATTGTGCCTGATATTGGGGTATCCTATAATACTTGCTTTGGTTGTAGGATTGGTAGCATTTATCGCAGCAGGGACAAGCAAGGGATTTTCGTATAGAGAAGTTTCATGTATGGCGCTGAAAGGTGTTAGGGATTCTCTCATAGTGCTTGAAATCATGTTTATGATTGGTTTTATAACAGCTATATGGCGTGCATCGGGTACTATAACATTTTTTGTGTATTACGGAGTTAAATTTGTGACTCCTCCGTTATTTGTATTGCTGGCATTTGTGATGGCATGTCTGCTTTCTTATATACTCGGTACGTCATTTTCTGTATCGGGAACGCTTGGAGTAATATTTATGGCTCTTGCAAGAAGCGGAGGCGTGGACCCTTTGGTTGTAGCAGGCGCTATAATGTCAGGCATATACTTCGGGGACAGATGTTCCCCGGCATCATCCAGCGCTATTTTGGTTGCCAATGTTACAAAGACCGATTTGATGGATAATGTGAAGAGCATGCATAAGACAGGCATACTTCCCGTAGGTATATGTATTGTACTATATGCAGTTCTTTCCGTTAAAAATCCATTGCACCAGGTAGATGCAAGCATAATGGATTCTCTTTTGTCGGAATTCAGCATATCTTTCCTCACATTGATTCCAGCAGTGTTTATACTGGTTCTTCCTATGTTTAAGCTGGATATAAGATGGGCTTTTCTGGGAAGCATATTAAGCGGATTTGTGCTTATGATTACATTGCAGGGAATGGATGTAATTGAAGCTTTAAAGTGCTGTATATTAGGATATGTTCCGCAGGACGATAACATTAAAAATATAATTGGCGGGGGAGGAGCTGTATCCATGCTGGAAGTATGCGGAATAATAATGCTCTCCTGTTCATATTCCGGAATATTTAAAGGCACGGATATATTATCAGAGCTTCAGGGCAAAATAAACAATATGATGAGCCGGACAGGAAGATTTCTTATGATGATGATTCTCGGAGCCGCGACATCGATAGTTTTCTGCAGTCAGACTATAGCTATAATGCTTTGCAGTGATTTGATGACCAAACCTTATGAAAAGACCGGAGGCAGCAAAGAAGAAATGGCTATAGACATAGAAAATTCAACTGTCATGCTTTCGGTGCTTGTTCCATGGAATATAGCATGTACAGTACCGCTTGAAATGATGGGTGTAGGATTTGGCACGCTGATGTATTCATATTTGGTATTTATACTTCCTGTTATATACATATTTACAAAGAAAATATGGTTTAGGAATTCTGTGGATATGATTGAAATATAATCATATCCTCTCCTATTATAACGATACTGTTCCATGGCAGTTCGCATAAATCATTAAAACTTTTTTTAAAAAAGCCGGTGCTCTGAAATGACGGAACGAGCACCGCTTTTATTTTTCCGCTTTTTTTCTCAAATATCATTTCTGCATCCCAAAGCTGACCGTGGCTTATTCCGGTGGACATATCCACTATTTCTTTGTTTCCTATTTCACTTAATCGCATAACTGACT
This sequence comes from uncultured Eubacterium sp., assembly GCA_902495595.1. GTDB lineage: Bacteria > Bacillota > Clostridia > Peptostreptococcales > Anaerovoracaceae > Lentihominibacter. The sequence goes on along the minus strand of CABUXV010000004.1, from coordinate 8,879 downwards.
CCTTAATTGTAAATAATACTAATAATATTAACAAGCAGAGGAGAATATGAAAGTGAAAGAACAAGAAAATGAAAAAAAGACAAGTGCTGATGAAGACAGCACCAGAGATTTGATAAAAGAATTGGGTATAGTATCAACCGGAACTGATTTTGAAAGTGATATTCAGTATATAGACATAATAGGAAGTATAGAAGGGCACATGGCACTTCCTGCAGATAATAAAACGACTAAATATGAACATTTGATACCGCAGCTTATAGCAGTAGAAGAAAATCCTAAATTAAAAGGACTTTTAGTTATATTGAATACCATGGGAGGAGATGTTGAAGCAGGACTTGCCTTATCGGAGATGATATCTACTCTATCTAAGCCTACAGTATCTCTCGTACTTGGAGGGGGACACAGTATAGGAATTCCTCTTGCGGTTGCTACAGATTATTCTTTTATAGCTAAAACAGCTACTATGACACTTCATCCTATAAGAACTACAGGACTTGTTATAACATCTGAAACAACATTTGAATATATGAGAAAAACTCAGGACAGAGTTATTGATTTTATAGAAGACAATTCCAAGGCAAATCGCGATGAAATAGTACGTCTTATGAATTGCAATGATAATATGTCAAATGATGTAGGAACTATATTGTTCGGAAAAGAGGCTGTAGAATCAGGAATAATAGATGAAGTGGGAGGATTATCACAAGCTGTAAAGGAATTGAGGCGCAGAATAAATAATTGACATATTATTCCATATATGGTACATTGTTTATATGGAAAAAATTAACAAGAGGTGCCTATGGAAAATATAAAGATAGCCTTGATAACAGATAACAGAGAATACGGAAGAGCTTTGGGAAGGGGACTTCTCAATGTATGCAGAACTTTTGTAATACATCTGTTTGATAAAGATGGTTTTTTATCAGATGTGAATAAATTTTATGATGAAAATAAAGATAGATTGTTTTTAGAAAGGTTTGACTTGATACTTTGGGATGGAGAGGAAATAAAATCATACTATGGAGGAAATATCATTTATATATCCGAAAAGCTGTCTGCGGTAAAAAAGAATTTTGATAAAAAAAAGTTTTGCATATATAAGTATAACTGCGCTAAAGGTTTTGTTGCGGATATATTTGAAATATACGGCAGTCTGACGGGAGCTTTGCCCGTTAATGCTGTTAAAGAGTCTGTCAAGTTTCTGGCTTTTGCATCTTGGGCAGGGGGAACCGGATGCAGCAGTCTTTCCATGATGGCAAGTCAGGAACTTTGCAGGTTTTATGGCAGACGGGTACTCTATATTTCCTTTGAAACTATTGAATCTACGGAAAATTTTATAGAAAACCATAGTGGTGCTCAAAATGTGGGAAGATATTTGTATAATTTGTTTAAAGAGGGAAAATCAAAGCCTTTCATAGAAAGCTATATAATCAGGGATGAATTCGGAGTTGAGGCTTTTTCACCTACAAAAGGCAGAAATCCATTAAAGGATATGAGCGAGAAAGAATTTTATATTTTCCTGGAATCAATATGCGACAGCGGACGATATGATACTGTTGTTATGGATTTGGGAAATTGCCTTGATAATGTAAATCTCTCATGTATCGAAATAGCAGAACATATTTGTATGGTTACGGTTCCTGAAAACAACGTATTCAGGGAATCCCAGTATATGCAGTATCTGATGTGCAGATTCGGGGAGTCTATACTGGAAAAGGTAATAAGAATAGAAAATATGTGTGAAAAAATACAATGCAGGGATGATAAAGTTAACCCGGATGAGCAGACAGCGGATTCTTTTACAGATGTCAAACTGTATATGAATAAAGAGAGGTATTTTACCGATAAAAACAAGATAAACAGAATAAGCGATGAAGGAGCTTTCAGCGAAAAGATATCCGAGCTTGCAGGAATGCTTATGGAGCCTGCATAATGAAAAAATTGCAATATTATAAAAAATAAGTATATAGTATTAACATAAACTTAACAATTACTTAACATTTCGCATCTTTATTTAATATGATATTAACAATATAATTTTAATATAAGTCATTGTATTATATAAATTTAGGATGAAGAAATGAATATGGAAGCTTTACAGATTGCACTGGCTCTTTTCGGAGGTCTGGCTCTTTTTATCTATGGAATGAATTTGATGAGCGACGGGCTGCAGAAAGCTGCCGGTGAAAAAATGAAAAATGTACTTGCTCTGCTTACAAGGAATGTATTTATAGGTGTTTTGGCAGGGGCGCTGACTACTGCCGTATTACAGAGCAGCAGCGCTACAACGGTTATGGTTATAGGGTTTGTAACTGCCGGACTTATGAATTTAAAACAGGCGATAAGCATAATTATAGGAGCAAATATAGGGACTACAGTTACGGCTCAGCTTGTAGCTTTTCAGATTGGTGATTATGCATATATTTTTGTGATAATAGGGTTCATAATGTTCTTCTTTATGTCGAAGAAGGAAAAAATCATGGACTTTGGGCAGACTATATTCGGTTTCGGTGTTCTATTTGTAGGTCTTAATATAATGGGAGCGGCGATGGAACCTTTGTCTCAGACGGAGATGTTTGCCAACTTGATGCTCAAGGTGTCTGATTCCCCTGCTCTTGGCGTTATAGTAGGAGCTGTATTGACGGCTATAATACAAAGCAGTTCAGCGTCTATAGCGGTACTTCAGAATTTGGCATCTACGGCAGGACCTGACGGGGTTACGAGTATAATCGGGTTGGCAGGAGCAATACCTATTTTATTCGGGACAAACATAGGGACTACGGTTACTGCTCTGCTGGCGTCAATAGGAGGTTCTGTGAATGCTAAAAGGACAGCTATTGCCCATACCATATTTAATCTTGGCGGTACATTGATTTTCATATGGTTCACTCCTTATATTGCGGATATAATTCAAGCTTTATCGCCTGATGGAAATACTCTGGATGTCATATCGAGACAGATTGCGAATGCACATCTTGGATTTAATATAGCTACTACGATTGTATTTGTGCCGCTTATCGGAGTATTGGTAAAAATAGTTACTAAAATTATCCCCGGTCATGACGAAGAAAGAGATCCGATGGAAGCTGTTTATCTTGATTATAATGTTCTGGAACAGCCTTTTGCTGCCATACATCTGGCGAAAAAAGAACTTGCGAGAATGGCTGAGATAACAGGAGGCATGATAGTTGAAACTAAAAAAGCATTTTTAGGAAATGATTTAAGGGCAGCTGATTCTGTTATGAAAGATGAAGTGGTGGTGAATAACCTCAGGGATATAATAACTAAATATCTTTCATCGATATTTTCATCGGAGGTGGTTACGGAACATCAGGCAAGGACTATATCAGGACTTCTGCATGTTGTATCCGATGTTGAACACATAGGTGATTACTGTAAGAATATAGCTGAATTTGCAATAGAAAAGACGAAGAACGGATATGAGTTTTCTGATAATGCGTGTGCCGAAATCTATCAATGCTTTGAACGAGGTACGAAGCTTGTAAACGATACTATAGAGGCATTGAGTACAGGAAGCCAGAAACTGGCAAGAAGCGTTAAACTTCAGGAAGATGATTTGGATGAGCTGGAGGGAACGCTGAGAATGAAGCACATGGAGCGTCTCAATAGGAGACAGTGTTCGCCTGAATTTACGGTAATATATACAGATGTTATACATAATATAGAAAACATCGGTGATTCCTGTGATAATATAGCTAATAGCGTACTTGACGATATAAACTTCAAAGCATCAAATGAGAATTAAATATTGTCGAATTATACAGCGGTTGATTTTATTTTCATCCGCTGTTTTTTATAGGTAATATTGATTTTATAGATATTGACGGAATATAAGAGAAAGCGTCCTTGCGAAGTTTTGCCCTTTTGCAGTGAAAATATGTGCGAGGGATTCCAAAGGAATCTTTAATTTCACTTTACAAATTTTATTTAAAACTATTATATAACATTGCGTTAACGCTGTGAAGTGCAGTATTGGAAAGACCTGGTTTAATTGAAATTTTTCTAAATGCTATTATTTTAATAGGATTAAACAACAGTAATTCTTGTTTATCTGCACAATATTTGCTATAATAATATATATATAACTACAATATATAGATTGAATTAAAGGTGGACTTAAATAATGCACTATGGCGAGATAAAAAATTGTGATGTTGCCAACGGAATAGGAGTCAGGGTATCTTTATTTGTTTCCGGATGTACAAATCATTGTAAAAATTGTTTTCAAAAAGAAACATGGGATTTTGATTATGGCAAGGTTTTTGACGAAGAAGCTCAGCTGAAAATAATTGATATGCTCAGACCGGATTATATAGATGGAATAACCGTTCTTGGAGGCGAACCTTTTGAACCGGAAAATCAGAGGGGTCTTTATCCTTTTTTAAAAAGGATAAAAGAAGAGTTTCCTGATAAGTCTGTTTGGGCGTATTCAGGATTTACTTTTGAAGAGTTAACGGATGAATTATCCTATTGTAATTGCGAGACAACAGATGAATTGCTAAAGTTTATAGATGTTTTGGTAGACGGACGATTTGAAGATGAAAAGAAAGATCTTTCATTAAGATTCCGCGGCTCTTCAAATCAAAGAATAATCAACATGAATCGCACGAGAAGAGAAAAACAGCTCATTTTATGGAATGAAAACGAGGACTGACAGATATGAAAAAAATTCTTATTATAGAAGATGAACCTAATATAAGGGAGCTTGTATTATATAACTTAAAAACAAATGGATATGATGGAATTGCAGCAGAAGACGGAATAATGGGGATAACTATGGTACACCGTGAAAAACCTGACCTTATTCTGCTCGATATAATGCTTCCGGAAAAGAATGGATATGAGATTTGTAAAGAATTAAGGGAAGAAGGGAATAATACTCCTATTATTATAATAACTGCCAAGACAGAAGAAGTTGATAAAGTTATGGGGCTTGAATACGGAGCCGATGATTATATTTCAAAGCCCTTTGGAATAAGGGAAATGATGGCAAGGATAAAAGCTGTTTTGAGAAGATATGAGATTAACAACGAGGCCTATGCAGAAGATACGGTTATTTCAATAGATGATTTGAAAATAAATGTTGAACGTCATGAGGTAACTGTCGGAGGAAAATATATAGACTTGACTCTTAAAGAATTTGAGCTTTTGAAATATCTTATGGAACATAGGGGACACGTATTTTCAAGAGATCAGCTTTTGAACAATGTATGGGGAATAGATTATGTAGGAGAAACGAGGACTGTTGACGTTCATATAAGACATTTAAGGCAAAAACTTTCCGAGGGAAAACCTGAAAGCAAAAATGATGAACAGTATATAGAAACAATAAGAGGCAAAGGATATAAAGCCAGATGAGAAATAAATTATTTTTTATAATAGCAGAAACTATTTTCTCCAATTTGATTGTCTTGTTCTTTGTGTGGAAACTTTATATTTCTCCCGAAATTTCCGATAAGACAGGCGCTGAAGCAGAGTCGGCAGCGGGAAGCGGTATATTCATATTCGCATTGATTTATATAATTATAATGATTTTAATAAGCATACAGCTCTATTTTTATATTATAAGACCTTATTCTGCAAAGATAGATTCCTTGGAAAAGGCAGCAGAAGAAAGCAAACAGGCAGAGCAGATAAGACGTGAATTTGTGGCTAATGTAAGCCATGAGCTGAAAACACCTCTGACATCCATATCAGGGTTTATTGAGACACTTCAGGCAGGAGCATCGGAAGATCCAGAAATCAGAACACGATTTATAGATATAATAGCTATCGAGACATCGAGACTTAAACGACTTATAGAGGACTTGCTTGTTCTTTCGGATATTGAGAATAAGCGTGAATACGAATGTATAGAATTTAATGTAAGCGATGAAATTGAACGTACTGTTGAAATTTTAAAACCTATAGCCGATGATAAAAATATCAGTATAATAGCAAGTTTAAACGAAAATATTAATTTAGAAGGGTCGGCTGACAGATTCAGGCAGATGATGCTAAATCTTATAGAAAATGCAATAAAATATTCCGATAAAGACAGCCGCATATGGGTTAATGCCGTAAATGATACAGATAAGTATGTTATAAGTGTAAAGGATGAAGGGATAGGGATAGCTCCGGAGCATCATCAGCGGCTTTTTGAAAGGTTTTACAGGGTTGATAAATCGAGGTCCAAGAAAGCTGGCGGAACAGGATTGGGACTTTCGATAGTTAAACATATAGCTGTACTGTTCGGGGCAGCTTTAAATGTGGAAAGTAAAATGGGGGAAGGGACAACGTTTTTTGTTACCTTTAACAAGTCTAAATGACATGCAGAGAAAGGAGAGTAATATTTGCAGCTTGATTATTTAATTACGGATTTAGCATTAATATTTATAGTAGCCAGTATTGTTACTATTGTATTCAAGAAACTGAATCAGCCGGTGGTGCTGGGATATATTGTCGCGGGTTTTTTAATAAGTCCTAATTTTGTATTTCTTCCAACGGTAATAGAATCCAGCGATATTCATGTATGGGCTAATATAGGCGTGGTATTTCTTATGTTTGCTCTTGGTTTGGAATTCAGCTTTAAGAAACTTGCTACGGTAGGGGGAAGCGCTTTTGTAATAGCGCTCACCGTAATGGGCTCCATGATACTTATAGGCGTCGGAATCGGAAGCCTTATGGGTTGGGATAAGATGGACTGTATTTTCCTGGGCGGAATGCTCTCCATGTCATCTACAATGATAATTTTAAAAGCTTATGAAGAATATGGACTGAAAAAAGAAAAGTTTGCGCAGATAGTTCTCGGAACCCTTGTAATAGAAGATATTGCCGGAATTTTTATGATGGTTATACTTTCGACCATATCTGTAAGCCAAAATGTTTCGGGACTGGGTATGGTAAAAGAAATAGGAATGCTCATGATATTCCTGCTTATATGGCTTATGCTTGGCATATATCTTATACCTAGCTTTTTGAAAAGAATAAAATCAATGATAAATGATGAAATACTTTTGGTGGTTTCCATAGGTATATGTATGGGAATGGTTGTAATTGCCAATCTTATAGGATTTTCTTCCGCTCTGGGAGCTTTTATGGCAGGTTCCATACTTGCGGGAACTGTGCAGTCTTCGAGAATAGAGAGGATAATAATTCCTGTTAAAGACCTTTTCGGAGCTATATTTTTCGTTTCTGTAGGTATGATGATTGTACCGGAGACACTTGTTGAATATATACTTCCGATAATAATAATAACCATAGTTACCATATTGGGGCAGATGACATTTGCAACTATAGGAATTCTGCTTTCAGGACAGTCTCTTCATACTGCTGTAAGAGGCGGATTCAGTATGGTTCAGATAGGTGAGTTTTCTTTTATCATAGCTACACTTGGAATGAGCCTGGGGGTAATAAGTGATTTTCTTTATCCTATAGTGGTGTGCGTATCGGTTATAACTTCTTTTACAACACCGATATTTATAAAGAATTCCGAAAAAGTATATCAATTTATCAATGATAAAATTCCAAACGGACTTAAGATTTTTATAAGAAAGAATACTTCTGAACGCCAAAGCGATGATGATAAGGATAAAGACTGGCTGGATTATATTAAAGTGATACTTTTAAGAACAGCTATCAGTTCTGTTATGATGTTTATAGTATATTTTGCCGGAATAAAGTATTTGGAACCTTTTCTTGCGGAATATATATCTTCGGATATGTTATGCAGGGCAGTCTCGGCATTTATAATAATAGGATTCATGATTCCTTTTGCCGCGCTCATGCATGGTCATAACAATAATGCGCTTATGTCAAAACTCTGGATGAAGCACAGAGCCAACCGACTTCCTCTGCTTACTTTGAAAGCGATAAGAATATTGATAGCGGCATGTTTTATATCGATAGTTTTGAGAACGATTTTCAGTATACCGTTCTGGCTGTTGGTACTGGTGACAGCGGTGCTTATCGGGTTTATCGTTCATTCCGATTATGTGAAGGGAAAAACAATGAATATGGAAATCCGTTTTATGTCCAATTTCTCTGAAAAGACGCTGGCAAAACAGAAAAAGGAAAGAGGCATAAAGGGAGATTATCACTGGTTAAACGAGTCTTTGTATGTAGCTGAATTTAAAGCTAAGAATACTGGAGGAAATAAGACCATATATGATTTTGCGAAAAGCAGGGCTTTCAGTGTTATAATAATCAGAATAATACGTGACGGAACTTTGCTGAACATGCCTTCGTCTGCAAATGAAGCGGTAAAAGACGGAGATATACTTCACATGATGGGGACTAAGGATGAAATAGAGGCATGTATGATGTTGCTTGAAAAGGAAGAATGTATAGAATATACGGACAGAGCCGATATTGCTCTCAAAGATTATATATACGGACAGACTTTTTATGGCATAGATTTGGAACAGCAGCTCATTTGCTGTCCTATAAAGATAAATTCTGATTCGGAGTTTCTTAAAAAATCCATAAAGAATTCTCAGATAAGAAAAAAATACAGCGCGAGTATAATCGGCATTGAAAGAGACAATCTTCCTATAATAAATCCTGACATAGAGATAGTAATACAACAGGGTGATTTACTTTGGGTTTTAGGAGGTAAAAAAATGGCTGATTCACTTATTAAAGGAAATGTACTCGATAAAGTGTGAAAATATATTGCAGCTTTATAGAATGGGGAAATTAAATGAAAAAAGATGTTCAAATTACATCATGGGGAAAAATTGACTGGCTGCACAGACCGAAAGATGTAGGACGGATTTTGCGGACATTCAAAATAAAAAAGAATGTGGAGGTAACAGACAATGGCAAAATCATTATTTGAGGAACTGGGCGGCAAATACGAAAGGCAAGGGGATTATTTG
>CABUXV010000003.1 GCA_902495595.1 uncultured Eubacterium sp. | reverse complement strand
GTACTTTCTTTGAAGTATACGGAAATCTCGTAAACGATATTTCCTATATTATAAAAAAAGTGTGCAAGACGGAATCGAAGATTCCTTTGCACATATGCCGCCCGCAAGGGGGGCGACGCTTCGCAAGGTACTTTCTTTGAAGTATACGGAAATCTCCTTTTACTGTATTTCCTATACTATAAAAAGATGCTGCTTTAAAGCAGCATCCTGTCATTATCTATTTCAAATTTTTCGACTAGTTTTTCTACGGTCATATCTTCTCTTTCCCTGCCGCAAATATCCATTTTTATCTGTCCTGACTGCATGAGAATCGTCCTGTTCCCATGTTCAAGCGCGGCTTTCATATTGTGAGTTATCATCATGGTACAAAGTTTATCATTTTCGGCGAAATAATCAGTGAGCTCCAAAACTTTTTTTGCCGCCGAAGGGTCCAGCGCCGCTGTATGCTCATCCAAAAGCAAAAGCTTAGGCTTGGCTATTACAGCCATAAACAATGTAAGCGCCTGTCTCTGACCTCCCGAAAGAAGCCTTACCTTTTCTTTCATTCTATTTTCAAGACCCATATCAAGGAGGCTCAGCTTCTCTCTGAATATTTCCCTGTCAGACTTGCTTATCCCTGCCTGAAATCCTCTTTTTCTTATTTTATTATACGCGATTGAAAGGTTTTCTTCTATTGTCATATCATAAGCCGTACCTTTCATCGGGTCCTGAAAAACACGTCCTATAGAAACGGCTCTTTTATGTTCGGGCTGCTTTGATATATCCCTGCCATCCAGCAAGATTTTTCCGCTGTCTATAGGGAAAACTCCTGCTATGGAATTCATCAGCGTGGATTTTCCCGCTCCATTGCTGCCTATTATAGTTATAAAGTCGCCCGCATCCGCATGAAAATTTATGCCGTCAAGAGCTTTCATTTCATTAATAGTACCTTTGCCGAAAACTTTGGTGAGATTTTCTATTTTAAGCATTCTTCTCACCTCCCTTTGATTTTCTCTTTATAAACGAAAAATTTTCTCCGAGCATTCCCATTGCAAGAGCTATGGTAACTATTACAGCCGATACTAGTTTAAGATCCGTAGGAGGCATACCCATGTAAAGGGCTACACCTATTACCATTCTATATGCAACTGCCCCAAGGGCAACTGCCACGAGACGTCTCATAAGGCTCTTCGTTCCGAAAAGCACTTCTCCTATGATTACAGATGCCAAACCTATAACAACCATTCCTGTTCCCATTCCTACATCCGAATATCCCTGATACTGAGCAAGAAGACCTCCTGCAAGTCCGACCAGTCCATTGGATACGGAGAGCCCGAGAAGTTTCATATTATCACTGCTTATTCCTGCTGCCCTTACCATCTCCTCGTTGTCTCCTGTGGCTCTCAGTGCGAAACCTTTTCTGGTCTTTAAAAAAGCAAACATAAGTACTATTACTATGGCTGCAACAATCAATCCAAGAATTATTGAACTCCACTTAAATCCATTCATTGCATCGTTTACCATATCGTAAAGGTTAGGTTTCGAACTTAAGTTTATATTTGCCTTGCCCTGAATACGCAGGTTTATTGAATATATGCCAAGCATTACGAGTATTCCGGCAAGCAGAGGCTGTATCTTTAGCTTGGTATTCAAAAGTGCCGTAACTGCGCCTGCTCCCATACCGAAAATAAAAGACAGTATAAGTCCTATTATGCATATGATTCCCTGAACCGCCGGTTCCATTTCCGCAGCGACAGAACACATTACTGCAGAAATTGCCGCACCGGTAACAATACTTCCGTCTACGGTCAAATCAGGTGTATTAAGTGTTCTGAAAGATAAAAATACTCCCAGGGCCAATATTGAATATATCAGCCCCAGTTCTAATGCTTCAAGCAAAGTAACTATTAACATTTCAATTCTTCCTTTTGTATTTAATATATTCTATTTAAAGGTCTTCTTTTGCTAAATCCGTAGCTTTATCCAAAACTGCTTTAGGAATGGTTATACCTAAATCCTCTGCCGTTTCACTATTGATGTAAACGTCAAATTCTTCCATAGTCTTAACGGACATTTCAGCAGGATTTCCTCCTTCTATGATTTCTTCTATCATCTTTGCAGTTTCCTGTCCGAGAATTTCATAGTTGATTCCGCATGTAGCCAAAGCGCCATCCTTTACCATTGAATCAGCCGCTACATAAAAAGGAATTTTAGCTCCTATAAACACTTCGTTAGCTGTCGCTATCGATGATGCTACCGTATTATCAATAGGAGAAAATACTATATCACATTTTTTGGAAAGGCTCTGAGCAGCCGGCTGAATCTCATTAGCACTTGTTATCGCCGCTTCCTCAACCTTTAAGCCATTCTCTTCTGCATATTCCTTAAGGTCTTCAATTACTGAAACCGAGTTTGTTTCACTTGAATTATATAGCGCGCCTACAGTTTTAAAATCAGGAGTTATTTCCTTTGCCAGTTCTAAAATCTGTTCAACTGATATGGCATCCGATGTTCCTGTTACATTTCCTCCGGGATTTTCCAAATCCGAAACCACTTCTGATGCAACCGGGTCTGTAACAGCTGAGAATACGATAGGTATATCACTTGTTTCGCCCATTGCAACCTGAGCAGCCGGCGTTGTTATCGCTACTATTGCATCTACATCATCTGCAACAAATCCCTGGCATATGGTTTTAAGATTGGATTGTTCGTTCTGCGCATTCTGATAGTCTATCACAATGTTATCTCCATCAGTATAACCATCCTCTTCAAGCTGGTCTATTATCGACTCCCTTATCTGGTCAAGCGATGTATGCTCCACTAACTGAACGACACCTATTTTAATAACATCACCATCTTTTTCAGTCTTGCCGCCGCACCCAGCCAAAACTGCCGCCGCAACAACCAATAACGCTGCTAAAATTGCCAAACTTCTCTTTTTCATTTTCTTCCTCTCTTTCTTTGCAATCCTTAGGTTTTAATAAACTCAGGAGTCTCTGCAAAGCATACAGCCAAAGCTGCTGTGATTCTCGCGTTTGACCTGCGCGCTGAAGCCCTATCCTGTTTTGCTCTGCAAAACACGGAAGGTCTCATGCAAGATTTCTCCGGCTTCAGCCGGTTTGAAATTACTGCCGTATCAAAGATACGGGCAGTCTTCAGAAATCACATCCGTATCAAAGATACGGGCAGTCTTCAGAAATCACATCCGTATCAAAGATACGGGCAGGCCGCGGTAAAATCACCACGCAGCAGAGCTGCTGTGATTCTCGCGTTTGACCTGCGCGCCGTATCGAAGATACGGGCAGGTCATAAAAAAAACGCTCATCCTCTGTTCAAGGACAAGCGTTAGCCTGCGGTACCACCTTGTTTAATGCAAGTTGCATTCTCTCTGCAGAGTGCCATCACACTCCTTGCCCGTTACGTCGGCATCACGTCTCAGCTACTCGAGAACTTGCTGAATCCTCTTTCACATCGCCCTCGGAGGCCCATTTACTGAAACTGCGTTTATCCGGATTCCACCACCCCGAACTCTCTTTGAAACCGTATATCAGTTTTACTTCCTCGTCTTCGGTTTACTATTAATATGTGAGTAATATTACCACTTGATTTTTAATATGTCAATACATATAACGCACTTTTAATACACTTTCAGAAATGCTTTTTTATTCCTCTTCTATCGTTACTTTTTTCATAACCTGAGGTTCATCAGGTTTATCCATCTTATTTCTTGGCTGAGCAACGATTTTATCTGCGGCTTCCATTCCTTCTGTAATTTTTCCGAAAGCTGCGTACTGACCATCCAGATGAGGTGCAGATTCAACCATTATAAAGAACTGTGAACCGGCTGAATTAGGAGCCATAGTTCTTGCCATGGACAAAACACCTCTGTCATGTTTAATATCATTATCAAAGCCATTCATTGAAAACTCTCCCTTTATAGTATATCCCGGGCCTCCCATACCGGTTCCGTCAGGGCATCCGCCCTGAATCATAAATCCAGGTATTACTCTGTGAAAAATCAAACCGTCATAAAATCCTTCATTGACAAGTTTTTCAAAATTTGCAACAGTTTCAGGAGCTTTCTCAGGATATAATTCTCCTCTCATTACATCTCCGTTTTCCATTTCGATTCTTACGTATTTCATTAAAATATCCTCCTCATTATTAAAAGCAATATTATCATATTGCCTATCAGACATTATCTTTTTTCTCTTATCTTAAACACATCGTATCCCAAATAATCCCCGTCCAGTACTCTCCAAAATTCGTCTTTAAGGTATTCAGGATAGATATGTTCCAATCCGTTTATTTCCTGTCTTGTCAAAAATTTAACTTCCCTTAAAACCTGATGGTTTTCATCAAATTCAGGATCCTTTCCAAGAGCCAAATCTCCTCCTCTAATGCTTCCCGTAAAAAAGTTTACAAACCTCTGTCCTCTGTCAGATACCTCCTCTACATGCCATATGAGTTTTTCAATATCCGCATCAAGACCTGTCTCCTCTTCAACTTCCCTTACAGCAGCCTCTATCGAGCTTTCACCCTCTTCTATTCCACCTCCGGGAACCATCCAGATATCCCTGTCTTCGTGGCGCTGTTTTACCATCAGCATTCGTTTTTTATCATCTAAAATTATTACCCTTACTCCGCCTATCCACATAATAAAGCCCCCGCTATACCCATAACAATCATAAGTTTTATGGGTTTCACTTTAAAAACACATACAAGTATTAAAGTTGCCGCAAACAATATAATCGGAATCCAATTAAAATAATTAAGCCCGAGTTCAAATAATTTCGCCGAAATAAGCGACCCTTTTACAAGTACAGACTCGCTTACAAATATGACAGCTGCAGCTATCAGGCCAACTGTTACAGGACGTATCCCCATAAAAGCCCCCTGCATAATCCGGCTGCTGTTGAACCGCTCGATAAACTTTACCACTATAATCATAAGAGCAAAAGAAGGCAGACACACACCTAATGTTGCAACAACAGCTCCCCCCAAACCGGAATAATTAAACCCTACAAAAGTCGCAGCATTCACCGCTATAGGTCCCGGGGTAACTTGAGAAAGAGCAACCAAATCGGAAAACTCCGCAGATGTCATAAATCCCAGCTCCTGAACACTCTGAAATATAAGCGGAAGCATGGCGAGCCCCCCGCCGAAGCTAAACAGTCCTATTTTAAAAAACATGAAGAATATATGAAAATAAATCATTTTTTATCCTCCCTGTCCGTCTGTTTAGCATTTATTACATTATAAATTATACCAAACACAGCTCCTGCAAGAATCGCAAGGACAGCAGTAATTCCAAATATTCCTATAGCTGCAAAAGATGCTGCAGCTAAAATCCATTGAAACCAGTTTTTCAAAATCTGCCTGCCCAGCCTTACAGCCGAAACAAGGATTAAAGCACATACGGCAGCTTTTATTCCTGTAAAAGCTCCCTGCACATATCGATTATCTCCTATTGCTCCAAGAAAAGTAACCGCCAATATAATAATTATAAAAGATGGAAGAACAACGCCTATTGTAGCGGATAAAGCTCCTCTGAATCCATTTGTTTTCTTTCCTATATAAGTGGCGCTGTTAATTGCTATAACTCCCGGCATGGACTGACTGACTGCGATACAGTCTATCATCTCTTCCTCGTCAAGCCATTTTTTATCTTTTACAACCACTTGCTGTATCTGCGGAATCATGGCCATGCCTCCGCCGATAGTAAACAATCCTATCTTAAAAAATTCCCAAAATAAATTCAGACTTTTATTCCGGGCTATCATGCTCATTTTCTTGTGTTTCATCAATAAGGACTCCTGTTTTTACCTTTGCAAGATGCCAGTTAAACTTAATGGATATCAATCTTATAACCAAAGTAGTACCAAAACATATGTACATAGTTAAGTTCAAATCCAAATACATATGAGATATCAAAAATGCCACAGCCCCTGCAATTGAAGCCACTGCATATACCTCTTTTCTAAAGACAAAAGGGATTTCCTTAGCGAAAACATCTCTCAGTATGCCTCCGCCTGTTCCTGTAAGCAAAGCCAGAGTTATAACTACAAAGGGCGTATATACGTCATTGCTCAATGCAGCCTTAGCTCCTATAGCCGTAAACGCCGCAAGCCCTATGGCATCAAATATATTTATAAACATCTGAAGCTTATTTACCAGTTTGTAAAACAAAATAACAACTGCCGCAGAAGCTATGCTGATTATAACGTATAATGGATTTTCAATAGCAATAGGCAGAGGAAGGTTTATTATGATGTCACGTATAATTCCTCCGCCTACTGCTGTTATTATCGCCAAAAATATTATTCCGTAATAATCAAGTTTTTTTTCTATAGCCACCAACGCACCCGACACTGCAAATGCAACCGTTCCTATGAGTTCCATCAGGGAAATAAAGCTCATTTATACTATTTCTCCTCATTGATAGTTTTTATAGCTTTTGAAATGCTTTCCTCTACTGAAAGCTCTTCCTTATCCGAATCTCTTCTCATCTTGTATTCTACAATTCCTTGGGCCGCGCCTCTGCCTACGGTTATTCTTATAGGAATTCCCAGGAGGTCAGCATCTTTAAATTTAACTCCCGGACGTTCTTTTCTGTCATCGAGCATTACATCTGCTCCTGCACTGCAAAGTTCTTCGTAAATCTTATCCGCGGTCTTTGCCTGAACTTCATCATCAGGTTTCATAAGCGTTATTATCACATGATAAGGAGCTACCGACATAGGCCATATTATGCCGTTTTCATCGTGATGCTGCTCTACTACAGCCGCTAGAGTTCTCGTAACCCCTATTCCGTAACATCCCATTACGATAGGTTTATCGTGCATATTCTCATCTTTATAAACAGCACCCATGGATTCACTGTACTTGGTTCCCAGCTTAAACACCTGACCGACTTCTATTCCTCTTGCGTGCTTTACGGGAGCACCGCACACAGGACACTCATCGCCTTCTGCAAGAATTTTTATATCAGTTACGATATCCGCAGTGTAATCTCTTCCGTAATTCACATTTACCAGATGATAGTCCTCTTTACATGCCCCGGCGCACATGTTCTTAAGTCCCGGCAATTCGCTGTCCACTACTATTTTACAGTCATGAAGACCTACGGGACCTGTAAAGCCTCCTACACATCCTGTAGCAGCCGACATCTTTTCTTCATCTGCAAATTCAATGGCATGCTCCGGTATATTTAGTGCGTTTACAAGTTTAGTCATATTAAGCTCTCTGTCACCTCTCACAAACGCAGCTACATATCCGTTTTCATTTCCCTTTTCATCATATATTACAAAGAGCAGAGCCTTTATAGTCTGCTTTTTGTCAAGTTTCAAATAGGCTGCGACATCTTCTATCGTCTTAGTTCCCGGAGTATTTATTTCTTCCATGGCAAGTTCTGCAATATCATTCTGAGGACTTGCATCAACACACTCCGCCCTTTCAACGGTCGCCGCCATATTACACTTTTCACAGTAAGCTATCTCACTTTCGCCT
The DNA here is from genome assembly GCA_902495595.1 of uncultured Eubacterium sp. GTDB lineage: Bacteria > Bacillota > Clostridia > Peptostreptococcales > Anaerovoracaceae > Lentihominibacter. The sequence continues at coordinate 98,941 of CABUXV010000003.1, read as the reverse complement.
ACATCCGAAATCGCTGTAAATTCGTGGGAATTGCTCCCTCCGATAGCTCCTGTGTCAGCTTCAACAGGTCTGAAAGTTAAGCCGCATCTTGTAAATATTTTCTCATACGCAGCATACATTTCTTCATAACTTTTATCAAGACCATCATAATCCTTATCAAATGAATATGCATCTTTCATTATGAATTCTCTGCTCCTCATAAGTCCGAATCTCGGTCTTGCTTCATCCCTGTATTTTGTCTGTATCTGATATAAATTAACCGGAAGCTGTCTATAAGAAGATATATCATTTCTTACTATATCCGTAAATATTTCTTCATGGGTAGGACCAAGACAAAATTCTCTTCCATTCCTGTCTTTTAGTCTCCAAAGCTCCGGACCATATGCAAACCATCTTCCGGATTCCTCCCAAAGTTCTGCCGGCTGAACCGCTGACATGTGAATCTCCTGTCCTCCGGCATTATCCATTTCCTGCCTGATTATATCCTCTATTTTTCTTACGGACTTCCATCCTAAAGGCATAAACCCATATACTCCTGATACCAGCTTTCTTATCATGCCTGCTCTCAAAAGCAATATATGACTTGGTATCTCAGCCTCGTTAGGAACCTCCCTGAGAGTTTTTAAATGCATTTTTGATAATTTCATCAGTGTCTTCTCCTTATCTATATATTGAGCATACAGCCTCAGCTGCAATTCCCTCTTCCCGGCCTATAAACCCCAGCTTTTCAGTCGTCGTTCCCTTTATATTTATCCTGCTTTTTTCCAGATTCAATACATTTGATATGCTGTCTTCCATGTTCTTTATATACGGACTTATCTTAGGTTTCTGCGCAATTACAGTAACATCTATATTCCCTATATGGAAAAAATGTTCTGAAAGCAGCTTTTTTACTTCTGAAAGAAGAACAAGACTGGATATTCCTTTATACTTTTCATCACTATCAGGAAAAAGTCTTCCTATATCACCTAAAGCCGCAGCGCCTAAAAGCGCATCCATAACGGCATGAACAAGAACATCAGCATCGGAATGTCCGTCAAGTCCTTTTTCATAAGGTATTTCCACTCCGCCGAGAATCAGTTTCCTGTGTTCGGCAAAACGATGCACATCAAATCCCGTACCGACTCTGTTTTCCATAGGCAAGTCCTCCTTAGTAGTTATCTTTATATTTTGATAATCACCGTTTACAACTTCTACTTTATATCCGGCTCTCTCCACAAGACTGGCGTCATCTGCTGCATGAAAACCATCCCGCAAAGCTTTATCGTAAGCGTCTATTAAATCCGCTTTCTTAAATCCCTGAGGTGTCTGAACGGAAAAATAATCATTTCTGTCCACGCTCCGGCTTCCGTCACCGGCAGTTTTTCTTACGCTGTTTTTCATGGCAACACACGCCACCGCAGCTCCTTTATCAGATGTGGTTTTTATTACGTTCAGAATAACCTCTTCGCTTACATATGGCCGTGCTCCGTCATGTATGAGAACATATGCCGTTCCCGGACGGACGCGATTTATTTCCTGCAGCGCATTATAAACCGAATCCTGCCGTTCTTTTCCGCCCTTTACTATACCTTCAACTTTTTGTATATTATTATCTTCAACTATGCTATGACAGTGTTCAATGTATTCCTCATTGGTTACTATGAATATATAGTCGATTTCACTCAATGCTGAAAATGTCTTGAGAGCTTTCAAGATTACAGGTTCTCCGCCTATCTTAAGATACTGTTTGGGAACAGATGCTCCCAATCTGCTGCCTTTTCCGGCAGCCGCGATTATAACAGCTACTTTTTTATTTTTATACATATCACATCACCTATCTGCTTCCCGCAGGTTTAGCAAATATCATTCTGCCGGCTGAAGTCTGAAGAACGCTTGTAACCAATGCTTTGATAGTTTGACCTATAAATCTCTTTCCCTCTTCAACTACTATCATAGTTCCGTCATCAAGATAAGCGACAGCCTGATGATTTTCCTTGCCTTCTTTTACGAGAGACAGTATCATTTCCTCTCCGGGCAGCACAACGGGCTTCAGCGTATTTGCCAGTTCATTTATGTTCAAAACCTCTACGCCTTTAATACCTGCTACTTTGTTCAAATTAAAATCATTTGTAACTACTTTGCCATTCATTATCTGAGCCAGTTTCAAAAGCTTTACATCAACCTCGGGAATCTCATCCAAAGCCTTTTCCGCTTCCGTATTGTATATTTCTATTCCGTAATCGCTCTGAATTTTGTTTAGAATATCCAGACCTCTTCGTCCTCTGTTTCTCTTTAAAGCATCAGAAGAATCAGCTATATGTCTTAATTCTACAAGGACAAATTCAGGTATTACTATGGGTCCCTCTATAAACCCAGTTTTCATTATATCCGATATTCTTCCGTCTATAATTACGCTGGTATCAAATATTTTAGGTGCTGCATCCGTTTTCTGCTTGTTCTTTCCCCCTCCAACAGAAGAAATTCTCCTCGAAGAAATCCACAAAGCCTTTATATCAGAACCTTTTTTCGTTGCTACGGTTATGCCCAAATATCCAAGTATTATATAAGTTATGATATTCAGTATTACATCAAGATACGGAACTTTTATACCTACATATATCTGGCTTATTAAAAATGCTATTATCAAACCTGCAATAAGGCCGATAGTACCTAATACGATGTCATTTGTAGACATCTTCTGCAAATCCGATTCAATATTGTCAGCCACTTTGTTCCCCTGTTTTTTTAGAGTTGGCGTCAGTCTGAAAAATAATAATCCAAAAATAATTGCAAATAAAGTAGAAATACAGAGCTCCTGTGTTCCGGAAAAATCGACCCACTGTTCATTGCCCGAAAATTCTATAAGAAACTTCGCCAACAAAAATACACCATATCCCACTATGGCGCCCGCAACAGTAAAAACAGTTCTTACCAGTTTTCTAAGCATACTGATTTTCACCTCCTTTCAAATGCATTTATATGCTTAAACCGTCTTTAAGACGTTATAGCATCCTCTATCATATTTTTAGCCTCCTCGGAAGATATATTTTTAACCACCATTATTTCACTCTGCAATACTTTCAAAGCGTTTGTCAGCATCTTTTTCTCCCCTGCGGAAAGCTTCTTCATTCTGTCTGTGCGCGTAAGGTTTCTGACTATCTCGGCCACTAAATTTATATCTCCGGTTTTAAGCTTGTCCATATTCTCCCTGTATCGTTTATTCCAGTTCTCGGACATTCGGCTTGATTCGCCTCCCAAAACATATATTACGTCGGAAATTTTTTCTTCGGATACTACAGGCCTTACACCTATATTGCTGCAATTATCCACAGGTATCATTACATCCATCCCACCACAAGATACATCAAGAACATAATACTCCTTAAGACTTCCGAGTATTGTATGTTTCTCGATTTTTTTAATGGTGCCTGCTCCGTGCATCGGATGTACAATTTTATCACCTATGTTATACATAAAATCCTCCAACTATACTCTTTTCAATTATAACATAATTTATTGGCTAGGTACAGGAATTGTGGTAGAATCATTACATAAGCTTCATAAATAACACACATATCAAATTTATGCTTATAATGCAGAATATCTATGTCAGTTCGCGGAATTTTATTTCAGAAACTGACAGTATTCGGCTACTGTGCGAACTTTATCTGCCGGTTTATGCTTTTTACCGGAAAATGTACTTTTACACTGCTTGCACAGGAGATTTTACTGATATTCAGAAAATGCCCAGGATTGTATTTTCTAAATAATAAAATAACAGGAGGTTTTGCCATGGCTAAAATACTGGTTGCAGACGATGAACAGAAAATAAGAGAGGTTATCAGAGAATATTCGGAATTTAACGGACATGAAATAACCGAAGCAGCTGATGGTATGACAGCGCTCGGACTTTGCAAATTAAACGACTATGATTTAATCATCATGGATATAATGATGCCAAAACTCGATGGATTTTCAGCATGTAAAGAAATAAAAAAGATAAAGGATATCCCTATTATAATGCTTTCCGCAAGAAGCGAAGAATACGATAAACTGTTCGGATTTGAACTGGGAATAGACGATTACGTAGTAAAACCGTTCAGTCCTAAAGAGCTTATGGCAAGAGTAAATGCAGTTCTTACAAGAAACAGCTCCGCAGAAAAACCTGCGGAACAGATAATGAAATTTGACGGACTTGAAATAAACATACCTGCCAGAACAGTTACCGTTGACGGCGAAAAGGTTGAACTCACACCTAAGGAATACGACCTTTTGTTTTACCTTGTAGAAAATAAAAACATCGCTCTTTCAAGGGATAAACTGCTGTCCGATATATGGGGATATGACTTTTTCGGAGATGACAGAACTATAGATACACATATTAAAAACCTGAGAAACAACTTAGGCAACTACAGAGATTATATAGTTACTTTAAGAGGGGTAGGTTATAAATTTGAAGCTTAAACTTGATGTAAGAAGTATAAAATTCAAAACCTGGCTTTACTTTATTTTGTTCACCACATTTTTAATGATAATACTGTGGTTTCTTCAGGTGCTGTTTTTAAATAACTTTTACGGAGTTATGAAAACAGAACAAACCGATAAAATAGTTCAGAACATAAAAAAATCATACAATACAAAAACAAGTGAAAAATTCCTTGAAACCGTCGAGGACATATCCGATTCCAATGATGTATATATCTACATCGCATCCTTTGACGGCAGCACCATGTATTTCAAACCCTCAGGCGATACAACCAGTGCAAAATACTATTCAAGCCAGATAGAGACAGTAAACAAACGCCTTTTGGAAACGCAAAAGGATTATGTATCTCTCAGAATAAAAGGACTTGAAAACTCAAAGGAAATACTTGCATACGGAAATGTGCTCATAGCTAAAAACAAAACGCCTCTTATAGTTTATACGTTTTCTCCGCTTTGGCCCGTTTCCTCCACCATACAGATACTTACAAATCAGCTCGTATATGTAACCTTCATATCACTGCTTCTGGCATGCTGTATATCTTTTTATCTTTCGGGAAGAATAACACGCCCGATAAGAAAGATAACCAATTCGGCTGAACGGCTGGCGGACGGAGAATACGGAATAGTATTTAAGGGCGGCCATTACACGGAAATCAACAATTTGGCAGACACCCTCACCAGAGCATCCATAGATTTGGAAAAATCCGATATGCTGCAAAAAGATTTAATTGCCAATGTCTCCCACGACCTGCGGACACCTCTTACAATGATAAAATCCTATGCTGAGATGATTAAGGATATATCCGGCAATAATCCTGTCAAAAGGGAAGAGCATCTTCAGGTTATTATAGATGAAGCCGACAGACTTAACGGTCTTGTAAACGACCTTCTTACAATATCCAGAATGCAGTCAGGTAAAATGACCTTGACCAAAAGCGATTTCAGCATCACAGACGCAGCCAAAAGTATTATAAACACATACAAGATTATGGAAGAAGAAGACGGTTACACCTTTAACTTCAATGCTCCCGCAAACTTTATAGTAAACGGTGATGAGGATAAAATAAAACAGGTAATCTCCAATCTCGTTACGAATGCAATAAAATTCTGCGGTGATGATAAAACGGTAAACGTAACCCTGAAAAAACGGGGAAAATCAATACTATGTAAAGTAGAAGACAATGGCGTGGGAATCGCAGCAGAGGATTTGAATCATGTATGGGACAGATACTATAAAGCCAGTTCCAACATGGTTAGAGCAAGCGAAGGGTCAGGACTCGGACTTTCCATAGTAAAGGAAATCCTCACTCTTCATAAAGTCAACTTCGGCGTGGACAGCACCTTAGGCGCCGGTACTTCTTTCTGGTTTGAGCTTAACTTTGTACGAACAGAAAAAGAACGGCTTTCCGCACCTACTCTAAATAATAAAAACAGATAATATATTTATAAGGAATAAAAAGATGAACAACGATAAAAACAAATGCTCTTTACCATGTGACTTTCACACTCATACGGGATTTTCCGATGACTGTGACATTTCAATGGATGATATGATAAAAGGCGCTATTTCCAAAGGTATAAAAACAATCGCAATAACTGACCACCACGATCCCGGATATCCCGACCCGGAATTTCCTTTTATTATGGATTTTGACAAATACCTGCCGGCGCTCAGAAAGTCACGCCAGTATTACATGAATAAAATAGAAATTCTTACAGGGCTTGAGATAGGTATAATGAAAGGACAGTTTGCTCAAATCAACAAGGCTGTCAATTCTTTCCCCTTTGACATTATCATAGGTTCATTTCACTGCATGAGAAACAGCGATATGTACCGATATGATTTCTCAACAGCAGATGTCCCTGCTCTTCTTGAAGATTTTTATACGTATGTTTACGAATGTCTGTCAGAATTCAAGAACTACGATATCGCAGGTCATCTGAGCATATTGGACAGATACATAGGAAAAATTTACGACTATAAGCCTTTTGAGGACCAAATTGATGAAATTTTAAAGCTTATAATAAACGACGGCAAAGGACTTGAAATAAACACCTCAAATTTCAGATACGGGACTGATTCATGGCTGCCAAGAGAATCAATTCTAAGAAGATATCTGCAGCTCGGAGGAGAAATACTCACATTCGGCTCTGATGCTCACGACCCCGCATATTATCAGTATCATTTTAATGATGCGGTGGAATTCGCAAAGCATATAGGATTCAAATACTACTGTAAATTTCATCAGAGAATACCTGAATTTTACAACCTGTAATTCTTATCTTTTAATTACAGCAGCCTGTTTTCACTTTAACATTTATGAGATTAAAATAAAAACACTTTCAATTTCCTGCGAGAGGGGGAAAGGCGGATTTTTGAAAGTGTTTTTATTTTTCTATATTTGCTTATACTCGTTTTTAAATTATATTATTTTAAAGCCATAAAAGATATTTTTATGCTATACAGCTTTTTAGAACTTCAAGGAATACTTTACAGTCATCAGGATATATCTCACCCATATTTGCAACCTGGAACATACCCATTTCTTCATACTTGCCTTTTCCGCTGTAAACAACATATCCCTTGTCTTCCATGTCTGTAAGGAATTTCTTTAAATCCTTGCCTTCAGGAAGGAATACGGATGTTACTGTACTTGCCATTTTTGATTCATCATCAAGCAAAAGCTTAAGACCCATGTCTTTCATTCCCTGTCTTAAAATTCCTGCGCACTCTTTATATCTTGCAACTCTTGCCTCAATACCTCCGTCAGCCAAAGCATTATCCAGAGCAACGTTAAGAGCCCAGAAAAGATTTACATTAGGCGTATTAGGAGTTTGATTTTTAGTCTTAGCCGAAATGTAATGCTTAGCAAGGTTAAGATATACGGTCTTGCCCATTTCAGGCGTAAGTGTTTCAAGCGCTTCAATCTTTCCGCACACGTAAGCCGAACCAGGATATGCGCCAAGACATTTTCCGCCTACTGAAGTGGCAAAAGTAATATTAAAGTCAACAACATCTATAAGCTCGCCCGCAGCTGCGGAAACACAGTCAACAAAGAACCATTTATTGTATTTCTTTGCAATCTGACCTACTTCTTTTACAGGATTTATCATTCCTGTTGAAGTTTCATGGAATACCATAGCTACAACCTTTACATCAGGATTTGCAGCAAGCATTTCTTCAACCTTATCTAAAGATGGAGTTTCAGCCCAAGGAAATTCACAGTCAACGAGAGGAATATCATATTTTTGGATTATCTCAAGAAGTCTTTCTCCAAATACTCCGTTTCTTATAAGCATTACTTTTTCGCCTTCATTAAATATGGATGAAAGAACTGTCTCGTTTGAAGATGTTCCAGAGCCTGATATAAGCATTGATCTGTAAGTATCATCAGCCTTAAATAATTTGTTTATTTTTGCAGTTGTATCCGCGAACAAAGCTTCGAATTCTGCTCCTCTGTGGCAGATATCATAATGCGTCAAAGCCTGTCTTACATTCTCTTTTACCATTATAGGTCCCGGACTGAATAATTTTGGTGCACTCATTTCTACACTTCCTTTCAAATATCGTTTTATTATTTATTTACTTATTCAAAACAGCTTATACTGTCTTTTCCTATTCTTCCGACCAGTTCTTGGCTCTTTCAACAGCTCTGTGCCAGTTGTAAAGCAATGATTCTCTTTCATCAACGCTCATCTTAGGCTCATATCTCTTAGCCAGTTTCCAGTTCTGCGCCAAATCCTCTATCGAATCAAATTCCCCGATTCCCAATGCTGCCAGCTGAGCTGCTCCCAAAGCCGTAGTATCCTTTATAACAGGAACATCCACAGGAATACCCAGTATATCCGCCTGGAACTGCATCAGAAAGTTATTAGCTACTGCACCTCCGTCAGCCCTCAGTATGGTAATAGGCATACTTGCATCCATATTCATGACATCCAGATTATCTTTTACCTGATAGGCTGTCGACTCCAAAGTTGCCCTTACAACATGCTCTCTTGTCGTACCTCCTGTTATTCCCATCATGGTTCCCCTTGCATAGGAATCCCAATGAGGCGCTGCAAGACCCGAAAACGCAGGAACAAAATATACCCCTCCGTTGGATTTCGCATCGTATGCCATCTGTTCGGTCTGCGCTGCATTGTCTATTATCTTTAATCCGTCTCTAAGCCACTGTGTTGCAGCTCCCGTTATATATATTCCGCCATCCAATGCGAATGTCATTTTCTTGTCCATTCTCCATGCAACAGTAGTAAGCAGACCGTTTTTTGAATAAACGGCTTTATTTCCCGTATTCATTAGCATGAAACATCCTGTTCCATAAGTACACTTTATAGTACCGGGAGCAAAACATGCCTGTCCGAACAGCGCTGCCTGCTGGTCCACTACCGAACCTGAGATAGGTATTCTTGCGCCGAAGAAATCCAAAGGATCTGTGTATCCATATATCATTGAGCTGTCGCATATTTCCGGAAGTATAGACCTGTTTATACCTAAAATATCCAGAATATCATCATCCCACTTGCCCGTGTGAACATTGAACATCATCGTTCTTGAAGCAGTAGAACAGTCGGTAACGTGAACTCTTCCGTGAGTCATTTTCCATATAAGCCATGAATCCAGCGTTCCTGCAAGAACCCGTCCTTCTTTAATTTTCTCTTTTACGCCATCGACATTGTCAATAATCCATTTTATCTTGGGACCGCTGAAATAAGAGTCCGCCATAAGACCTGTTTTATCTCTTATCAGTTCTCCATGTGTTTTGGTAAGCTCATCAGCGTATCTTGCCATTCGTCTGTCCTGCCAAACTATAGCATTGTAAAGAGGAGAACCTGTCACCTTGTCCCAAAGCATAACCGTTTCTCCCTGATTGTCAATTCCTATGCATGCAACTTCTTCAGGAGACACATCTGCTGAATTGAGAGCCATAGTCATGGATTCTATTACCCTCTGCCAAAGTTCAAGCGGGTCATGTTCAACCCATCCAGGTTTTGGATAATACTGCTTGTGTTCCTTATATCCTCTTGAAACGATGTTCCAGCCTTCGTCCAAAAGCAGTGTAGTCGTCCCCGTAGTCCCCTGGTCAAGCCCAATATAATATTTCTTGTTTTTCATATCATTGCCCTCATTCTTTAACGTTCTTTAATAATGTACTTTTTTAATATTTATATCAACTAACGGAAATGTAACTGTCAATATGCTGATAATCCAGCTTGCTGAATAAATTTTTTCTAAAGTCTCCCGACGAACAATGCATCAGCTTCTTGTACATTCTGTTCATGTGCGCATGATCAAAGAATCCGCTGTCAATCGCTATATCTACTAAAAGCGTATTTTTATCTTCAATAATCTTGGTCATGGAAAGCTGTAATCTTATTATCTGGGAGTAAAGTTTAGGCGATATGCCCACACATCGTTCAAACATCTTTCCTATATGTCTTGAAGTAAATCCCGTCTCATCTGCCAGTTCTTCCACTTTAATATTGCCCTGAGTCTGCAGTATCCTTTCCGTACAGTATTTTATAAGATACTTATTTGATTCACTGTGAAGATTGACCCGAATAACTTTTGAAATCAACCTTATTCTTTCAACAAGCTGGGTTTCTCTTTCCAAAATGGAAACTATCTGCTCCCCGCCTTCCATATTGCCTTTAAGAGGCAGAGCTTTATTTGTAAGTTTGCTGGCAGGCTGCTTCAAAAGCGAAAAACCTATGCCCGGAAGAAATCTTATAAAAATATAATATTCATCAGGTTCGATTTCGATTTTCTTTATTTCATCAGTCACTCCGCATATATACGCGTTTATATTTTCTTTTTCTTTGTTTCCGAAAAAAACAAGCGCCATACAGCCGTCAGGAATTATCGGCAGTAATTTACGCTCATCTGATATTGATTTGATATAAAAAATATCGGCAACCGTAGTGTAAAGGGGATGCCCAAAGGTGACATCTATTCTGTTCACCTCAAAGCCTTCCTCTTCAAAAATCAAGGGTTCATACTGAGCCCTTGGTTCATTTGGCGCCAAATATTGTTTTCTGCTTATAACAAATGACATATTTTTTCTTCCTGGTAGTATAAATCCGAACACTGTTTAATCTTGATTTTATCATATCATTTAGAATTAAGTCGGTCAACTTCCGTTTTTTCCTATTTAATGAATTTCCCAATAGTGTACAATAACAACGTTATACAATAATAAAATGTAGGAGTGATTTTTGCAATGCAAATACTACAGGGCATGGACCCGGACAAAATGGTAATAATCTTTCCAACAGCGTTAGTTTTGATGTATTTAATAATAAGCGTACAAAAATCTTTGTGCTCACGTCAGAATCCATACGTCGGTTTAATATTACCCGCTGTTTGTTTTATCATCTCAACGGTACTTGCATTCAGGCCTCTGTTTGTTGCAGAAGCAGGCCAGCTTGACGGGCTCTTTTTATTTTGCATAAGAATGTGGCTTACATTCAATATTGCAACTCTTGTATTCCTATTTCCTTATTACAGACAGCGCAGGCTCATGCGTGCTGCTGAGGAAGAAGCTGAAGAAAACAGAACAAAGCTGCAAGAAAAGCAGTCGGAAGAAAATTCGTCACCTGAGCAATAGCTCTTTTCACTGTTTACATTTTAACGTAAATAATATCTTTTATTATTTATCACATTTACCATATTTGAAGGAGGTTTTTTTCGATGGAAAAAAATACTAATGTTCAGACTCTGAACAGATCTTTGGGCCTCTCGGAATGCGTTACCATTACAGCGGGCGCTGTAATAGGCGTAGGATTGTTTACAGTTGGCTCACAGATTGTCGGACTTATGGGCGGTACCGTAATTATCGCATCATTAATTGCCTTTATACTCATTCTTTTCCCATGCGCTATGTATGGTGAAATGGGTGCGGCACTTCCTCTCGCCGGCGGAACTTACTCATTTGCCAAGAGAGCAGTTAACTATCCTGTAGCCGTATTCGAAAGCTGGAACTATACTCTGGCTCAGGTCGGCATAGGCGCATCTGAATCCATGGCGTTCTCAAACTACTTTACAAGACTTCTGAGCGCACTGGGACTTGATGTTCCTATCGACAACAACAACTATTCACTCGTTGACTACTTTGCAGGAAATGTACCTACAGATGTATTTCTGTGGAAAGTAATTCCTGCCATAGCCCTCTTTGTTTTATTCACATTCATCTCATACCGCGGTATTGAAATGAACGGAAAAACTCAGAACTTCTTCATGTTCTTCTTCTGGGCTTGTTCACTGGTATGGTTTGCTACTGTTATTGCAAAGGCAGATTTCTCAGGTATAACTGAAATGGTTGCAGGCGTTGGTATCCCTGCAGGCGTAAACGCATTCGCACAGGCTGTACTGCTCGTGCTCTGGTGCTTCTTCGGATACGAAACAATCGTTGGTATGGGTTCTGAAGTTAAATTCCCTCAGCTGACTATTCCAAGAGCGCTGCTTATATCGCCTTTCTGCGTATTAGCCGTTAATCTGTTGTTCCAGTGGTTCCTCTGCGCACTTACTCCTGCAGAAAACGTTCCTGATTTATATACTTCTGCTGCACCTTATGCAGACGCTATGCAGTATGCAGGTATCGTTGGACTGCCTCTTGTAATCCTGTGTCTGGGTATCACTTTAGGTGGAGATTTCTCCACAATGAACCCTTGTATAGCAGGTCCTGCAAGATACATATACATAATGTCAGAAGACGGCAACTTCCCTAAATACTTCGGTAAGGTACATGACAAATATAAGAGTCCTCACCGTGCAGTAATACTTTGCGGAGTTCTGGGCGTATTCTTCATCCTGACAGGTTCCATCAAAATCGTAGCTCTCATGTGCTCGTACAATCAGATTCAGGCTTATATCATCGGATTCTGGTCATTCCTGGCACTGCGTAAAAAAGAGCCTGATCTCAAGAGACCTTGGAGATGTCCTGCAGGTACATTCGGAGCATGGTTCAGTATCATCTGCTTCGCAGTACTCCTTGTACTGGCATATGACCCTGTTGCAATATGGTACAACATTGCCTGGGATGCAATAGCTATCATCTACTACTTTGTATTCGTACGCAAGAGACCTATTCCTCAGGAAGCTATTGACGTTGAAGCTCTTGCTCTTGCTACAGCTGAGCCTACCGCAGATGAAAAAGCTAAACTTGACAAACAGTATAAGAGATGGAGAATAGGAGCTTATCTTGCTGCTATCGCAGGTGTTCTGCTCTTCGCCCTTACTTGGCTCTTCGCTTAATATTGTTAAACTATCAAAAAAAGCCGTTATCATAATATAACGGCTTTTTCTTAAAAGAGGATTGTTAAATGAGAAAAATTATAGGAACAATATTATTCATATTTCTGATTATACTGTCTACTGCCGGACTGGCAGCTTACGTGATGCAGGAAGCGTTTCAGGAACCTATAACATTCAAGGAACTCTTCGAAATGATTTTCAAGTAATTCTGTAGTTTTGGCAATAATATAAATCTATCATTTAGTTAAAATAAACTATTGCAAATATAAAAAATTTTGCATAACAAAATCAAAGATACTTTTGCACACATAGCGCCTGCAAAAAAAGAAATACTTTACAATGAGATTTTTCGATATTCTGTTAATATCGAATTTCCCTCATGGGATAAAAACAAGAGCATATTTAAAATATGCTCTTGTTTTTATCCCAGTATATTATTCATCAAACAGTCTTTTTATCTCGTATATATTTTTTATACCTGATATTTTCAGCGCCTGCTTTCCTCTGTTTTGCCTTTCCGAATTTATTTCATAGAGAACTTTTTTCAGCCTTTCAGCATTCTTTATCGGCAATACTATTCTTTCAAAACCCAAATGAGCTGCCTCCTTAATTATCTTCTCCCCGTTCTGTACAGCCCTTAGATCACCTGTAAGCCCTATTTCTCCGAAAGCTATGGTTTTGCTGCCCAAAGCCTTTCCTTTATAAGATGAATATACCGCCATTGCAACTGCTAAATCAGTATATGTACCTTCCGGTTTTATTCCTCCTACCACATTTACATAAACATCCTGATTTATGAGAGAAAGCCCCATCTTTTTCTCTAAGACAGCAATTATCATATTGAGTCTGGGATTTTCTATTCCAAGAGATGTTCTTCGAGCAAATCCTATATTTGTGGCAGATGTCAGCGCCTGTACCTCAAGTATAAGAGGTCTTGTGCCCTCATACACTGCCGTAACAACTGCACCTTCGCTTCCTTTATCCATTTCTTCAAGGAGAAGACCTGATAGATTTTTTATTTCCATCAAACCGGATTCCGCCATTTCAAAAGCGCCGATCTCACTGGTAGTCCCAAACCTGTTCTTCTGAGCCCTCAGGATTCTCATTTCGTGACTTCTGTCCCCGGTAAAGCTTAGAACACAGTCAACCATATGTTCTAAAATCCTCGGTCCTGCCAAATCTCCGCTCTTGGTAACATGAGCAACGATAAACACCGGAATGCTGTTTACCTTACCTATATTCATAAGCTCATTCCCGCAGGCTCTTACCTGAGATACGCTGCCTGGAGCTGAATCCAAATCCGATGTATACATAGTCTGAATTGAATCTATTATTAAAAAAGAAGGCTTAAGCTGACTGCATATTTCACTTATGTTATCTATATTTGTTTCAGAGAGTATCATAAGATTATCAGACAGGTTTTCACATACTCTGTCTGCTCTTATCTTTATCTGTTCTTCTGATTCTTCTCCCGAAACGTACAGTACAATCCCCCTGCTTGCTGCAATATACGACGCAGCCTGTATTATTATCGTGGATTTTCCTATTCCCGGTTCTCCGGAAATCAAAGTAAGAGAACCTGGCACAAGACCTCCGCCCAACACTCTATTGAGTTCTCCGATTCCTGTGTTTATGCGATCCTTTTCTCCCGATGAAATCTGTGATAACCTGGCAGGTTTGCCTGCTCTTATATGTCCTGATTCCATATTGCCTGATGTACCTGAAGTCGTTTTGGATGCTGAGGATGTCCTTCTCCTCTTATCATTTAAATCTATATCTACGATTTTTTCTTCTACCATTGTATTCCATGCGCCGCAGATACACTGCCCCATCCACTTGGAACTTTCATATCCGCATTCCTGACACACAAATACAGTTTTGCTTTTTTTTGCCATATATACTCCCTTTATTTTTAAAGCCGCGGAAAATTCCGCGGCTTTTCTTTTTTATTATTCAGGAATACCAAAGAAACCATCTTGCTAAGCGTCACCCTGTGCGTGCGACATTATGCAAAAGAATCTTTGATTACGTCCTGCGCAATTTTTTATTATAAGAACAATTGCATTACAATGCTTATTTTTCCTGTTCCGCCTGATGGTCTGCTATTATCTTCTGAGCTATCTGTGCAGGAACCTCTTCATATCTTTCGAATTCCATATTAAAGCTTCCTCTTGCCTGGGTCATGGACCTGAGCACGATAGCATAGTCGAAGAGTTCTGCCTGAGGCGCTTCCGCCATAAGCTTCTGTCCGCCTCCCGACAATGGTTCCATTCCGAGAATCTTGCCTCTTCTCTTGTTCATATCGCCCATTACATCTCCCATGTAATCATCGGGAACTACTATTTCAAGTTTCATAACAGGTTCCAAAAGACAAGGTTTTGCTTCGGCAATACCTTTTTTAAATGCAAGCGAGGCAGCAATCTTAAATGCCATTTCATTTGAATCCACATCATGATATGAACCATCGTAAAGCACGGCTTTTATATTTACAACCTTACATCCTGCAAGAGGTCCCTTTTCCATGGATTCTTTCAGGCCTTTTTCTACTGCCGGAACGTAGTTCTTAGGAATGGAGCCGCCAAACAGCTCTTCTGAAAATTCAAATTCCTCCTGAGCCGGTGAGAATCTGATATGTACATCACCATACTGACCTGCTCCGCCCGACTGTTTCTTGTGTTTTCCCTGTACATCAGAAGTACCTTTTATGGTTTCTCTGTAGGCAATCTTCTGAGGAACTGTCACCACATCAACGCCGAACTTATCTTTTAACTTTGATGTTACAATGTTGAGCTGGATTTCTCCCTGTCCTCCGAGAAGAGTCTGATGCGTCTCTACATTTCTTTCAAGTCTGAATGAAGGGTCTTCTTCCATAAGTTTATGAAGTCCCGTCCCCACTTTCTCATCATCGCCTTTATCAGCCGGCTCTACGGCAATATAAAGGGATGGCGCCGGAAATTCCACCGGAGGGAATTTTATAATATTCCCTTTCTCACAGAGAGTATCGCCTGTTTTTGTATACTGCAATTTTGCAATAGCTACTATATCTCCGGCTTCTACAGCAGGTGCATCCTCCTGGTTTTTTCCTCTCATAAAGAACATGGCTCCCAGTTTTTCTGCCTTTTCAGCTCTTGCATTATAAATTTCCTGACCGCCTTTAAGGGTTCCGGAAATAACTTTCGCAAGGGATATCTTACCCAGGAACGGGTCGGCTATCGTCTTGAATACAAACGCTGCCGGTTTTCCTGCCGCATCTACTTTTACTTCTATATCCTCATCCATATCGTTCTTAGCAGGATAATCTGCATGGTCGGTTACTTTAGGAACCAAATCTATAAATTTCTCGAGGGCCTCCTTGACGCCTTCTCCTGTCATCGATGAACAAGCCAGAACAGGAACGATATCTCCTGCTCCTATACCGCGCGACAATCCTCTGTTAAACTCTTCATCCGTAAACTCTTCACCTGAGAAGAATTTTTCCATGAGTTCCTCATCGGTTTCGGCTATTGCTTCCGTAAGGGCATCCTTATCATCCAGGGTTACTACCGAAGTTCCGAACTTGTCCTTTAACTCTTCGATGGTTTCTTCCACATTTACATTTTCCTTGTCAGTCTTGCTGATAAGGAAAAATTTAGGAATGCCAAACTGTCTGCATGAGTTCCAGGCTTTTTCAGTTCCAACCTGTATTCCTGAAGAAGCATCAACCAATATTGCAGCAGCTTCCACTGCGCGAAGCGCTGAATTTACTTCTCCGACAAAGTCGAAAAATCCCGGAGTATCTACGAAGTTTATCTTGATGTTTTTATATTCAACCGGTACCAGTGAAGTACTGATGGAATAACCTTTTTCAATTTCCATTTTATCGTAGTCAGAAACCGTATTTCCGTCTTCAACTTTTCCGAGTCTGCTGATAACTCCGGTTGCAAGCAGTGCAGCTTCAAGGAATGTAGTCTTACCACATCCTCCGTGTCCTACAAGTGCAACGTTTCTTATGCTTTCGCTCTTATAGCCCTTCATCTAATGCGACCTCCCTAATTATTTTTGTAACGATAGTCATATTATATCATTGTGAAGTGCTTATTACAATATAATTAAATTCCAATATTTCTGAATTTTGTTTAAGATTTCCTAAATAAAATTATATCTCGAGAATCACAGCTTTTATTTTCTGATTTTGAATATACGCTTCATATTAAACTGAGATATAACGGGAAACAAAAGAAAGAAAAAATAGACAGCATAAAATATATATGATACGAATGTTATTCTGTTAAATATTATCTCCGGATTATAATATATATTCGTCTGATCCAAAGACAAAGCTGCAAACATGGTAACTATCAATGCGCACAAAATCAACACTGCAAATCTGTCTCTGTTGTCAAATCTGTATATGGAAAACGCGCTTCTTCCTCTCAGGGTATACCCTCGGCTCTTCATCGAGTCAGCCTCTTTTATAAAATCTTCTGCTGTGCTCACTACTAAAGCCGATATTATTGCCGTTTTATTATGGATTTTCTCACAAATATTCCCCTGCGCCGCGCCCTTTCCTATGCCTTGCCTTGCCAGCTCAATTTTCTTTATTTTAATTTTTGTCTTGGCTGCGCTTCTGAAGATAATGGATATAAACAGTGATAATACAGGTACAATTCTGCCGAAAACATATACGATTTTGTCAGAAGAAAAAACACATATAAAACAGTTCATAATCATCAGTACCGATGCAGCTGCCGTACCTTTCACAATTCCGTAGACCCATGATTCAAGAGTAATGCTGTTGCCTATTATTGTAACGCCTATATCCGTAACGCCGAAATGATTGAAGTAAGCATATATAAAGCTGTAAATCAATATCATAATCATCAGGAATAAATTAAACACAAAAGTTTTCCTTCCCTTGAGTTTAACAGAATAAAAAAATGCAGCAATATATGAAATAGATAAAAATACAGGATGTCTGAAACACGCTGCAAAAAATACCGCCGCTGCAAAATATATTAAATTTATCATTGGATGATAGCTGCTGAATTTCATTGATATATTCCGTATTTTAACTTTATCCGTTCAAGTTTCTCAATCATGGTTCTGCACAGTACAAACATAGTTATGGCAGTCGCAGCACTATGCACCGCATTAAAGGGAATCCCCGCTAAATAAACGGCTGCCGCCGAACTCATATTTATCATGGAACTCATTGTAAATACAGTGCATGTATCCAAAATCGGTCCGACCACCAGCATCACTATCGCCCCTCCTATAAGCGCTGTGGAAATTCTCTTTTCCTTTTTCATTATACCTTTATCGTACAAAACTCCCGCAATAAAACCGGCAAGCCCGAAAGCAAACATCTGCCACAAAGTCCAAGGACCATGACCGAATATGAAATTGCTGACAAATACACTTATAGTTCCGGTAACAAATCCTGCCCTGGCTCCCAAAGCCATTCCGCATATCATAACTATTGCAGCCATAGGTTTAAACTGGGGCAGCATTATGAATACAGTTCTGGAAGCCACAGCTATGGCGCACATTACTGCAACCATGACTATCTCTCTCGTTTTAGGAGACTTTTGTTCGAAACTGAGCCAGAATGCTCCTATTGCGCATATTATCAATATTATACTGCACAGATAATATTTCCTGTCACCCATATGCCATGATATGACCAATATTGAGGGAATAATAATCAACAAAATAGCCGTGCTTAAAGATTTTTTTGACATAAACTTATCACATCCTCTGCTGTTATAACATTATCAAACACATGCCTGCTCATGCGATTTGCCGCCGTAGTATAAAAACTGTTATCCGCAAAAAATTTATCGGACGTATTCACGGTAACTACATTTCCATCAAAAAACATTCCCGTATAGTCAGTATATTCAGCGCAGAATTCCACATCATGAGAAACTATTATAACAGTAGTTCCCTGTTTTTTAAGGCTGCTCAATATATCTGCAAGAGCTTTTTTGAAAAATGAATCTATACCTTTCGTCGGTTCATCTAAAAGCAAAATTTCAGGTTCCGTAAGCAAAACTTTGGCTAAGGCCGCCCGCTGCTGCTCTCCGCCTGACAAATCATAAGGATGACTGTCAAGAATGTTTTCGGTATGGCATAAAGCGCAGATTTTCTCAATTCTTTCATCTTTCAAATCAGATTCGATTTCCTTATCAAACATTTCGTAAAGCTCTTCTCTCACAGTTTTTTTGACAAATAAATTTCTCGGGTCCTGTGGGAGCATGGATAAATTCCCTTTAAATACATCCCTATCTCTGTAAGATTTCAATTTTTTCCCGTTTATAAAAACATTTCCCCTATAAGGTCTGCACATTCCGCATATGGTATTAAGCACTGTGGTCTTTCCCGTGCCGTTTCCTCCTACCATAGCGAATATGCTGCTTTTCGGAACATCAAATGAGGTTCCCTTTAACACGTCGCATGAATCCTTCTCGTATCTGAACCAGACATCTTTAAAACTGACGGCTGAATTTCTAAATGACGTATCTTCTATTATCTCAGCTCTGTCTTCTGCGCTGGATTTCCTTATAATTGAGTTTTCCATTTCTTCGGATTTCTTTTCGGAAAATAAATAATCAAGCCATTTTCTTCCTTCTCCGACTGTCAGCGGAGCTGATATTTCATTTCCCCATTTACCTGTATGAAGTTTTTGAGATCTTCCGGAAACTTCTTTTCCGGCGCAGTAATTCTCCATACTGTAATAAACTTTTAATGGGACGGGCATTGCCGCAAACATTTCATTTCTCTCATCCTTTAAAAATTTTCCTGCCCTCTCAGGAACATCATCTACGATAATTCTGCCCTTATCCATTACGGCCACTCTATCCGAAGCATAAAATACATCTTCCAGGCGATGTTCGGTAATTATAACAGTCGTACCCAGCTCTGCATTAATCTTTCTTACCGTATTCAAAAAATCAGATGCGGCAATAGGATCGAGCTGGCTCGTAGGTTCGTCAAAGATTAAAACGTCCGGCTGCACAGCCATTATAGATGCAAGATTCAAAAGCTGTTTCTGTCCTCCGGACAAAAAAGCCGTTTCTTTATAAAACCAGTCCTGTATACCGAAATAACTTGCCATTTCCGCCACACGAAGACGCATATCTTTCTGATTCATCCCCAGACTTTCAAGTCCGAAAGCAAGCTCGTGCCATACCTTGTCCGTGACTATCTGGCTGTCCGGGTCCTGCATCACAAATCCTATTTTTTCAGATTGTGTTCTCAAATCCACCTGCTCTATAGGAACACCATCCAGCAAGACATCTCCGGTTTTCTTTCCATGAGGCGAAAGAACGCTTTTTAAATGTCTTAAAAGCGTTGTCTTGCCGCTTCCGCTCATGCCGCATAAAGTGATATATTCCCCTTGATTTATTGTAAGGGATATATCGGTGAGCACATAATCCTTACAGTCTTCGTTTAAAGAAGGATATTGAAAATTTAAATTTTTGATTTCAAAACATGCCATTTTAAATCCTCCGCAATGTCTAAAGCTGACGGCATAAACAAGAATATAAAATACGAAATTATGCAGGGAAAAAAATATATATTTTCATTTCCCGAAAAATGAATTTCCGGCGTATAAGAGGCCTCTGCTCCCCCTAATGCGGTAAATACTATCATTATCGTTAACAGCACAATAAACACAGTAAGAAGAATTTTATCTCTTTTGGAAAAACTGAATATGGAAAAATCCGTTCGCTTTCCGCTTCCGTAACCTCTGCTCTGCATACTGTCCGATGTAACAATGCCCTGTTCCAAAGCCCACGATGTAAGCGCCGAAACAGTTATCAAGGCTTCCCGTATTTTAAACTTTACATCACATGAATTCTCCGAATTTCTGCCCGAATTTTTTCTCGCAGAAAATATTCTGACTGCCTGAATTCTTAATCTGGTAACCAGTCTCATGGACATCACCAATATCAGAGATATGTGAGGAATAAAATTCCCGAAAATATATATGAATTTATCGCTTGTAATTATCAGACTATATGATGCAAACCACAACAAAATCGATATAAACATTGCTGCTACAGCCATGCCGTACAAAAGGGCTTCCAAAGTGTAAGGTCTATTCCCAAAATAAGTGAAAAGCACATGGCTTCCTCTCGTATTAAATATTGGATTTACAGCTGATACCAATATAAATACAGGAACCATGCCCAGTAAAAACTTTACGGCACGGCTCCCTTTAAGTATAAAATAATGCAGCAAAGACATTGTAAAAGAACATATCAAAAATACAGGATGTACAAATACTACACCAAAGACTACGGCACCCATATAAAAAGTAAAATTCACAACAGGATTATAACCTGAAAACGCATCAATATTTTTCATGTTTTAAATAATATCAGTTTTATTAAAACCTTTCAAGACTACATATCAATCATATTTTTTCATCCTTACCTTTTTTACAACTGCCAGACTTGCGAGAATCAACAATGCCGCCAAAGCAGCCGCGATCCATTTCCAATAGTCTGAGGTTTTCAAAGCTAGTGGAAGTATGTCATTCCACGCTCCCTTTACGGCAATCACACCGTATTTTGAAAATTCCTGAGCTTTAAACTCAATATATCCGTCTTCGGATTTGCTCTTTATGTATCCGTAATTGGATTCATCATCAATATGAACTATTACAGAAGAACTGTATCCTTCCTCTGCATGCTCAGGAATTTTTACTGTCACAGGCTTATCCGGTTTATATTCCCTGCCGGACAGTAAGTCCTCAAAATGTATGTCATATGCCTGCAAAGGCTTTGAATCTTCTCCCAAAACAGATTTTATACCTTTGATTTCTTCTTCGGTAAACGCTGTTTTTTCCACTATGAGCTTATGGTGCCATTCGATGCCCTGAACAACTATACCGCTGTCCTTATCCTGGTGCATGAATTTTCCCAGCCTTTCAAGAAGCTCTTCGAATTCTTCATAATTATTAACCAGAAGCTTTTCATCAGCGCTCAATGAATCATAGGCTTTATACGCATTTATTATAGCGCTGAGCTGACCATCGGTAAGCTGCGAAAGGTCCTTTGGCACAGCATTTGATGAATCGTCTGGATTCAATATCTCATCTATCATCTTAATAACCTGCTTTACAGTGGTTAATCTGCTCTTTATGCTTTTTGTGTTTCCTCCTGCCCTGCGTTCAGAGACGGTTTCTGATACATGCTGATTTTTCTCAGGCTTATCTGTACCAGTCTCAGTATCCGGTTTTTCCACTATCTTTGACATGGTTTCAATATCACTCATATCGTAAAGGGCAGTTTTGCTGTCTTTAAGTCTGTAATATGAAGCCAACGCATAATAAGCCTGCTCCGTAGCCATTCCGTTTTCTGTTAAGGTTTCAGATGATGCAGTATGTTTAAAAGTACCATCGCCATTATAAAATGAAGCCAGCGCATCAAGAACACTGTATCCGTTCTTTATGAATCTTCCATCTGAAGAAGGGTCTATTCCCAGTGAAGTAAGCGCAACTATAACCTGAGACGCCGACTCGGCATTGCTCTTTCCCCATGATTCATAACTTCCGTTTGCCGCCTGCATTTTGGAAAGTCTGTTCAATGCACTGTCCACTGAAGATTTAACCCTGCTGTCGCTGTCGTAATAAGGTGCTAGCGCCTGCAATGCCATCGCAGTCATATCAGCATCGGCAGCTTTTCCCTCAACATCCCAGCCTCCGCTTTCAAGCTGAGCATCCAGTATATATTCTATAAGGTTTTCTCTTGTTGTCTGGATGCCGCCTGTTTTTACATCAGGTATTTCATAATCATATGAATCCAATGCAATTAATGCCCATACAGGTCCGTTAAGTCCCTGATATTTAACGTATTCAAAATCCGCAAGGGGCTCCAGCAGATTATATCCTGAAACATCGGTTACATCCTTGCCTATAGAAGTAAGACCCAGGATAACTCTTGAATTATCCGTTGACTTTGAATCATGCAGTTTCGCGCTTCCCTTTTTCTTTACATGTTTTATAACATTCTGACAGTAATCATCTATTACGCTTCTGTTTATCTTTTCGGACCTTGCAAGTCCTAAAACCGTCCATTCTCCGCCGGCGGCTCCTACTGTCAGACCATTTTTATCTGCAAGACTTAAAAGTTTTGAGCCTGTTTCTTCATAAATTTTGTTAAAAGCTTTCTGGTCTGTTTTCTGAAGCTTAGCAATTTTTGCCAGCGCTGCATCCAGCTTAGTTTTCAATACCTTTGACACTAGCGCCTTAGCTTCATCTGTAAGAGAATTATAAGCAGATGATGCTCGGTCAACTATAGGAGCATCGTCAAGTGTAAGCTTGTCTATATCAGGAATTTCTTCTATCAGCGCTTCAACTTCCTCCGCTGCCTGCTGAGGAGTTTTATTACCATCCCAGTCAATCTTCGTATAATCATCCACATAAAGAACAACCATTTCATCGCCGTCTTTAAGGGTAACGGCAGACATATAATCAGGAAATATGCCATTTACAGTGTACATCCATCCGCTGTAAGGCCCGTTGGTAAGTTCTGCCAGCGTCACTTTTGTATCCGGATTTTTTATCGATGATATGTAACCTGATGCGCTGGCATCATACTCAAATCCTGCATCTGCCGCGGCTTTTTTAAACAAATCATAAGCTGTCGCGCCTGCTTTAAGAGTATAGCTTTTCCTGTCAAACCAAACTACCTCACCTGTATGCTCTCCATCCTTTCCATGGGCTGTATCTCCTATAAATTTTATGGAAACATTTATTTCTGTCTTTTCAGGTTCTTCCGGACTTTCTCCGCCTCCTTCAGAAGTTCCCTCCGTCTGCCACTTCAATACCGGATAACCATCATTTATATTTTTAACGTCTTCTGCAAAATACGCCGCGCCCACCTGGCTGTTAAGTTTATCTGCAAAAGCAGGTTTTTTCATAGTTTCTGACGTTGCTCCCGTTGCAGTTTCATCTACTGCTTCCGCTTGCGAACTTACAAGATAAAAGCTTCCCTTAGTCTGTCCTATATAGTCGGATTTAACATAGCTTCCGACAGAACCGTTGGAATACATGCCTTTGCTTACTGTTCCCACATTGTAGCAACCCTGCGGAACCACACATACGCTGACTTCACCGGCTATGCCTCCCATAAAGGAACTCCCTGAAACAGTTCCCTTATTGTAGCATGCTTCTATGACAGCATAGTTTGTCATATTTCCGGCAATTCCTCCTGCTTTTACGGTCTTAAGCTCATCTTTTCCTACATCGCCAATATTAATACATCTGCTTACAGTGCCGTAAGATACAGACCCGGTTATCCCTCCTACAGACTCCACGCCATAAACTGCTGCCGTATTTCGTGATTCGATAATCTGAGCATCTTTTCCTATCTGACCTGCAATTCCACCTACATCGCTGTTTCCCGATACATTGCCTCCGAATTCACAGCCAGTTATTTTACCGTCCAGATATCCGGCAATTCCTCCTGTTATTATGCCATTTCCCGAAACGTATATATTGCCTGAAACCTTAAGATTCTTTATTATTCCTTTGCCGCCGACATTTCCGAAAAGACCTTGTTCATCTTTTTCCGAATTTATATTCAGATTTTCAATTTTGTGATTTTTGCCGTCAAAAGTTCCCTGATATGCTTTTTTATCCTTTCCTATAGGATACCAGCATTCCGATGAACTTAAAGATATATCACTTGTAAGAGCTGCATCTGCTGAAGTATTGCCGCTGTTTACATGATTTACAAACCACTTGAATTCAGACAGGGTGGAAATCTGATATACATCTCCTGCAATTTCAGGTTGACGGCACTGCTCTTCAGGCCATATCCCCGCATCTTCACTGCTCATAATTGTCCCTGTATTTGCCTGAATATATCCGGGAAGCTCTCCTGTTATTTTAACGCTTATCGTCTTCCCCAAATCTTCATCTGTCAATGTATACTCGGACTTTGATGCTCCGCTTATAGCTGTCGTTCCTCTGTACCACTGATATTTCGGATTCTTTTCATTTCCCTGGTATTCGGCTTTTAAAGTATGGCCGGACACTTCAAATCCGCTTATCTTTACGGTTCCCCCAAGGCCTTGTATTTCTCCGGATGCTCCCGTTTTAATACCGTAAAAATCCCCATCCATACATTTCACATATATTTTAGAACCAGCAAAATCATTTGGAATTGAAAAGCTGTCGCTTACAGCCAGAACATCTTCTCTTCCGTCTGTACGGCTGTACCATATATAGACAGGATTTTGAGCATTTCCATCCTTATATGAAGCTTTTACCGAACTTCCCGCATATATTTGTTCAGGAAGCGTAACAGTTCCCGAGATATGCTCTTTTTCTTCAATCATTGAAGTAAGCTTGCCCGCCTTCTGCTTTATGGTTCCTGCATTTGCTTTAATACCGCCTTTTGAACCGCTTTCTGCTATGGCAATAGTCTCCAGGTAATAAGCATTGGAGACTCCGCTGGTTACTTCGCCTATAGCTCCTCCTACCCTGAACTCTTTAACGCCGTCATTATCTACAGATGCTCCGCTGACATCTCCAAGGCTGAAAAGATTATTTGCAGACGAACCGCTTGTATTTATACCTACACAGCCCCCCACGCTGCTTCCGCGGCTTACGATATTTCCCGTATTGTAAAGGTTTTCGGCATTACCCGCATTTCGCCCTATAATGCCTCCTATAAAATTAAGTCTGACAGCTGCGGTATTTATAATATGTCCGCTGTTGGCACATTCCTCTACCGTTCCTTCATCATTGTCCGCTGCTATTCCTGCCGAAAATGTACTGCTGCTTCGTATCACTGCCGTATTGGTACATTTTTTAATTGTGCCTTTATTGTATCCTGCTATTCCTCCTACGTATCCATTTCCCGAAATCATCGATTTGTTATGACATTCTTCAATAACTCCGCCTATATTACTGCCTGCTATTCCGGCTATATAAGAACCCTCACTAACGGATACACAGGACGTTACTTCTGAAATTTCACCGGCATTGTATCCTGCCGCAGCGCCTGCATTATCGCTGTTTTTAATTATGCCTGTTATTTTAACATTCTTTATGGTTCCCCCATTGTAGCCTACAAGCCCGCTGCCTTTGCTGTTCTTGATATAGAGATTTTTTATCGTATGTCCTGCTCCGTCAAAGGTTCCTTCAAAAGCCGCAGCTTCATCTGTTCCCCCTATGCATACCCATTGATTGTAGTTTAAATCTATATCGTCTGTCAGTACAGCCTTTATATTCCTGCTGCTTTCTTTGCGTGATTTTTCTGCAAACCATTTTAACTCCGCAGGAGTGGATATCTGGTAAATACCGTTCTCCTGGTTCGGAGCTGTATCTGATATTTCGCCCTGCCATCCGTTTTCATCCTTTTCGGGGTCTTGCGATATATCAGTTCCGTTCTGCCACGCAAGTACGGGATAACCTGAATTTATGCCGCTGCTGTCCTGCTCAAATGCTTCGCCAAGCTCAGAAGCTATTCCTTTTAATTCATCCGAGGTCTTAGGCACAGCTTCACCACTTTGAACAGTACAGCCGTTAAGATTGCCTACAGCATCAATTCCCTGAGAATCGATGTAATAAACATTTTCCAGTGCTTTGGCACCGGTAGTCCATTCGAGACGTCCTGTTATAATTCCGGAATCTGCGGCAGATACTTTCCCCGCAGAATAGCTGTTTTTTAATGTTCCCGAACGGAAATTTCCTGATATTCCTCCTGCATATCCGTCACTGGCAGTCACATTGCCTGTGTTGTATGTATTATTAATTACAGACTGATAAGCATACTGGTTTCCTGTGATTCCTCCTACTGAGCTTTTCCCCGAAACATCTCCCGTATTGCATGATTCAGAAACAGCTAAACTTCCCGTATCTATTCTTCCCGTGATTCCTCCTGCATTAGTATCGGAAGCCAGAACATCGGCATTATTGGAACATCCGCTTATCTGCCCTCCGCTTTCGATATCACCGGCTATGCCTCCTACATAACGATATCCTGTTACCGTTACGGTACTTTCCGTATGGCAGTTTTCAATGCTCCCATATAAGTCACCTGCAAAAATTCCTGTATAATTTTTATCTCCTATGGATGCAATCCTGCTGTCCTTTATCGTAAGATTTTTTATCTTGCCCTTGTCTCCTACATATCCGAACATTCCTGTATTTGCATTATTATTTTCAATATACAAACCGGAAACAGTATGTCCATTGCCATCAAAAGTTCCTGTATAGGCGCTGCTTTTATCTTTTCCTATAGGGATCCATTTATACTTTTCAGCAGCTGCATCTGAACCCGAAACGCTTTTATTTATTCTTATATCCGCAGTAAGTCTTGCGGAATCTGATGTCTTGGCGTTTTTATCAAACCACATAAGTTCATCAGCGTTAGATATAAGATATACGCCTTTTTCATCCTCAGCAGGTTCAGATAAACTCTCTCCGTCCCACTCCGTCTGAACCTTTAATATTATTCCGTCTATATCAACACCGGAACCTTTTACTTCAAAATCGCCTTTTACGGATTTATATCCCGGACATGAAACAGTGTATTTATATTCTCCGTCCGGAAGTGAAAACTCTCCCTTTTCTCCTTTTATATTCTCGTCTTCATACTCCTTGCTTACAACCTTTACAGAAATTTCCGAGTCCGGTCCTCCTGTTTCTTTTTCCGCATGAAAAACAACATTATACTTTGTCATAGGTGCAAGAGTCACAGCTTTTCTGTCCGACTTTTCTTCTCCTGTTACAGAAAAGGTTCCTTCCTTTTTCTCGTAACCGAACTTATCGACAACATAGCTGTAAGGATTGCCTGCCTTAGTCAAACTGTACGTAAGACCATCTTCATTAGCCTCCTGCCCTTTAACAGTAAGATTGGCATCCTCAGGCGTTATATCAAATACATAATCGTATTTCTTTACCTTAAGGTTTATACTGAATTCCTTACCTGCTGACGATACGGTAAAGTTTCCCGATTCCGGCTCATATTCATCAGCGGTTACTTCATAGCTGTAACTGCCGTTTTTAAGTTTATATTTATTTTTATCGTATGGTTCTGCCGTACTGCCGTCGGAATTTTTAACAGTAACAGAGGCATCCTGCGGGTTGACGCTGAATTTAATTTCATACTCCGCATTGGGATTCTGCCAGTTTAATATGGGATATGAACCTTCAGAGTAAAAAAAGCTTTCTCCTAAATATTCATCTTCGCTTCTCATCTGTCCATCAGTCATTGAAGCAATTCCCGATGCCAAAAGATCGCCTCCATCACCTGAAGAAGCGCTGCCTTCAAGATAATAGCAGTTTGAAGCGGTTATCTTGCTCTGTCCGTTTCCGACTATTCCTCCGGACTCAGCTGCCCCGGCAGATATCTGCCCTATGCTGTAGCAGTTTTTTATATCAGCCAAGCATGTTTTCACATTCAGCCCGCCTATAATACCTCCTATGCCTAAACTGTTTCCCGATATAATACCTGTATTGTAACAATTAGTTATCTTTGCTGCCGTAGAGAAAGCACTGCATACTCCCGCAATACCTCCGACGTTCGTCGTCCCCTCTATTGTTCCGCTGTTAAAACTTTCGTTTATTTCACCAGCCAGCTGACCTGTAATACCGCCTGTACTTTTATTATTGTTTTTAACACTTCCTTCATTCGAACATCTTTCGATATTATTTCCCTTTGGCAGGCTTCCTGTGATTCCTCCTACATATGTTCCGCTCCCGGAAATATTCCCCTTGTTAACGCTGTTTTCTATTTTACTGCCTGTTCCTGTTAACCATGAAATAACCCCCCCTATACTGCCTTTACCTGTAGATGTTACGTTCACTTCATTGATGCAGTCTGAAATTTCAACTGAGTTTCCATAGGCTATTATCCCCGCAGCATAGTTATTGCTTGTACTAATGTCACCGCTAACGATAAGATTCTTTACAGCTGCCCCCTCTGCATGGCCTATAAATGCCTGGTACTGTTTGTCGTTATCTATTTTAAGACCCGAAACCCGAAAGCTGCCGCCGTCAAATGTTCCTTCATACTTCTTTCCTGCTGCTTTATCTCCAATAGGTATCCATTCTTTTTCCTTTAATATTTCTGTCAGATCTATATCACCTGTAAGATTTGCACATAATCCGCTATTTCCTGCATTTATTTCTTCGGCAAACCACATAAGCTGCTCTGCTGTGGAAATATTATAAGGATTCTGCTCTGTGCCTTCGCCTGACGGCATATCCGAACTGTTTTTTGTTTCATTTGCAAGCGCTCTATCCTGAGACGCTTTTATACTGATTTCAGCAATCGAGCTTATGTTCTGCGCACTGCTGTTTCCCAAAATATTTGTAACTACAGCTCTGTAATAAAAGATACCCTCCTTATCTGTATCAGGGACATAAGCTGCTTTTGTTTCATCCTTTATATCAGAAAAATTTTTTCCGTCTTTGCTTAGCTGCCATTGAAATGAAATTTCTCCTCCATCGGAAACAGATGCTTCGATTTTCAAGGCATCAGCTGTATCCCCCTTGCTGTATGCCCATTCTTTTTCCGAAAAATTATCTCTTATTTTAGGTTTTTCTGCTTCTGAGATCTCATTTGAACTTCCGGAGTAATCAGTATTTCCTACGCTTTGAGTTTCCGAAACACTTTTCTGACTGTAGGATAAAGCATTTATGTTTTCCTGACCGAAAGACCATGATGGTATAAGCGTCATAACAACCATTATTAATGTCAACAGTATGCTTATGCTTTTATTTTTTACATTTTTCTTATTTATCATTATATACCTCCGCTGCTGTCTGAACTATTTCAAATAAAACCTGTATTACATACCGCTGCATGTATAGCTCCATACTATTACATCTCCGTCTTTCATTTCATATGAGCTGCTGCCGTAATTAGGCGACCACCCGTTTACCCGGTACATCCACCCGGATCTGCTTCCGCAGTCAAATTCATATATATTGTTTATCCCCTCTATATAATAACTGCCGTACATAGGCGTATATGAATATTCAAGCTGTATACCTGCCGCGCTGCAAGCCCGCTTAAGCACGTCGAATCCTGTATCACCCTGCCTGAATTCTACTGAAGATGATGCAAGTATAATGCCGTTTTTAGGTACAAATTTCTCTTTTCCGGCTTTCAAAGACCCCATATTTTTTAAAATATCATCACATCGTATCTGTATTGTACAGCTTTTTACATCCTCGGAGCCCGAAGATGCACCGCCTCCTGAAGAAGAGGAAACACCTTTTTCCCCTGCTGCAATAATCTGCTTTTCGTGGGCTTCTTTTTCCTCGGCTATCTTTTTTGTTTCCTTTTCTCTGTCCGATATAACTTTCTCCAGTTCCTTATTGCTGAAGCAAAGTTTATGCCCTCCGTCATTAGCTTCCTTAGCTTTCTCTATATTAAAATCGTTTAGAGCTTTTTCATCAAGTTTTCCTACTGCAATTTTTCCGTTCTGTATGCTGACCTTTTCTCCGCTTTCAGCAGTTACCTTATCCGCAGAATCCTGCTTTCCTGAAACTGTAATTTTTCCTTCAAATACATTTATGCTTGCCGAGCCTGTCTGCCTGTCCGCCGAAAAAACAGCGTTGTCAGATGCAACCTTAAATTCATCTGTATATACGCTTCCAAACTCTTCATGCTTATTTATCACTGCAAACAGCTGCCCGCAGTTAAGAACTGAAATCGATTTTTTTGATTCTATATCTTCAAAGCAAACCTCAGTGTTTTCCGATAAATCATAAGTGTTTTTGCCTATTTTTATTCCTGCCGATGACTCTGACTTTGTTTCAATTATATCTTCTGATTTTATTTCTGTTTTTTCCTGCAAACTGTAAGCGACATTATTTCGCTGAACATTGACTATTCCTGAAATGTCACTGGATACTGCATAAGATGATTCACTTTCACCAAACCAGCCCTTTACGGTTCCCACAGTCATAAAACCGCAAAATACAATAAATACTATCAGCGCTGCCATTAAAATGTTAAAAATTTTATTTCGTTTTGCTTTTCTTCCGCTCATTACTCCCCCGCTTTCCGTTAAATGCAAATGATAAGTACAGTATTTTCGGATATCCATAAATCTCTTCATAACAAAAAAGCACCCTCCTCAGGGTGCAAAAACGGTACACAAAATAATAGTATTCAAACTATACTTTAAAACCGCAGTCCTACCTCAGAAGACTATTTGGTATAAGCGCGGCAGGTCTCCCGACTTAATCCTTACATGAAGATACTACGGTCTGTATATAATTACAGTAAATTCTTCACTTTCCTACTCGAATGTCTTCCCGGTTAAGCCAATATCGTATTTTATATTTCTGATATTGACTTCATTTCCCAGTGACTGTTTCATAAACTTATTCTTTCGTAGATATCACGGTTGCTGAGACACAGTGCCGGAATTTCACCGGCTTCCGAAAATGCCCACTTTACAATATATCCTTTTATAACAAAATAGACCAGTTATGTTTTAATGTCAAGAAATTTTGAACATTCCTTTTAAATCCGATTCCAATATTAAAATAATTGTTTTATTCATTCTCATACCAGCCTACAGGCCCTGGATTCAAAGCAATATTTATCTGCTTGACCTCCTGGTATTCCTCAAGGCCGTATTTACCCAGCGCTCTTCCGATGCCGCTCATTTTATAACCTCCCCAAGGAGCTTCATTAAATGCAGGCTGATTGCAGTTTATCCACATTATCCCTGCTCTTATTTCCTTTGCCACCCTTAAAGATTTGGCTCCGTCGGAAGTGAATACCATTCCTGCCAGTCCGTACATGGTATCATTAGCCATATCAACAGCTTCCTTCTCTGTTTTAAATGTCTGTACAGTTACCACAGGGCCGAATATTTCCTCTCTAACTATGCTCATATCGGAAGTACATCCATCAAATATTGCAGGTCTTATGAAAAACCCCTTGCTGCATTCACCATCACTACAGCGTTCTCCTCCTGTAACGAGAACGGCGCCTTCTCTTTTTCCCTGCTCTATATATCCCATGACCTTATTAAACTGCTCTTCCGATACGATGGCACCTATGTCAGGATTTTTAATGGGATCGCCTATTGTCATTGCCTTGGTTTTTTTAACAAATTTTTCAAGAAATTTATCTTTAATACTTTCTTCGACTATTATTCTGCTTCCTGCTGAGCATACTTCTCCCTGATTGTAGAATACTCCTATCATAGACCATTCTACAGCGCAGTCTATATCCGCATCTGCAAATATAATGTTCGGAGATTTTCCGCCAAGTTCCAAGCTTACTTTCTTTACAGTTCCTGCAGCTTTTCTCATTATATCCTGTCCTACAGCCGTACTTCCCGTAAATGAAACCATATCCACCTTTTTACTTAACGAAAGTTCTTCGCCGACAATACTTCCCGAGCCCATGACTAAATTTACGGTCCCTGCAGGAAGTCCCGCTTCCTCAAATATTTCAAACATCTTTATCGCCGAAAGCACGCTTACCGTAGGCGGTTTGTAAATCAGCGTATTTCCCGCGGCAAGGCACGGAGCAAGTTTATTGGCGCCCATCAGCAATGGATAATTCCATGGTGTAATCAGAGCGCATACGCCGACAGGTTCGTGAATACTGTAGCTATGCATTTCTCCGAATCCTTTATTCACTTCGTAAGCGCCTCCATGAGGGACTTTCATAATTCCAGCATAATATCTGTAACAGTAAATGGTATCTTCAACATCCGCCTCTGCTTCTCTAAGAGGCTTTCCCATATCTATACAATCAAGGACTGCAAGTTCATCTTTATACTTCTCAACCATATCGGCTATTTTAAGCATTGTATCGCTTCTTTTTTGAATATCCATATCGCGCCAGTCTCTTTTTTTGTAGAAAGCGTCGTATGCGGCATCTATTGCATTCTTTGTATCTTTTTCACTGCTCTTGTAAATCTCAGCATTAATCTCTCCGTTTGCCGGATTAACAGACATAAACGTTTCCCCGGATGTACCCTCTGTCCATTTTCCGTTTATATACATTTTCTTTATTTTCATATTTTCCCTCCGTTTAATTATAAATCTGCTGAAAAAATCACTTTAAAGTATCAGCAATGTACATCCTCACTGAATTTCCGTCTGAATCTCTGACCATACCGAAAAATTCCCATCCGCATTTCTCATAAAATTCTCTATGATCCGTTACCAAATATATTTTTTCACACCCAATACGTCCCAAATCCTTTCGTATGAAATCAAGCAGATTTGCGGCGATGCCAATATTTCTGTATTCTTTTTCCACAAATAAGGCGCATATATTGGGACTTAAATCCGTACGCTCATGAAAATCGTTGTCGATCACTCCTGCTCCGGCAATTATATCCCCATGGGAATTTAAAACAACATACCAGCGCGGAGATGAAATATTTCCCTCTTCATAGCTTTTCATGCTTTCCATATATGCTTTTTGCGGTATATTCCATTTTCCGGAAAACCAGCCGGCAGCGTCCCTTATCATATCCTGAAATTCCCATATTTTCATAATTCTTAAAGGAAATGCTTTTCTCAGATATATCATATCTGTAAGCTGTACTCCTCCGTCGAATATAGGTTTATCATAATTATCAAGAAAAAAGTTTTTGATTTTATGAGTTCTTTTGAATCCGCATTTTTCGTAAAATCCTATAGTAACCGGGCTGTCGCCTGTTCCTGCCTGAAGTACAGTATATTCTCCCGCAAATTTATCGAGGATAAAGTCTATCATGATTCTGCCGTACCCCTGTTTCTGATATGCCGATGCAACTGCCAGATTTTTAATCTCAAGCACATCTCTTCCCTCACGGGTAACTACCATAGACGCCTTTATCCCTCCGTCATCTAAAATAAACATCCTTCCTCTATTGATGTATTTATCTATCATATCTTCCTGCTCATCTGCAAGCAAAAGAAGCGGCAGATATCGCTTTTTCTGCTTCTTTACTTCGGTTATTTTCATATGCTCAATACCTTATCTTCCTTTGAAGAACTCGTACAAATCTAAAAAATCTGTCCCGGAAGCTTCAATTTTTCCTTTTCCGGAAAAGTTATATCAAAAATTTCAACATCCCGCTCATCAGCCATATATCCTTTTGGCGTACAGTAAACTCCTGTAATATTCTCCAGAATCCCTGTTTTAAGCTCTTTAACAAGAAAATAAGGATTTTTTTCATGTCTTGACGCTCCGTCACAATAGATACCTTTTTCATAAGCCGGTACAAATCCCGATTTACCGTAAAATCCTATATTGCCTTCTATACATATTATCTCTGCTCCCAGTTCACCGGCTTTTTCGATTGAATAATCAACGAGTTTTTTTCCATAACCTTTTCTCTGGTATTCAGGCGCAATGCTCACAGGACCAAAGGTCAATGCCTGAATCCGAGTTCCATTATCTGCTTTTATCAGCCCTCTGGCATACATTATATGTCCTATGATTCTGCCTTCCAGCTCCATAACAAAATCAAGTTCCGGTATAAAATCCTCGTCTTCCCTGAACCGGTGAAGAATCCAGTGTTCCGTACATCCGGGGCGATAAACATTCCAAAATGCTTCACGGGTCAAATTTTCTGTTTCCCTGTAGTCTTCAGGCCGCTCACGTCTGATAATAAAATCTCTGCAAATTTTTTTGACCACATCCAAAGGCATCTGTGTTTTTTTTGCTGTCTCCTCCGCGGTCATTCCGCCGCTGTAAAATCGTTTCACAACATATTCCATCGATTCGCCTACTTCTATAACATGTCCGTCCGGGTCATATATACGTACAACCCTCTGCCCCCATTCATGCTCCTTGATTTGATTCAGGAATTTTATCTTCTCGGGATAATCATCCAGCTTTTTTAAAAACACATCCATGTTATTTTCCTCAAAGTATAGTTCTGCATCGGAATCGCCTTTTACCGATTCTTTTTCTATAAGCCTGTTCCATACTTTTCTTTCCTGCAAAGCAAGTCCCTCTGTCAAAACAACATTTCCGCCAAAATCCACAACAACTTTTAATCCGAATATATCATTATAAAATTTCTTTGATTTTTCTATATCATCTACGACTATCAAAAAGTTCTTTAACTTCATATAATCCACCTCCTTTTCACAGTCAGCCTTGTCAAAACTTCATTATCCGGCAATCTGTCCAATTTTAAAAATAACGATATTCTACATTTTAAAATATCGTTATTTGTAAAATCCATATAAAGTTTTATAAAATACCGGTATCTATCAGCCGGATATTTTCAAATAACTAGAATTCCGCGCTCTTTGTAGTTCTAGGGAACGGCTGTACATCTCTTATATTGCTCATTCCTGTAACATACATTATGATTCTGTCAAATCCCAGCCCGTAACCGGAATGTTTAGCTCCGCCGTACTTTCTCAAATCCATATACCACCAGTAATCTTCTTTTGTCATACCGTTTTCCTCTATCCTCTTAAGAAGCATATCATATCGTTCTTCCCTCTGGCTTCCTCCTATGATTTCACCAACTCCCGGAACAAGCAGGTCACATGCTGCAACAGTTTTATTGTCATCATTTAGTCTCATATAAAAGGCTTTTATCTCCTTAGGATAATCTGTTACGAATACGGGTTTTTTATAGACCTTTTCCGTTATATACCTCTCATGCTCCGTTTGAAGATCAATTCCCCATTCAACAGGATATTGAAAATCTTCTCCTGATTTTTTAAGAATTTCCACAGCTTCAGTATATGTTATTCTCTCAAAGTCAGAATTTACAATATTGTTCAGTCTGTCCAGAAGACCTTTATCTACGAACTTATTGAAAAATTCCATTTCTTCGGGAGCATTTTCCATAACATAGTTTATTATATACTTTATCATAGCCTCAGCTACATTCATGTTATCTTCAAGGTCGGCAAAAGCCATTTCCGGCTCTATCATCCAAAACTCTGCGGCATGTCTTGCAGTATTTGAATTTTCGGCGCGGAAAGTAGGTCCGAAAGTATAAATATTCTTAAAGGCAAGAGCGAATATTTCAGCTTCCAGCTGTCCGCTTACAGTAAGTCCGGCTTCCTTTCCGAAAAAATCTTCTGTATAGTCAATTTTCCCATCATCGGTTTTAGGAGGATTTTCCATATCCAGGGTAGTAACACGGAACATCTCTCCTGCCCCTTCACAATCGCTTGCTGTTATTACAGGGGTATGAACATAAACGAAGTTATTCTCCTGAAAAAATCTGTGAATTGCATATGCGATTAAAGACCTTACGCGGAAAACTGCTGAAAACGTATTGCTTCTGGGTCTTAAATGAGCAATTTCTCTTAAAAACTCCATACTGTGTCTTTTCTTCTGCAAAGGATAATCAGCATCGGAATCAGCCTCTACAACCACCGACTTCGCTTTTATCTCAAAAGGCTGTTTCGCCTCAGGAGTAAGCACAAAAGTTCCTTCTACACATAATGCAGCTGAAACGGGAATCTTTGACACCTCTTCAAAGTTATCTAAAAATTCAGCTTCATAAACAATCTGCACCGATTTGAAAAAGCTTCCGTCATTAAGTTCTATAAATCCAAACTTATTTGAGCCTCTGTTTGTTCTTACCCAGCCTTTTACAACTACTTCACTGTCCGCATATTTTTCACATTCCCTAAACAGGCTTTTTATTTCAACTTCTTTCATTTGTCCCATTTCTCCTTGAATTATATTCGTTTCATTATACTAATTTTTCCATGGAGAGTCAAGGCGCGCAGACTTTGACAGCTTATATACCGCACATTAAAAGACATGAATAATTTATATTCTTTTTCACAGTCGTGCCTTATTTTTACATTTTGTTGCATTTAACACAGCTTTATGATGAATATTATAATACACTTTATACACGATATATAATAGGAGGAAAAAAATGAATTATATTAAAAACATAAAACACGAAACAGTACTTTCTCTCGCGAAGCAAGTAAATGTACAGGAGGGACAAGTTGTCAGCAAAACCTTAGCCCAAAATAAATACATCAGCATTACAGTTTTCGCATTTTACAAAGGTGAAGAAATCGGCTTGCACGATTCTGAAGGCGATGCAATGGTTACGGTTCTTGAAGGAGAAGGTCAATTTACCATTGACGGTGAGAATTATTTATGCAAAGCAGGTGAAACTATAATCATGCCTGCTAAAAAACCTCATGCAGTCTACGCTAAAGAAAATTTTAAAATGTTGTTAACAGTTGTCTTTCCTGAAGACAGCTATTGAGAAAGGATTAATCAATGAATGATATGTTTTGTTTCCAGTGTCAGCAAACAGCACATAATACCGGCTGCGAAGGCAAGGCCGGAGTTTGCGGCAAAAAATCAACTACAGCCAACAACCAGGATGATTTAACCGGCGCTCTCATCGGATTGGCTCGAGCCGTCAAAAAAGCAAATTCAACAAAACTCTCCGATGAATTGATGATAAAAGGTCTGTTTACCACAGTCACCAACGTAAACTTTAACGACGAAACAGTAAAAAGGCTGACAAATGAAATTAATACGGAAAAAGAAAATATTGCAAAAGGTACAGAGAATTATGATGTACAGAGGATTTGGGAAGATAACGAGGATATCCGCTCATTAAAATCTCTAATTTTATTCGGACTTCGCGGTATGGCTGCCTATGCATACCATGCTTTGGCGCTGGGATATACCGATAAAGAAGTAACCTCATTTATTTATGAAGGCATGAACGCATTGGGAGAAAATTATTCCATGAAGCAGCTTCTTCCTCTGGTTTTAAAAACGGGAGAGGCAAATTACAAGTGTATGGAACTTTTGGATAAGGCAAATACGCAGACATATGGTTCTCCAATACCTACCGAGGTGCCCCTTACCATTGAAAAGGGTCCGTTTATTGTTGTAAGCGGTCACGACTTGCACGATTTAAAACTCCTTTTGGAGCAAACCAAAGACAAGGGTATAAATATTTATACTCACAGCGAAATGCTTCCTGCTCACGGATATCCAAAATTAAAGGAATATCCTCATTTAAAAGGGAATTTCGGTACGGCATGGCAAAGCCAGCAAACGGAGTTTCACAATATTCCCGCACCGGTTCTTTTCACTACCAACTGTCTGATGCCAATTCGTCAAAGCTATGCCGACAGAGTATTCACAACCTCTGTAGTTTCCTACCCTGAACTTGTTCACATAGGAGAAGATAAAGATTTCTCTCCTGTAATTGAAAAAGCTTTGGAATGCGGCGGATACAAGGAAGACAACCCTATGACGGGTATTAACGGCGGAAGTACCGTTACTACAGGATTCGGACATAAAACAGTACTTGATGCCGCAGGAAAAATAACTGAACTTATCAACAACGGTAAAATCCGTCATTTCTTCCTTGTCGGAGGCTGTGATGGAGCTGCTCCTGGCAGAAGTTATTACACTGAGTTTGTAAAGCAGACGCCAATGGATACTGTTATTTTAACCCTTGCCTGCGGAAAATACCGTTTCAATGACCTCAATATAGGTGAAATAGAAGGTCTTCCCCGAATTATGGATATGGGTCAGTGCAACGATGCCTACAGCGCAATCAAAGTTGCCTTGGCACTGTCGGATGTATTCAAATGCGATGTTAATGAACTGCCCCTTTCCCTTGTGCTGTCCTGGTACGAACAAAAAGCTGTGGCTATATTACTCACGCTGCTTTATCTCGGTATTAAAAACATCTATTTGGGGCCTACTCTTCCGGCATTCGTATCACCTAATGTTCTCAACTTTTTAGCAGAAAACTACAATGTTACTCCAATAAGCACACCAAAAGAGGACTTAGAGAAAATATTAAAACAATAACCTAAATATTTTTTAATTTATTAATTCAAAATACGATTTTGCTGCAATACTGCCATATGAAAAGCGACAGTTCATATACTATGAGCTGCCGCTTTCTTATTTCATATAAATAATTAAAGTATTTTAAAATCATTTTACGATTTATTTAGTAGAGCTTTGCCCCTGCCGGAATTCTGTCATCTACCATAAGGAGGTTCAGACCTTCACTTCCGTCATACTCGTGCACGGCCGAAATCAGCATACCGCAGGAATCAATACCCATCATTTTTCTCGGAGGCAGATTTGTGATAGCAATACATGTCTTTCCAATCAGTTCTTCCGGCTCATAGTACTCGTGTATCCCGCTTAAAATTACTCTATCGGTACCGGTTCCGTCATCCAGAACAAACTTCAAAAGCTTTTTGCTCTTCGCAACGGCTTCACAATCCTTAACTTTAACTGCCCTGAAATCAGACTTGCTGAAAGTTTCAAAATCCACCATTTCTTCAAAAAGCGGCTCGATTTTCACCTTTGAAAAGTCAATCTTTTCTACCGCTTCTTCCATGTCTGCCGTTTTCGCTGATTTTTTAGGGGAATCCGCTCCAAGAGGTTTCATCGTCGGGAAGAGAATAATGTCTCTTATGGTAGGTTTATCCGTTATGAGCATGATGACACGGTCTATACCTATTCCCAGACCTCCTGTAGGAGGTAGACCTACTTCAAGTGCATTTACAAAATCTTCATCCATAGGGTGAGCTTCATCGTCAGTACCTGCGTCAAGTTCCGCCTGCTGAACCTTAAATCTCTCATACTGGTCTATCGGGTCGTTGAGCTCGGAGAAAGCGTTGCATATCTCCCATCCGTTCACATAACCTTCAAATCTTCTCGTAATTCTCGGATCTTCAGGGTCTCTCTTTGCAAGAGGCGATATTTCAACAGGATGTCCCATTACAAATACCGGTCCGTCCAGATATCCTGGTACATCTTCGCAGTATTCTTCAAACATTTCGGCAATTATCTTGCCTCTCGTCATACTCCTTACTTCTTCCTCATCCATGCCGTAGCCTATTGCCGCTTTTCTGGCTTCTTCATCCGTATCTATGGCATGAAAATCAACGCCGGTTATTTCCTTTACGGCATCGGTCATGTCCAGCCTTCTCCACGGCGGTGTCAAATCAAAGGTTTTTCCCTGATATGTTATTACAGGACTTCCCGTAGCCGCTATGGCAGCCTGAGAAACCACCTGCTCTGTAACCTCCATCATGTCTTCCATGTTTCCGTAAGACATGTAGCATTCCATCGATGTGAACTCAGGGTTATGGTTCTTGTCCATTCCTTCGTTTCTGAACATCTTGCCCATCTCGTAAACTCTGTCAAGTCCGCCCACGATAAGTCTCTTGAGATAAAGTTCGTTGGATATACGCATCTTCATATCCAAATCAAGCGTATTATGATGAGTCTCAAAAGGTCTTGCATTTGCTCCGCCTGCTATAACCGTAAGAATCGGAGTGTCAACTTCTAAAAATCCGAACTGCTCTTCAAGCACCTTTTTAATCTCATGAACTATCTTCGCTCTCATCACAAAGGTTTCTTTAACTTCCGGATTTACTATAAGGTCCACATATCTCTGCCTGTATCTCAAATCCGTATCCTTAAGACCATGCCATTTATCCGGCAGTACCTGGAGAGATTTGCTGAGCATAACCATTTTACTTACCTGAATGGTTATCTCGCCTCTTTTAGTCTGGAATACCGTTCCCTCCAAGCCGAAGATATCACCTATATCAGAAGTTTTGAACCAATTATATTCCTCTTCTCCGAGAAGGTCTTTTTTTACGTGGCACTGTATTCTTCCTTCTTTATCCTGTATATCTATAAAAGAAGCTTTTCCCATGCCTCTCTTCGCCATCATTCTTCCGGCTATGGACACTTCTTTTCCGTCCATTTCATCAAAATTGTCTTTTATGCTCTGGCTGTAAGCCGTAACATCCCATGTCTCGTTTATAAAAGGATTCCTGCCGGCTTCCTGCATTTTCTTAAGCTTATCTCTTCTTATCTGTCTCTGTTCCGTCAGATTTTCTTCTGTAAGTTCTTCTGAAACTTCAGTATTATTCTGGTTCTTCTTTTCTTCTGTACTCATTGGTTCACCTCGTCGACTCTTTACTACTTATCTATACTTACAATCTCGTAATTTATCATTCCGTCAGGTATTTCTACTGTGACCTTGTCGCCTTTTTTATGTCCTATCAATGCTTTTCCTACGGAAGAATCTGTAGATATCTTTCCGTTAAACGGGTCGGATTCAGTCGCTCCTACGATGGCAAAAGTTTCCTCATCGCCTTCGTCTAAATCCTTAACGGTTACTTTCAGTCCAACGTTTACCACATCGCCTTTAACGTCCTCATCCTGAACTATTTTAGCCTTACGTATCATAGTCTCAAGCTTATGGATTTTTTCTTCAAGTTCAGCCTGTTCATTTTTTGCAGAATCGTATTCTGCATTTTCCGAAATATCTCCGTAGGAAATAGCTTCTTTCAGTCTCTCTGCAACTTCTGCCCTTTTTACGGATACCAGTTCCTCATGTTCACTTACTATTTTGTCATAACCTTCTTTGGTTAGCAATAATTCATCATTCATGTTCTCTGCCATGTTGGTAAATCTCCTTTCGACCTGTTGTCGTATCGAATTATTATACTTTAAAACCACTCTCTTGTCAATGATTGCAAGGGTTACAATATTGACAAGACACCTCTGCGATGTTATCGTAAAGTTATATTATTTATCTAGTTTATTATATACAAGGAGGCGACAATTATGAGAGTCAGCGGAGTAATTTTCGATTTGGACGGAACGCTGTTGAATTCTACCGAAATGTGGCAGGGAGCCGCAAGCAGATATATAACTTCACTGCGAAAAACACCTGAACCTGATTTGGGCGAAAAAACAAAAGCCATGACACTTCCTGTACTTTGTAAATATCTAAAGGAAGAATACAGAATAGCAACTACAGAAGAAAAGATAGCTAAGGGATTCAATACTATTTTAAGGGAAGACTATCTTGAAAGCGTAGATATAAAAGAATATGCTCCAATACTTCTGGAAAAACTGAAACAAAAAGGCGTTGCCATGTGTATAACCACTTCCACGGACAAGCACATCGCCGATGAAATACTCATACGCCTCGGAATCCGCGATTACTTCTCTCATATAGTTACCTGTGAGGAGTCAGGCGGCGATAAAGAAGGTCCTGAAGTATTTCTCAATGCGCACAGTATACTCAATACTCCAAAGGAAGAGACGGTAGTTATAGAAGACGGAATACTTGCCATTCGCGGAGCTAAAGAAGCAGGATTTTATGTCATAGCAATATACGATAAATCCGAAGAAGAAAATTCATCTGAAATCAAAAAGCTTGCAGACCGCTATATCGAAAGCTTTGAGGAACTTCTCTAGCGCATACAATGAACTGTAATAAAAAATTCTGAAAAAACGGCACTTTTTATCCCGATTTTCAGAATTTTTTATGTTATGTAAACCCATTATTTTATTATGTGATAAAGCCAGATTTATATACCGCAAATTAGTTCATTTAATGAAATTTACATCAGCATATAAATTATATCAAATTGCTGAATAACAGGATTTATAGCGTTTTTTGGGCAAACAAATGAATCAAGCATTGTATATAGGAAATATTTTCTGAAAATCAGCCTCAAAAACAATAATTTTTCAGAAAAAATTTGTTTACATAAAACATCCGCTATAAAATATATCGTTAAATTTTCTTAACCATAGGTTTTTCCCAGTATCCCTTGGTATTGGCATCTGTCTGCTGCGCCATTTTTTCCAGTGCGCTGTATTCATCTGCGGTAAGCTTTAACTTAGCTGCTCCCGCTGCCTCTGCCACCTGTTTTTTATCAGTCATTCCGATTAGAGGAATTACACCCTTTGAAAGCGCCCATGAAATTGCCACCTGTGAAGCAGACGCACCGTATTTGCTTCCTATGCTGCGCATTTCTGAAATCAATCCGTCCATATGTTCAAACATAGGATTGTATTTCTCTGCTCTCTCGCTTTCTCCCGGAATAGGATTCTTCGAATCGTATTTACCGCTGAGAGCCCCCTGCTCAAGTACCATATATGCAAAGAAATCAATACCTTTTTCCCTGCAGAAATCTATTATCCCGGCATCCTCGGATGAACGGTACAAAAGACTGTAATGGTTCTGTACAGCTGACAGGTGTATTCCCTCCGCAGACAGGATTTCTTCCGCTTTTTTAATCTGTTCCATATTATGATTGGATACTCCGACTTTTCCAATCTTTCCCTCCTTTACAAGAGGAATAAGGTACGGAGTCCATTTCTCAACGTCGGCAGGATTATGTATCCAGTATAAGTCAACATAATCAGTCCCCAGTCGCTCAAGGCTTCCATCAAGCATCTTTCTTACCGGTTCAACTTCTTCCTTTGTGAACTGAGGAGTGAATTTAGTTGATAAAATTACATCTTCCCTTGAAACATCAGCAACAAATTCACCTATTATTTTTTCCGATTCCCCCATGCCATATACGAAAGCCGTGTCTATTAGATTAAGCCCGTTTTTCATCGCCTCTTCAAATACAGGTCTTAAGTCCTCAGCCTCAAGATAATTGCCGAATACCTGATTGCCGCCTGCTTTTCCTACTCCCCACGACCATGTACCCAAAGCTATTTTAGGCATCTTCTTTTCATTTTTCATATTAAATCCTCCGTTAAAATCAATTAATATACACTTTCTTTAAATTGTCCGAATTCGTGGCGTATACCATTGCAGCATACGTCATTGTAAACTCTACAATATCTCCAACTTTTAAATCTCTGCCGCAGTCTTCCACATCCAGTATTGTGTGGTCACTGGAGGCACCTATAATTCTAATGTCCTCATCTACAGGAATTATATCTTCAAAAGAACCATAATCAACTCTTCCAAGTCCGATTACAGCTCTCCGCCTTATGCCTCTGTCTTCATACACAGGCTTCTGCCCGAAACAATCATAACCTATGCTCCCGACAGGATATGTCGGTTTTTCTTTTATCTCTATGATTTCCGCTTCTATTACAAAAGTGTTTTTGTACATATAGCTCATATCATATCCCCACAGGTCCTGCAAATCACGGGACAGCAGAATTGCCTCTCCTATCCTAAGCAGATTTATCCTCTCCGGCAAATTGCCGTCCAATATTCTAGGCAGGCTGCTTGTAGCTCTTTCAGATATATATTCCAGTTCCCTGCCTATTTTGGTTTCCACAGCATCTGCGAGTTCTGTCAGCTCTGTTAGTTTCTCAGGTGTTGCTTCAACTGCACCGTAACATCCCAGATT
The DNA here is from genome assembly GCA_902495595.1 of uncultured Eubacterium sp. Lineage (GTDB taxonomy): Bacteria > Bacillota > Clostridia > Peptostreptococcales > Anaerovoracaceae > Lentihominibacter. The sequence continues at coordinate 55,118 of CABUXV010000003.1, read as the reverse complement.
AGTGCCTATACCGGCAAGTTCCAGATTATGCAGTTCATTCTCCACCATTACAGCCGATGATATGAGTTCTTCCTTGTCCCAAAAGCCTTCTCTCAAATCACCCAAATCCTGCATAAGTATAACCCTGTGTTTCCTGTCCTGAAGCCCGGCATGTTTATTCAATGCTTTTAAAACTTCCGCTTCACTGTTCAGACTTATATCACAAACTCTGATCACATCTGCCGCTTCACTTAACATCGGTATCCTTATCATCATAAGCGGTGTCTGTATGCCCTTATCTTTCAAAGATTCCAGCTGTTCTATACGGGATGAGGCTATGAACTCGCATCCGGCCTCTTCAAACTGCTTCGCACATTCAAACAGTCCCGAACAGCCCTTTACAACTCCTGCCAATGCAACACCTCTGTCACCGCATAAAAGTTTCATTTTCTCGGCATTGTGCCTTATTTTATTCAAATTTATCACCAGCTTGGGATAAGCTTTATTTGATACCAACTAAAGTTACACCTCTCTTTTGTTATCCTCTGCAAACCTCACCAGCTTATTGGAAGTGTTCTTGGTAAAATCGGTTTTCCTTATGATAACCTTTTTTACCTTTCTGTAAAACGGCGACTTTTCATTCACCTTGTCTATTTCCTCCCAGATAAGTTTCTCAACAGCCTCATCCGAAACTTTCTCTCCCAGTTTCTCTTCCACCATATCCATATCCGGTTTTACGGAAGCTACTATTGTAACATCCTGTTCATCGGACTGATTCTGACTGAATACAAAGGATTCGGAAACATAAGGACTTAGGGAAATGAGATATTCAACTTCCTCGGGATATACGTTCTTTCCGTTCTTTGTTATTATGACATTCTTCTTTCTTCCGGTTATAAATGCATATCCTTTATTGTCTATATACCCCATATCGCCGGTATGGAACCATCCGTCTTCATCTATAACTTTTCCCGTTTCTTCAGGGTTCTGATAATATCCCATCATTACATTATCACCCTTTATGCAGATTTCGCCTATACCTTCTTCATTTACATCTTCTACTTTCAGCTTAAACCCGGGAAATGACACTCCTATTGAAGCAGGATTTGGAGCTGTATCAGGATTCAGCGCTCCCATAGGAGAACATTCCGTAAGACCATACCCTTGAAGAGCCAGTATTCCAAAATCTCTTATTCCGTTTAACACATCAGGATTTATGGCAGCTCCTCCGCATATGAGTATCCTCATTCTTCCGCCGAAAACATCAGTAATCTGCTTAAAGAATTTTTTGCCCAGATCTATTCCTATCTTCTTTGTCTTATTATTTACTTTAATTACTTTTTTTAGTAATTTTTCTTTTCCCTGTTTTCTTATGTTTTTCCAGATGGTTTTGTACAGATTTTCAAAAATAGCAGGTACGCCTAAAAACATAGTCGGTCTTACTTCCTGCAAATTCTTTATAATATATTTAAGGCCCTGACAATAAGCTATTGACGCCCCTTTGTAAAGTGGCATCAAAAATCCGCAGGTACATTCATAAGTGTGGTGCAGAGGAAGCACCGAGAAAAATATATCCCATGTATTTACCTTAAGTACCGTAGGAGATACCATAAGGTCTGCCGCAATGTTCTTATGACAAAGCATTACTCCTTTTGAACTTCCCGTGGTTCCCGATGTAAACAATATTACGCTCATGGATTCATTATCTATTTCAACATCGGTAAAACTCCTGTCGCCTTCCTCTACAAGCTGCTTTCCATATTCTTTCATTTCTCCAAAGGATAAAACATCATCATCCTTATCTTTGGAGTTAAAATTTATAAGCAAATCTATATTTACATCATAGTCCTCTCTTATCTGCTTAAACATTTCCTCATATTTATTGGAGAATATTACGCAGGAAACCTCTGCCTTTATTATCAGATTTTTGATTTCATCTGAATTTAATTCTTTATCTAACGGGACAACTATGCCTGTTCCGCATACGACAGCCAGATAAGAAACCGCCCACTCGTAGCAGTTTTCTCCTATTACGGCTATTCTCTTATCTTTAAGACCTTTTGAAATCAGCGACGTTCCCAGACCGTTTACATCCTCCATCATCTGCCTGTAAGTAATCGTTGAATAATCACTGTCGCCTTTAAACTTCTGATGAAATGCGATATTATCCCCGTAAAGCAGCGCGCTTGTCTCAATCATATGCTTTAAATCCGTTATCGCTCTGCTTTCCTTATATTTTACAAAAGACCTTTGGTCGGCGTTTATTTCTGCTACCAGATTTTCCGCCCATTCCATCTCTTTTAACTTCTTCTCACTTAACATCGAATTCAGTGTCATCATTTCGCTCCTTATTCTGACAAAATGTCCAGCACATTAATCCTCTTCTCTCATTGCCCCGTACGTACGTTTTATCTTTCTGGTCGTAGTCTTTTCAAATTCTATATCCCTTAACTTTATCCTTTTGACACGTTTATAGGCAGACATTTTATCATTTACAATCTCCACCTCATCTTTTATTATTTTATTCAGCTCTTCATCTGAAATTTTATCCCCGAATTTTTCATAAAGCGCATCAAAATTAGGATATATCTCTGCCTTGACTATAGTGTCGCCGCTCTTCTTATCAACTATACCGTAAACTATTACTTCTTCGATAAACGGCTGTTCCTGCAGCAGATATTCTATCTCCTCCGGAAATATGTTTTTGCCGTTTTTGGTAACTATAACGTTTTTCTTTCTTCCGCATATGTAGAGGAATCCTTCACTGTCCAGCCTGCCGAAATCCCCTGTATAAAGCCATCCGTCTTTAAGAACTTCCGCCGTTGCTTCCGGGTTTTTATAATAACCAATCATTACAGACGGACCTTTGCATATTATCTCGCCGACTCCATCTTCATCCGGATCTATTATTTTAACTTCCGTTCCCGGCATAGGCTTTCCTACTGAGTCTGCCTTGCTGTAGCAATCCCTGTTTACCGCTATTATAGGCGCATTTTCCGTCATTCCATATCCCTGAATCATAGGAATGCCCAAAGCTTCATAATCCCTTATTACCTGGGGATTTATAGCGGCACCTCCCGTGATAAACAACTCAACATTATTGCCTAATGCCGAATGTATCTTTGCGAAGATTTTTCTCATAAGCTCTATGTTGTTAAACAGCTTTAGTTTTGCCGAAAGCTTCATCATACGTGACATCTTAGACGCAGCACCTGTAGCCTCCGCCTGTTTCCAGACTTTCTTGTGCATGGTTTCAAATACAGCCGGAACAGCCACCATTACCGTTGCTTTTGATTCTTTCAGGTTTTGCTGTATATGTCTCAGCCCTTCACATATAGCAAGAGTCATACCCTGATAAAGGCCGGTAAATATATGGCATGTAAGCTCATAAGTGTGATGCATCGGAAGTACGGAAAGTCCAACACCCGGGTCTTTTATCTTTACATACTTTGACATATTGTAAACATTTGCCGAAATATTTTTATGTGACAGCATTACGCCTTTTGCCATTCCGGTGGTTCCCGATGTGAAAATAAGCGCGCACATAGCATCTTCATCTATTTTTGTATCGAGAAAAGCTCTGCTGCCTTTTTCCAGAAAAGTTCTTCCCTTTTCCATTACGCTTTCCCAGCTTTGAACCTCATCTTCTATGGTTTTTCCATCCATTTTTATCTTGATGTTTACTCCTCTTATACCCTCGAGAGCATCTAAAGTATTATCCTCAACTTTATTGGAAAATACAATGGCATCTACCTCCGCTCTCGCCAGCAGATTGTGTATTTCATGAGACGGAAGTTCCCGGTCCAGCGGAACTGCTATACACATGCCATTTACAGCAGCCAGATATGTAACTACCCATTTATAGCTGTTTTCTCCTATTATGGCTATTTTCTTTCCCTTGAGTCCGGACTCTGCAAAAAAAGTACCCAAACGGTCAATATCTGTTTTAAATTCTTTATATTTCACAGGAATATAATCTCCGCCCGGAACATCTTTTACAAGAAAGGCATCCTTTTCCGCAAACATTTCCGCGCTGGTATTGACCATATCCTTAAGGTTGCTTATATACCTCATTTCATATAAAGTATCTTTGTATTTTCTGCTGTTCACACTCTATTCCCCCTCGCTTTGATTTAAATATTCCTCAAGGAGTTCAACGGCATCGCTTATACATCCGTCGCAGCTTCTCAGAACCTCACCGCTGTCAACGCCTTTTAACTGTCTGCATACAATCGATTTGTTCTTCTCGGTAAATTTATCCGTAAGCATTCTCATGTCTTTGTAACAGTCTTTTTTAGTCTTTGGCATCTGTAAATTCCCGTCGGAAACATTCATGCCTACTACTGCTGCCATGGCCGATACTGCTCCGCACGTGCCCATGGTGCCCATACCGAATCCAAATGCCTCCATCATTTCAAAGACGTCCTTTTCATCTCTGTTCAGTTTGTCACAAAATACACAGGCTACCGCCTGTGCACAATTATATCCTTTTTTATGATTTTCCAACGCTTTATTTGCTGTATCAGACATATTATCAGTCCTTTCTTCCGTATTTTTCAGCCAATATTCTTCCTACGTATACACCGCTTGCAGATGCCTGTGACAAGGAGTGGGTAACTCCCGAACCATCGCCGAGAGCATACAGCCCTTTTACTTTGGTCTGCAAATTTTCATCTACTTCAACCTTTGAATTATAAAATTTAACTTCAACACCGTAAAGCAGCGTATCTTCATTTGCCGTTCCCGGTGCAATCTTATCAAGCGCATAAATCATTTCTATTATATTGTCAAGCTGTCTCTTGGGAATAACAAGACTCAAATCTCCAGGCGTCGCTTTTAGCGTCGGTCTCGTAAAACATTTTTCCATCCTACGTTCACTGCTTCTTCTTCCCTTTACAAGATCTCCGAATCTCTGGAGCAAAACACCGCCTCCAAGCATATTTGAAAGCTTAGCTATGGATTCTCCGTATTCGTTGCTGTCCTTAAAAGGTTCCGTGAACTTATTGGAAACAAGCAGTGCAAAATTGGTGTTTTCCGTTCTGAGCTTCGGGTCAGCATAACTGTGTCCGTTTACAGTAACTATTCCATTGGTATTTTCAGCTACTACTTCTCCATATGGATTCATGCAGAAAGTTCTCACCATATCGTTGTATTTATCGGTTTTGTATACTATTTTGCTTTCATATACATCATCTGTTATATGTTTGAATATTTCTGCCGGAAGTTCAACTCTTACTCCTATATCAACTCTGTTTTTCTTCTGCTTTATACCGAATCTATCGCACACATCAGATATCCATTTGGAACCGGAACGCCCTGTGGCCAGCACCAAATCTTTGCAGCTGTAAGTTTCATCCTTATCCGTCCATATGGTAAAACTTCCGTCTTCCTCTATATTTACATCTCTTATGGTTGTGTAGAATTCAGATTCAATTTTTGACTGACAGTATTCAAATATTTTTCCTAAAATCCTTACATTCCTGTCTGTTCCCAAATGCCTTACTTTTGCCTCGAGCAAATGCAGGTCATTTCTCAGCGCTGTAGTCTTAAGCTCTGAACTTGCAGTGGAGTACAGTTTCGCATCGGCTCCGCCCATACTGCAAAGAACTTCATCTACATATTCCATAAGTGAAAGTGCTTTATCAGTTCCTACATAATTATGTAAATCTCCTCCGAACTGGGTTGTTATATTGTATTTTCCATCGGATAACGTCCCTGCTCCGCCGTAACCGTTCATAATGTGACATGGACTGCATTTTAGACAGTTTCCTGCTCCAAGTTTGATAGGACACTGTCTCTTTTCAAGGGGAGCTCCTTTATCCAGCATTAATACTCTGGCATCCGCATTGAGTTTCGTCAGCTCATATGACATGAATACTCCGCTTGCCCCTGCGCCGACGATAATAATATCGTACTTTTTCATTTTTTCCTCCAACTCAAAAAACGGTACAGCCCCTTAGAGCTGTACCTGACACTTATGCTAAAAATATCTACGCTTCTTCAACAGCCAGTTTTTCAAACTCAGCAACAACCTTGTTGAATTCCTCTTCATCTTCGATATCTATGAGCTCGTATTCTTCTTCAAATTCTTTGTAACCATAGATATAAACATCTTCTGTTCCAAGAGGATTGAGTGCTATATACTCCTTGCCAAGTGCATCGAATACGCCTAAAATTCCGCATTCTTCCTCTTTGCCGTCATCAAATTCCAGAGTCAGAATATCCTCTTCTTCGTATCCGTATAATTCTTTTTTTTCTGCCATTAAATTGTACTCCTCCGTATTTTTAAGTAATTGACTATATAGCATTACTATAACACTATAATGTTCATTTATCAATATATTATTCTTCTTCATCCATGAAAATACTTCCATACGCTGCGTGCTGATTTCCCGTTCATGTTAGGCGCATTTTCCAGTTCTTCCAAAGACGCTGCTTTTATATTGTCAACGCTCTTAAAATGCTCCAAAAGAGCTTTTTTTCGCACAGCCCCTATGCCTTGTATATCGTCAAGAACTGACAATGAAGCATTTCTGTTTCTTAAGTTTCTGTGATATTCTATGGCAAACCGGTGAACTTCTTCCTGCATTCTGCCTATATATTTAAACAGCATGGTTTTTCCCTTAAGGGATATTTCCTCGTACTCCGGCTTGTCCTGACTGTCTCTTTTCCTGTAAACCAGAGCTCTGGTCCGGTGTTTATCGTCCTTAACCATTCCCACTACGGGTATATCAAAACCTGCGGCATCTATAACTTCAAGAGCTGTTGATACATGACCTTTGCCGCCGTCCATAAAAATTATATCTGGAAGCAGTTCGAAAGCTTCATCTCCTTTAAAAACTCTGTTGAATCTCCTCGAAAGAACTTCTTTCATGGAACCGTAATCGTCCTGCCCCTGTACGGTTCTTACTTTAAACTTCCTATATCCTTTTTTATCAGCTTTAAGTCCGTTAAAAACCACCATGGCGCCTACTGTATCTACGCCGTTGGTATTTGATATATCATAGGCTTCGGCTCTGAACTGCCTGCCATCGTATTCACCCGAAGCTGCGTCCATTTCCTTTAGGATGTCAAAGATTTCCCGTCCTAAAGCATTTCTTCTTTCCCTTGCCGTTTCTGCCCTCTCGTCTATAGTCTTTACCATTTCTATGACGTCTTTTGACGCCATATCAACGAGAGCTTTCTTTTCACCCTTTTGAGGTTTTATAAGTTTTACATTATGACCTGCAAGTTCTGAAAGATATCCTTCCAAGATTTCTTTATCATCAGGCATATGAGTCAGAAGTATTTCCTTCGGTATATTTGGCAGCTGGCTGTAGTGCTGATTTATAAAAGCCGATACAAGTTCCCGTCTGTCTTCTCCCAGTGAAGTTTCCATCTCGTAGGTCTCCCTGCCTATCAGCTTTCCCTCGCGCACAAAGAATACCACTATATGGGTCTCTTCCTTTCCTCTTGCCGGAATAACTATATCCATATCCTTGTTCTGATGTATTGCAACTCTCTGAGTTGCAGACAACGCTTTCGCAGCCTCTATATAATCTCTGTAGAGCGCTGCTTCTTCAAAATCCAGTCTTTCAGAGGCTCTTTCCATCTTTTCTTTAAGCCTGCTTATTATAATGGAATTCTTTCCGTTTAAAAATTCTCTGGCTCCTTCTATGCTCTCCATATACTCCTGCGGATTAACGCTGCCGCTGCATATACCTCTGCACTGGTTTATATGATAATTAAGGCATGGTCTGAATCCATTGGGAAAAGCCACAGCTGAACATCGTTTCAGGGAAAAGCTGTTGTTAAGCAGGTCCACTATTTTATTCACAGCCCCTGCATCGCTGTAAGGACCATAATACTTGCCGCCGTCCTTTTTAATTATCCTGGTCTTTATCACTCTTGGATAATCTTCATTTGTAATCTTGATGTAGGGATAAGTCTTGTCATCTCTTAAAAGTATGTTGTATTTGGGTCTGTGCTTCTTTATAAGATTACATTCCAAAATCAGGGCTTCCATTTCACTTCCCGCAGTAATGTATTCAAACTCTGCTATATTTCCCACCATGCTCCTTACTTTCGGCGGCATGTTTCTTGTGGACTGGAAATACTGGCGAACCCTGTTTTTAAGCGATATCGCTTTGCCTACATATATTATATTTCCCAGTTTGTCCTTGTGCATATAAACGCCCGGACAATCCGGCAGATTTTTAAGATTCTCTTTTATATCGAACATAATTACAAATCGTTATTAAATGGATTCTTTTCCTTCTCCCATTCTCTCCTTCTTACGTTTCTCTGACGTTTCGCTCGTCTTCTCACGTATTTCTTTTTCTTCATACGTTTTCTTAATGTCATTATAATCATAAGAAGCAAAAATGCAATTACTACTCCTGCTGCAAATAAAATGCGATCTTCATCTGCTATTCCTATGTATGAAAGTATGCCTCCCTCTTCCACCGGTTCCAAAGTTACAAGAGGTACTGACGCTACAGCCTCCTTGCTTTCATTATATGCAGTCAGAGTTCCCACTTTTGTACCTTTTTTAATAGGAGCTTTCAACTCTTTACTGTCCAGCTCATACCCGGTTGTAATATTCTTACTGTCATAGCCTTTATTCAAGGTAACATCCAAGTCCTCCGAGGCTCCAACCTGTACGGATCTCAGATCTCCCCGCTTAACCTTTACATCGTCAATTTCCGTTTTTCCGTCTGCTGCTTTATATGTATAGTATTTTGAAAAACCGTAATCCCACAGCTTTATGGTTTCTGAAAACCTCAGGTCTTCTTTGGAATTTAAGTTTACTACTATAAGTTCCGTATCGTCTTTCTTTGCCGCCCCGCAGAAACAATATCCGGCAACACTGGTTGTCCCTGTCTTTATCCCCGTCGTTCCTTCGTAAAGTCCAAGGCACGGATTGGTGCTGCGCAATATCCTTTCATCCGACATGTTCGTTGCCGGTATCGTATATTTTTCAGAAGACACCAGTTTTCTAAAGGTCTTGTTTTTCATTGCCTCTTTTGAAATCATCGCTATATCGTAGGCAGTAGTACGGTGTTTTTCCTGCCCGGGAACGTTCAGACCATTTGCATTTGTGAAATTGGTTTTCTCGGCTCCGCATTCTTTGGCTTTATCATTCATCATTTTGCAGAAAGTTTCCATGTCACCTCCCGCGGCAATGGCCAATACTTCAGCAGCGTCGTTTGCCGACGGCAGCATCATAGCGTACAGAAGCTGTTCAACCGTGAGGACTTCGCCCTTTTTTATGGAAATTTTTTCTCCGGTATCTATAGGGTCATGTTTAACGGTAACCTTTTCATCAAGCTCCATATTTTCAAGAACGACAAGACACGTAAGTATCTTGGTAATACTGGCAGGATCTCTAGGCTGTCTGGAATTTTTCTCGTATAAAATATCTCCGCTGCCTCCATCTATCATAATGACAGAAGTTCCTGCAACTTCAGGCGCGTCGCTGTAATCTATATCAGCTGACTGGGCCTCAGCAGCAAAAGACGGCACTGTCCCCACAAGGAGCAGTGCCGCTGTGACAGCGATTATTATTATTTTTGTCAATCTGTTTTTTTTACTTTTCAAAGAAGAAATCTGCAAGTTCAAATCCACTATCAAAATACATCCCTTTCTCACCTGATTTCTCAGAAAAACACTTTTCTTCATCGTAAGGCTCTTCTTTTCTGCTATCGTATATTACGAAAGGAACAGGAGTTGACGAATGAGTTCTCATCGCAATAGGAGTCCTGTGGTCAGGCACTATTAATATCCTGAAATCATCTCCTGCACTTCTGAGATAATCCTCAATAGGTTTAAGCACTTTTGTGTCTATGCTTTTCATACATTCCATCTTTCCTTCCATATCTCCCTGATGGGAACATTCGTCAGGACCTTCAAGATGCATGTAGACAAAATCCATTCCGCGTTTAAATTCATCTATGGCAGCTTTAGCTTTGCCGTCAAAGTTAGTATGAAGCGTACCTGTTGCGCCTTCCACATCCACGGAATTCAATCCTGCACAGATAGCTATTCCCTTTATCAAATCCACGGCCGAAATAGCTGTTCCTCTTATCCCGTATTTATCATAAAAGGATGAGAGACTTGGTTTTTTCCCCTGCCCCCATATCCAGAGAGTATTTGCCGGGTTTAAACCCCTTGCCTCTCTTGACTTATTGACAGGGTGGTCCTTTAGAATATCATAACTTTTTTTCATCATATTCGTTATGAATTCAGAACCCTCGCCCTTTGGCAGATAATCTCCCACTCTCTTTGTAAGCACATCGTGAGGAGGCGTCAGTTCATATTCAACAGAACCGTTATGGACTATCATACAGTGTCTGTAGCTTACGCCTGTGTAAAATTTAATATTTTCATCTTCAAAAGCTTCGTTTACAGCTTTTATCAGCTCATCAGCTTCTTCTGTCGTAATATCGCCTGAACTGTGGTCTGTTATTATTAAATCTTCATAATCCCCATCGCCCGAAAGAGTAATGATATTAGTCCTGAACGCCACATCAGTATCGGACATCTCAATTCCGATGCTTGCCGCTTCAAGAGGCGATCTGCCCGTAAGATAAACAGACGGGTCATAACCCATTACGGAAAGGTTTGCCGCATCGCTTCCCGGCGCAATTCCGGGCGGTATGGTTTTCACCATACCCACAAGACCTTTGTGTGCCAGCTCATCAATATTTTTAATATCGGAAACCTCTAAAGGAGTTTTATCCCCGAGAGCTTCTATTTTTTCGTCACCCGCACCGTCAGGAACCAATATTAAATACTTCATTATTTATTTTCCTCCTGGAATTTTTTCATGAATTCAATAAGAGCATCTACACCTTCCACAGGCATAGCGTTATAAATGCTGGCTCGCATGCCGCCTATAGATCTGTGGCCGTTTAAATTGTGCATATTGTTAGCTTTTGCCTCTGCAACAAATTTTTTATCCAGTTCCGCATCGCCTGTTACGAAAACAACGTTCATAAGCGACCTGTCTTCTTTTTCAACAGGGCATGTGTAAAGCTGGCTGCTGTCTATAAAGTCGTAAAGCTTTCCTGCTTTTTCCACATTTATCTTATGAATTTCAGCTATTCCGCCGAGTTTCTTTATATGTTTGAACACTTCTCCTGCAACATATATTGCAAAGCAGTTAGGTGTATTGTAAGTGGAATCGTTATCTGCGTGAATCTTGTAATCGAGATATGTAGGAACCGTATCTTTTGCAAATCCTATCAAATCTTCTCTCATAATCGCAATGGCTATGCCTGCAGGAGCGATATTTTTCTGAACGCCCGCATATATAAGCCCGAATTTACTTACATCTATTTCTTCCGAAAGAATACATGAAGACATATCGGCCACGAGAGGAATATTTCCTGTATCAGGAATATACGGATAATGGGTTCCGTATATAGTATTGTTGAATGTAATATGTACATAATCAGCGTCGTGTCTGAAATCTTCTTTTTTCACCTTAGGAATATATGAAAAAGTGGATTCTTCAGATGAAGCCACAATCTTTATATCTCCGAATTTTTCGGCTTCCTTTGCTGCTTTTTTCGCCCATGTTCCCGATACTATGTAATCAGCCTTGCCCGACTTTCTCAAAAGATTGAGAGGAATCATGGCAAACTGCAAAGTAGCTCCGCCCTGTATAAACATAACTTTATAATTATCGGGAATGTTCAGGATATCTCTTAAGTTCTGCTCCGCATCCTTTAAAATAGTTTTAAATTCAGCAGACCTGTGACTCATTTCCATTACGGATTCCCCGCATCCCTTATAGTTGGCCAGTTCAGCAGCTGCATCTTCAATTACTTCAAGCGGCAGCATCGATGGACCTGCCGAAAAATTATATGCTCTTTTATTACTCAATTTTGTCACCTCCACTTTCAAAATATATTATTTAATCACCTTGAGTATAAGCAAAAAACCTTTATAATAGATTCAATTATATCACTTTACCTTATTATCGTAAAGTGGTATACTAATTGACAAATCAAGTTTTTTATTTGAATTTTTAAAACATTATTTTCAAAACAAAGTTGATTTTTATTATTGTTTTTTAAATGGCAGACTTTGTTGCCGTTTAGTTAATATGGAATATTTTCTATATAAATAAAAAACATTGCGAGAGGTGGTTAAACGATGTATAAAATTGGTACTCTAAACAAAATTTCACCTGTAGGTCTTGCACGACTTACAGATGAGTATACCGTAACAGAAAACGTAGAGGAAGCAAATGGAATTATCCTCAGAAGTTACGACATGCACGAAATGAATTTGCCTGAAAGTCTTCTTGCCGTAGGAAGAGCCGGCGCAGGAGTAAACAACATCCCCTTAGACAAATGTGCAGAACAGGGAATCGTTGTTTTTAATGCTCCTGGAGCAAATGCAAACGCAGTAAAAGAACTTTGTCTTGCAGGTATGCTTCTTTCAGCTAGAAATATTCCGGCAGGTCTTGCCTGGGCTTCCACATTAGCAGGAACAGAAGGCGTTGGAAAAGCTGTCGAAAAAGGAAAAGGTCAGTTTGCCGGAACGGAAATACAAGGAAAAACTCTTGGAGTTATAGGTCTCGGAGCCATAGGTATTCTCGTTGCCAATGCTGCCGAAAATCTCGGTATGAATGTAATAGGTTACGATCCGTTTCTTTCGGTTAAATCTGCCCATTCCCTTTCAAATACCATTGAAATCGTAGACGCTCTTAAAGATTTATACCCTAGATGCGATTACATATCCATTCATGTTCCTGTAATGGATGATACTAAAGGAATGATAGATGAAAAAGCCATCGAACAGATGAAAGACGGCGTTGTATTCCTCAACTTCGCCAGAGATAAACTGGTTAATGATGAAGCTATGCTCAAAGCGCTGACTGACGGCAAAGTAAAAAGGTACGTTACAGATTTTCCTAACGATACAGTTATAGGAAAAGAAGGGGTTATTGCAACACCACATCTTGGAGCGTCATCTGCCGAAGCAGAAGACAACTGCGCTGTTATGGCTGCAAATGAAATCATGGATTATCTGGAAAACGGCAATATCGTAAACTCCGTAAATATGCCAAACTGTACTCTCGGACCTAAGAAAGGAACCAGAATATCGGTAATTTCCAAGGCTGATGCCGGAGCTTTGGAAAAAGTCGCCGCTCTCGTGGACGGCGATGTAATCAATAAGACAAGAGGTGATTACGCTTACACTTTGGCTGAAACATCAGGCAGCATTGATGCAGATTCCATAAAAGGCGACGGAATAATCAGAGTAAGGATTCTTTAAGACAACTTACTGAAACGAATTATAATAAAAACAGCTGCAGTCAGGACTTGCTTTATGTCAGGTTGCCGGCTTGCAGCTATTTTTTTATCTGCTTTTCAGTTTTAAATTTCTTTATACGTTTATATGACAAACTGGGTTTTAATTACTTTGCAACTTCATATTTTCAGCTATAAATTACAGATTCATGGAGCGAATCAAATTAACCATCTCTATTGCTCCATGGGCACATTCAGCGCCTTTGTTTCCCGCTTTAGTCCCTGCCCTTTCTATCGCCTGCTCTATATTATCGGTTGTAAGGACTCCGAACATAACAGGTTTATCCGCATTTAAACTTATCTGCGCAATTCCCTTTGAAACCTCGCTGCATACATAGTCATAATGGTTCGTGCTTCCACGAATCACAGCGCCGAGACAAATAACAGCATCGTATTTTTCACTTCCTGCCATCTTTGATGCAATCAAAGGAATTTCAAAAGCTCCCGGAACCCATGCAATATCTATATCCTCTTCTCTGACATTTTCTCTTTTAAGACTGTCCAAAGCGCCGGACAACAGTTTTGAAGTGATAAATTCATTAAATCTGGCCGCTACTATTCCTATTTTTATACCATCCGATACAAGTTTTCCTTCATACAGTTTCATTTTATATTTCCTCCTCTACTTTCAATATATGTCCCATTCGCTGCTGTTTAGTCTTTAAATAAAAACGATCGTATTTATTAGCTTTTATTTCTATGGGGATTCTCCTGGAGATTTTCATACCATAGTCTTCAAGCTGATACACTTTATCCGGATTATTTGTAAGCAAATCCAATGATTTTATCCCAATATCTCTTAAAATCTGCGCTCCGATATAATATTCTCTTAAATCACCTTTAAAACCCAAAGCGATATTTGCCTCAAGAGTATCAAGCCCCTTATCCTGCAGATTATAGGCTTTTAACTTATTCACAAGTCCTATCCCGCGTCCTTCCTGTCTCATGTAAAGCAAAACTCCGCTCTTCTTTTCAGCTATCATTTTCATGGCTTTATCAAGCTGCTGACCGCAGTCACAGCGCAAAGAACCGAAAACATCTCCTGTCATACACTCCGAGTGCACACGGCACAAGACATCCTTTCCATCCGATATATCTCCCATAACCAATGCTATATGGTGTTCTCCGTTCAATTTGTTTATATAGCAATGAGCTTTAAATTCTCCGTATTTTGTAGGCATATCCGTTACAGACACACACTCCACAAGATTATCAAATACTTTCCTGTATTCCTGAAGTTTCTCTATGGAAATACATGGTATGCCATATTTTTGTGCAAAAGCATTAAGCTCTCCTGACCTCATCATCTTTCCATTATCGCTCATAATCTCACAGCATAGTCCACATTCTTTAAGGCCTGCAAGGCGCATCAAATCAACCGTGGCCTCCGTATGTCCGTTTCTTTCCAGGACTCCTCCGTCTTTAGCTATAAGAGGAAACATATGACCGGGACGTCTAAAGTCAAGAGGCGCTGTGTCTTCATCGACACACATGCGGGCAGTGATCCCCCTCTCTTCTGCGGATATTCCCGTTGTCGTACTCTTATAATCTATGGACACTGTAAAAGCTGTTTCGTGATTATCCGTATTGTTTTCTACCATAGGCGCAAGCATGAGCTTCTCTGCTATATTCCTTCTCATAGGCATACAAATCAATCCCTTTGCATAGCTTGCCATAAAATTCACATTTTCTGTTGTCGCAGCCTGAGCAGAACAAATTAAATCACCCTCATTTTCCCTGTTTTCATCATCTGTAACAAGAATAAGTTTTCCTTCTTTTAAAGTATCAAGCGCTTTCTTTATTTCTTCAAACTTCATTTTATGTACTCCTCTCTAAAATCCATTGCTGAGCAAAAATTCCCTCGATATTGAATATTGTCCTTTATTCTCTGAAAACTTCCTGATATATTTTCCTATAATATCATTTTCAAGATTAACCATATCACCCGCTCTTTTATATCTTAAAATTGTATACTGCAAAGTGTGGGGAATAACCGATACCTCAAAGCTTTCATCTGATATTGCCGCAACTGTGAGACTGATACCATCAATGGCAACAGAACCTTTCTCCACAATACAGCTCAGTATATTTTCTGATGTTCCGATTCTGTACCACACCGCATTGCTGTCTCTTCGTATATCATTGATGATTCCAGTACCGTCAATATGTCCGGTCACTATATGACCTCCGAATCTGCCATTTGCAGGCAAGGCTCTTTCAAGATTTACAAAATCATTTTTTCTCAGTTTATTTAAAGATGTACGATTCCATGTTTCATTCATAACATCCACCGTA
Source organism: uncultured Eubacterium sp. (assembly GCA_902495595.1). Lineage (GTDB taxonomy): Bacteria > Bacillota > Clostridia > Peptostreptococcales > Anaerovoracaceae > Lentihominibacter. The sequence goes on along the minus strand of CABUXV010000003.1, from coordinate 39,540 downwards.
AACACCAGTCTTCTGTAATCCGTTACGGTAAGGCAAATTCCGTTTACTGCAATGCTGTCACCCTTATGTACATCGTCCAATATCTTTTCCGCTTTTACAGTTAAACTGCATTGACTGCTGCCTTTCTTGATTTCTTCTATCTTCCCGATTTCCTCTATGATTCCTGTGAACATTTGTAAATCACTTCACTTTCTATTAAATAATCGTCTCCTATTTTGGAAACGGAATAAGGATTAAGCAAAACAGCTTCATCAGGAAAAGCAACTCCGATGCCTTCTACAGGGGTCTTGGCAGTTCCTCCGAATATTTTAGGAGCTATATACGCCTGCACCTCATCGACAATCTGCTGATTCAAAGCGCTCCAGTTAAGAGTGCCTCCGCCCTCTAAAATCAGACTGTCGATTTTCATTCTTCCCAAAATTTTCATCAGTTCAGCAAGGTCAATATGATTTTGTCTTTTTCCTACGTCAATAAATTTACATCCATGTTTCGCATAAATTTCTTTTCGTAATTCATCGCCACAGGAAGTTGCAATATAAGTCGGTACTGATTCTGCCGTTTTCACTATATTGGACTCAAACGGTGTTCTAAGATTAGTATCACATATAATCCGAACAGGATTTTTCCCGTTTTCAATACGGCATGTAAGCATAGGGTCATCCTTAATTACCGTGTCAACTCCTGCCATTATTGCCGAAAAAGAATGTCTTGTCTGATGTACACGTTCTCTCGACTCTTTTCCGCTTATCCATTTTGAATTATTCGCATAGGTGGCAATTTTGCCATCCATAGTCATTGCATATTTCATGAGAACAAAGGGGGTCTGTGTTGTTATAAATTTGCTAAACTTTTTAATCAGACCTTTACATTCCTCTTCGAGAATTCCTACTTTTGATTTGATCCCATTCTGATTTAAAATTCCAACACTCTTTCCCGACATTGCAGGATTTACATCCAATGTACCTATGAAAACATTTGCAATCCCGCTCTTTATAATTGCTTCAGTACATGGCGGCGTTTTTCCATAGTGGCAGCAAGGCTCCAAAGTCACATATAAATCCGCTCCTTCCGGCGACTCACTACAGCTTCTCAAAGCATTTATCTCTGCATGAGGTCCTCCGTATCTTTCATGATATCCTTTCCCTATTATCCTGTCGTTTTTTACTATGACGGCTCCGACCATAGGATTTGGATTCACATAACCATCACCTTTTTCTGCCAGTTTTACAGCAAGTTTCATGTATTCTATTCCATCCATATTTAATACCTCCTAAAAAAATACATGCCTTGAATAAAATCTATCCAAGACATGTAAAAGAGGTCTTATGCCATTTAAACAACAATTACGGATTCACCGGCTAATACAATTTACCCCGCTGTGAGACGGGAGAAAGCCAGCTATGCGCATCCCTTTCAGCAGCAGACTTTGCCTCGCCTTTTTCCTCAGTAAGCGAAGCTATCCGCTAAGGAAAAATGACATCAAAGCGAGTACAGAAAGTGAAGTAGTGCCTGAAAGGCGTGTTGATATTTCCTACATAATAAAAAACTCTGAAATGCAAAATCATTTCAGAGCAAAAAAAGCATAAGTATACTTTTATCTTCTTTCATCCAGACTATACTGTCGGCTTCGGAGTTTCACCGAATCTGCCTTGCGGCTCGTGGGCTTTACCACCGGTAGGGACTTGCACCCTGCCCTGAAGATAGTTATTCAATTAATGTAGATTATAAATATTCAGTTTATATTTGTCAAGCAGATTTTATATTATAATCCGGCTCTCTGTTTAAGCTCGGGAAATCTTGCCGTAATATAGTTCACCAATATATCTTCGATTTGTTTATCGGAAAACGGAGTAGTATCAAGCGCAAAATCATAATTTCTTAAATCAAGCCATTTCTTTCCCGTAAAAGTATTGTAATACTGCGCTCTTCTCCTGTCACTCTTCTCCAAGTCATTTACATTTTTTTCTCCTAGATTATCTTTTTTTAACGTTCTCTTAAGACGCTCCATGCGGGAGTTCATATCGGCATGAAGAAAAATGCTGACATGTTTTTCGTAATTTCTAAACATATGAGATGAACATCTGCCTATAATAACGCATGATTCCTTTTTAACAGCATCACGCATAATCTTTGTCTGCGCTTCAAACAGCTGCTCGCTCGTAGGTATAAACCATTCTTTTGAAATATAAGGCATTTCATATGACGCAGTCTGGGCCATTGCTGTCATCGCCGATATATTTTTTTCATCAACCATACCGAGATTTTCTTCGTCGGCATCCATAAGTTCTGCCGCCTTCGAAAGAATCTCTCTGTCAATATAACTGAAGCCAAAACGTTCCGCTATCACTTTTCCCATCGCTGAACCGCCGCTTCCCATTTGTCTTCCTATACTTATAACGTAATTCTTTACTTCCATGGTACAACCTCCCTGCGCAGCATGCTCTGCCGCCCATTCATCTTATTTTCCGATATTAATCACAGAATATATCATCGTCTCTTTTTTCACGCTTTACAAACAAAATTGCCATTATCAAAGCCGCTAAACTTAAAACAAGAGCAGCCGTAAAAGCTCCGTGCATTCCGCTTAACGTAGAATCAATTACTCCTCTGTCCTGATTCATGATGCTTACAATAGACATAATAGTAATTAAAACTGCCGTTCCTATTGAACCTGCCACCTGTCTGGCTGTATTGTTTATAGCGCTTCCATGAGCAATCATTTTATTTTCAAGAGCATTAAGCCCCCATGTATTAATAGGCATATTAACTAGAGAAAGCCCAAACATTCTGGCTGTATATACAAAACACAGAGGAATAAATGTCCACGTTTCATCCATTAGAATATAAGCTCCTGTAAAAACAGTCAGAATGCTCAAACCTAAAACAGAAATTCCTCTTGGTCCGAATCTGTCAAACAGTCTGCCCGTAATAGGACTCATTACCCCCATAAGAAGCGCGCCAGGAAGCATAAGCAATCCTGACTGCATAGCTGTAAAGCCAAGTACATTCTGCAAATAAATAGGCGTAATAATTCCTCCCGCAATCAATGCGGCATTTACTATCATGCTTATTACAGTAGAATAGCTGAATATCTTTGTTTTAAGTACTTTTAATTCAAGCAAAGGCTCTTTTAGTTTTCCCTGTCTTCGTATAAATAAAAAAAGAAAAACCGCTCCAAGTATGATAGATGCAACTGTTACAGGATGCAGCCATCCAAAAGTGCCCGCTATACTGAATCCATAAAGAAGACCGCCGAAACTTACCGTGGATAATATTACAGACAGTACATCCAGTTTCGTAGGTGTTGTTTCTCCAACGTTTTTAAGCAAAAAAAACGATAAAACAACAATAATAAAAGCCATTGGCGCAATCATCAGAAACACTGAGTTCCATCCCCATGAATCAACCACCCAGCCTGCAAGAGACGGACCTACTGCAGGCGCAAAGGCAATTACTATTCCTATGGTTCCCATTGCCGTTCCCCTCTTTTCTCTTGGAAACAACAGCAGCATTACGGTCTGAATCATCGGCATTAGTACTCCCGCCGCCATAGCCTGCAGAATCCTGGCAATAAGAAGTATTGTAAAATTAGAAGCAAAACCTGCAACAGCAGTTCCTGCCGTAAATAAAATCATGGAACTGAGAAAAATCTGCCTTGTCGTAAACCTATTTATAAAATAAGCAGTAATAGGTATCATAATCCCATTCACCAGCATGAAAGCAGTCGTCAGCCACTGCCCCTCATTTGCCGTGATATTCAAATCCTCCATAATGCTGGGCAGCGCAGGCGATAAAACCGTCTGATTCAATACAGCTAAAAAAACACCCGATATCATTACAGCAATGATAAGGGTATTCTTTCCGGATGCCTGCGCGCTTTTAATCTCCATAGCTCATCACCATCCTTTCAAAAAGAACTGGATTTATACAAAGATAAATCCAGTTTCTAAATAATTTATTTTATGTTGTAAATTAAATTATATCATATTCAGCATGTAATATCTATATTAAAATCAGACCAACAAACTTCCTGTCAATATAACGATAAAAGCTGCAAGCCATGCAACTGCACACTGACCGACTACAACGATAACAGCCCATTTTCCGCCAAGCTCGCGTTTGATGGAAGCAACCGCAGCGACGCAAGGCGTGTAAAGCAGACAGAATACAAGCAATGCCACAGCGGACACTGGTGTTATAATACTTGTAAGAGCCGATGTGGAACCGAACAATACGGACAGAGTGGAAACAACGCTTTCCTTTGCCATAAATCCGGTTATAAGCGCCGTGGAAATTCTCCAGTCTCCAAAACCCAAAGGTGAAAATACCGGCGCAATTATTCCCGATACAGCTGCAAGTATGCTGTCATGGGAATCCTCTACAACATTCATATGTACATCAAAAGTCTGTAAAAACCATATTGCTATAGTAGCTACAAAAATTACGGTAAAAGCCCTCTGTAAAAAATCTTTTGCTTTTTCCCATAAAAGTCTCCCCACATTTTTTGCACCGGGCATTCTGTAGTTGGGAAGTTCCATTACAAAGGGAACTGCCTCACCCTTAAATGCAGTGCCTTTAAGCAAAAGCGCTATAAGTACTCCTGCAAGTATGCCTATAAAATACAAACCTACCATAATAACAGCGCCATGTCCCGGAAAAAATGCCGACGTGAAAAAAGCATATATAGGAAGTTTTGCCGAACAGCTCATAAAAGGAGTCAGCAATACAGTCATTTTCCTGTCCCGCTCAGACGGCAGCGTCCTGCTTGCCATAACTCCCGGAACAGTGCATCCGAATCCTACCAGCATCGGCACAATGCTTCTTCCCGAAAGGCCAATCTTTCTCAGCAGTTTATCCATTACAAAAGCTACCCTTGCCATATATCCACTGTCTTCAAGCATGGATAAAAAGAAAAACAGTGTAACTATTATAGGAAGAAAACTTAACACGCTTCCCACGCCGTTAAATATACCGTCAAGTACCAGCGAGTGAATCACCTCGTTTACACCGGCATTAACCAATGCCGAGTCAACAAAATCGGTAAGCGATGTTATTCCTTTGTCAAGCAAATCCGCAAGAAATGCTCCCACGACATTGAATGTCAGCCAGAATACTACAGCCATTATGCATATAAAAGACGGTATCGCAGTATATTTTCCCGTTAAAATTCTGTCTATTTTCCGGCTTCTTCTGTGCTCCCTGCTTTCCCTGGGCTTTACCACTGTTGCCGCGCATACTTTTTCTATAAAGCTGAATCTCATATCCGCAATAGCGGCAGCCCTGTCCAGATTTCGTTCTTCCTCCATCTGCAAGATTATATGTTCAAGCATTTCCTTTTCATTCTGACTTAAATCCAGAAAATTTAAAACCAGTCTGTCTCCCTCTGCAAGTTTGCATGCCGCAAATCTTACAGGAATTCCTGCTTTGTTTGCATGGTCCTCTATAAGGTGCATTATCCCGTGAAGACATCTATGTACTGCTCCGTCTTTATCCTCGGAACTGCAAAAATCCATTCTGCCCGGACGTTCCTGGTATTTTGCCACATGAACAGCATGGTTTATCAGCTCCTCTATGCCCTCATTTTTGGCAGCGGAAATGGGTATTACAGGAATCCCCAGCATCTCCTCCATCTCATTTACCAGAATCGAACCTCCGTTATCCCTCACTTCATCCATCATGTTTAGAGCCAGTACCATGGGAACATCCAGCTCCATAAGCTGCATTGTCAGATAGAGGTTTCTCTCTATATTAGTAGCATCAACTATATTTATTATACCCTTTGGTTTATTCTGAAGTATAAACTGTCTCGTTACTATCTCTTCACTGCTGTAAGGCGACATCGAATATATCCCCGGCAAATCTGTTACAAGAGTATCCTTATGCCCCTTTATAACGCCGTCTTTTCTGTCAACTGTAACACCCGGAAAATTTCCGACATGCTGGTTTGCGCCTGTAAGCTGATTAAACAGCGTAGTCTTGCCGCAGTTCTGATTGCCTGCCAGCGCAAAAGTAAGCGTTTCTCCCTCAGGCAGTGGGTTTTCATCTGCTTTTACATGATATTTTCCGCCTTCTCCCAAACCGGGATGATATATGTTTCTCTTCGGCTCTTCATTTTCAGCAGAATTACCATCATATTCTTTTCGTTCCCTTATGTCCGTTATATTTATCTTCTCTGCATCTTCAAGCCTTAAAGTAAGCTCATATCCATGGATGCTGAGCTCCATAGGGTCTCCCATGGGAGCATATTTTACAAGGGTGACTTCCGCCTCGGGAATGACCCCCATGTCCAAAAAGTGCTGTCTGAGCGCTCCCTCTCCTCCTACCGAAACTATTGTGGCAGTTTTTCCTATATCTAAATCTTTCAATGTTGTTTTGTTCATATAATCAATTTTTTTCATGAGAATTCCTTGTTATCACTTGTATCCGACCAAACTTTATTGCACATAACCCCAAGACATAATACCCACGCCAGAAAATAAAACCAAAACATTATGGCAACTACCGAAGACAAAGTACCGTACAGCAAGTCATAATTAGCCAGAGAATTGGCATATTTTGAATAAAAAAGAGTTACTAACAGCATTCCGCCGGAAGCAAATATGCTCCCGGGAATTATCTTTCTGTACTTGAGTTTTTCTGTAGGCAGTATATAGTAATTATAGCTTATCATCATAAAATACAAGGCAAACCCTATTACCCATCTGAGCCATATCCATATATTGCCGTAATTTCCTTTGTTTTCAATGCTGAGAATACTCAAAACTGTTTCAAGTATGAGCTCCCCGTAAACCAGAATTATTATAGAGAAGACTATAGTAAGAACGGTTATTATCATAGTTTTTATAGCTCTTATACGTTCAAGCCAATAACCTTTTCCTGTGCTCTGTCCTTCCGTCATGGTATAATTTGTTATCCTCATTATGGCAAAAGAAGCTCTGGAACCTGCCCACAATGCTATGAGCACAAATATTATGTTTCCATAACCCACTGATGAAAAGGAAAAAAGACTTTGAATAACAGAAGATATCTGATATCCCGTATACTGTTCCACCAGTTCCAATGCCGAACTTATGGAAATATCAAAAATACCCAGTATCTGTGTTATCAAAAGCACTATAGGAACTATAGAAAGCAGAAGATAAAAGGCTATCTGCGCAGCAAATCCCTGATAATACGGGTCCTGAAGCTGTTTAAATCCTAATATTAACATTTTCAGAAGTCTTGTTCTGATTTTCACAATTTATAAACTCTCCTCCCTCTTGCGGAGTTTTTCCTTAAGACTGATGAGTGCATTGGCTCTGTGGCTTATCTTATTCTTTATTTCTGAATCTATTACGCCAAAGGTATCCTCATATCCTAAAGGAACGAAAAGCGGATCATATCCAAATCCGTTGCATCCCTGCTCCTCTAAAACTATATGACCTTCAACCTCTCCTCTTGCCACGATAGTCTCACCGTCAGGATACACCATCGTTATCACTGAAACAAATCTTCCAGTTCTCTCTTCATAAGGAACATCCTTTATAAGACTTTTAAGCTTCTCATTGTTCGCTTTATCATTTCCGTCTTCTCCCGCAAACCTCGCCGAATATACACCTGGTGCTCCGTCAAGGCAGTCGACTTCAAGCCCTGAATCATCAGCTATGGTGATTTTTCCGCAAAGCTTCATTATTTCGTAGGCTTTTTTATATGAATTCTCTTCAAAAGTAGTACCGTCTTCCACTATATCTACAGGCGGCACTCCCGCATCATCTCTTGATACTATCGACATTCCGAATTCCTTTGTTATAGCTTCTATTTCTGTAATTTTATGTTTATTCTGAGTAGCTGCAACTATAATGTTATCCATATCATATCACCTTTTTTCCGTAAAAAACTTCGTTTTCGTATACTTAAGCGCATATAACTTATTTTTATATAAGCGCCTTTATCCCTATTATTGCCAATATTATTCCGCCTAATATCTCAGCTCTGCATCCCAGCATATTCCCGAATTTCCTGCCTATCAATATAGCTATCACAACTATTGCCGCTGTTATTACACCTATCAGTATTACAGGCATCCATATGCTTATCTTCATTGCGCTGAAACCTATTCCTACTGCAAAAGCATCTATACTCGTAGCTACAGACTGAAAAAGCAGAACCTTAAGGGACATCATCTTGTATGCGCAGTCCGAACCTGCTTTGATATCTGCGATGCCCTCTCTTATCATATTCCCTCCTATTATACCCAAAATAAGGAATATAACTATCCCCGAATATCTCGTTATGATATCCGCGAATATGCTTCCGGCATAATATCCCAAGACAGGCATCAATGTCTGGAATATTCCAAAAAATACAGGCATAGCCAAATATGTAGTCTTTTTAAGATTCCTGTACACCATGCCGTTTGTCATGGATACCGCCGCCGCATCCATTGCAAGTCCTATACCTATAAAAAGAATGTCAAAAAAATTCATTATCTGCAAAACCTTCCTCGATTTATTCCTCCCTACATGTCAATAACGCTCATTATACCATAGCTTAACTAGACTTTCCATTGCTTATAGTGTAAAATATTCTGTATAACTTTAGCTTGATTATCGGAGGTATCATATTAATGAATATTGTAATTTTTGACGGATATACCATAAATCCGGGAGATTTAAGCTGGAAAAAGATTGAAGCCTTGTGCGACAGACTTACTGTATTCGATAAAACACCTGAGGACAAAGCATTATCAAGACTTGCAAATAATGAAATATTGATGACGAGCAAATGTCCCATAACCAGAGAGCTTATGGAGAATTCTCCCAATTTAAAATATATAGGCTGTACGGCTACAGGATATAACAATATTGACGTTCAGGCAGCCGCAGACCTTGGAATAGCCGTGACAAACATACCGGCTTATTCTACGGACGCAGTTGCGCAGCATACAATAGCTCTTATGCTTGAAATATCCAACCATGCAGGACTTCATAACGCATCCGTTCAGCAGGGACAGTGGTTCGACAGCAAATATTTCTGCTATTGGAACAAACCTGTTAATCTTCTCGCCGGCAAATCCCTGGGCATTATAGGATACGGAGCTATCGGCAAACGTGTGGCGGAAATAGCAAAAGCGCTCGGTATGACAATAAATATTTTCAGTCAGGATCCCACAGGAGCCATGAAATCCGATTTCGTGTCACTGCACTGTCCGCTTACAGAAGAAAACAAAGAAATGGTAAATACAGAGTTTCTGGTAAATATGAAGCCGGGAGCCATACTGATAAATACAGCGCGAGGAGGTCTTGTGGATGAACGCGCCCTTGCAGATGCCATAAAAGCAGGATTTATAGGCGGCGCAGCTCTCGATGTCCTTTCCAAGGAACCGCCGGATGCCGACTGTCCTCTTATCGGTATAGAAAACTGTATTATAACCCCTCATATTGCCTGGTCACCTAAAGAAATGCGCCAGGCAGTAATAGATATACTCGCAGAGAATCTAAAAAGCTGGCTTTCCGGAGGTATGCTCAACAGAGTCGACTGAAACATCAAATAATACATGAGATTTAATTTTAGAAGAAATTTTTGGGGAGAAATTAATCATGAAACACAGAACTTTGGCATTATTGCCCTTTTTCGTATTTATCGTAGTTTTTGCAGGCGCCGGAATTATCAGCAATGACTTTTACAGTATGCCTGCCTATGTAGCTTTTATCATTGCGCTGTTTGTAGCTTTTCTTCAGAACCGAAAAGTTTCCTTTAACGAAAAGCTTGAAATAATAGCCAAAGGAACCGGAGATGTGAACATAATCACTATGGTTTTGATTTTTCTTGTGGCAGGCGCTTTCTCCGGAATAGTCACGGCAGCAGGAGGCGTGGACAGCACTGTAAATTTCGGGCTTTCAATAATACCTCCTCAGTTTATGGTAGTGGGATTATTCGTAATAGGCTGTTTTATATCCCTGTCCATGGGTACATCTATGGGAACGATTTCTGCTCTCGCTCCCATTGCCCTCGGAGTCTCACAGCAAACCGATATTCCTGTAGCCATATGCATAGGGGCTACCGTATGCGGAGCCATGTTCGGAGACAATCTGTCCATGATTTCCGATACTACCATTGCAGCTGTACGAACTCAGGGGTGTAAGATGAACGACAAGTTCAAACAAAACTTTTTAATAGTTCTGCCTGCAGCTCTCATTACTATAATTTTACTTTACATAAGAACGAGTCATATGACTTACAGCGCAGATGTATATGAATATAGTTTTGTAGAAGTAATTCCTTATTTAATAGTACTGATAGGCGCGCTGGTAGGATTCAATGTCTTTCTCGTATTGTTTTCCGGAATCATACTGTCGATGATAGTCGGAATAACCAACGGCTCTTTCACTTTTATGGAATCTTTCGGAATCATAGGAGAAGGTATGACTGGTCTGTTTGAAATATCGATCATATCTATAATAGTTGCCTGTATTATGGCTTTAATAAAAGAAAACGGCGGTATTTCGCTCATAATAGACTGTATCAAAAAATCTGTAAAAGGTAAAAGAGGCGCAGAACTTGGCATCGGCATACTCGTTCTTTTAGTTGATTTCTGCACGGCTAACAATACAATCGCCATCGTTATGGCAGGTCCCGTTGCAAAAGAAATAGGAGATGAATTCGGCGTTGAACCTAAAAGAGTTGCTTCCATACTGGATATATTCGCATCGGTGGGACAGGGAATGATTCCTTACGGAGCACAGCTTCTGACGGCTGCGGCTCTTGTCGGAATCACACCTTTAAATATTATACCTAACCTGTACTATCCTATATTGATGCTCGTATGCGTACTTTTGTTTATAGCTTTCAGACCTCAAAAACAGAACACAAAAACTGCGAAAGAAAACTAAACATATTAAATAACATAAAACCCGATAATTCCAAAGCATACACCCATAAATATGCCGGCGACTACATCTTTTGTAAAATGCACTCCCCCTATGACTCTTACAGCTGCCAGCATTAAACTCAATATGCCGAGTATAATTCCGGGCAGCGGATAATAATAATACACCGTTACTGCAATTATAACAGCGGAAAAAACGTGCCTGCTTGGAAAAGATTTTCCCCTGGTATCCTTTTTTATAAGAGGAGGAATATCAAAGACTTCATAAGGTCTGGGTGAACAGCAAAGATATCGAAATATACTTACAATAATAAACGAAATTGCCGGAACTAAAACAGCCTTTATAAGTTCCGGCTCTTTTTTAACTGCAATAAACAATAAAAAAATCGGATAAATTATATAAGATAATCTCGTAAGCGCTTTATTAACCATCAAAACACTATTAAGCATCACTTCCGAAGATTCAACAGTATTCATCATTTTCTCATAGGTTTCTCTTTTCATTGAACCGACCCCATTATCCACTTTCCAACAAAAACACCTAATATACAAAGACTCACACTTGCTGCTGCATAGATGCAAAACAATATTATTTTGCCGCCTTCAATAAGCCCAAGCGACTCCAATGAAAATGTGGAAAATGTAGTAAATCCCCCGCATACACCGACTTTCATAAACAGTAAAAAATTTCCGTTAATCCATTGACACGTTTCGGACGATTTTACTATCATGCCTATAATAATCGCGCCTATCACATTTATCAGCAGGGTATGATACGGAATATCATGTCTGTTAAGAAACGGAATAAGCCCTATCAAATATCTGAAAACAGAACCGATAAAACCTCCCGCTCCTACCGCCAAACAGTTAAAAAGCATTTTTATTTCCTCCGTTGCTTACTGAAACATAATATTGCATTGATATACTTAATATCAGTACCAACTATACTACCGCCTATGATTTTTTGTCAAGAAAGCTTTTGCTGTGATTTATAATATTTCATGTTTAAATTACAGCAAAAAATGTCTATAATGTGAGTATGAGTTATATCTTATAAAACTTTTACATTAGGAGGTATGTAAAAATGAAAAAGCTATCGGTTTTTATCGTGAGTTTAATTCTTATGTTCACAATGGTCTCCTGCGGCAGCGATAACGATACAAATACTAATTCCCAGACAAGCAACATTACAGTAACTCTCGATATTGATTTTCCTGATAATTCAGAAGCTCAGGACGTAGATAATGTTAAAGTCACCGTGCCTGAAAAAAGTTCTGTATTAGACGTACTGACCACCTATGGAGAAGAAAATAATGTTGATATTATTCTCGATGAAAAAAGTGAAAGTCCATATGTCACTTCTATAAACAACATTAAAGCTACAAATAATTCCGGCTGGGTATACGAACTAAACGACGAGGCAGTGATGGAACCTGCCGACCAGTGTACAGTACAGGAAGGAGACAAAATTGACTGGTCATTTGAAACCTGGTCTGATGACAACGACTAGAATATCAAAACAATACAAATAAAACAAAAGGTACTGCAAATAGTATATTTATAAACAGTACCTTTTTTTATATATTAAATTATTGCATCCTGTATTTTAATTCCCCGTAAAGTATTTTACAAATTGTCTTATATGCCTGTCTTTTATGTTCTTATGATAAGCAATGCCATATTCGGTTATGCCATCTTCAAGGGGAATATATACAATTTCTTCATCATCATTTGTATAGATTTCCGGCAAAATTGCTGTTCCGTATTCACATTTTGCAAGCAGCAAAGCAAATCTTCCGTTTTCACAAAAAATATGAAAATGGTTTTGTCCATGAAGCGTAATAAATTCCTGAAGTTTATTGCCGTACTGAAAAGGAATAAAACGCGGATGCATAACAATTAGCTGCACATCCGATAGTTCCTCAAAACTCACCTGATTCTTTGCTGCCAACGGACTGTTTTTTGACACTGCGGCAAAACTTCTTATGTTTCGTACTTTTTTAAAAATACAATCATGGGCTTCTTCTGCCATTTCTTTCGTCCCGATTAGAATATCAATCTGTTCATTGTCAAATAATGATTTGAGTGTAAAGTAATCCTGAACAATAACCTGAGGATAGACATCGGGAAGCTCCTCTCTTAATTTTATTAAAGGCTTCTCCAAATCCATCATCTCTTCCTGTCCGGAACATCCTATTCTCAGGACTGCCATCTTATTGCTCGCAAGCTTTTTAACCTTTTTTTCAGCCATCTCCATTTTTTGAAGTATATCTCTTGCTTCACCGTAAAATAACGCCCCGGGTTCTGTAAGCTTAACCATCTTTGAATTTCTGATAAACAGCGCAGTGTTCAGCTCCTCTTCCAGATTTTTAATGTGATGTGTTACGGCAGGCGTTGATATATGCAGTCCTTCAGCGGCTTTTGTAAAGTTAAGTTTATCTGCTACACGGACAAAACATTCTAATTGCTGAGTATTCATAAATCCCTCCTTATAAAAGATTATAATATTTTCTTTTCCGCCTTTCAATATTAACTTTTATTTAACGTTATTAATTTATATTGAATTCTCATTTTAATATTTTGATGCTAAAATCTAGGCTGACGGAACATTATATCGATGACAGAAAGAAACATAAAAATGATAAAAAAATTAGCGCACTCCATTCGTGAATATAAAAAAGATTCTATATTAACCCCCGTATTCGTCATATTTGAGGTACTTCTTGAAATTGTAATACCTATGATTATGGCTGTAATAATCGATGAAGGAATTACCGGGAAAAATCCTGATATTGTCGGAAGCCTTGGTATTATACTTATAATCTGCGTAGTCTTCGGCATTATTTTCGGCATATTATCAGGAATTTTTTCTGCGTCGGCTTCATCTGGATTCGCACAGAACCTAAGACGTGATATGTACTTTAAAATACAGGACTATTCCTTTGCCAATATAGATAAATTTTCAGCTTCAAGCATAGTAACCCGCCTTACCACGGATGTCACCAATGTACAAAATGCATACATGATGATAATTCGTGTGGCGGTACGAGCTCCTATAATGCTGTTCTTCTCACTTATAGCTTCATTTATGATAAGTATAGATTTATCCCTTATTTTCCTGGCTGCTATACCATTCTTGGGCATTGGACTTTATCTAATCGTCAGCCGCTCTCATCCATGGTTTGAAAAAGTATTCAGAATTTACGATAATCTAAATGGTGTAGTGCAGGAAAACCTGAGCGGAATACGAGTAGTAAAATCATTTGTCCGTGAAGACTTTGAAATAAAAAAATTTGAATCGGTATCAAATAAAATCTACAATACATTCACAAAAGCCGAGGGAATTGTTGCCTATAATATGCCTTTCATGCAGTTTGCGATTTACGGATGTCTTCTGTTTCTCTGCTGGTTTGGCGCAAAGATGATTGTCATGACCAATGAAACAGCAATGACAGCCGGAGAATTAACAAGCCTTATTGCTTATGCCATGAATATTTTAAATGCTCTTATGATGCTTTCTCAGGTTCTCGTAATGATAAATATGGCGAGGGCCTCCGCAGAACGTATCATCGAAATTTTAGAGGAAGAAAGCAGCCTTAAGAATTCTGACAGCCCTATATACAAAATAAGCAACGGTGAAATTATCTTTAACGATGTCAGTTTCAGCTATTTTAACGATATCCAAAAAGAATGTCTGTCACATATTTCACTTCGTATTCCTTCCGGTTCTGTACTGGGAGTTATCGGCAGCACCGGAAGCGGCAAAAGTTCCCTGCTTCAGCTAATCCCCAGACTTTATGATGTAACCGAAGGAAACATATTCATTTCCGGAAATAATGTCAAAGACTACGATTTATTTACTCTCAGAAATAATGTGGCAATGGTTCTTCAAAAAAACGAACTTTTCTCCGGAACAATAAAAGAAAATCTCCGGTGGGGAAATGAGCATGCTTCTGATGAAGAAATTATCCATTGCTGCAAACTTGCCAAGGCAGATGATTTCATAGAAACTTTTCCCGATAAATACGACACTTATATCGAGCAGGGAGGCACAAACGTATCAGGCGGTCAAAAACAACGTCTCTGCATTGCAAGAGCACTTCTTAAAAAACCTAAAATTTTGATTTTAGATGATTCCACCAGCGCAGTAGATACAAAAACCGATGCTATGATAAGAAAAGCATTCCGGGATGAAATTCCGAATACTACAAAAATTATCGTATCTCAGCGTGTTTCTTCCGTCCAGGATGCTGACAAAATTATCGTTATGGATAACGGCATGATTAACGGATACGGAACTCATGAGGAATTGATTAAAAACAATGATATATATAAAGAAATTCATCAGTCACAAATGAAAGGAGATGCAAACAATGAATAAAGATAAAAAGAATATGGCTAAAACCTGCAAACGTTTGCTTTCTTATATTATATTAAATCATAAATTTATTTTCGGTATAGTTGTTATTTGTATTTTGGTCAGCTCATGTACTGTCGTCGCCAGTTCTCTTTTTCTTGAGGTATTAATCGATAATTACATAACTCCTATGCTTTCAGAAAGCAGTCCTGTTTTTACGGGTCTGTTTCATACCGTTATGTTTATGGCTGCAATCTACATAATAGGAGTTTTTACCACATTCGCATACAACCGTCTTATGGTTAAAATATCACAGGGCACCCTCAAAGAAATTCGAGACGATATGTTTTCCCACATGCAGAGCCTTCCGATTAAATATTTTGATTCTCATACGCATGGAGATATAATGAGCCACTATACCAATGACACGGATACCCTAAGACAGTTCATCTCTCAGGCGCTTCCGCAGCTCATATCAGCTGCCGTTACAATATCAGCTATATTGATATCTATGATTATCAGCAATGTCTACCTTACTGTACTGGTTCTTGCGGTTACGATTATTATGGTATTTGCAACTAAAAAAATCGGAGGCGCCAGCGCTAAATATTTTATCAAACAGCAGGAAACACTTGGAGCTGTTACAGGATACATAGAAGAAATGATAAACGGTCAAAAAGTAATAAAAGTATTCTGTCATGAAGAAAAATCAAAACAAGATTTCGACAAATACAACCAGCATCTATGCCACGACTCCACATTTGCAAATAAATACGGAAATATTTTGATGCCTGCGATAATGCAGCTTGGCAATCTCCAGTATGTACTCATCGCTTTAATAGGAGGATACATGGCAATTAAAGGAATCGGAGCTGTTACAGTAGGAATGATCGTTGCTTTTCTTAATCTATCAAAAACATTCTGTATGCCTGTATCTCAAATTGCTCAGCAAACAAGCCTGATAGCTATGGCTCTTGCAGGAGCCGAACGTATATTTGAATTAATCGACAATCACTCCGAAACGGATGGCGGATGCGTAACTTTAGTAAATACAAATAATACTGATAATACTATTGAAGATAATATCGTAAGTGAAAGTAAATGGGTATGGAGATGTCCTCACCACGATGGAAATACAACATATACTCCTGTAAAAGGGCATATTGAATTTCGCAGTGTGGACTTCGGATATACACCGGAAAAATTAATTCTGCACGATATAATACTAAATGCTCTACCCGGTCAGAAAATTGCATTTGTCGGAGCTACAGGAGCCGGAAAAACAACGGTTACAAATTTGATAAACCGTTTTTATGATTTGTCGGGAGGGGAAATTTTATATGACGGAATAGACATAAATACAATAAAAAAATCCGATTTGAGACGCTCTCTTGGCATTGTGCTTCAGGATGTGAATTTGTTTACGGGGACTATAATGGATAATATACGATATGGCAATTTAGACGCAGATGATTCGCAATGCATAAAAGCCGCAAAATTAAGCGGTGCAGATGAATTTATAAATAATCTGCCCGATGGGTATCAAACTATGCTTACTCAAAACGGCGCAAGCCTTTCGCAGGGACAAAGACAGCTGCTTTCTATAGCCAGAGCAGCCGCAGCCGACCCTCCTGTCATGATTTTAGATGAAGCAACCTCATCTATTGATACTAAAACAGAGGCTCTCGTTCAGCGCGGAATGGACAATCTGATGAAAGGCAGAACAACTTTTGTTATAGCCCACAGATTATCTACAGTCAAGAACTCAGATACTATTGTAGTTCTCGACTCAGGACGCATAATAGAAAAAGGTACCCATGATGAACTTATCAAAAAGCACGGCACTTACTACAGCCTATATACAGGCGCTTTTGAACTCGACTAAAACAAGAGTAAAAAATGAGGATATGTTTCAATCGCATATCCTCATTTTAAACTGCTTGCCCGATATAATAAAACTTATATTGCAGTTAATCTTTATGACATATTTTAAATCTTTTTTTAATATTTATTTTGCATAAATCTTACTTCCTTTTTTAGCGCATATCCATCCGCTCGGAGTCTTTATCCATATATCAGAGCCAACCGAACGCACTGCCTTTACCGTAACTCTCGTTCCTTTTTTATACACGGCATAGGTTCCTTTAAGCGAATACTTTTTTCCATCGGCTGTAAGCTGTGAACGTTTTTTTCTCGAATAGTTCGTTCCCGGACCTGTTCTTACATTGAGATTTACCAGAAGTGTTAGAACCTTACCGACTTTATACGGATTTGCAGCTGTACCGCTTCCTCCGGAAGCGCTCCCCTGGCCTGAATTGCCTGATACCTTTCTTACGAAAACAAGACCTTTAGCTGTTTTTATCTTAGTTATAAGAGGGTCCGCATAAAAGGCTTTTTCCGGAGGAACCGCACCGCCGCTCGTGTATATTACATATCTTCCCTTTGAATTCTTTCTCCAGCCGTTTCCCATGAATTTTCCTCTGCCGCAGCTTATATGAAAATGATATCCCGTCGCATTTCCATCGTTTCCCTCCAAAAACATAGCCGCTCCCTGCCTGAACACCTGACCTACCCTCAGCTTTTTTAAAGTATCGTCATTGGGGTGTATTATCATAACAGTAACGTAATCTGTAAAGGCAGGAGTCTTAACCTTTGCAGTTGACTGTATCCATATGGTATTAGTTCCTTTGTTTCCCACTCCATATATTCTTTTTATAATGCAGTCAAAAGGCGCATAAAAATAACTCCGCCCAGTACTTCCGCAATTATCATCAATAGGATAATCCCTTGGAGTTCCCGTATAATTCTTGCTGTGACTGTAAGAGCCTTTATAGCTTTGTGTTATATTCATTACTTTTGTAGGATATATACTTATTTGAGCCATTAAAATCCCTCCTTAATCCAGCTTTTTTTCATTATCGGATTCATCATCAGAAGAATCGGCTGTTTCTTCATTTTCACATATTTCCTCACAGCTTTCAGGGTCATCGCCTTCACAGCTGTTTGCCATCTCATTTATTGCCTGAACCTGGAGCTTCGTCAACCTGGTATCAGGTTTTATATCATTATCTTTCCACCATATCCATATTGCAGAAACCACCATCCCCACAGCAGAACAAACTGCGTAAAGTGTGTTCTCATCTATATCTACAGGGGATTTTCCCAGCGTTATCAATATGGCATTTACCATGGCAATCAAAGCCACCAGCGTTCTAACTACTGTTTTAGTTGAAATCTTTGGTATATTTTCCATTTTATTTACCTCTCTTTAAAAAATGTGCAAAATGTGCAAAGCGAAATCAAAGATTCCTCTGCTGCCATGCCGCCTGCAAAAGGCGAGCCTTCACAAAATAATTTCTTTGATACTCTTTCTTTAATACTCCGCTAATATCAATAAAATCGACATTTCCGACATAATGACAAAGTCGGTTCAGCCGATTTTTATCAGCGGACTCATCGTATTTTTATACGATAAAATATAAACGCATTTATCACTTTATTAACTGCGCTTATCTTATATTTAATTCAAATTATACTTTTTTTGTGAATATTAACAGAGCAAAATAAAAACCTGCAGTTTGTTTTAACCTGCAGGTTTTATCTTCTTTTTGCTTCTTTTGGCTTTGTTTACGATATATCCTTTTTACCAGTTTATATGGAATATATTATTTAACTTATGATGGTGATAGCTCCTGTACGGATACACTAGTTTTCCTATTCCCCTGTTATAAATTTTAAACCCTAAGCGTCCTATCCAATGCTCCTTTCGCTTAGCTTTCTTAGTCACGGCTCTCTCTACCCCTCCGGCTTTTATTGTCGCACCGTATTTAACAGCACAAATCAAGTCGTTATTGCTTCGTATATCCCCTTCTATTTCTGTACACGCCATTCCTATATACTCATTTACATGAGAATCGGAACCGGCGAAACAAGGCAGATTAAATTTATCCGCCAGCTCTTTTGCCAAATTATTTGAATCCGCAAATTCACAGGTATTAAAGGTTTCGATAAAGTCGAATTCTTTCACCAGCTCCATTTTCATATTTTTAAATCCCATAGCGCTGGAACTTGCCACTCCAAAGGGATGAGCAAGACCTAAAATTCCACCTAAAGAATGAACTATCTTTATTAACGTACTGCATCGCAGCCCTCTTATTCTTAAAATAGTAAGATACATATCATCAGGCATTATAACAAGTACATGACCTGCATCTTTAGTATCATATTCTATCCCTCTGATAACAGTAAAGTCCTTGTACTTAGCATTATTCTTTATTCTATCCCATTCTTTGCAGCCTTTATAACTGTTGTGGTCAGAAATCATAAACCCATCAAATCCAAGCTCCATAAACTTGTCCGCATATTCAGCTACCGATACTTTGGAATCGATTGAACCCTCTTTTGTATGACAATGTAAGTCAAATTTCACAATAAATCGCCTCAATCATATTATTTTATGCGACATATATTAAAATATATATCACACTATAATAGTATTCCTAAATAAAAATAAATACAATGAAGAAACAGTGAAGAAATATTAAAATTATGCAAAATTAAAATCCAATTTTTGTAATTAAATAATTTGCAGTTCTCATCAGTTTGACTTTGTAATTATTTTCTTGCATAATACATTTTTTTTTGCTATATTATATGAGTGACTTAATTAAATTGTCAATTATTATAATTAATGTATCCGGAGGATTGACCGAGTGGCTAAGGAGCTCGCCTGGAAAGCGAGTAAGGTGTAACAGCCCCGCGGGTTCGAGTCCCGTGTCCTCCGCCATAAATAAAAAACGTCCATAGGGCGTTTTTTATTTATCCGTGAAAGAAAACGGCGCGAGAGGTCGCAGGGTGAGAATGTCCCGTGCGCATTTTTCCAAAAAGCGAAGCGATTTGCAGTAAAATGCGGCAGCGATGTGAATCTGCCGGCTGTAGGCAGATAAACGAGAAACATACAGCAAATCATCTGATGTTATCTCTTTCAAAATAATAACTACATCCTCACTTCCATTGTGTTACTGCAGTTTTCCACACTTTTCGCCATTCTTTTTCATTTATTATCGCATCAAACACAGGCTCAAGAAATTCTCGTATCTCATCAATCACAACATTAAACTCAAGCGTATCGTCCTTAATACTTTTCAAAAAATATCTCCATCGTTTCTGAATATCCTCATTTTCGGCAAGTGAAACAATCCGCGTGAAGCTAACACTGTTATAAGGAGTACCACGCTGCTGCAATGTTTCAAAAATTGCTTTCTGCAATTTAGTTCCATCAAAGTCAAAAGTCCTTGCCAGATAATAGATATCGTAAAAATCTTTCATTCTGCCTGTCAGCTCAAATCGCTGCAGAATTGCATCAAGTTTCTCTGCAATAGTGCTTTCAATAGAGTAAGTTTTGATAACAGGCACTTCAAATCCCGAAAGCTGTGTATTAATTTCCCGTTCCTCGGCGCAAGGAACGATAACATCGCCCACTCCTATATCTACATTAAAAGGAATGCGGACATTTTTTATCTGAGCAATAATCTGTGCGCTAATGCCGTGATATCTTCTCTGCGGGGAAATTTCCTCGAAACCTTTTGCAGTCATAGAAATATAATCGTTGCCTGTAGGCGTATCGATAATCTTACATATGAGAGACTTTACATCTTCAATCGAATTGGATACTTTCCTGAGAAGAAAGTCCACATCAATAGTTGCCCGGCTTTCAAAATTGGTAAGGGTATAAATAAACAAACCTCCTTTAAGAATAAGATTATCTTCACATCCGGATTTTGAAAGTTTACGCAGGAATTCCTCCTGAACAAACAGCTGCAAACACTGCTGATAACTGATGCCGGAAGCTTTTGCTTTGTTTCTCAGCTTTGCAAGAACAGAAGCTGCCGTATCCGCCACTACAACCACACTCCAATCAAATCATTCACCCGTTTTTGCACTCGCAATACTTTTGCATACTCCATTAGATTAGGTATGTTTTTCTTCGGGTCCTTTACATAACCTTGTATTGCCTTATTAAAAATTTCCTTATCCATCTTGTTCATATTTCGCAGCACATCGCAAATAGTACGGTCGCGGTCATAAATACGGACATCCACAGAATCAATCTTACCTGTCGTTTCTCCAAGCGCAACCAACGCGTTTTCGACACGGTAGGCTTTGATAAAAGGATAATCAATTTTAGTACGCTGCCTTGAAACATTTTTATCAATAGCCAAATTCCATTCAGCAGGATTTCTATCGCTGTATTTGTAATAAAACAGCGCGGTCTCCATACAAAGCACCGCATCAGGAAACAGACGATTTATAATTATGATTTCACTTTCCCCGAATGCTTCAGTCCAATAATAGTAGCCTCTCTTTATTCTTTCAATCAAACCTTCTTCCATAAGCGATTTTATATCTGCATAATATAGCTTTGAGGCTGTAAGTTCAGCCGTAGTCATAATATAGTTATATTGACTGAACATTTTTCTCAACATCTCAATATCCTTTTCTGTAAACATCTTTAACCTCTGCTTAATCACATTATAATTTATCATCAATGGTGTACTTTACTATATTATATTCATGTTTTTCTTTTAAGTCAATAATAGCAATCTAAAGGCTTTTGAATTACACTGCCTTGCGATTTGTAAATAATCAAACAGATGTGTAATCATCCTGTTTTAAATAGTTTTATCTGCTGCATCATAATTTATCGTAAAAAAAATCATAAAATATAAAACCCTATTTAAAATTTTCATTTTTTAAAACGATGTTAGCATAACAGCAAATACAAATAATTATATACAATGCATTGCTAATGACAAAAACCTTTTTTCTACATAAATATCATATATATTAATAAAACAATACATTTAGCTTTTATAATGGTCTTCCTTTATTGTTGCCTCCCAATTTATTCTTTTAAGTGAAGGAGGTATTTTCATGACATTGCAACAAAACTTATCTAATACTATGAAAGCTATACGTTCTATCCGTAAAATATCTATCACTGAATTTTCCGAAGAAATAGGTGTATCAAGGTCAGAAGCTCAAGGTATTCTCAGAGGTACTTCCAATCCCCGTCTTGATACGATTCAGTGCATTGCAGACAATCTGAATATTGACCCTCTTGTTTTAATATCATCATTTTCCGAGACACAGCTTGAGGTCAGTCTTTTGCTGCTTAAATCATTTGACTTTTTTAGTAAACTTTCAAGTGAAGAGCAAAAAGAGGCAGCCCGTTTATTAAATGAATTTCTTTGTCTTATAAAATCCGAAGATTAAATGTAAAGCAGATTTCTATCTATATCCATTTCATGAATTTTTCCGGATAACGAACTAATATATTAATTTTCTCGTATCCAGAATTTATTACATAACAAAGAAGAGAGCGACATTTAAGCCGCTCTCTTCTTTGTGGAGGTGTATTAACCGTATTTTGAATACTATCCTTCAATTTGAATATATTTATTTTGTTCCAGTTCTTTTACTTCTTTTTTCGGAACGGAAAGTTTCAATATGCCATCTTCATACTTCGCTTTTATATCTTCTTCGTTCAAATGTTCACCTACATAAAAACTTCTGCTCATAGAACCTGTATAACGTTCTCTTCTAATGTATTCTCCCTTATTGTTTTTTTCTTCTTTATCAAGCCCTTTAGCTGCCGATACTGTTAAAAACCCGTCCTTTAACTCTGCCTGAATTTCATCCTTTCTGAATCCCGGAAGGTCGATATCAAGTTCATAGCCATCATCTGTCTCTCTGATATCTGTCTTCATCATATTTTTAGCATGCTTTCCGTAAAGAGGATTTTTTCCTCCGAAGAAGTCATCATCAAACATGTCGTTCATGAATCCGTCAAACAAATTACCGTTCCAAAAATCATTTCTCATTAGATTATTCTTTTTCATAATTCATCTCTCCCTTTTATACATTTGATTACAATCAGTATTGCGAAAATTTCTCCGCAATGCATTCCCTTTTTATCCGATTGTTCTTTATCTTTGAACAACTTTATTATAGCACTTTTGTTAGCACTGTCAATAGGTGAGTGCTAATTTTTTTATCTATAATATTCCTTCAATAAATATAATACCCCTTTAACCTGATTTTTAATCTAAATTAAAGGGGCCGTTCATCATACATAAAATATCAATATTCCTTAATGGTGTTCTGTTATTTCAACGCATAATCCATCGGGATCAACTATTGTAAAATGTTTTGGTTTCGGAGGCATATCCATAATTTCAGATGGATTCATCCCCATGCTTTTAAGCTGACTATGCTTCTCCTGCAAATCAGTGCTGCACGAATAGCTCATCACCATTCCTTTTGCATCTACTTTTTCAGCTTCGTCAAACTCTATAAACTCAAGCATTGTGCCGCCTTCTTCATCTGACATAAATACTATTTCACCCATACCCGGATTAAATCTTCTCACAACTTCCAGTTCTGCCGTCTTTTTATAAAAATCAACAGTTTTCTCTATATCCCTTACCATTATGGTAATATATCCTAATTTCACAATAATAATCCTCCGTAAATTCAGTTTAATATATTTTCAGTTTAATATATTTTCAGCTTTATATTCCTCCACCAATTATATATTATATAAAGCCTCATTTCTAATGGTTTTTATCATAACCGGCACAAAACATTCCTAGAAAATTATTTCCTGCATAATAAAAAACGCCCCTAAGGCTGTTTCCACATACCTGAAAAGCGTTTTTATCTTTCTGATTTTATTATTTTTTCTTCGTTTAAAATCTTTTCGGTTTCTTTTGATACCACAGATTTAAAATCCTGAAGCTCATGACTGTAACTGTGATTCATATACTTGGATGTAATCATGAAGTCTGCTGTCGCTCTGTTTGTTGCAACAGGAATATCATATACTACTGCAATTCTTAGAAGCGCTCTGATATCAGGGTCATGGGGCTGTGATTCCAAAGGGTCCCAGAAAAATATCATCATATCGATTTCACCCTCTGCTATCCTTGCGCCTATCTGCTGGTCTCCCCCTAATGGTCCGCTCTTATATGCTTTTACCGGAAGACCCGTGGCTTCAGCTATTAATCTTGATGTAGTACCTCTGCCGCAATGAAAATGCTGTTTGAGCTCTTCCTGATTCCTTACACACCAATTTACCAAATCATCTTTCTGATGGTCATGGGCGATAAGGGCTATTGTTTTCTGCTTTTCCATCAATGCCTGAACCATAATCTCATCTCCTTTCCTTAAATTTATCTATGTAAAAACTTTACGTTTAACCCCATTATATACAAAACAATCTAAAACTCAACAAATCCCCAAAAAGTTTTACATAGATTTAACGGCAGGAAAATTCCTGCCGCTCCAAAACATCATCAATATTTTTTTCAAATCTAAACACTTTCATCCACAGCTTTTGCCATATCCCCGACAGAAATAACTCCCCTGTGTCTTACAGGCTTGTTTTCCAAGTCTTTTAGGCCTGCAGGTATTCTTACTTTGGTCTTTTCATTTAACGCTTTCACATATTCAAATCCATTGGCTTCCTCATCCATTCCTATGGCAAGAGCCACACTGTCTGCAAATTTATAAGCGCTTGCCGTTGATGCTATAAGGGTTGGCGTCTTATCTCCTGTTTTATCAATATAATCTTCATATACCTTATATGCAACTGCCGTATGAGTATCAATCAAATACCCGTTTTCTTCGTACATTCTGCCTATAGTTTCATTAGTCTCTTTTACATCTGCGAATCCGCCGTAAAATACACTAAGGCCATCTTTTATCGTGGAATTGACCTCATATTTCTTATTATTCTCTAGTGATTCCATAAGCTTCTTTATCTCATCTCCGTCGTTTCCAGATAAATGATACAGAAGTCTTTCCAGATTGCTGGATATTAGAATGTCCATAGATGGGGAATTGGTAAGATAAAATTCCCTGTTTATATCGTAGATACCTGTATTGAAAAAGTCCGTCAGCACTTTGTTTTCATTTGATGCGCATATGAACTTATTTACAGGAATTCCCATCCTATATGCATAGTAAGCAGCAAGTATGTTTCCGAAATTTCCTGTAGGAACAACTATATTTATCTTATCTCCCGGATTTATAACCTTTCTTTCAACCAGCTTAGCATATCCGTAAACATAATATGCAACCTGAGGAACCAATCTGCCTATATTTATGGAATTTGCAGAAGAAAGTTTACATCCTTTATCCGCCAGTTTTTCGGCAAAAGCTCTATCGTTGAAAATCTTCTTGACTCCGGTCTGAGCATCATCGAAGTTTCCTTCTATGGCAAATACATGAGTATTATCACCTTCCTGTGTTATCATCTGCCTTTCCTGAACCTGACTCACACCCTGATTAGGGAAGAAAACTATTATTTCCGTTCCTTCAACATCTGCAAAACCTTCAAGCGCGGCCTTTCCCGTATCGCCTGAAGTCGCTGTCAGTATACAGATTTTTTTATCTTCTTTTTCCTTTTTCATGGCTGTTGTAAGAAGATACGGAAGTATTGACAGCGCCATATCTTTAAAAGCCGCTGTTTTTCCATGATAAAGTTCCAGAAAATATGCACCGCCCGCTTCTTTTACAGGAACGATTTCCTTTTCTTCAAACTTCGAATCATAGGCGCCTTCCACGCAGTTTCTCATTTCATCATCCGTATAATCGGAGAAAAACGCTTTAATTATTTCATAAGCTATATCTTTATATGTTTTTCCTGTAAATTCATCTATTTTTTTAGGCAGCGCCGGAATATCATCGGGAACATAAAGGCCCTTGTCTTCCGCTATTCCCTGTATTACCGCCTGCGCAGCAGTTTTTACATTATTGCTTCCTCTCGTGCTGTTGTATCTAACCATCTATTCCAGACTCCCTTCGATTATTTCAACTATTTCATCTACATCCGCAAGAGCTCCCTTGCCGGTTACTCCGCATGCCAGCATGGATTCCTTAGGCTCAATAAATCTGTATCCAAGACTCCTCAGCTTTTCTATGTTCTCCTGTACAATAGGATTCTCATACATATTTGTATTCATTGCAGGAGCCAGATATACAGGAGCCAGATTTGCTCCCGCCATAACTGTTGCGCTCAGCAAATCGTCCGCTATCCCATGGGCAATTTTGCCCATTATATTGGCACTTGCAGGGGCGATAACTATAACATCCGCATTCTGCGCCAGGTCTATATGCTTTACCTCTTCCGGTATGCCCTCTTCAAAAAATTCCGTATGCACTCTGTTTTTGCTCAAAGTTTGAAGCGCAAGAGGCGTTATGAATTTACTGCCTCCCTCCGTGAGTATGATATGAACATCATGCCCCTTTTTAACAAGACGGCTTGTTATATCTGCCGCTTTATATGCTGAAATACTGCCTGTTACTCCTAAAACTATATTCACTCATATGCTCCTTTCTGCGCAAAGCTCCATTACCCTGCCAGCTATCATATCTGCAATTTCTTCATTGTTGTTCATTATATCATAGGATTTATCTTTATGAATCAGATATCCTTTATGAAAATCTTTTCCTATTTCTTTGAGGTCATTTGCCAGAACAAAATCGCAGCTGTTTTTCTCCATAAGCCTGCTTCCTACATCTATCAGTTCTTCATGGGCAACATTGCTCAAAAGCTTAAATCCCACCAATACAGTGTCCGGGCTCAGTTTTTTAATCTGCCCTATAACTTTAGGAGATTTTTTCATGTGTATTACAAGGTCGTCTATATCGGAACTTATTTTATTTGCAGAAAGATCAGCTTTATTTTCCCTGTCTTCTGTACCTCTTATTCTTTCAAGAGTAGTAACTTCATTGACTATGTAATCGCTTACCGCCATTGCGTGGATTACCGCATCTATCTTTTCTTCCGTAAGCAGCTTTTCCAGATTTTTTTGTAAATCCATAACACCTTCTACCGGAACAGGTTCAACTTTTTCATGCTGCACAGAAGCTGCACGCAGTCCATGAAGATAATATATTTTTTCTATTTTATCCCCGTGTTTTTCGGCAAAGGCTCTTCCTATGGCATACCCAAGTCTTCCTGTAGACGAATTCGTTATAGTTCTCACATCATCTATTCTTTCGCTTGTACCGCCTGCCGTTATTATTATTTTCATATATAATTCATCCTCTTTTTAAGTTTTCATGCGATTATTTCATGGGTTGAATTATAGCCTTTTAAAGGTCTTATGTCAACTTTTCGAACAAGTTTTCATATACATTTTCACGTAGTATGATATACTTATTTTATTCATTAAAACAGTCTTAACTTATTTTTAACAAGGAGATTAAACTATGAAAAAAAGCTTTCTCATATTCTGTGCAGCTATGATTTTATTTTCATGCTTTCTGCTTGCATCCTGCGGCAGTACATCCATAAAAGGTGATAAAACTGAATTTACGAATGCCGACAAATCATTCTCCATTGAGCTGCCTGCAGCAAATGATAAAAGCTGGATAATAAATGAAGACACATCTGATGATTTTCTCGACATATCAAATGATGACGACACTGTCAACATACAGATTGAATGCCTGTCAAAATCCCAGGCTCAATATATAGCAGATGATTTAGATGCTTATGAAAATTATTCAATAACCAATAACCTTGGTGAAATATATCAGGATATGGATTTAAAAGACTCCGACTTGCAGACACCTGACTTTATTATAAGCAGCATAAAAAAAAGCTACACTTTGAAAAGCGGCGGAAATACTGTTAAAGGTATTCTGCTGTTTATGGAAAGTGAAAAATGCTACTATACATACCTCATCATGGCTATAGATGAAGCCTACGATTCCAATGAAAGCAAACTCACAGACAGCATAACAAGTCTTAAGGAACTGTAAATTACTTTATCTTCCGCAGCATTTCACAGCAGCAATATATTTTTAAAGTTTTGGAATATCGAAAATTTTATGCGAATTATTCTATATCTGTATATATCAAAGCAATATTTCGTTCTGTAAAAGAAACTTTGCTGAGATGTAAAGGAATTTTGATAGATTTCTAACTGAAAAAATATGATAATGCTGTTTGAAAGGAGGACAGATTTGAAATGAATATAGGAGAACAAATAAATAACCTGCGAAAACAACATGGTCTAAGTCAAGATGATTTTGCAAATTTATTTAATGTTTCCAGACAGACTGTTTCCAATTGGGAGAATGGTAGAAATTACCCGGATTTAGAAATGATTATAAAAATAAGTGATTATTTCAAAATCTCTACTGATGAATTATTAAAAAACGATGTTCAGACTGTAAAAAAAATTGATAATGAAAAAAAGACAAAAAAGAAGTATCTTATACTATTGATAGTTTTATGTTTTTTAGGAACTGTTACTATCTGGGGATTATACAGCAAATATCAAGATAGCGTAGCTGTTAATTTTACAATGGAAAAACATGAAACTTATAAAAGCAATGAAACAAAAGAACCGGTTCTGAATATTGCAAATGGATATTTTTCAGTACCTAAAGATGAAAAACTTAATATACAAGTAAAAGGTGCTGCTGATAACGGTAAACTTCATATCACCATTACAGATAAAGACAATAAGGTTTATTATCAATTAGACGGTCAAGAGTTGAATGATTTACAAACTTTGTATTTTGAAAAAGGTTCCTATATTATTCAAATCGTTGCTGATGATTATATAGAAGATATTATAAGTCTTAACTACAACATCAAAATAGAAAATTAACGCCAAATCATCAGTCATAATAAAATGAAAAAAATTATTTCAGGAAGTACATTGAAAATATTGGCAATGATTTTTATGGTAATTGACCATTTAGGTCAAGTGGTGTTAAAAGATGGAATTATCCTAAATGCTCCATATTCCATGTTTACAGATGGGCAATTCGATATTTTAATGTCCGCAGTCAATATTTGTCATATTTTAGGCAGAATTGCATTCCCTATCTTCTGCTTTTTGTTAGTAGAGGGATTTTTTCATACACATAATCTCAAGAAATATATTTTAAACTTAGTAATTTTTGCACTTATCTCTGAACCTATTTACGATTTAGCTGGTACAGGAACTTTATTCAGTTTGGAACAGCAAAATGTTTTATTTACGTTGTTACTAGGTTTGATTATTTTAACAATCATAAAAAAATTCAACAAAAATGTGATAATCTCTTTTCTAACAATAGCAATTGGGGCGTATATTTCATATATTAGCAATTTAGACGGCTGGTATTATGGAATAGCCTTAATAAGCGTGTTTTATCTTTTTCATGACATGCCAGTATTAAAATATACCGCTTCTATTTTAGTTATGTATATTTGTGGACTAAATTTTACAATAAGGGGACTTATTGACCCCTATTTTCTAACTGCTGCAACATCTTTACTGTTTATTTCAATATATAATGGTGAGCGCGGAATGAAAATAAAATATTTCTTCTATATTTTTTATCCTGGTCATTTGTTTATATTCTACCTTGTGAATTTAATACTTATTAAAATAATATAATCATTAGTACAAAAGTCAAAATACTGATATTTTGCAATGCAGTCAGCCTTAGGGATTGACTGCTAAAAAAAGCACTGTTTAAATGTCAAAGGTGTCTTTTTAGTATTATTTATAGCCATATCAAGGCTTTTTTAATCGTTGTAAATTCATGGTAAAACGAATTATTTTCTATGCTTCAAAATACTTGAAATTACAGTGCTTGTGCAGGTAATAGAAAATTAAACATAAAATTTCGCATAAATAAACTATATTTTATTAGTATACTTCTTCATGCTGCCGTGGTAAAATTATCATATATCAAAAAATTCAGTTATTTTAAGAGAGGAAGAAAAAATGAAAAAATGTCCAAATTGCGGTCATGAATCCGATTCGAAATTCTGTACAGAATGCGGAAGTCCCATGACGGAAATCGAACCTGTCGAAGAAAATATTCAAAACGAAGAACCCCTTCAAAATGAAAACAGCTTTAATCCTGAAGATATTTTCAAGGATAAAGAAGACAGCTTTAAAAGCGAAATAGAAAACGCATTTTCAAAACAGACATCAGATCAGCAGAGCGCTGAAGAAACAAAACCATTTGAAAAAGAAATCCCTATAGACCAGTACATAGAAGAATCTGTAAATGAAGAACCTGCGAAGACAAACCCTGCCCCTGCACCGGCATCAGATTCAGCGAAAACCGTATATACATACGCCTCCCCAAATACCGGCGCCGGCTCTTCCCAATCCACAGTCAATACAAATCCGGCAGGAGCTTCCGGAGGATATAACTACTCATCCGCAGCAGGCATCAATCAAAACGCTTCGCCTCAATCGAACGGATACGCATCTTCAAACGGCGACCCACGTTCCGGATTTAAAAACAACAGCTATGAAATAAGTCAGCAGCACGGAGTGTCAAGCAAATCATGGTTTGTAATATTATTGTTGGTTTTATTTTGGCCGGTTGGATTATATCTGATGTGGTCAAGAAAAAAAT
Source organism: uncultured Eubacterium sp. (assembly GCA_902495595.1). Classification (GTDB taxonomy): domain Bacteria; phylum Bacillota; class Clostridia; order Peptostreptococcales; family Anaerovoracaceae; genus Lentihominibacter. The sequence goes on along the minus strand of CABUXV010000003.1, from coordinate 8,869 downwards.
TCACTAAAGCAGCAAGAATAATAATAACAGTTGTCATAGGCATTTTATTTGCGATCGGTATATTCACTAATATAATGGCTATACAATACGAAAGCTCTTATACAAGTACGCCAACCACTGAACAGCAGACTGTCGAAAGTACACAGCCGGCAACATCCGAAAGTACTCCGTCAGCTACCATAGGACAAAAAAACGCTTTGGATAAAGCCCATAGTTATCTGAGTTTCACGGCCTTTTCATATACAGGTCTTATAGACCAGCTTGAATATGAAGGATTCACCAAGGAAGAAGCCACTTACGGCGCCGATAACTGCGGTGCCGACTGGAACGAACAGGCGGCGCAAAAAGCGCAGAGTTATATAGATACTATGTCTTTCTCAAGACAGGGCCTTATAGAACAGCTTGAATTCGAAGGATTCACCAAAGCTCAGGCAGAATACGGGGTAAAAGCTGTCGGTTATTAAAAATTACTTGAAAAAATTAAATTACTGATTTATTGGGATGCTTCATCTGCGAAGCATCCCTTTCATTTTATGATTTTAAATAACTTTATTTATTAATCTGAATATATCTTCGTTTCAAACAACCTCATACCCCGATTTTTCCAGTAAAAATAATGCTTTATCGTAAGCTTGCCCTTTTACAAGAATATAATCGGTATTGTAAGTTGAAACAGCAAATATTCCTATTTTATTATCGGCTAATACGGCAGATATTTCTGACAGAATTCCAACAAGGGAAAAATCCAGCACGCCTTGTATTCTGAAAGCTCTCCACCCATCATCATGGACTATTGTATTTTCCGGTATGTCCTCCGACATACATACAAGCGAATTTTCTTCATCCGTTTTGCCTGTAAAACAATATTCTTTCGAGTAATCAATCTGCGAATAGTCCTCTACTTTACATATTGACATATCCCCTTCAATTCTCTTAATTTGCATAAAATTCTCCTTCCTATATCATCTTTACTTAATAATACTGCAATATCTGCAACCTCTTCAGTATTATACGACATAATAAAAGGCTGTACCTGCGGAATTTTATTTCCTGTTAAATAATTTCCTGTTTTTTTCATTTTATATTATTGACATATTATATTTATTGATATATAATCTCATTAAGCTATTAAAAAGGAGTGATGAAAATGTCAAGAAATACAATACAGCAGGATATCATATTTTCCACTGTAAAGAAAATGACAAATCACCCATCATCAGATGAAGTCTTCAAAGCAGTACATGAAGAATATCCTTCCATCGGCAGAGCTACGGTTTACAGGGTTTTAAACAAACTTGCAGACAACGGAAAAATCAAAAAAGTAAACTTGCCGGATACAGCATCGCGTTTTGACTTCCGCACTGATAATCATGTGCATTTCAGATGCGTCAAATGCAACAAAGTTTTCGATATTGATTTTAAACAGTCTGAAGAAGTGCAAAAGGCTCTTGAACATCTCGAGAAGGCCGGAAATGAGTTAAGGTTTAAAGAATTTAAAATACAGGGTTCGGATTTTTCCTTTCATGGACTGTGCAAAGACTGCTCTGATGCAAACGAATAATTTAATTTTAGGAGGTAAGAAATTATGAAAGATTTAAAGGGAACAAAAACAGAAGCTAATTTAATGACTGCATTTGCAGGTGAATCACAGGCGACTAACAAATATACATATTTTGCAAGCCGCGCTAAAAAAGACGGTTATGTACAGATTTCAAACATATTTGCAGAAACAGCATCAAACGAAAGAGAACATGCTAAAATCTGGTTTAAACTTTTGGAAGGCGGTTCCGTTAAAGATACTATGGCAAATCTGGAGGCTGCCGCAGCAGGTGAAAACTATGAATGGACTGATATGTATGCTGAATTTGCAAAAGATGCAAGGGCTGAAGGTTTCGACGATATAGCTGAACTGTTTGACGGTGTTGCTGCCATCGAAAAGGAACACGAAGAAAGATACAGAAAGCTTCTGGCAAACATCAAAGACGGCATTGTATTTGAGAGAAAACCTGAAGTTGTATGGCACTGCAACAACTGCGGACATACAGTAAAGGGCAAAGACGCTCCTGAAGTATGTCCTGTATGCGCACATCCTAGAGCACATTTCCAAATCAAAGCAGAAAATTATTAATTAAGGGCATAATAACAATGTGAACACCGAAACCTCACAGAAAGGAACAGGATTTGAGATGGACAACAATGTTATGTTTAAAATCAGCTATGGGCTTTACGTTCTTACGGCAAAGGATGGAGAAAAATACAACGGCTGTATTATAAATACCTTGCAGCAAGTTACTACAACACCCAATAAAGTAACCATTGCCGTAAACAAAAATAATTTCACCCACGATATGATAATGAAAACAAAAGAATTCAATGCTTCAATAATAAGCGAAAAAGCTTCTTTTGATATGTTCAGACACTTTGGATTTCAAAGCGGTAAGGATACCGACAAGTTTTCCGATTATCCTATGACGCTGAGCGATAATGGACTGCCGTATATTTCAGACGGCAGCAATGCTTACCTCTCGGGGAAAGTGATATCTACTGTTGACCTGGGTACACATACCATGTTTATCGCAGATGTAACTGACGGAAAGGTAATTTCAGAAGATGCCTCGGCAACCTACGATTACTATCATAAACATATTAAAGAGGCTCCTCAGAAGAAATCAAAGGGATGGGTATGCAAAATATGCGGATACGTATACGACGGAGACCCTTTGCCGGAAGATTTTGTATGTCCTGTATGCAAACACGGCGCTGCTGATTTTGAAAAACTATAGTATAAAAATAAGGAAAGCAAACTGTTTTCGGTTACGAGGAAGTAATTTCCGATTAGGCGGCACAGCCCCGTTACAAGGGTAATGCCGCCTTTTCCTATTCATTGCTTTTTCTGTAATTTTGCCTGCCTGCTCTATATGACTTGTCGGTTAAAATTGCCTGTTGGAAAGTTTCTCAAATCCTCTGAATTTTTCTTTTACTATCTGTCTGTTACACGCACATTACGATTTTGCTAAAAATTTTAGCGGTATTGAAGATACTCTAAAAACCGTTTGACTGCAAGTGAAGCTGTCTTTTTACTACGAAGGGCAATTCCGATCTTCCGATAGGCGGGTACGTCCAATTCCTTTGCCACAATCCGGTATGGGACACGCTTCAAAATCAATTCCGGCAAAATACTGATACCAAGACCGCTTTCCACCATTGACATAATCGCGTAATCGTCCCATGTTGTAAAATGTACGTTGGGCGTCAGGCTGCAGCGTTCAAATATTTCCGATACTTCCGTTTTTACGCCTTTCTCCAATAACATGAACGGTTCCTCACATAGAGCCGCTACAGGGACTTTTTCAAGCTGAGCCAGAGCATGATTTTCCGGCAGAATAGCAAGCAGCCTGTCCTGTTCTAAAAAAATGGTTTCAAAGTCAGAATAAGCCGGTAATCGCAGAAAACCGCAATCCACTCGCCCCTCTGAAATCCATTCCTCAATCTCTATATAATCTCCAAGCAGCAATTCATAATCAATACCCGGGTATGCCTTTTGAAATTCCCTGATAATGTTCGGAAGCCAATGCGTCGCTACGCTGGAAAATGTGCCGATACGAATAAGCCCTGATTGCAGCCCGTTAAGTTCGTCCACTTCCATTTGCAGCTTTTTATATTCCATGCAAACACTCTTTGCATGAGGAAGCAGCTTCATTCCATCGCTTGTCAGCTTTACGCCGGATTTTCCCCTTTCTAATAAGACGACTTTCCACTCCTTTTCCAAGTCATTTATCATACGGCTGATACCAGATTGAGAGTAATTCAGTATTTCCGCGGCTTTTGTAAAGCTGCCATACTCAACCGTCTTGACAAACGCCATATACTTTTGAATATTCATATCCATGTTGTCACCCTGCTCCATCAATCCGATTTTATCATATATACTATGATAAACATTCGTTTTTGTAATTATAGAAAACATGGTAAACTGAATACAAAAGAAAGTCAAGAAGGAGTGTAACCAAAATGTTTTATGTAAGTGAAATTCAGACCGAAGCCCCCTGTCGCTTTCATACACAGCTTCAAGAAAAAGTTTATAAAGCATTAGAAAAGCTGCAAATTCCTTTTCAGCGCGTCGATACGGACGAAGCTGTTACAATGGAGGATTGCGTTGCCATCGATGAAAAACTGGATATGAACATGGTAAAAACCTTGTTCCTCTGCAACAGGCAGCAGACAGATTTTTATTTATTTATTACCGCCGGCAATAAGCCGTTTCGTTCTAAAAATTTTAGCAATGCGTTAGGTGTTTGCCGTGTGTCCTTTGCCCCCGCAGAACAAATGGAAAGCATGCTCGGCACGAAAATCGGAGCGGCAACTGTTTTCAGCAGCCTGTTAGATACAGAGAACAAATTACGGATTGTTTTTGACAAAGAAGTAATTATCAGAAAATGGTACGGATGCAGCGACGGGACAACAACGGGATATATGAAAGTGCAGACAAAGGATATTTGCAAGAAATTCCTGCCGTATACCCACCATACATTCTCCGTCATTGAGGTGTGATATGGGACTTTATCAAAATCGAATTGTTGTGAAAGTAGGCACTTCCACCCTTACAAATGAAATGGGCAAAAGCGACCTGCGCTCTTTTGACCGTATTGCGTGTGTCCTGTCCGATATTCAAAATATGGGATATGAAGTGATTTTAGTATCATCCGGCGCAATTTCCGTTGGAACAAATAAGCTGAACATAAAAGAACTCCCTTACAGTATGCGGATGAAACAAGCGGCGGCAGCCGTTGGACAATGCAGTATGATGTTTTTGTATGACAAATTTTTCAATGACTATGACAAGACAATCGCGCAAATCCTGTTAAATGCGGAGGATATGAATCAGGAAGAAAAGAAAGAAAATCTGATAAATACATTCGATGCCCTGTTGGAAATGGGTATTATCCCTGTAGTAAATGAAAACGACTCCGTCAGTTATACGGAAATAGAATCAGAGGACAGGTTGTTCGGAGATAACGATATGCTCTCCGCTGTCGTGGCGGTATTATGCAGAGCAAATCAGTTAGTTATTTTGTCTGATATAAATGGTCTTTATGATGCGGATCCAAGGCTATACCCAAATGCAAGACTTATAAACCGGATAGAAGAAATTGACGAAACGATATATGCCCTTGCAGGCGGGGCAGGTTCAAGACGGGGAACCGGCGGTATGAAAACGAAACTACGGGCTGCTGCATTAGCCACCGCACAGGGGATAGATACCGTAATTACAAACGGAAAAGCGCCGGAAGCCTTATATGAAATCGTGAAAGGCAACAAAGCAGGCACTTTATTTGCAGGAAAAATGTTTTGAAACAGCACAGTACGCAGCAGTAAAGCCTCAGTTTTCACTATCAGCGTGAACTGAACATTTGCTTTCCTTATTTTCATACCTATTAACATTTAAGCGACAGAAACCGTATAATGCAAAACCCTGCCGCTAAAGTCAATATACATATAAAAAGCTCTGTTCCTTTCGCCACACCTGGAAAAACCTCGGCCATTGAACCGAGTACAAATCCAAGTATTATCAAATAAGTGGACTGAGGATGCTTTGTCATAGCTTTCTCCAGACATTTGGTAGTTAGCAGTATTCCTAAAAGCAAACCAACTCCCAGCGGAATCAGAAAAGGCATATATAAGTCGCTTATTGCTCTCATAGTTTCATCATAAAGCCCCATTATCAGCAAAAGATATGATACGCTTATTCCGGGCAGTACCAAAGCTACAGCAGCTATAAAACCTGCCGCCGCCAGCAGTATAAATCCCTTAAGTCCTGCATTTACTTCCGATTGAAATGTTCCGGTGGGAATCATATCTATCAAAAACACAGCTAAAATTCCCACTGCAATATACAGCGGTACTTTAAATGAAAAACTTTTCAGCTTTGCCTGACTGTAAATAAGAGGAACACCCCCTGCCACAGTGCCTATAAAAAAGTAAATCATCGGCATTGGATAGCGCTCTATAAGAGAAAGCAGAGGATTGGCGAAAAGAAACATCCCAAGTCCCCCTCCTGCTGAAAAAAGCAGGATAAATAAAAAGTTTTTCTTCTTATTCTTCATAAAGGAACTTACAGATGTAATCAATTTATCGTATATCCCCAGTATCATTGCCATGGAGCCCCCGCTTACGCCGGGCACAAGCATAGTCCCTCCTACTATCATTCCCTTAAATATTGCTGTTAAACTGTTATTTTTATTCATTTATCAATACCTTTCAGACAAAATGCAAAACCTTTATCATAATACTCTTTAATATCACCGCTTTTCATTTGTTTTATATTACTTTATCTCAAACTTTTTTACAACTTCTCTGTAAAAAATATACAATATAAAAACATATTCTCCCAATGCTGCAATTAATTATAAAAGCAAACTTTAACATTTGATTTTACAATCCAAAACAAGTTATAATAATATTGTATTCTAAAATATCGGGAGGAAATATGAAAAAAACTGTAAAAAAAGCATGCGTTATCGCAACCGTTCTTATAATAATATTCTCTTTATCAACGCCTGTCTCTGCATCTTTGGCATCGCCGAATCCAAGAAATTATACACAGCCTGACGGCACAGAATTTCAGGGATACTGTACAGGAGATGAACATTTTTCCTACAGCACTGATAAAGAACGAAACATCATCCAAAAGGACAAGGATGACAACGTATGGAAATACGTTTATAAAAACAACGGAAATCTTACTTTCGGACCTGAGCTGCCAAATTCTCCCAAGAAAAGTAAACTCCTGTCCGCAGAAGATTTTTCCGAAAAAGACACGAGGATTCAGTACGCAGCCCTTGCCGGAAACACATTAAATGAACGTGACATCAATTATGATGCTATAACTCTTTCCGATATTCCCGCTTCAGAAAAACGCTCTTCGCATAAAGAAATACCTGTAGTCACAATAGTAATAGGATTTGATGATGTTGACTACAGCGATGATTTTAACTGGAATACCGGCGTATACAACGATTACACAGGTATCACGAAATACTACTATGCAGCATCCGCAGGTCAGTTCACATTTGTTCCCGCAAAGGAAACTTCAGTCTACAACGGCACGTATAATACGAACATCAAAGATACGATTAACGACGGAATTGTTCACGTAAAACTCAACCGCAGCCACGGAAACTGGCAGAATAAATCGGATGATGAAACAACGAAAGATATGCATGAAGCCTTCTTCTCTGCTCTGAATGAATCCGAAAATTATATCGATTTTGATTCATATGACAAAAACGGAGACGGATTAATAACGCCTCAGGAAATTTGCATTCTCTTCATTACCGCAGGATATGAAACTTCAATAAGCAACCAAACCCCGTCAATCTGGGCGCATAGATGGACTTTTTATGCTGAATCAAAAGACGGCGAACTTGTTTCCTCTTACTATGAAACAAAAAACAGTAAAAAAATAATGGATTACATGGCAATGGGAGAAAGGGATTCTGACAGCAAATACAACTCCCCGTCTACAATATGCCATGAATGCGGACATATCCTTGGCCTTAAAGATTATTACAAGACGGACTACGCAGACGGTCCATGGAATAAATACGATGTTAACTATCTCAGTCTGATGTCTGCCGGAAACTACGGATACACGGACTATGACAATTCCATGCTCCATAATTTTACTCCCACTTATTTGGATGCTTTCAGCATGGATAAACTTGAATGGTTTAAACCTTCTTTAATAACCCATGACGGAACTTATCAAGTAAGTTCTCTTGACAGTAAAGATGGATACAGAAGCTATAAAATACCAACTATGACAGATGGAGAATATTTTATGGTTGAAAACCGTCAGTATGAAAACTATGACCAGGGTCTGAAAGGTCCTTACAGTACATACAGCGCTACCGGCGGACTTTTATACTGGCATATAGATGAAAATATCTATGACGATTATTCCGAAGATAATTCTGTTAATAATTCAAGTCACAGACCCGCAATAATGCCGGTATATCCCGAAAGCACCATGTCAGATCCTAACACAGATTATCCTTTCTGGCATAAATCCCAATATGAAAAGTTTCATAATTTCAAACCTTTTGACGGACTCTACGACGGAAATAACACAACAAGCCGCTTATCGTCTGGAATAGAAATAAATACAAAGGACGCAGGCTCTGAAAAAATGGAGTTCAGCATAAAATTTCCAGAAGCTGAAATAGAAACATCAACTTTAAGCAGCGATGAATTTGACAGCAAAGGCGGAAATCTTCAAATTAAACTTACAGGAAAAAACTTCTACAACACTATTACAGCTCAGATATTCGATGAAAATGATAAGCCTGTTAATGAACAATGGGCAAAGAAAATATATACGGCAAATGAAAATTCAACACTTAAAAGCACGGAATTTTCCTTTGATATTCCCCAAAACAATACTGATAAAACGGCCAGCTACCATGTAAAATACAGTCTTGACGGCGGCAAAACGTTCATAGATAAAAACAGCTTGTTTACAGTAAGCGCAAACAACTCGGAAACAACTCCAACCAAACCTATAGAATCTCAGGATTCCGATAACAGCAGCAATAAAAACGGCGGTAATAATACAGTTACCGGTGATGATATGAATCTTTCACTTTATATCATCATATGTTTACTTGCCGCAGCAGCTGCTATAATAGTTCTTTTAATAAAGAAAAAGAAATAACAGAATTTCTTGCTGAAAACAGTAACAAAAACAGCTTTGAAAATTTAATATTTCAAAGCTGTTTTTACAAAAAATCACATATTAAAACCCTGTAACTATTGAAATTACAGGGTTTGATTGGTACTCCCAAGGGGAGTCGAACCCCTGATTCCAGCG
>CABUXV010000002.1 GCA_902495595.1 uncultured Eubacterium sp. | reverse complement strand
TATACAGATTATTGCTGCATCTTCCTACTACAATATATTTAATATCAAAATTATTTTTAATTAATTCTTTACAAGCCTTAATTGTACTAATAACATTTTTATTTGAATTAATCTCTCCAACATATATTAAAGTAACTTTATCTTTTTTTAATATTTTCGCAATTTTTACTCTATTATTAATCCAAAACTCATTAACGCCATTTGGAATAATTTCCACCTTATTATACAAATCATTTTTAATATCTTTATCTATAAATCTATCAAATGTATATTTTCTTGTAACATCTGATAAAAAAATAATTTTTTTTGCATTTTTTAATATTTTATTACCGATGCTTCGTAAATTTATTCTGTATTTAAAAAATACATTTATATCAGTATTTCTAACTGCTACAATATAAGGTATATTATATATTTCGTTTAACTTATATGCTATATACCCATTAGAAAACAATGTGTGTGCATGTATAACATCAAAATCATTAATACACTCTTTATAATAATTTAATGCTTGATTTAATATTTTTTTTTCTTTTTTAAAGAAAAAAAATCTATCAGTATTCGTAAATAGTTCCGGAGAATATATATATTGCTTCGGAAATTTTATTTCATTTTTATCAATGCTCAATTTAGAATTTATACGTTGTGGTGAAAAAATATTAATTTCAACATTCATGTCATATAAATTATTAAATAAATTAATATATAGTTTATTCCCAAAAAAGCCATTAGCTATTTGCAAAACTTTCATTTTATTTCTCAAACTCACCTTTCATATAAGCACTGGCAAAATCAGTTAACGGTAATTTTACCGTTTGTCCTGTTTTCTGACTCTTATAAATTGAAAGTATTACTTCTAACGCATTTCTTCCTGCTACAGCATCTACGTATGGAGTTCTGTCATTTTCTATTGCATCAATAACATCGGCAAACAAACTTGTATGTCCGTTCCCGTATACATTGCTTGTCTCTTCCTTAAGACCTTTATTGCTGGAATCTTCTTCTGTTTCATCAGCAAAATCCCATACATCAATATTATTAGTTGAAGTTCCTCCAATTTTGACTGTTCCGTTTTTTCCGAATATGTAAAGCGTTTCTTCTAAGTTTTTAGGATAAACATTTGTTGTCCCCTCGATAGTTCCTATAGCACCATTTTTAAACTTAATTACAGCCATACCAACGTCTTCAGCTTCTAAATAATCGTGAAACTGCTGTCTCGTTGCTCCATATATTTCCTCTATTTCATCACCCATCATCCATCTGAGCAAATCAATACCATGAATACACTGATTCATGAGCGCTCCGCCATCTTGCTCCCATGTACCTCTCCACGAAGCTTGCTCATAATAGCCATGGTCTCTATTCCATCTTACATGTATAGAACCATGAGAAAGTTTTCCAAATCTTTCCTTTTCAATCGCTTCTCTAAGTTTCTGAACCGCAACATTAAATCTGTTCTGATGGCACGCTGAAACCTTAACTCCTTTCTCATTAGAAAGTTTAATAATTTTATCGGCATCTTCTATGCTCATCGCCATCGGCTTTTCAATAATTAAGTTCACTCCTTGCTCTATACAATATAAAGCAATTTCAGCGTGTATACCGCTTTCGGTTGCTATGCTTGCAAGTTCAGGCTTCACTTCTTCAAGCATCTGTTTATAATCAGTATATCGTTTTATTGATGTATCATCCTGTAAGTTATGTTTTGCTAACAATTCTTCCATTTTTTCAGGAATTACATCACATATTGCCGATATTTCCAAATCGTTGTTTAACGCTGCTTTCATATGATTTGTTGCAATACGTCCGCATCCTATAAGTACATATTTCATTTAATCCTCCTATTAATAATATTTTAGTAATTACAGCTCCACATTTATTACCGCCTTTTAACCTATTTTTAAAGTAACTAATAAACCAGTCCTACAATTCTCTCCAATTTTACTACAGTGATGTCAATATTAATACATCAGTTTTAGTAAAAGTTAACAATAACAATGTTATTTCATAAATAAAGTGTTCTATTTATAATAATATTATATTTAATTTCTAAATCTCTCCATATTACTACCCACCATAATACGCGACATTAAATATTATATTATCTTCACACTTGAATTCAAAATCATTGCTACTAATTCCCCCATACTCTAATTATACAAATATATTCTATAATTATTTATTATGCAAACTTCATACTTATCATATAACTTTAAATTTTCGAAAATTTCTTCATTTATAAATATCGTTTTTACATTTTGTTGTAGTTTATATAAATATTTTTCTGAATCTATAAAATTACAAAATTTGAAATCAATATCAAAAACAGTTAATACTGAAGTCCAAAGTTTTCATTTTTTTACTTCAAACTATTAATCTAAATACTGTTATAAAAGCTTTAAAATTATCTATTGTAAAACTTTTTCAGAATTAATAACTACATTACTCTAACTTTTACTATGCTTCATTTTATTTATAAAAAGTTTATGATCAATAGCAAAATTCCCAGTAACTGACATATTATCATCAATATTTTTAGTTACAACAGCTCCAATATTTGCTCTTGCATTATTTCCAATGGACAACCCATTTCGTATTGTAACATTAAGTCCTAACCAAGTATCCTCACCTATTATAGCTCTGCCTCCTACGATAGTCCCCGCTGCACTTTCCGTACGTTTTCCTATCTTTACAGCATGTGCTATATGTGTAAAATTATCTAATTTTACATAATCATCTAATATAGTATTATCCCATGGATATATTGCATTATCAATGCATGTCGAATACTGTATTTCAACATTTTTTCCAATGATTACGCCGCCAATGTGATTGACCCTGAAAACACATTCACCATCTTTCTTAAATTCAAACCCCTGTCCACCAATAACACAATTAGCCCTAATGATGGTATTATCCCCAATTACTGTATTTTCCTTAATAGTCACAAATTCTTCTATAATAACATTATTGCCTATTGTCACATTTTTCTCTGCAATCACCGCCATTGGACTAATTTCACAATTCTCGCCAATTTTCGTATCAAAAGAATCTCTTTTGTAATATTCTTTATTTGACAAAAAATTATGTAGATAAAAAAACACTAGCCTTGGTTCCACAACAATGCATATACCAATATTTTGCATGGACGTCCTTATTATTTTAGCTATTTTTTTTGTTGTAATAACCATACTTATATTGCCACTAAGTTCTTGTATATATTTTTCGTTATCAATAAATGTACAAACTGCATCATCATTATTATATCCCGCTAATCCCAGCGACTTAAATTCTTTTTCTAAATCACATTCAAAATCAACCTGCATTTCAGACAATATATCTCTTAAAAACATACGTCACCCCCCCTATCTACAATACTTCTATCTTCATTCTATTTTCTATATTTTTCATTACATTTTTTGTATCAAAAATAGCTTTTGCGTTTTTTTGTATCATATTATAGTCAATATTAGTATGCCCACATGTAATCATCACAAGGTCATATTGACTCACTATATCCGCATCAATACACTTAAGACCTTCCATTATCACCCCATTTTCTTTAAAAGAGCCAATATATGGGTCATAAAATTCAACATCGGCACCATTTTCCTTTAGTATATTAATTACCGGAATAGCTGGACTTTCCCTATAATCATCAATATCCTGTTTATATGCAACTCCTAAAACAAGGACTTTTGATCCATTCAGTGCTTTTTTATGTCTGTTTAAAATTCCCATCGCACGTTCTACGCAGTATTCAGGCATTTTATCGTTAATCATCATTGACGATTCTATCATTGATGTGTGAAAACCATATTCTCTAGCCTTCCATGATAAATAATACGGATCTAACGGTATACAGTGACCGCCAAGCCCTGGACCAGGATAAAAGGCCTGGAAACCATAAGGTTTTGTTTTCGCTGCATCAACTACTTCCCAAAGGCTGATACCCATTTTATTACATAATATAGCCAGTTCGTTAACAAGCCCTATATTTATATTTCTATATGTGTTTTCAAGTATTTTTTCCATCTCTGCCACTGCTGGGGATGATACTTCATGTACATCTCCTTCTAAAACAGCTCTGTACATAGCTGATATAACTTCGGTTGCATCCTTACCAATTGCTCCTACCACCTTAGGCGTATTTTTTGTTTTAAATTGTTTATTACCTGGATCTACTCGTTCAGGTGAAAACCCAAGATAGAAATCCTCTCCGCATTTAAGACCCGAACCCTTTTCAAGAAGCGGTCTTATAAGCTCTTCTGTAGTCCCCGGATATGTAGTGGATTCCAAGACAACCATCGTTCCTTTAGTCATATATTTAGCAATTTCTATAGTTGAATTCTTCACATAACTTATATCCGGCTGCTGATGTTCATCAAGCGGAGTAGGCACGCATATTGCAATAAAGTCAACATTTTTTACAAAGCTGAAATCTGTTGTAGCCGAAAGCATTCCTTTAGATACAATATTTTTCAAATCACTGTCAACAACATCCCCAATATAATTTTGACCTTCATTAACTAGGTTCACTTTTTCTTCTTGAACATCAAATCCTATAGTTTTAAATCCGGCTTTTGCCTTTTCCACAGCAAGTGGGAGTCCTACATAACCGAGACCTACTACCCCTACAATAATCTCTTTGTGTTCAATCTTATTTAATAAACTATTTTTCATTATTGTCCTCCATTAAATCTAAAAATTCTCTTGACAACATTTTATAATTAAATCTATTTTCTACTGCCCATTTCCCCGATTCTGCAATCCCATTCTTTTCCATTATTGTCATATCTTTAATATTTAAAATAATATCACATATGTTTTCTTTATTATTTGAATCAACATCATATCCACATTTGTATTCACTAAAATAACTTTTTACATTAAGTGCACAAATAGCGGGCTTTCCTGAAGCCATGGCATCAAACATTTTGTTAAGACATAAACCAAACCTATACAAGGGAGAATTCAATCCGCACATAAAAATACAATCAAATTCTGCACAAAGATTAGGAATACATTTTTTATTTATAGACTTTAGAAATGTAATATTATTTAACCCCATTATTCTTGACTTTTTTATTAATCGTTCTTTCTCAATTCCTTCACCAACTAATACAAATTCGACAGTTTCATCTTTTATAATTTTAGCAATATCTAATATTAAGTCCAGTGCATTGGAGAGTGCATGTCCACCAAAATATCCAACAATAAATTTACCTTTAGCTTTAAGTTTTTTCAATACTTTTTTATGTTCATCAGGTAATTCTTCAGGATTTTCCCATTCTTCCAAAACAATACCATTTGGTATACATTTGAATCTTCCCTCTCTTAATCCATGTTCTTTCATATAATCTTCTGCATTTGGTAAAAGTGATACTACATAATCAGAATTTTTATACGCACTATTTTCACCTATTTGCATTGCTGCCACAAAAGGATTATGCTTTGACATACCACCTATTTCTATCAAAGTTGTTGGCCACATATCATGAACTTCATGTATCACTTTAACCTTTTTCTTTGATTTTTTTCTAATTCTTTGACCCACATAAGTATCTAATGGATATGTAGATGAATCAATAACAACATCAGGCTCTAAATCCTTTATTATTTTATTAGTATTAAACCAAAGCTTAATTACAAATTTAGCCATTGTAAGAGCCCGCTTCACGCCATTTCCATCGTAAGCTCCTGTTTTTACCCAGTGATACCTTATACCATCTATTATCTCACATTGAAAATCTTTATCTACTTTTGGATTAACTCTTCGCAAATGAGAGTAATCTGCGGCTATAATATCAACACTATGTCCCATTTTTATCCATTCTCTGGCAAAATAATATGGTCTAAACTCCATCCCCATATGTGGGGAGCCTGCATAATGATTTATTAAAAGTATATTCAAAACTATCTCCTAACAATTATATAACTTCTGCCATTCATTTCTCACATATTCCCAAGACCTTATTTTATATAAAAAATCATTCGATTTTCTTACTTTATTTTTTTCCTCATCAATATTATTAATAACATCTGTTACCACTCTAGCAAGCTGCCTATAATCTGAAAAATTCAAATAATATACGTTGTATTTATCTAAAACCGGATAATCCAACCAATCCCCATTTATTAAAATATTATCTGCATATATATACTCAACAACACTGCTAGAAAATCCATCTGTTAACTGAGCATGAATAAAAATATCCGAAGAAATTCTTAATTCAGCAATATCATTTATATCATAAAAATTCTCATCAATTATGTATTCTATATTTAATTTTGATAATTTCTCTTCTATATAATTAAAATATGATTTTTCATAACCATATCCCATAGGTAAAACTAAACATATTTTTTCTTTAATACAATCGTCACACAAACTAATACCATTAAGAATAAGCTCATGTTGCTGCGTACTCTTGCCATTATAACCACAAGTAATTATATATTTATCTATAGGTAAATCAAATTTTTCTAATATACCTTTTCTATTATTTGCACTTTTTAGTTTTTTAATTTTTTCAAGCACAGGAGTTCCAAAAATAGAATAATTGAATTTATAACTAAACTTTTTTCCAAAAATTTTTTCCAAAGCTTCTTGCATATTTAATGGTCCCACAACAATATTATCAGAAATCAATAATAACTCGTACATTTCTTTTTCTTTATTTTTCTGCAATCTTAATAAATCACTTCCCCAAAATGTCACTATAATATTTTTTAATTTATTGCGATATTTTTTTATATTCCTTAAATATTCCAATTTAACAAAATGCATATGTAAACAATCTATTGTTTCCGAGTTTTTTAAAATATATTTCAATCTAATGCTTCTCCATCGTTTCAACAAAAAGTCATACCTATAAATCAATTTAAATTTAGTTTTTAAATCAAAAATAATAATATTATTCTTTTTGTATTCATTATAGTAAACGTCCTTAATACTTAAAGGTGAATCATGAAAACAAATATATTTATTTTCATGATTAAAATTTTTATCTAGCAAAACAAAATTTACATATTCATGCATATAAATTGAATTAAAATCTCCAATCAATAAAATATTCATTTAATCTCCTAAATTATTACTTTCAAAGTTCTCAATATAAGTTTTACATCTTCAACCAAGCATAGTTTAGAAATATATTCCAAATTATGCTTCATTTTTATAGGAAGTATATTTTGAATATATATATCATCTATATTTTCACAATTTTTAATGTGTTTATCTATTATCTCATCTTCATCTCTAAAATTTATGCTAGCAAGAGAAGTTACACCCGCAGGCAAAAGCAATGTCGCCATCATTTCATCTGTATAATAATCAACATATTTTCTAACTTCAGGTCGGGAGCCTACAAAAGTCATTTCCCCCCTTAAAATATTAAACAATTGTGGAATTTCATCTAATCTACACTTTCTTATTTTAGACCCTATTCTGGTTATTCTGCTATCATTTCCCGTAGTAACCAAAGAACCTATTTTATCAGCATCATTTACCATTGTCCTGAATTTAAATATTTTAAAATCCTTATTGTTTTTTGTAACTCTAACCTGTCTGTAAAAAACAGGTCCTTTAGAATCTATTTTTATCAGAACAGCTAATATAACAAGAAGCCATGATAATAAAATTATCATCAATACTGCAACAATAATATCAAATATTCTTTTCGCTATTAAAGCCCCTTGTTTTTTTGCCAAGATGTCATAATAAATTTTTACACTGTCATTTTTCATTTCTTCAGGAAGTTTTTCCCATATTGTAATCATTATTATACATATTCCTTTAAAACTTCTTTTACATTATTTATAATATAGTCTACCTCTTTAACTTTTAGTTTACTGTAAAGAGGCAAAGTTATTTCATTCTTATAATAATTATAAGAATTAGGATAATCATCAATACTAAATCCCATATTTTTATAAGCCGTGAGCATAGGTAAGGGTTTATAATGCACATTACTTGAAATACCTCGTTCTGCAAGCTTAATAATTATCTCATTACGCTGATTTTCATCAATCCCAGTAGGTCTTATAAAATAAAGATGTCCACTTGACCGATAATTTTTATCTTTATGTTTTAAAACATTAATATCTAAAGATTTAAAAGCATTATCGTATTTATCTATTATCTCATGACGTATCCTTATCATTTCTTCATAACGTTTTAATTGTTCAATTCCTATACTTGCCTGAATATCAGTCATGTTGCATTTGTATGCAGGGTAAACTATATCGTACTCCCACGACCCCATCTTTGTCTTATTCAAAGCATCTTTTGTCTGACCATGCAACGATAAATTCATATACTGTTGATATATCCACTCATTATCAACTCCGTCAATAGTTCTCCATGCAACTGCCCCACCTTCTGCAGTTGTAAGATTCTTTACAGCATGAAAAGAATAACATGTAAAGTCTGCAAATTGTCCGGACTTTCGGTCATTTTTAACAGCTCCAAATCCATGAGCAGAATCTGCTATAACAATAATCCTATCAAAATATTTTTGAATTTTATTATAATAATTGGATTTAAATAAAATTTTCTTTTTCTGCAAAACACTATATAATGTTTCGTAATCACAAATAATGCCTGCAATATCTACAGGTATAATAGCTTTCGTTTTTTCTGTAATTGCTTCGGACACTTTATCAAAATCAATTTCTGGACTGTCTTTTTTTATATCTACCATAACAGGAGTGGCGCCAACATGACAAATTACGCTGCAGCTCGCTGTATAAGTATACGCTGGAACAATCACTTCGTCTCCTTCTCCAATGCCCAAAAGTCTTAAAGTCATTTCCATAGCGGCTGTAGAAGAGTTTAAGCATACAGCTTTTTCTGTTCCTATATATTCAGCAATTTGATTTTCAAACTGTTTTGTTTTAGGTCCGGTAGTTATCCATCCGGACTTTAAAGTTTCCACTACCGAATCTATCTCACTTTGAGAAATATCAGGTGGTGAAAACGGTATATTAATCTTTTTCATGTATATCTCCTATTGCGGTGTATAAGTATCACACACTTTTTCTATTTCTTTTTTTATATCATTCTTATTTTTGTACGACTCATTTATAAGATGTTCAAGCTTTTTTAAGAATTTATTTCCGTCTAAATCAATAGGCTTACCTATAAATATCAAATCATTAGTAGTGCTCTGAAGACCTTCCTCTGCCATAAGAAGCTCTTCATAAAGCTTTTCTCCGGGTCTCAGTCCCACTATTTCTATTTTTATATCCTTATCCGGTATATATCCTTTCATCTTAATAAGGTTTACTGCAAGATCATAGATTTTAACAGGTTGTCCCATATCAAGCACAAAAATTTCACCGCCTTTAGCCATAAGCCCTGCTTTAAGCACCAGTGAAACAGCTTCGCTTACAGTCATAAAAAATCTCGTTATCTCTTTATGCGTAAGAGTTACCGGACCGCCGTCTTCTATCTGCTTGAGAAAAAGCGGTATAACCGAGCCGTTGCTGCCAAGTACATTTCCGAATCTAACTGCTGCAAATTCCGTATCAGATTTTTTACTGTACGTCTGAACTATCATTTCACATATTCGTTTTGTAGCCCCCATAACGTTAGTAGGTCTAACAGCCTTATCTGTGGAAATGAGCACAAACTTTTTAACACCATATTTATCTGCCAATTCAGACATGTTCAATGTTCCCCTGCAATTATTTTTTACGGCTTCATTTGGTGATTCCTCCATCAGCGGCACATGTTTATGAGCCGCCGCATGATATATAACATCCGGTTTATATTTCTTAAAAATAGCTTCCATCCTGTCATAGTCTCTTACGGAAGCTATAAGAACCTTAACATCAGCATCGGAATAGTACCGTTTAAGCTCCATTTGCAGCTCATAAGCACCGTTTTCGTATATATCAACTACCAAAAGCTGTTTAGGGCTGTTTGCTACTATTTGCCTGCAAAGCTCGGAACCTATAGTTCCTCCTCCTCCTGTAACCATAATGGTTTTCCCTGATACAAACTCTGTAAGATCGGGATTCGTTATAACAACAGCATCCCTTCCCAGCAAATCCTCATAATTTACTTCTCTTACAGTCTGGCTTAAAGATGATGTCAAACTTGTTGCTATAGATGGAAGTATTTTTAATTTGGCGTTTGTCTCCTGACAGATATTCAATATATCACGTATAATCACAGGAGATGCTGACGGAATCGCTATTATAATTTCATCCACCTTGTATTTTTGAGCCATGTACGGAACATCGCTTCTCTTTCCGACAATAGGAATATTATGAATGTATTTTCCAGTTTTGGCCGGGTTGTCATCTATTATACATACAATCTCAGAATTACCCGGTCCGTACTGCAATTCCTTAATCAAAAGCGATGCAGCTGAACCTGCGCCTATTACCATCACATTCCTGTGAACTCCGCTTTTCTCATATTTTCTTCTGAACTGCCTCCATATCCTTATGGAAACTCTTGAGCCTGCAAGCAATATAAATAAAAAAACCCAGTTGAAAATGTAAAAACTCCTCGGCATGGCTATCTGCGCAAATATCCTGTACGCTACATATAAAGCTTCTATAACAAGAGATGCCTTGAATACAGAGAGCATCTCATCTATTCCCGCATAGGTCCATACTCTGTTATATAATTTAAATAATGCCAATACTCCTATCGTTATTACAACATCCGCAGGAAGACATTTTACGGCAGGCTCCAGATAGGAAATATCCATAGTAAAAATTCCAAATCTAAGAGCTAACGGCATTATTGAACTGAATGCTACAATAAACGCATCCACGATTATTAAAATTGCTATTCTCAATGTCTTTGAACTCATAACTATATCCTAATCAAATCTAAATCATTACATACGGCTTTATTTTATCATACTCTGATATATATTCCAATACTTTTACAGTATTGAAATATAGTCTAAAAAGTGATATCACTGAATATTATCATGATTTGCAAGACTATATTATGTGCTTCTTCACTGCAAAACCTTCCGCTGCAATAGAGTCTTGCCACTCACATGAAATTTGATACGCTTTCATTTACTTCCGCTGCAGCTTTCAAGTACATTCCCTGTTACATAAGCTCTGACTATAGAGGGGTAACCTGCAAGTCCCTCTTCTTCGTGTCAGAGAGACCGAATTGAATATATCGACAACAGATTTGTCTTTCTTAGGCTTTCATCTAAAAAAATGCGTTCATATCTTTGAATCTTATAACTTTCATCGTAAGAATGAACATCGTGCGCAAAAATGACCGATACTCTTCCAGCATCGGTCATTTTATCATTATTTTAAGTTGCCGGGCAGAATACAAAATCATCCGTCATGCAAAAATATAATATCATAGTTACATACACTAAAAGTTTACCGGCCGCAGCGCCCGTATTTACGCATATATGTTTCATTTATTTTATTACCTCACACATATACTGCAAAGGAATCTGATTTTGTTTTTCCATAAGCTGTATCAAAGCGCTTATATCACTGTTCGTTTTCCCTGATTCAGCTAATTTATCAATGCTTTTAATAAAATCAGTCAAGAGACCTTCTTCTTTTTCATATCTGAAATTATAAATTTCACATTCATAGAGTCCGCATTCCTTTTCCATTTTTTCCAAAGCATCATCATAAGTTTGGACAACTTCATCTACAAGCTTTATATCCTTTGCCTGCGCTGCGGTATAAATCCTGCCGTCGGAAATAGATTTAACATAATCTACGTTCAAAGCCCTGCCTTCTGCAACGATTCCCACAAACTGTTCGTAAGCTTCATCTACCATAGACTGCATTATCTGTCTTTGCTGTTCTGTAACCGGCTCTGTCATACTGCCCATGGATTTATTTGCTCCTGAAGTTACTGTTTCGGATTTTATTCCATACTTTTCCAGAAGTCCGGAAATATCAAATAAAGTACCCATTGTAACACCAATTGAACCGGTCCAGCAGTTTCTGTTGGCAATTATCTTATCTGAAGGCGCAGATATATAATAACCTCCGGAAGTTGCCTGAGAAGCCATATATGAATATACAGGACGCCCCGTTTTTTCTTGATATTCCTTTATCTTGGAATAAACCTCATCACTTTCATATACACTTCCGCCGGGAGTATTTACATAAAGCATAAGTCCGCGATTATTTTTATTTCTAATCATTCCGTCAAGAGTGTCGAGCACGTATTGATGATTGTATTGACCATCACTTCCGCCTATAGTTCCTTCTATATAAAGAACTCCTATATGCTTTTCTCCTATCTTTGAAGCGTTTTTTATCCCGTCGCTCATTCCCGAATTTATACCTGAAATCTTAAAGATTAATCCAATGAGAAACAGCCCTGCCAGTATGGCAATAAAAATTACAAGAGATTTATTATACTTTCTCCGCTTATTTCCGGCTGCCGTAAAACTTTCTCCTCCTATACCTATATACGAATGCTCTTGCGAATAATCATTATTATGCACTTCACTTCCGCAGCAATTTCCACTTTCTTTATCAGAGCCGCAGCCTTTTTTATTTTTCTCACGCCATATATCCCGGGCGCTCATATCTCTTTTTTCTTTATTATCATTCATTGTTTAATACCTATCGTTTTCATATTGCCTTGGCTCTGCTGAAAAACTAAAGCGCTTTATCCTCTATCTCCTTAAGCAACTTCTCAGAAAGCTCACCAGGAGTCATTTCCGTCTGTTCTCCCGTCTTATTGTCTCTTACCGTAAGGTTTTTCGCTTCAACTTCCTTTTCTCCTATGATACAGATATACGGATTTCTTTCATTCCTCGCTTCTCTCAGTTTATATCCTATTTTCTCATTTCTTATATCTGTTTCAACACGAAGTCCGGCTTCCTCAAACATTTTGGCAACTTCCATCGCATAATCTGTAAATTTTTCCGTAACTGTGAGAAGTTTTACCTGCACCGGAGCAATCCAAAGAGGAAATTTTCCGGCAAAATGTTCTGTAAGTATACCTATAAATCTCTCTATTGACCCGAATATTACTCTGTGTATCATAACCGGTCTGTGTTTTTCACCATCAGAGCCAACATAATTAATGTCAAACCTCTGAGGCATCTGCATATCCAGCTGTATTGTACCGCACTGCCATGTTCTTCCGAGAGAATCTTCAAGATGAAAATCGAGCTTCGGTCCATAAAATGCACCATCGCCCTCATTTATCACATAAGCTGCATCTACGTTTTCCATAGCTTCCCTTAAAGCGTTTTCCGCAGCTTCCCATTCCTCATCTGTACCCATAGAATCATCCGGTCTTGTGGAAAGCTCTATATGATAATTAAATCCAAACATTTTATATACATCATCAATGAATTTTATTACGCCAAGAACCTCATCTTTTATCTGGTCAGGCAGCATAAAGATATGAGCGTCATCCTGAGTAAAAGTTCTTACCCTCATAAGACCATGAAGCGCTCCTGAAAGTTCATGCCTGTGAACCTGGCCTAATTCTCCCATTCTTACAGGAAAATCTCTGTAAGACCACATTTTTCTCTTGTATGCCAAAAGTGCTCCGGGGCAGTTCATAGGTTTAATAGCATAGTCCTCGCCATCAATTTTAGTAAAATACATATTGTCCTTATAATGGTCCCAATGCCCTGAAGTTCTCCAAAGCTGCTCATTCATAATTAGAGGGGTTTTTATTTCTTCATATCCCCTCTTCCTGTGCTCCGATTTCCAAAACGCTTCGAGTTCATTCCTTATTATCATTCCCTTTGGCATAAAGAAAGGAAATCCCGGACCTTCATCATAAAGAGCAAATAAGTCCATCTCCTTTCCTATCTTCCTGTGGTCTCTTTTCTTAGCTTCTTCCAGTCTTGCAATATACTGGTCGAGCTCATCCTGGCTCGGAAAACATGTGCCGTATATTCTCTGCAGCATCTTTCTGTTCACATCGCCTCGCCAGTATGCTCCTGCAACGCTTTGAAGTTTCACAGCTTTTATCTGTCCTGTTCTTTCCATATGAGGTCCTGCGCAAAGGTCTACAAAATCGCCCTGCTGATAAAAGGAAATTACTTCATCTTCCGGCAGGTCTTCGATAAGTTCCACCTTGTAATCTTCATTTCTGTCAGCCATAAACTTTATAGCCTCTTCTCTTGGCAGTTCGAATCTCTCCAACGGATAATTTGCCTGTATTATTTTTTTCATTTCTTTTTGAATTTTAAGAAGATCTTGCTCATTCAGCTTATGTTCCATATCAAAATCATAATAAAACCCGTTGTCTATTGCAGGACCTATTGCAAGTTTCGCATCGGGCCATAACTTTTTTACGGCCTGCGCCATAATATGTGAAGTTGTATGTCTATAACATAACTTTATCTGCTCATCTTCAAAGTTTATTTTTTCTTTTGCCATTTCTTCCTCTCCTGTTTTTGTATAAAATTATTTTCCAACCGCCAAATCTATAAGTTCATCAATAAGATGGCTGTACGTAATCCCCGATTCCTCCCAAAGTTTCGGATACATACTTATATTAGTAAATCCCGGCAGGGTATTTATCTCATTAAATATTACTTTGCCGCTTTCCTTCAGAAAAAAATCCACTCTCGAAAGTCCGCTGCACCCCATTATTTCATATACTCTAACGGCGGTCTCCCTTATCTCCCGTTCTTTCTCGGTATCAAGGTCTCTTACTATATCTGTTCTGGAATCTTTGTTTTCATATTTGGCATTGTAATCATAAAATTCATTAGCCGCAAATATCTCCCCTATGCACGAAGCTCTTGGGTTTTCATTTCCCAAAACAGCGACTTCTATTTCTCTTCCTGTTATCGCTTCTTCTATAACAATTTTATCATCCTCTTTAAATGCCAATTCCAAAGCCTCAGGCAAATCCTCTTTTCTTTTTACTTTGCTTATTCCCACAGACGAACCTGCATTTGCAGGCTTTACAAACAAAGGAAATTCATCGTCAAAATATTCACTGATTGCAATAATTTCTCCCTCCTTATTGCAGTCATATGTCTTTTTATGCAATATAAACGAATTTGCCTGATTAACGCTTCCCGCCTGCTCAATCATTGCCTTTGTTATCGCCTTATCCATAGATGCAGATGATGCCGTTGTATCAGAACCTACAAAAGGAAGTCCTGCAATCTGAAACATCCCCTGTACAGTTCCGTCTTCTCCATTTTTTCCATGCAGAACCGGAAAAACCACATCTATTTTTATCTTTGTATAAGTTCCGTCTCTTTCCTCCGCTAAAATTCCTCTGTTGTTTGTATCCAGTGAAAGAGCGGCTCTTTTGTTGTTTTTATCATATACCCACAAACCATTGCCGATATTAACAGCAGGGGAACTTGTCAAAAACCAGTTCCCCTCCTTAGTAATGCCTATAGTGTTTATATGATATTTCTCACTGTCAATATTGTTTAACACAGACTCCGCAGAAGCACATGATACCTCATGTTCCGATGATGCCCCTCCGAATAAAATCAAAAGTGATAATTTGTCTTTCATATAATACCTTTCCTTTTATAACATGCAATTAATACAAACCTGTTTTAGCAGAAATCCTCCTGCTTATCTTCTGCACATCCTGAGTAGGAGTATAATCCTGCTGATTGAAGAATTCCTCGTGAAGTTTACTTACATTGCTGGATAAAGTAATAGGAGGTCCATACCATCCGTTATTGCTCCAGCTGCCTACCTCATACGGCCAGCCCACACTGTCTGTCATTGAATAGGAAGTGAGTTTCAAAAGCATTGCCATCATATCGGCAGAAGACATGTTTGTCTTAATTTCAGGCAAAATATCTTCTGAAATCTTTTTAACCTTTTTAACATCCATCTTCTTGGCCTTTTCAAAAGCCGCTTTCACTACTATCTTCATTCGCTCGTTTCTTCTATAGTCACCTGTAGCAGCATCCTTTCTGATTCTGGCATATGTAACTGCCTGATTTCCGTTAAGCGTCTGCATACCTGCATTTTGAATTTTTTTATTTGAGCCTCCTATATTATTATATGTATCTTGTATGTATTTGTTCATCTCTTTAATTTCAGAATCCTGAATCTCTATGTCAAGACCTCCCAGAGCATCTACGGTATCTGCTACCGATTTCCAGTTTACAACAACGACTTCTTTGATATTCAAGTCTAAATTCTTGTTCAAAGCATATAGCATCTTTGTAGGTCCGCCGTAAAAATATCCATGGGTAACCTTATCAAGCCCCGGAGAATCTTCTCCTAAATCAAGCATGGTATCTCTGTATACAGAAAACATTTTTATCTCATTGGTTTCCTTATTTATACTTGCTACTATTATAGCATCACTTCTTACATCCTTATCGTTTGTCATATCTCGCGCATCAATTCCGAGAACTGCTATATTCCTATAATTACGCAAGTCCGAATCAACCTGAGGGTTTATACCTATCTTTTCAGGGTCAAGTTCTATTCTTCCCACATTATCTAAGGTGTTCTTAACAACAGTCAACCCTGCAGCAATAACTCCACCTATACCCAAAACTAAAACCAGAACGACTATTAAAGCAATCTTAAGACCTTTTCCATTCTTTCTCCTTTTTCCGCCGCTTCCTCCGGAAGAATACATCTGACCGCTTTTTTGTGCTTTTTTCTCAGCCTTTTTCTCCGCCCTTGTAAGCTTGTCCGCTTTATTTACTCTGCCCTGTTTTGCTACAGGTTTCTTATTTTTTCTTCCGTCACGCTCGCGTTCTTTCAAATAGGCTTCCCTCTCTGCATCCGCCTTGCTCTTCTTTCTCATCTGGGAATTGCCATACGGCGTATTTTCTACCGAACTTCCGAATCCTGATGAATTGCTCTGACTGTAGCTGCTTTTATTCGATTTTGAAAAATAAGAACCATACAAAGTATCGTCTTTTACATAGTTTCCTCTTCCGCTTCTGTTTTCTCTCAAATTCAGATATTCCTGATAAGCCTGTTCTCTTGCACTCTTTTCATTATTTCTGTAACTATTATCTCGTGTCCTGTTATCGCCCATTGCAACACCTTTTCCTTTCACGTCACAGACCATTATACCAATACATATAATGTAAATCAATAATTCACCCGCGTGTGGCTGTGAAAATTATGTGAAGATATGATAATCTACAACATATTTATCCTGCTATTTATATTATTTCTCAATATTCGCAGAAATGATTCTGCTGATTCCCTGTCTTTTCCTTTTATGCAATAGTAAAATTTGATTTTAGGCTCTGTTCCTGAAGGTCTTACCGCTGCCCACGAGCCATCTTCAAATATAAATTTAAGAACATTCGATACAGGAAGCTCTCCGACCCCTTCCCTATAATCGATAACATCTACGCAGTCGTTTTCTTCCAAGTATTCTGTAAAAGTCGATTTTCCTGCAAGCCTTAAATTATTCATAAAAGTTTTTATTTTTTCAGCCCCTTTATGACCTTCAAAATCAAAAGAATCCTGAAATGTAACATAAAAGCCAAACTCTTTATACAGCTCATTAAGCACATCTATAAGAGTTAGTCCTTTTGTTTTATAATAAGCTGCCATTTCGCAGATAAACATCGCCGCCGAAATACCATCTTTATCCCGAACATGATTTGCCGTAACATACCCATAACTTTCCTCATAGCCCATAATAAACATGTCATCAGCAATCTTCTGAATTTCTTCACATATAAACTTTGAGCCTGTCAGCGTTTTTAAAACATTGGCGCCCTTTTTTTCTGCAATAACGGCTCCCATGTCTCCGGTAACTATTGTGGTTATCATGTATTTGCCCTGAACAGACTTCATTTTGCTTATAAAATCTATCAGTAATGCTCCTGTTTCGTTTCCATTTAAATATTCAATATTATCTCCCGTATTTACGCCAACTCCTATTCTGTCACAATCCGGATCTGTTGCTATTATGATATCAATATCATCTTCACGGGCTGCTTTCTCCGCATATTTAAATACGGAAATATCCTCTGGGTTTGGTCTGTCAAGCCCCGGAAACTGTCCGTTAAACTCCGATTGCTTTGAAACCATCCTTAAATTAAAAAAGCCATCCTTTTTCAAAGCCGTTTTTACATAATCTCTTCCAGAACCATACAAAGGTGTATAAAGAACATTGAGATTATTTTTAGCCGTTTCATCTTTAAGCAGCGACTGTTTCATAAGCTGTTCTGTAAATTTCTCAGCTATATCCTCTCCTATAAATGTTATATTATCAGAGGAAATATCCGACATCGTTATATCCAGCGGATCTTTGATATTTTTCATATGCTCGAAGATTTTACCGGTAGCCTCGGGATTCATCTGTATTCCGAATTTATTATATGTCTTAAATCCATTATATTCTTTAGTGTTATGGCTGGCTGTAATAACTATACCGCCGTCACAGCAAAGATATCTTACAGCAAAAGAAAGCAGTGGAACAGGAGAAACCCTGTCAAAAAGTATTGCCTTTATGCCGGACTTTGCCAAAACTCTGGCTGTCTCTTCTGCAAAAAATCGTGAATCAATTCGGGTGTCATAAGCTATTACTACCCGGGAACCTCTTCCCATATACTCAGCCATGCCCTTTGCTGCCAGCCTTATTGTATATTTATTTATCCGGTTTGCTCCAAGTCCGACTTTTCCCCTCATTCCGGATGTACCGAATTCAATATCTCTGTAAAATAATTCATAACGCTCTTCGTCAGACATATCAAGAAGTATCTTCCTATCCGATTCATCTATATATTTACTGTTAATCCATATATTGTATTTATCTTTATAATTTAATCTGTGTCTCATATCAGAATCCTTAAAAACAAAAAATCTCTGTCCTAAATAATTAAGTGCCGTAAAGATGCACATTCCTGCAAACATAGCTATATTTTCCTGCAAAGGTACAGACCCTTTGTCAATTACAGCTGCGATGACAGGCTTTGCCATACCGTAAGCAGCAAAATAACACACTGCTATATTTACGGCAAATTTTATGCTGCTGCACAAATTTTTTCCTCTGTAATTAAAAGTAAATCTCTTGTTTAATCCATAACTTAAAATACTTGTCAAAATATAGTTGGCTGAAGAAGATACCCAGTATGAACAATTAAATATATTGTAAAGGCAAAACATTATTGCCGTTCCTACCGCCGTATTTATAATACCGACCATCAGAAAACGCAATGTTTTTGTATCTATTAAATTCATCATACTATTTTCCTGAATTTAATATAAATCTTGCCATCCTATATGTGCAGTTTTCCTGAATTTCAACATATTTATCGGCAAACTCTCTGACTATAGTTAAATCATATTCATTATTTTTTATTGCATTTACAATACACTCGGCATCCTGTGAAACTATACCAGGCATTTCTTCTTCATATTCAATATAGAAATCTCTGTTATCTTTATATTTATCTAAATCAAATGTATAAAAAAACAAAGGTTTTCTCATAACTGCCGCTTCATATACTATAGCTGAATAATCTAATATTACAAAATCTGCCGCGGAAAACATATCTATAGATGAAAATATATTATCTACCAAAACGCCTTCTCTTCTAATATTAAGTTTCATAAGCGGATGTGCTTTTATTATGAGATTATACTCGCTGAAATCAATTGCACTGATTAAATTTTCAACTGCCCTGTCGCCGTCAGTATTATCTTTTCTGAATGTAGGTGCATATACAATATTCTTTTTATCTCCAAGAAAAGGATACTTTTCAAGTATTTTAATTTTTAAATTTTCATTATGATAGTTATCTGTTAAAATATCCACTCTGGGAAGTGATGCAACATGTATTGCTTCCGAAGGATAATTAAAAGCCTCTGCAAAATTATCAACGCAGTATTTACTGCTGGAAAATATTATATCGTAATTCTTATGCATATTCATAAGCTCTGCAATTTTTCTGTCTCTTCCCTCTTCCTTATCGAATATACTGTAGCCAAACTTCTTTAAAGAACCAAGAGCATGCCAAATCTGTACTACGGTTAAAGACTTCCTCTGCTTCAGCAAACTTATTCCCATACAGTATCCATCTATTATAACAATCTTAGAAGTAGCTATATGATACATCTGTCTCAGCAAATGAAACAAATACATAATATACGATTTGAATCCGGGCTTTAATGTCCTGCAAAGACAAACAACCTTTATTGTTCCGTCCTGTTTCGAAATCTCTTTTTCAAGAAGCTCTATATCCAAGGTCTTATTATCTGACTGACGGCTCAAAATCGAAATTTTATTACGTACAGGACTCAGTTTCATAAAAGCAAATATTAAATTTAAAACAGCTTTAAATACAGTTACAATAAACGTCATATACTATCCTTTTATAAATTTTTTAATACCCTTTCCCGCAAACGGTTTCAATATACGATTTACTGCAAAATTAATTTTTATATCAATAGGTCTTACATCTGCAGACGCACGTTTTTTTAATATATCATCTGTTACATATGTCAATATCTGCGTATTGCGCATTTTTTCAAAATTCTTATATCTGTACAAGTATTTAACATCATCAACATCATGCGAAGTGAATATAAAGTTCTTAATACTGTCAATTTTAAATAATTTATTTGAAAACATATTATCCAGCCCATTTATTTTGGTATATCTGCGTTTTGCTCTGTCACTATATCCAAAAATAGCTTCACTGCTGCAAAGCGGACAGCTATACAATTCCCTGCTGTATAGATTTTTTGTATTCATTCCTTTAAAATAAGCTGATACAAAATCAAGGTTGTTATTCCATTTAAGCTTTTCGCACATTTTTTTTAGAGAATGCACACTATATGCCGAGGCAAAATCAATAAATAAAATATACTTTCCTCTTGCCTCTTCAATAAATATGTTCTTGTCATAACTTTCACAGTTTACCATCCTCATATTTTTAACGTCCTTCAAATCATCGTCAAGCGCATTAAAAATCTTACTGTCTACAAGGATTTCAAAACTCGGAAACTCCTGATTATAAAAGCTTCTTACCGTAAAGTTTAATTCATCTTTATCCAGCTCCGATGAAAGGGCTACCGAAACCTCTGGATTCTCATATATAGATTTTTTTAAATTATTTAAATTGTTTTTCAGTATATCTTCAATAGGTATATCCCAATTCTCCGAGCATATTTTATCCAAGGTTTTCTTATCAATTATATTAATATATTTTTTCAGTGCATCTGAAAGCCTGTTCTCTATACTATCATCACAACGCCAGATTCTTCTGTAAAAAGCTTGTATAATTCCGCCTTTTATAAATCTGCTTACAAGATTCATCTTATATATTTCTCTCTCACTGTCACTAGCTCCGGAAAGAATCATATCCGATATCTGAAGCATATCATTATAAACCTTTATTCTGTCATATAAATATATTTCATCCACATTTTTTGAAGCTGTGTGATATCCCTGCCAAAAAGGTTTTCTCATATATCTGTATACTATCGCATTGCATCCGCATATAACAGGTGATTTAGACAAAACCTGATATAAAAAATGTCCGTCTTCTGCAACCTTTACATCTAAAAATTTTATGTTGTTATCTGTAATAAAATCCTTTCTGTAAAGCTTATTGCACTGAGACCATGTTTTTATAAAATTTATGTCCTGAGGAAAAATACAATCTTTTTCAGCTAAATTCTTGCTTGCTTTATTTATCTCCGATGTACCGTCACTGTATGTTTCCATTATTCCTACAGCCATGTCGCTGTTATTTTTAATAATGGAATCATATAGATTCTTCAATGAATCAGCCGGAATGAAATCATCACCATCAAAGAATATCAAATAGTCTCCTCTTGCGCATTCAATACCTCTGTTTCTTGCAGACGAAACACCCTGATTTTTCTGTGAAATAAATCTAAACCTTTTATCTTTATCTGAAAATTCTCCAGCTATTATTTCTGTCCTGTCACTGCTTCCGTCGTTAACAATAATTGCTTCATAATCACAAAAGCTTTGTTTCAGAAGAGAATCAAGCATATCGCTCAGCTCTGTCTCCAGATTATATGCGGGAATAACTACAGAAATTTTAGGCACATCCATACTCCTTCTAATTACACATTCCAAAGCATTATTGTTTTTCCGCCGAATTTTTTAATATCACTTTCAAAAGCTTCATTCATATCGTCAACATTTCTTACATCTATCACTGAATCCACCAGATTAGACATCAGCTTTGCTGATTTTGGGTATTCAGATAAAAATTCTACAGTTTTTATGAAATCTTCTCTTCCGCTTCTGCTGCTTCCAAATATTCTGAGTCCCTTTTCCAATACCATTCTGGTATTTATAGGAACTCTGTTCTCACTCACCCCCATAAGTGCTATCGACCCTTCTGGTTTTATATAATCTATTATCTGATTATCCGCCATCTCACATCCCGGTCCGCCTACACACTCAAAGGCGTGGTCAAAACTAATGTTTCCAGGTATTTTATTCACATGAAAAGTTTCATCGGCAAATGTAAAATTTTGAAGTTTATCCTCATGTACTCCCATGATGTACAATTTAACATCAGGCAAAAATTTCTTCAAAATAAGCGAAACTATGTATGCTAAATTTCCATCACCCCAAATAGCTATGGAATCTCTTCTTTTATGGCTCATATCCAGAAATCTACTTACTGTATGATAGCTTACTGAAATTATCTCAATGAAAGCTGCAACATTAAGTTCAATATTATCAGGCAAAACAACAAGCCTATCTCTTCTCATGGCTACATTATCCTGCATAAATCCGTCGAATCCGCTTGCTCTGAATTTACTGCTGCGCAAATAATTCTCCGCTATTACCGCATCTTCCTCGTAAGGGGTATTGGGAATCATAACTACTTTCTGTCCTGATTTAAATTCACCTTTACTATCATATATAACTTCACCTACCGCCTCATGTATAAGCGCCATAGGCAGTTTTTTTTCAAGAATTTTCGGGTCTCTTTTCCCCTGATAATATCTTTGGTCAGCATTGCATATGCTCAGATGAGTAGGTCTGACTATTACAACTTCATCTGTAAGCTCTATATTCTCAAATTCAATCTCAAACTTTCTTGGCTTTACAAGCCTGTACACTGTGTTTAACATAATACCACCTTTTATATCTATAATCCATTTCTTATCAAAGATTCTGCCACTGTTAAATCATAAGGATAAGTTATTTTAATATTAAACGTTTCACCTTTTACCAAATGTACCGATTGGTTCTTTATAGCAAAAATTTTTGCTGCATCTGTCAATATATCTTTCTCGTCTTCCGATAATTCATTATAAAGCATCTGTAGTTTTTTTGCTTTAAAGCTCTGAGGAGTCTGTCCCTGATACAGATATTTTCTGTCAGGAATGCTTGATATGATGTCACCGTCTTTAGACTGTACTATTGTATCTGTAGCAGGTATTACAGTATCACAAGCTTCATATTTTTCCAAAGCTTTAATATTATCTTTAAGTATCCTGGTGGTTACAAAAGGTCTGACAGCATCATGAGTTACTATTATTGTATCTTCGTTTAGCATATTTTCCGAATCTATATATTTTATCGCATTCATAAGAGTTTCATTTCTTGTATTTCCTCCTGATAAAACAATTATATTTTCTCTTGCCTGTATATGCTTTCCGATTAACTCATCAGTGTATTCCATCCATTCCTCAGGGCAAAGTACCAATATTTTTTCAAACTGACTTATCATCATAAATTTTTCTACAGTATGAATTATTATAGGCTTTCTTCCTATGTTTATATACTGCTTAGGTTTTTCGCCGCTTCCCATTCGACTTCCTATTCCGCCTGCTAAAATAACTCCAAATATCATAAATGTTCCTCCGTATCACCTTTTAATTTATCCCGCTTTTCTTTTACAAACAGAAATCCCAGCATCCAATACCACCATAACCATTCAGTAGCTAAAAACGGTCTTTCAAAATTTTCGACAAGCATGCAAAATGATATTCCTAAAGCGCATATCCATATATAAAAAGAAGAAGACCCCTTTTTACGCTCATTGAAATACATTTTAAATGATTCTGTGCATACATTTAAAAACATTATTATATATGGCACAGCTGTCAATATTCCATATCTGTATATTATACCCAAAATACCATTATGAGGATATCTGGCACCTCCCCACATTACAGGATAATACTCATGTCCCAAAAAATTTATGCTTCGCAGATATTCCGCCCAGTATAAGTTACGTCCTGTCAGAAATGCTCTTGCATTCTCATTATACATTATATTCTGAAATGCCGGTGTCTCCATTCCTACAGAAATTACACTTTTCAAAGATTCATTCGGTATGCTGCTGTCCCATGAAAATACAACCTGAACCAAGGGCAGATTAACCGTTGCCCATGACAAAAATACATGTACTGCATAAAAAACACCTGCAAATACAAATAGTCCTGCAATACCCTTAGCTTTTCCAACCAAACCTTTTCTAACAAAGGATATGTATTCGATAAGAAAAAACATCATTCCCGGCACAGCAATTACCATTCCCGCCCTTGAACCTGCCAAAAGCACAAATGATAAAGATATAATTGCTCCCATAATATTAAAAATTAAATGTATTTTATTCTTTCGGTATATAAAATTTTTCCTTATTGACGCTAAAAATGCCATCAATACTATAGCACAGAATATTCCATATATATTCGGATTCCATGTATGCCCTATCAGACCTCCCATTTCATCTCTTGGTCTGCATGTCAAAGTAAAACATAATGATATTAAAAAAGCGATTTTAAAGGATGTTATTATTTCATTAACAATCCTTTCCCGCTCTTCCAGATTGTTCCATACAAAATAATAAAATCCAAAGACCGTGAGGTTAACATAACCTATCATACAAAATCTTTTGCTTATAAAAAATTCAGATATACACATCAGTATACTGAGCCACAACCATGCGTGAACTAAGGGCTTATTCCAGTCTTTTTTCTCAAGAGGTTTTTCGATTAAACTAACCGCTATAAGAAACATTATCACGCAAAATATCAATACATTATATTTAAAATATGCCGTAAGCATATATTTTCCAATATTGTATATAAACATAATCCAGAACATCCAGACGATTAATGCGGTTATTCTCAGTATATGTTTAACTTTGTAAGGTACTTTCAGTGAAATCTTTAAGAATCTGTTTCCCAGCGACAAATAAATATCCTGTAAAAAGTCTATAGGTCCGTACCAGTCAATTTTTAAATTTCTTTTTCTGATAAATAAAATTATCAAACCACTTATAAATATAAAAACCGATGCGAAAATTCCTACAAACCCAAGATAACGGCTTAATGAAAAGAAAAACTTATTTTCTCTAAACTGTATAAATTTAGTAGAAAATGTTACCGGCTCTTCTCCAATCACTTCTATCTTTACAGTATCAAAAGCCGCCCCGCTAAGTTTTATTTCATTATATCCTGTCGATATCCGATATTTTTCGGCATCTCCTGTAGGTGTTCCTTCATTATACCCTTGAATCTGAAAATCAGCACTTTGAAAATCAGCGTCGCTTATATCTATATACATATAGTTCCATTGAAACGCATCTTCTACAGTTGATACCCAAAAATAATTGTCCTCACTTAAGGGATTTATATTTATATTCATTGCTCCGTTACGAACATCACAGATTTTACCTGCATCATAAGTATTTGTAAGTGAATGGGAACCGCTTACTGCTGCAAGCCCGCATGCAGCCGACAAAAACAATACTGCAAGAATATACGCCAAAATTTTATTGAATTTTATATATCCGATACTTTCTTCCGGCTTCATTTACACTCCTGTCTTCCTTTCTCACCCGAAACATCCCATGCTAATATTATAAATGTCAGTAAAATTGTATAATATCTGCTGGTTATCAGCAACGCTTCAAAGTTGCTTACCATAAATGTGAAAATCACTACCGAAGCCATTATTATGCTGAGTTTGTTTCGTTTATAAAAAATCTTTGCATTTATAACTTTATTCATCATTATTACAATAAAAATTATAAATCCAATCCAGCCTGTTATAAATACAGTTGCCAGATATCCATTGTGCACACTGAAAGTTGTCGGTATAAATCCCGAATCCGAACCATATGTATTTTCAAATTCACTTTTCAGATATTCATTTCGCTGTTCCTTTTCCAAGGCAGCGTTTCCTGTTCCGAAAGCCCGCTTATCCTGATGCGAAATATAACAATCCTGCCAAATTTTATACCGTCCCGTACTTAAAACATTTATTTGCTCTTCAATTTTCGTAAGCTCTTTATTATTATCGTTTAGATTATATCCAATTATCCCATATATTACAATCGCAAAGCCCGCACACAAAATTAAACATAATGAAATTATTGTCTTAGGAGACAGCTTCTTTAACAACAACATCGCAAAAATACTTACACATGCCGCTGCAAAACTCAGTATTGCCCCCCGCGACTCATATTCCAACATTACGTATATTGAATAAAGCCAGTATATAGACAACAGCGGTATAAGCTTTTTATTTTTTATAAACATAAAGCTTAATAATATAGCAAGCCCTGTCATTATTCCTGCCGAATTTGGATTTGTGTATAAAACAGCCAGATTATATTCTGCTCCATAAGAACTATAAGTCTTTAAACTTGTTAAAATTTCCATTACCGCAGTGCTCTTATCTATGCCTTCAAAGCTCAGCTTAATTATATGAATGCAATATGTATTGGCAATATTTATTAATAAATTTACTATTATAAAAATAGCAGCAAGCAAATCTATCTTTACATTCTTTCCTACAGTCCACTCACATATTGCTATTAAAAAAACAAATTCAAAAAAAATTTCTCTGGCAATGCCGTATTGAAACCCCTCCGCAGCAAAGGTAACCAATCTTGCAGCAAAAAACAAAACAATCCATACAAAACATGGCAAAATAAAAACTTTTTTTGTAAAAAAAGTTCTTCTCTGATTTTTAGATACCGAAAAAAACCTGTATATAAACAATGCAAAAAAAGCAAGCATCACGATATTTTTTAAAGGAGAAAATATACCAGGTTCAACTACTCCTACAATAGTATAGTTCAGCATAAAAATTATAACAGAAGATATAATTATTATATTTTCTGCAATATCTAAAAAGTTTAATTTCCTGCATGATTTATTTTCGTCTAATCCATATTCCATATCAAATCGCATACCCTCTCTGTAGAATTTCCGTCACAGCTGTCTAAAAACAAGTCATAAAAGTCCTTTCTCTGTTCCTCGCATAAATTCTCATCTTTTACTGATTTTACTAACTGATTAAAATCTTCGGCAACATTTCCGAACAGATATTTATCAAAATCATAATAAAGACCTCTGCCTCCTGAATATTCATCTCTGTCATACGCAAAGTACACTACAGGTTTATGCAGAGGAAAATAATCAAATATAATAGAAGAATAATCTGTAATCATGATATCACATGCAATAAGTAAATCGTTTACATTTTTATACTCGGTAAAATCTATTATTCTGTCTCCGAAATCACAGTATTTAACTTTAGAAAGCCCCCTCTTTATATTATTTTTCAGCGCAGGATGCCATCTTGTTAATATTACATATTCATCACCTAATACACTGCTCAGTTTGTTTAAATTCGCTTCTTCAAAATTATAATCAGCTTCTCTTACTAATGTCCCTCTGTATGTAGGGGCAAATAAAATTATTTTCTTATCTTTAAGCAAAGGATATTCTGTCAGAAAATTTTCTTTTATACTTTCAACATACTTACTGTCAAAAAGCCTGTCCATTCGCGGCATTCCTGTAGCATATACTTTTTTTTCGTCTATTCCGAAAGCCTCTGCATAGCACCATGTAATTCTGCTGCCGCTCACTATAGCTTTTGTATATTTTTTATATCCTTTATGAACACGCATTTTGCCTCCGATATTTGCATAAAGGTCGTTTCTGCTGTGCCCGAATTTTTTGTACGCTCCGGCCCCATGCCAAAGCTGTATAATTTCCTGATTTGTTCTTACTTTCATATAAGATGTCGTCGTATATAAATCATCTAAAAAAATATATTTTGATACACTGATTGCTTTCCATATTTCCAAAACCGCCACGATATTGTGCCGTTCTCGGCGATCTCCTTTTGCATATACCAGTAAATCAAGCTCCGGCTTATTAATTTCAAGGTAATTGTGCACAGCCTCAAGATTGCCATTAAGCTCCTTATGCGTTTCAGCCAGAAAACACACCTGATTTTCAGCCAGCGGAATAAAAATACAGCATATCCTATTAAAAATTATAAAACACATTGCGCTTATCAAACTTCTTATTTTCCTGAACAAATTCATAATACTATCTCTTTAATACTTTCTTTTTTATAACGCTATACAAATATTTATAATTATCGGATTTTCTATAGACAATCCATAAAAAACCATTTGATACTAATACTGCAAGTAGTAACTGAATGCCGAACACGCAAACAGCTTTTGCCGATCTCAGCGCCCCGGCGCCTCCAAATATAAACTCCACGCCTTTGCAGCTTGCCCAGCTTATTGCTATAGTTATCAAAAAAACCACCATATATTCAATATATTTTTTTACATACTCTTTCGCGCTTTTCCCGAATCCATATTTGTACAGAACATGAGGCTCTATCCACACGCATGTAACAAGCGAACTTATAATAGTACCCAGCAGCACTCCCGATATTCCTATTAAATTTACCAATATAAGAGACATTATCAAATTTATGAGAGATTCATAAATCGGCATATATTTATTATACCAATATAAACCTTTTGCATTTTTAAACGTCTGAGCAGCTTTTCTCATTCCTGTCAAATAATTTTTTATCACTATCAGCAATACTACTGCTATTCCAAATATATACTCACTCCCCAGCCATATATTTTTAATAAAAGGATTCAGTAAAGCAAACAGCCCCGAACAGGTAAATGTATAAAGCCAAAAGTTAACGAACAGAACCTGAAATAATGTTTTTTCCTGCTTCTCTATGCTTTCGGAAACGGCCAGATTTCCCACGCTGGCAGATATACTCGTAAAAAATTTATTGATAAAAGCTGTAAAAGCACTTGTAAGCGTATAATAATTTGAATACAAACCCACACTTGCAAGTCCCAGGAATTTAGATATTATAACGTTATCTGTAGCAAACACTATGATAGTTCCTATTTTATGAAAAACCATAGCCGCAGTGTTTTTCTTAATTTCGGCAAAAGTCTTTTCAGGAATTTTCTCCTTGCTTTTTTCCTTTAAATACGGATATCTTTTATTTGCTATTAATGTAATATTAATATTTTGAATCAAAAGAATTAAAATTCCAAGTCCCATAAACAGCAAATAATTTCCCGTTACAATCAGCAATACAGACCTTATTACTATTGATATAATATTAAAAACTTCTTCGTTTACGGTCACTATATAGTTTTTTTGATTAGCTCTGATAAATGTGGCTCTGTAAGAAAAGAAATATGACATTGCCGAATTTGCAACATACATAACATAAATCACATGTATATACGGAATATCCGGAACACCTTTAATAAGATACTCTATTGCCGGAGTAAGAGATATTCCGGCAATCAGAATAAACAATCCCACTCCTATATAAATTTTCTGGTAGAAAGTCATTATGGCGTTTATTTCTTTCTTTTCTCCTCTTGCTATCGGTCCGTATAAACTGAACACAATGGCTTCACCTATACCAAGTTCGGCAAGAGACAGCATTGATAATACATTGCTGAACAATCCGCTTAATCCGACATACTCTACCGAAAGCACCATAATAATAACAGTTCTTGATATAAACTGTCCGAATACATGTACTATATGCATAAGCCATGCTATCTTTATATTTTTCGCTGAATTATCTATTCGCAAAATAATCTCCTATATACCGCATTTTTTCATTATACTTAATATAAATACAATTATTTATTATATTATAAAAACGGCTTAAAATCAAATATTAAGCCGTTTTCTTAGATTAATATTATTTCTATAAAGATAATAACTTATTCATCATAGAAACTATGCTTGTACCGTAATCAGACGCCGTTGCCCATCCTACACCATTAGGATTTGCTTTTGCTCCTAACCATTCTACGTATGGAGCCGAACCTCTTTTTACATAATTAAATCTCGGGTCAACACATGCATTAAATAATTTATCTTTATTCGAATATGCTTTTAAATGCTGTATCTGTGCCCTAATACCTGTCCTTACATCTTTAAACGATGCACCAGACACACCACCTGTTGCTCCTAATCCCGCAAAATTACACTGATTAGCTTTAACATCTCCTCCAAATTGAAGCCATCCAGTCTCCTTCATAGCCTGACAAAAAGCAACCTCTGCCCTAATTCCTTCAGCTTTTGCTTCTTCGTAATAAATTTCACAAAATTCTTCTATATTTGCAGCTCCTCTAGTATTATATGTACTGGTTGGGTATTTTTTCCCTGACTTTTGGTAATATTTTACCATTTGATTTATTGTAGTTTTCGATATTCCTGATATAGGAGTATTATTTTCAATCAATTTTCCATCCGAATCAAATTCGTATTGAATTGAACCTATATACACAAGTCCGTCGCACAAGCTCCCATCCGCTTTTCCGTAATATTTGCTTCCGGATAACTCAAACCATCCTTTCTTGCTCTTTCCATCTTTTTCAAAATAATATTTTTTGCCTCCGATTTCCTGCATCCCTGTTAACCTGTATCCATTTTTATCAAAATAATAAGTATATCCATTTATGACTGCAAATCCTTCTCCCTGATATGAACCATCGGATTTTTTATATTTCCATCCATTTTCATCTTGAATCCACTGACCTTTTGATAACCCAAAATACTTCGCTATACCTGTGGCATCTGCAACTCCAAGCTTTTTTAGCTTAGCATCACTGCTTAAAAAATTATTATAATCATTAGTGTTTGATAGGAATGCATGTTCTATAATAATAGCAGGTACACTTCTTTCTTTACTTTCCCTTATTATTCCATAATAATCCGAATATGAACCATCAGCATACTTTGAACCATTTTCTGTATTTTTAATTTTTATACCTCTATCTGATAATCCTAATTTTACAAGTTCTGCCTGTACTGCACTTGCAACACCCTTCCCAGTACTTCCTATTGCTGGTTTCCAGTTGCTGTTTGGATAATAAACCTCTGCACCTTTTGCTGAACTCGCTCCTGAATTTTGATGAATGCTAACTAAAATATTAGCTCCTTTATTCTTTGCTATCTGAGCTCTCTGCGCTAATGTTAAATAAGAGTCACCTGTTCTTGTCATATAAACCGTAACCCCACCATACTGTTCCAATTCTGCTTTACAATATTGTGCAACTTTCAAATTTAAAGTTTTTTCATAGGTTTTTCCTCTTGTCGTTCCAGAATCTTTACCTCCATGACCAGGGTCTAAAACAACTACAATATTTGAAACTGCAGCTGTTACTTTAGCTTTAGGTGCTACTGAATTTACATTGGCTGCCTCCATAGCTGTATCTAACTGCTTGTCCAAATCATTTTTATCCACAGACCCATCTGACTCCACGTCAAGGATTACAACGTTATCCTCATTTTCCTTATTTACATCTTCAACATTATTCACGACTTTAAATGTTGCATCTATTTCTACGTCATTAAATTCAAATATTTTTTTATTTCCATTTACGGTATATTCTATTCCGTTTACAGTATATTCTCCTGTTTCTTTAGAAGAAAATTCACGCTCAAACAAAATCGAACTATCGGTTCTTTTCTTTTCTTTTATCTTGTATTCTTTTCCTAATGAGTCCGAATATATAAGAAAGACATATTCTACAGCTTCAATGTCTTCATTCCAAGAAACAACTATATTCTGTGTGCTTGGGGTTTCCAATTCTTTACTTTCAATGTAGAGAAATTCCATATCCTTCTTAACTTCATTTACTACTTTTTCCTCGGAATAATTAAGAACTTCTGAGTCTTTTTTACCGCTATTGGATTCACCAATTTCTTCTACTTGCGTTCCATAATTTTTTATTTCTGATATATCTGAAGCTTCGTTCTTATCCTTTTTTTCTGCATTTGTACTGCTGCTATATGCAGAAGATGTGCTGTTAAACTCTTCCGCAAAACTCATTACTGGCTGTAATAATGTCATAACAACAAATATAAGCATGATAAAAACGCAAATAAATCTTATTCTTTTAGTTATATTTTGTGTTTTCATATTTCTTCCCTCATAAATGTTACTTAATAAATTACAACGATATATAGTCAGTTTATTTTAACATATAACCCATTAAATTACAATTATCATGATCCTCTTCATTTATTCTATAGTTACCTCAATCCGCCCTACGGAAACTTCATATGCTGTTTTGGTTACCAGCTCTCCTCCATCTGTATATTTTCTGTATTCTCTGCTTTGCAGTCTCCCTTCTATCAATATCTTTTCTCCTACTGTTAAGGTATCGGCATACACTGCATTTCTTCCCCATGCTATGCAGGGGATATAATCTGATTTGTTGTACATGCGATTTACAGCTACCATAAGGTCGCAGATTTCTCTGCCTAAAGGAGACGTGCGTCTAACCGGAGTTTTACATATAAATCCTTCAATGCTTATTTCATTTACATAGTCAAAATCATGGCTTTTTATATATTCCATTTCACGTACAAAAACTGTAACTTCAAGCTTACTTCGTCCTTCCACTTCTCTGTTATATGTACGTACCTGTCCGCGTACTCCAATAAACTCTCCTTCAACAGGGGCTCTTCCTCCCATTATTCGTTCTGATATTATAAGTTTAATATTATCTTCATATCCGCTTTTTCTAAGTATGCCCAAAACTATCAGGTAAAAAGCTTCCCCATAAGTTTTATGATTAAATTTAGGACCTGAAAGCACTCTTCCTGCCATATACGCTTTATTGTCCTCCATCAAATTTTCCATAAAAAATCCCCCTCAGGCTATAGTCTTTTAAACTATATGCACCGCCTTGGGGGAATTATGCTTACTTTTATATAATCATCAATTCTGAACAAATTCTATAAGTCCAGCCTCATAACCTCCGGGTGACAATCAATTCCATACTGTGGGCATGTAAGACATTCAAAAAAATTAGGAGCTTCTTCCTTTGGCACGGTCACAAACCCGGATTTTCTAAAAAATTCGGGGGCCCTTGCAACTAAAAATATACGTTTTCCGCCTGATTTTAATGTTTCCTCTATTCCTTTATTCAAAAGCATTTTCCCTATTTTGTATTTCCTGTACTCCGAATCTACAGCTATACCATCCACTATAAATTCACCCTGTCTTTTAGCCAGTACAAAGCCTCCGATTAATCTTTTTCTTCCGTCTCCTCCGGCTTTGTATTCTTCGCTTTCCTCATCAGGTTCCGTTCCTTCCGTTACTTTCCAGCATTTTACTATATCGGTAGGAGTCTGTATATCATCTTCTTCCGGAAACTCCAAATCATTTTCAATAAAAAAAGGTACTAAACGTTCATAATCGCCAGTTTCTGCTATACTAAAATTTATCATAATTCCAACTATCCTCCGATACAAATATATTAAGTCTGTTATGAAGCACACTGAAATTCAGTGGAAGCTGTTCTCCGTGTTCTCCGTCGATATCAGTATTTATATCTTCGGGAGATTCTATTGTAAGTTCGTCAGTCTGAAAATAAAGCACATGTTTGTTTTCAGGATGTCTTCCGTTTACTACCTCAAAAAGCAGAGGTCCGAGCTCGACTATAGGCATTTTCCTAAACGCGATAACATCCAATTTACCATCATTTACAGACGACTGGGGTGAAAGTTTCCTGAAACCTCCTGCCGATTCCCCATTCATTACAACCATGAAATATATTTCTTCCTCATAAACATCATCCGGCGTAGTCAAAGTTACCGGCAAAGCCCTTATCTTTGGTATTTCAGTAAAAGCCTTAAGATAATAAGCCATCGTTCCCATTACGTTTTTAAGATTGGGGTCAGTCTTCTGGCTTACATCTATTAACGCTCCCAATGCTGTTACATTTATGAAATTTCTTCCGTTTACAACTCCCACATCTGCTTTTGTTGTAACATCTCCCAAAGCTATATCAAGCATGGATTCTATATTTGAAGGTATCTCAAAATAATATGCGAAATCATTGGCAGTCCCCGCCGGAAACAATGCCAAAGGAAGATGTATATCGTGTTTTATCATAGCATTCACGCATATATTTATCGTTCCGTCTCCTCCGGCTGCTATTATTCTGCTGTATTCATCCTGGTTAAGTTTCGATAAAACATCATCTATAACTATTCCCTTTGCAGCCCTGACAGGCACTACCTGCATACCTTTTTCCTGACATCTTTCCACTATATAGTCAAGATTATTTTTGAATATACCGCTGCCTGAATAAGAATTGTAATACAGCAATACCTTATTGCCCTTTTTTTCCGAACACATTTCTTAAAATCCTCCTTACACTCCCTATTAGATAAAGTGAGCCTGCAAATATTACTACATCGTAATCATGCATCATACTTTCAGCAAGCCGAACGCTTTTTTCCGCAGTTTCCGCTTTATATGCATTTATTCCGAAAGCTTTTAGCTTTTCCATAAGCTCTTCCGCTTCAAGCTTTCTCGGGTTATCAGGTTCTGTTGCAATTATATCGTGCGTTATCTTTGTAAAATGCTGCAAAATTTTATCCACCTGCTTGTCAGCAAGCATACCCGTTACAAGCAATATCCTTTTTATATTAAAAAATTTTTCCGCAGTTTCCTTTAAGGCTTTCGCTCCAGCTTCGTTGTGTGCTCCATCGATTACCATCATCGGAAGATTTTTACCGTTTCCTTTTTCCATTATCTCAAATCTTCCCGGCTGTACTGCATTTTTAAGCCCATGGTAAAGTTTATCCCTCTCCACCTTTATTTTGCCTGACTTTCTCAGAATTTCCAAAGCGGCAAGAGCTGTTTTAAGATTTTCAGCCTGATGTTTTCCAACCATGGAAATTTCAACATCGCTGTAATCTTTCTCGTACAGCTCCATACTCACTTTCTGTGAAAAAGGAGTTTCATCAAAAACAGCAGTTTTTATTCCCGATATATCGTAAAGTCTGCTTCCTTTCTCATAAGCAGTCCTCGCA
This sequence comes from uncultured Eubacterium sp., assembly GCA_902495595.1. Taxonomy (GTDB): domain Bacteria; phylum Bacillota; class Clostridia; order Peptostreptococcales; family Anaerovoracaceae; genus Lentihominibacter. The sequence goes on along the minus strand of CABUXV010000002.1, from coordinate 77,871 downwards.
ATAACTTTTGCTGCTTCCCTTTCAGAAACATTGGATACAACAGGACATCCCCTCTTGATTATCCCCGCTTTATTAAAAGCTATCTCTGATAAAGTATTTCCCAATCTGTCCATATGGTCATATGAAATCGAGCTTATAATACTTATGAGCGGAGATTCCACAACATTCGTTGAATCACCTATGCCGCCGAGTCCTACTTCAAGCACAGCTATATCCACCTTTGTTTCCTTGAAATAAATAAAAGCTACAGCGGTAACTATCTCAAACTCCGTAGGGGAATCAAATCCATCTTTCACCATTTTTTCAGATGCTTCAATCACCTTATTCCCATAAAGCTCCAAATCATGATCTGAAATATCTGCTCCGTCTGTTCTTATCCTTTCATTGAATTTTTCAAGAAAAGGAGATGTATAAAGTCCTATCCTGTATCCGCACGACTTGAGAGCGCACTCAAGGAATTTTGATACGGAACCTTTTCCATTCGTTCCCGCTACATGAATAACTTTTAAATCTTTATGTGGATTTCCCAGTCTTTTTAAAAGTTCTTCCATCCTGTCCAATCCCAAAATCATTCCGAATTTATTAAACTGATGTATTTTTTCTATTATACTTTCCATATTGCCCCTTTTGCCGTTAAAATTTGATTTTATTCCTGTACATGTCATATAAGCTGTAACGTATAACTCACAGCTCTCCAGTATTACTTTACCTTTTTTTCCACCAAAGCCAGTCTTTCACAAACCTTGCTCAGCATTTCCTCATATTTTACCTGTTTGGCTTTTTCTTCATCAACTACTTTCTGAGGAGCTTTGCTTATAAAACCTTCGTTGGAAAGTTTGCCTTTTACACGCTTCACTTCACCTTCCAGCTTTTTCTTTTCCTTTTGAAGTCTGTCAAATTCTGCTTCATAATCCATAATATCATCAAGCGGTATAAAAATTTCCGCTCCTGCAACTACTGATGACATTACCTCTTCCGGAACCTCATCCTTGCTCTTTATAAAAGTTATCTCCGTTATGTTGGCAAGTTTTTTGATATATCTTTCTCCTGCCTTAACTATTTTCTCTTTTCCAGATCCGCTTAAAATAACAGCTCTCAAAGCTTTGCTAGGCGCTGCATCAGCTTCGGCTCTTATATTTCTTATGCTTTTTATTACAGACATAGCCATTTCAATTTTCTCTGACTCTTCTGCAAAAATTAAGGCTTCACTGTAACACGGCCAGCTTTCCTTTATAAGAAAATTGTCGGGATTATCCTTTCTTATCTCACCTTTAGGCAAATAAGCCCATATTTCTTCTGTAATATACGGCATAAACGGATGCAGCAGCCTCAGCATGTCCTTAAGAACTTTTACGAGAACAGCTCTTGCCACTTTCTTGTCGTCTTCATCATCACCGTAAAGCCTGCCCTTGACAATTTCTATATACCAATCGCAGTATTCATTCCAAATCAAATCATAAGCCCTCTGCCCTGCCAGAGCCAAATCGAATTTTTCCATGGTTTCTGTTATATATTTAACCGCATCATTTACCCTGGATATTATCCATTTATCTTCATCCTTAAGGCTGACTTTATCCATCTGCGACAGAGCTTCAATATCTTTAAATGCTCCGTCTTCCTCCTGTAAATTCATAATAACAAATCTTGAAGCATTCCAAAGCTTGTTCGCAAAATTTCTGGCAGATTCCAGCTTATCAGTCTTAAACCTCATATCATTTCCGGGAGTAATGCCTGTAGTGAGCATAAACCTCAAAGCATCCGCTCCGTACTCGTCTATAATTTCCAGAGGGTCTATGCCGTTTCCCAATGATTTGCTCATTTTTCTGCCCTGCGCATCTCTGACAAGACCGTGAACATACACGTGTTTAAACGGTACTTCCCCTGTAGTTTCGAGAGCTGAAAATACCATCCTTACAACCCAGAAGAATATTATATCGTAACCTGTAACCAGAACATCCGTAGGATAGAAGTATTTAAAGTCTTCTGTTTCTTCAGGCCATCCAAGCGTTGAGAAAGGCCATAGAGCCGATGAAAACCATGTATCCAGTACATCCTCATCCTGCTTGATATCTGTGCTTCCGCATTTACTGCATTTTTCAGGAGCGGTTTCACTAACCATAAGCTCCCCGCATTCCTGACAGTAATAGGCGGGAATCCGGTGTCCCCACCAAAGCTGCCTTGATATGCACCAGTCTCTTATCTCTTCAAGCCAGTGAAGATATATTTTCTCAAATCTTTCCGGCACATGTTCAAGCTTTCCGGATTTAGCCGCTTCAATAGCAGGTTTTGCCAGTTCTTCCATTTTAACAAACCACTGGTCTGAAAGCATAGGTTCTACAACTGTTCCGCATCTGTAGCAGCCGCCTACCGGAATAACTTTTTCTTCGGTTTTTACAAGAAAGCCTGCTTCTTCAAGGTCTTTTACCCACGCTTTTCTGCATTCATATCTGTCCATGCCTTCATACTTGCCTGCAAGACTGTTCATCTTGGCATCAAAGTCTATGCATGACAAATTTTCAAGGTTATTTCTCTGTCCTACTTCAAAATCATTAGGGTCATGAGCCGGTGTTATTTTTACAGCGCCCGTTCCCTTTTCCGGATCAGGATAAGGATCCGCAATTACAGGTATCTTTCTGCCTACTATAGGAAGAATAACTTCTTTTCCTACTAAATCCTTATATCTGTCATCGCTTGGGTGAACTGCTACAGCCACATCCCCGAACATCGTTTCAGGTCTTGAAGTAGCTACAACTACTCCTTCGCCCCCATCGGCAGCAGGATATCTGAAATACCAGTACATTCCGTTTTTATCTTCATGTTCAACTTCTGCATCGGAAAGTGAAGTTCCACATTCAGGACACCAGTTTATAAGACGGTTTCCCCTGTAAATAAGTCCCTTTTCATAAAGTTTTACAAAGAAATGATTTACGGCTTTATTACAGCCTTCATCCATGGTAAATCTTTCCCTGCTCCAGTCACAGGAATCTCCGAGCTTACGGCACTGTTTGGTTATCTTTCCTCCAAACTCCTCTTTCCATGCCCATGCTCTCTTTAAAAATTCTTCCCTGCCCAAGTCTTCTTTCTCAAGTCCTTCTTCGCTTCTTATCCTGTCAACCACCTTTACTTCTGTAGCTATACTTGCATGGTCGCTTCCCGGAAGCCACAGCGCGCTGTAGCCCTGGAGCCTTTTAAATCTCGTAAGCACATCCTGAAGCGTTTGATCAAGGGCATGTCCCATATGAAGCTGTCCTGTAATGTTGGGAGGAGGCATTACTATTGTAAAAGGCTTTTTGCTCTTATCCGTTTCAGCTCTGAATGCTCCGCTTTTCTCCCACATATCATATATTCTGTTTTCAAATTCCTTAGGATTATATGTTTTCGCTAGGTTTTTCTCCATCTTCTGTATCTCCTTACTGCCTTTGGCAATTTATATCTGTTTTACCTTTTTCTTTTCAAATACCGTTCTGTAGATTATGTATACAACCGTGATAACCAGCAGTACAGCTCCTATTACAGCATATATTCTGTAGTTTCCGGCAGAATGTTCTATATTTATTAACTCTGCGCCGTTTTTCATAACATTATATTGATACACATCCCAGCCCGTATCCAATCTGACTTTTATATATTTATCTCCGTTGGCAATAGTGCCCTCACTGTAACTGTAATTATCTGCATAATGTGTGAATACAGCCACGCCGAAATCGTTTTTCGTCTTAAAGCAGTACATGGCCTTGTCTCCGTGTATTTCTTCTGCTGTAATTTCTATATCATCAGCCTCCGACTCTCTTTGTATAACGGTCATTACTTCGCTTTCAGAAACTCCTGACATAAAACTTTCAGCTATGGGCATTATAAAAAATCCAGTCAATATAATCCAAAGAACAATTATTATGTTCTTCAACTAAACCCCTCCTCAGATAAAATATTTTTATTCGATTTCCGTCTTTTCCTTTTCCATATCCTTTTTCATAGCCTCTACCATCTCCGCAGAAAACCGTATATCATCGCTCAGCGGATTGACAGAAAAGCCTTCAACTTTATTTTGCGGCTGTAAAAGCATTGCCGCCAAATCATCAAAATTTACTATAAGGCTCTGCTGATCTTTATCTTCAACGCACTTTCTCATTTCTGTGCCATCTGTAAATACGGGATAATACAGGCTTCCCTTTTCGGATTTTATAAGTTCAAAACTTATCTGCGTATCTTTTTCCAAAACTATTTCTTGCAGTTTTTCGTCATACTCAGGCTTTCTGTCCATATAGACCGGTATCAAAAGACGCGCTGCAACTACTTCATTCAGAAGTTTTACATAGTTTTTCTCCGACGAATTTTTTGTAAAATCTCGTATGGCATTTTTAAGTTCTTCATTTTTAACAGGATTCATTGATTACTCCTCTTAAATCACAGTTATTGCAATTTTATTATACTTATATAAATATACATTGATTGCAAAAAAAAGGCAAGTGCCGCAGGACACTTTCCTTTTTAGTACAAATATTTATAATATTAATTTAAACAGCTTTTTCCGCAGCCTCTGCCACATGTTTTATGAGCACGGCAGTAGTAACGCTTCCTATTCCTCCCGGCACAGGAGTTATTGCTTCTGCACTTTCGCAGACGTCTTCAAAATCCACATCGCCGCAAAGGCGTCCCTTTTCGTCAACATTTATACCTACATCCAGTATAATCTGATTTTCGCCTACTATATTGCTGTCTATCATTTTGGCTTTTCCCAGCGCTGAAATTATCACGTCAGCATTTTTCCCGGCAGCTTTTAAATCTTCATTTTTCGTTCTGCTGTGACAGACTGTTACAGTTGCGTTTTTATTCATGGCCATTACCGCGGCAGGTTTTCCTATTACGAGGCTTCTTCCAAGCACGGTAACTTTCTTTTCTTCCAGATCAATTCCATAGTAATCGAGAAGTTCCATACACGCCTCGGCCGTACATGGAGGATAGCCAATGTCTTCATTCATAAATACCCCTGCCATGGATCCTGCTGTAATACCGTCAATATCCTTGGAGCAGTCCAGCAAACCGCATACGGCTTTATCATCTATATGAGCCGGCAAAGGTCTGAAAATAAGGATTCCGTGGATATACGGATCCTCATTCAGCTTCTTTACCTCCGAAAGGAAATCTTCCTGTGAAATATCCTCTTCGTATACGAAAGATTTTGCCATTATTCCCGCTTCAAAAGCACGTTTAACCGCTCCCCGCTCATAAGACATATCTCCCGGATTTTCTCCGGTTCTTACTATAGCCAATGTGGGTATTACACCCTTTTCTTTAATTTTTTCTATTTTCTCGGAAGTTTCGCCGAGTATCTTTTCGGCGACTTCCTTTCCTTTTAAAATTCTGCTCATATTTTTCCCCTCAGCTTATCCGTTACATAACCGAACACTTCATCTGCAAGAAAAGTATACTTTTCCATATACTCTCCGCACAATGTATTCAGCCGGTCAGCTTTTATCCTGTCTTTCATGGAATTCGTATTGATATATACATTAAGGCTTGCCGCCTGCAAAGCCGCTTTGCATATTGCCGCGCTCGCCCCTGCATCGCTTAGGACAGCCGAGCTTCCTTTTTCTGCAAAGCCTTTTGAAAGCTCTATGGCTCTGCCGCATTTTTTCATTACCATTATAGGAATATCACATGCTTTTTCCAATACGTCTTCCATACGTTCTGCTTTCCTGAGCTTTTCTTCTTCAGTTTCTGCCTTAATTTTATAAAGCTCTGATAAAGACTTGAATATATCTACATCCTTCTGAACAAGGTCCAAAAGTTCTTCCTGAAGCTCTTCAGATTCCTTCATCAGTGCATTTAAATATTCTTCTGCATCAGCATATTTTTTCTTTCCTACGGTCAAGGCCCCCACCATATTGCCAAGAGCCGCTCCTAAAGCTCCTGTCAGAGCCGATACACTGCCTCCTCCCGGCACGGGCTGTCTGCTTGCTGTCGCTTGGGTAAATTCTCTGCATGTTTTTTCCGTATATATCATTTTTTCTCCTGCAAATTACGATACTCGGGTCAAAATACCTGAACCGTCAAAGACCTAGAACAATCCTGTAATCTTACCTGTCTTATCCACATCGATATTTTCTGCTGCTGGTTTCTTAGGCAGACCCGGCATTGTCATTATATCACCTGTAAGAGCTACAATAAACCCTGCTCCGGCAGATACTTTAAGATTTCTTACTGTAAGATTAAATCCCTTTGGCGCTCCAAGGAGATTCTGGTCATCTGAAAAACTGTACTGAGTCTTTGCAACGCATATAGGAAGATTGCCGAACCCCAAGTCCTCCAACTGTTTAAGCTGTTTTGCCGCTGCCGGAAGAATATTTATATCATCGGCATGATAAACTTTCTGCGCTATAGCTCTTATCTTCTCTTCTATGCTCATATCAAGGCTGTAGGAATAATTGAAATTATTCGGTTCCTCACACAGCCTTACCACTTCTTTTGCCAAAGCTACTCCGCCTTCTCCTCCTTTTCCCCAGACTTCACTTAAAGCAACATTTACGCCCAGCGCCCTGCACTTGTCTTCAACGAGCTTGAGCTCAGCTTCCGTATCCGTAGGGAATCTGTTTATTGCAACTACTGCAGGAAGTCCATAGACTTTTGTAATATTTTCCACATGCTGAAGCAAGTTTGGAAGACCTTTTTCCAGAGCGTCCAGGTTCTCCTTTCCCAAATCTGCCTTTGCAACTCCTCCGTGATGCTTTAAAGCTCTGACCGTAGCTACTATAACTACTGCCGACGGCTTTATTCCTGCCATTCTGCACTTTATATCGAGGAATTTTTCCGCTCCGAGGTCAGCTCCAAATCCAGCCTCCGTTACAACGTAATCTGCCATCTTCATAGCCATTTTAGTCGCCATAACTGAATTGCAGCCATGAGCTATATTGGCAAAAGGTCCTCCGTGAATAAAAGCAGGAGTCTTTTCAAGAGTCTGAACCAGATTAGGTTTTAACGCATCCTTTAAAAGCGCCGCCATAGCTCCCTGAGCATTTAGCTGCCCGGCAGTCACCGGTTTATCGTCATAGCTGTATCCTACTATGATATTCGAAACGCGTTCTTTCAAATCTTCTATGTCATTTGAAAGGCACAATATAGCCATTATCTCACTTGCCACCGTTATGTCGAATCCATCCTCTCTCGGCATTCCGTTGGCTTTGCCCCCAAGACCATCGGTGATGAATCTAAGCTGTCTGTCATTCATATCAACACATCTCTTCCAGGTTATCTTTCTTGGATCTATTCCAAGCTCATTGCCCTGCTGTATGTGATTGTCAAGCATGGCTGCGAGCAGATTGTTGGCAGCTCCTATCGCATGCATATCTCCGGTAAAATGAAGATTTATGTCTTCCATTGGAACTACCTGAGCATATCCGCCTCCGGCAGCTCCGCCCTTTACACCGAAAACAGGTCCAAGAGACGGTTCTCTCAGAGCAACTAAAACCTTTTTATCGATTATTTTCAATGCGTCCGAAAGACCTACGGTAGTAGTGGTTTTACCTTCACCTGCAGGAGTTGGCGAAATTGCAGTGACTAAAATCACTTTTCCATCCGGTTCATACTTTTTTTCATCAAGCAGATTGTAATCTACTTTAGCCTTATAATTCCCATAAAGTTCTATATACTTTTCATCAAGTCCTGCTGATTCAGCTATTTGCCTGATATCTAACATCTCCGTTTCTTGAGCAATCTGAATATCGCTTTTGATTTCCATAATTTTCTCTCCTTTTCAACTGGTTTTAAAAGTATAATTATACAAAAAGAGCCTGGCTGTCCGGACTCCAAGGCCCAGACGGTCGGCTCACTTCAAACATTATACTCCACGTGGTTAATTCCACTTCAATACCGTCAGTCGTATAACAAAATTATTTTAACATGGGCTAAAAAAATGTGCAATCATTTTGATTTAAAGTTTTTCAAAAAAGTCTTTCGGTGTATTGGACATATCCCGTTAATATCCAGACCTTCATAATGAGCTTTCGTTCCGTAGCCCTTGTTTTTTTCAAAAGCATAACCTGGATATTCTTTTGAATACTCTATCATCATCCTGTCTCTTATAACCTTTGCTATTATAGATGCGGCGGCAATGGCCAAAACTTTAGCATCCCCTTTTATTATAGCCTCCTGCGGAGTCTCTATTTCATCAATTTTCATAGCGTCAAAAAGGATATAGTCCACATCTTTTTCTATTTTTGAATTCAAGTCATTTACAGCTCTTCGCATGGCCAGTTTAGTAGCCTGCAGTATATTAATATCATCTATAACCTGATGGTCTGCCATTCCTATTCCAATAGCTGACGCTTTTTCTTTTATATGTGAAAAAAGTTCTTCTCTCCTTTTTTCAGACAGTTTTTTTGAATCATCCACGCCAAGCACATCAAAATCCTCAGGCAAAACCACAGCTGCTGCAACCACTGGTCCTGCAAGAGGGCCTCTTCCAACTTCATCGACTCCTGCAATCAGTCCATATCCTTTTTGGTGAAGTTCCGTCTCTTTTATCTTCATTTCTTCAAGACGCTTTCTTTGTTTTTCCAAACGTTCCTCTTTTGTCATCGCTTTAATTCTCCGGCATTTCCAATGTTATTTTACCGATTTTCCCGCTCCTGAATTCATCCAAGACCAGCTTTCCGATTCTCTCGTAGTCTATTCTTTTCCCGGGCAATATGCACCCTCTTTTTACAGCCATATTTTCCATATTTTCAAGGGGTGTTTCTTCAATATTTTCAAGTTTATAGCGTTCCTTTAAAAAATCAGGATATCTTTCCGATAAAACGTCTATCAGCTCCATACCCAAAGTAGGTACATCCAATATCTCATCTTTTATAGAGCCGCAAAACGCTAAATTAAGTCCTGCCTTAGGGTCCTCAAATTTAGGCCACAATATTCCCGGAGTATCAAGAAGCTGCATATTGTTCTGAAGTTTCAGCCACTGTTTTCCTTTTGTAACCCCCGGTCTGTCACCTGTCTGAGCGCTCTTTTTTCCCGTCATTCTGTTTATGAGAGACGATTTTCCCACATTGGGAACGCCTACAATCATGAGTCGATATGGTTTTTGTCTTATCTGATCCTTGTTCTTTTCATTCTGCATGCTGCCTAAAAGTTTAAACAGCTCTTTTACTCCCAAACCGCTCATACAGTTCATGGAAATAACTCTGTTTCCTTGCTGCCTAAAAATATCAGCCCATGATTTCACAGCTTTTTCATCTGCTAAATCACTTTTATTCAAAACTATTATTCTGGGTTTTTTATTCACCAGGGTATCTATTATAGGATTTCTGCTGGATACAGGTATCCTTGCATCAATCACTTCTATGACAGCATCTACAAGTTTCAGGTTTTCCTGTATCAGTTCTTTTGTCTTTTTCATGTGTCCGGGATACCAGTTTATATTTTCCACCATAATGTTTACCTCCGAAATATTAATACCGCCAAGTGTACTCCCACATTAAAGCAAGGTTCTTTCGGCCGATTTTTCTCAGCCGCAGGTTTTGCGAAACCGCGAAAATATTTCGGCGATATTTCCCGCATGATAAAAAAAGGAACCTCTCGGGTTCCTTTTAAAGTTATTTTTCTTCTCTAGTCTTAATCTTGGCTGACTTACCTGTTCTCTGACGCATGTAGTGAAGTCTTGCTCTTCTAACCTTGCCGCGTCTTACAACCTCAATCTTTTCCACTAATGGTGAATGAACAGGGAACGTTTTTTCAACTCCTACTCCGGAAGCTATTCTTCTAACTGTAAAAGTTTCTCCGATTCCGCCATTCTGCTTCTTTAAAACAAAGCCTTCAAATATTTGAATTCTTTCTCTGTTTCCTTCCTTAATTTTAACGTGTACCTTTACAGTATCTCCAACGTTAAAAGCAGGGACATCAGTTTTAATATAATCCTGTACAACTGAGCTTAATACATCCATTGGTTTTTATTCCTCCTTCCCTCCAAGACGTTCATGGTCATGTTCCGTTTTCTTGTTTTCATGAATCCAGAGGACCGCCCGTAATCAAGCCTTTATATTATATATTACACCCTCGACAAATGCAAGCCTTTTATGTTACTATTTGCTCACAACTCTTTTTGTTGCTTAATTACAATTTGCAAAAGACAGGAAACAGTAAGAAACTTTTAATATTTTCCATATACATAAAAATAAATCAGCACTTAATATTATTATATATCTAAATTTTGAGTCATTCTTTTTACTTCAGTACCTTCAACTACCCACTCTTCTGCGACTCTCCAACGTCCGTCTATTTTTCTTACTGTAAGTTCGCAGATAGAATACAGCGGTACATCTCCAACCCCTAACCACTTACCTGTAGGCGGACCATCCTTGCTCCATCCGGAATTTACAAGACCCATTGTGGATGACTGTCCGAAATGGTATCCATCTTCTTCATTGCCTTCTACTATAATATCAACAAATTCGTTTATTTGGTCAGGATAAGCGCATACTGCACCTATAGTCGAAGCTATAGTCGGTTCAAATCCAACAAGCGTTGTACCGTTTTCGCCGTGAAATATTGTCTGATCACAGTAAAATTTGCTTACGGCACCTACGCATTTATACTCCCATATCCATCTCGTATAATCTATAAAAAGTTCCGCCACCTCTTCAGGTAAATTGAGTTCACAATTTCTTACAAAGTCTTCAAGGCTTCTGCGTTTTTCCGTCTGATTAGGTTCACTGGTCGGCAATTGCTCTGACCTTTTTAAATTCAGCATATCATCCTCCTCTGGTTATATATTTTTTTCTGTTTTGCACTTGTTTCGATGAACTGTCCACTCTACTTATTGAATACATTTTACACCTGTTTTTCATTCAGCATATTTGACGGAAGCAGTTTATTTGCGAAACAGCCTACGATTATCACAGCAGTTCCCATAATGAAATACGTTATCTTAAGACTAGTCTCTTCAAGTATGAATCCCGCTATCATAGGTCCTATGGCAAGCCCTATAGAATATATGCTCTGATACAATCCCATTCTTGAAGTCTGCACTTCATTGCTTACTTTCATAAGAACAAGAGCAAGCAGTATAGTCACATTCATGCCGAAAAAAAATCCTCCGAAAGACTGCAACACATAAAGAGTTATCAGGTTAGGTGAAAACGGCATCGTCACAGCTACAATGCCCGCCCCTATTGCTCCTATAGCGATAGTCTTGGTTAATCCAAAATATTTTGGGAAAAGCGCTCCGGATAAAATAGATGCTATACTGTTGAATATCATAAATAAATTGGGCAATATTGTCAAAGCAATAGCGCCGCCGCCGAGATTTTCCGCCATCAGAGGAGTCAGTAAATCACGTCCTGCATATGTAGTCATCATAGCTATACTTGCAAAAAGTCCGAATATCCAAACATTTTTATCCAAAAGCTGCTGCTTTCCGAAAGACCATGCCTTCTGCATATTCACAGCTGGAGCCATATCGGGTTCATCAATAAAAAACAATATGACAATTCCGAGTCCAGCAGCAATAACCGCCACTATAAACGAATATTCATATCCAAATAACTCCGATACCATTCCTCCTATATTCATACCAATAAATGGACCTATTGTAGATGCCAGCTGTATTATCCCTATTGCCTTCGGGATATCATCATTTCTGAAATATGTAGAAAAAAGTACAGTGTACAGCACCCATGTGCCTCCCGTAACACCATCAGCGAACTTTCCCATAAACAAACTGCCAACAGACGGAAACAAAAACACCACAAGCCACACTGCAAACGTCATCATCAGACCAAGCTGCACCATTATCTTTTTTCTTGTAAACATCTCGGCAAAAACGCCAATAGGAAATCTCACTATTATTGAAGAAAATCCCGCTACAGAGAGGATGATTCCTATCGATGATACCGGAATTTTCAACTCGTTTGCATAAGGAGTAATATATGGGTCGAATGCGGAAATACTTATGTAAAACAATACGCTTACAACAAAGAATAGTGTTATATCCACACGCCTTTTAATTATGGCACTACTTTCTTTCATATCGCACCCTTTCTTATCCAAAAGCATATATTTTAATTTAACTGTTACTCTTCGGCAACTTTATCAAGGTTTTTAGGAACCAGCCATTTACAGAAAATTGCTAAGAGAAGCACAACACCTCCCATAATAAATGCGCAGTTTCTAGTACTCATGTGAGTAGTCAGTATACCGGATAGCATAGGTCCTATGGAAAGTCCTATGGAATATATGCTTTGAAGAAATCCCATCCTAATAGTCTGATATTTATGAGGTACTCCCATGATTATTAACGCCAGCATCATGGTACAATCCATTGTGAAGAAAAATCCTATAGTACAGTGCAAGATATATACCATAATCAAATTAGGTGAAAACGGCATTAGTATGCATGAAATCGCAAGCCCCAGCGTACCTATAACAATAGTAGGCGTCACTCCCAATTTTTTGTAAATTATCGTACCTGTAAGCGGTGATGATATTATACAGAAAATACGGAAACAGTTTGCAGTTACGGCTATTTCCGCAGCTCCGCCGCCTAGGTCCTGTATGATTACCGGTGTGAGATAATCCATGTACGCATATGTTGCCATCATCGCTATAGTATCTATTATTCCTATTCTCCACACATTTTTATCAAGGAGCTGTAACTTAGCCATGCCAAGTGCTTCCTTCGGAGTGGCCGCAGGTCCCACATTAGGTTCCTTGAGGAAAAATACCAATATTATTGTGATTCCTGCCGCTACTACCGCCGCAAGCAGCGAATATTTGTATCCCAAAACTTCAGAAACAATTCCACCTACGCTGGCGCCTATAATAGGACCGATAGATGAAGCCAAGTTGATTACGCCTATGGATTTAGGTATTTCAGCAGCCGTAAAATATGTCGAGAACAACACGGTATACATTACCCACGTAGCTCCAGTCAATCCGCCTACCGCTTTTGCTATGAACAAAGTCACTGCACTAGGTATGAGAAATGCTATGAAAAAGGCTACTACAGTCACCAAAAGTCCAAGCTGTATAACGAGCTTTCTCTTGCTGAACATCTGAGACAGTATTCCTATTGGGAATCTTACAAACATCGAAACCATACCAGTAGCCCCCAGTATAACTCCTATTACCGTAGGTGTTATTCCAATATCAGTAGCGAGAGGTGTAATGTACGATGAATAAGTTGAAATTGAAACAAAAAACAACGTACTTATTATGAAAAACAATACTATCTGAACCATTCTGTTATAATTATTAGACACTTTGTATAATCTCCATTTCTTTTTATTTCATAAATGTCATTCTAGTCTACATTCAATTATTGTTTCACTTTACATTTCTCAATCAGCTATCTGGGCATCTCTTATGCAGTCTTCACTGTCAGAATCAACAGCAAAGGTTATCTTCCATTTTCCGTTAATCTTCTTGATATACATAAGCGTAAGGTTTAAACATTTGTTTTCGAGAGATTTACCCGTCGCCTTGCCATATTTGCTTATACCTGTATTAGTCCCCTTATATCTAAGGCGTCTGAAAACCTTGAATGATTCATCGTTTTCCTTGTTTACTATGATGTTTTCAACATCAGCTGTAAGATCCGGAAAAGCTGCAAGAAATGGCGAAACATTCTTAAAAAATGCATCTGGTCCTATAAGTTTTTCACAATTCTGCTTAATTACTTCTGCATCTTCGGCATAAAAATCATATATCATGCCTAACATTTTATAATCATATATTAGTGCTGTTATATCCTTTACATATTGACGTGCATCTTCTACATCTTTCATAGGATTGTTGTATACATCATCACATAATTTTTCTATTGCATCCATATAGACATCACTTTTCATTGCTTTGTACATTTTATTTTTCCTCCTTATCTTCTATTGCCTTTATCGCCTCTAAAGCCGCCTCAGCAGCTTTAGCTGCAGCTTCTGCTGCTTCTGTGGCTTTCTTTACCAAATCTGCAGTAGTAATCTCGCAGTCGTCGCAATCCATATCAGGATCAATTCCTATATTTCTTTCAACTTCTGCCCTTTCCTCAGCATTTAGAGTCATACGTTTCACTTCTGTGCCTTCAACAACCCATTCTTCAGTAACTCTCCATCTTCCATCTATTTTTTTCAATGTAAGCTCGCAGATAGAATAAAGCGGCACATCTCCGACTCCCAGCCATTTACCTGTTGCTTCTCCGTATTTACTCCAACCAAGATTAAAATTCCCTAATTTTGAAGATTGACCGAAACTATACCCATCTTCTTCATTTCCTTCAACGATAATGTCTACGAAATCATTGATTTTATCAGGGTATGCACATATAGACTGAAGACTGCCAGCTATAACCGGGTCAGCGCCTACGGTACATCCTCCATTCTCTGTATAGCATATCGTAGCGTCGTTATAATACTTGTTAATAGCCCCTATACATTTATACTCCCATATCCACCTGGTGTAATTTATAAACAGTTCAGCGACTTCCTCAGGAAGACTTAGATTACAATTTCTAACATAATCTTCAAGTTTTCTTCTTTTTTCTGTCTGCTCTTTTTCACTGGTAGGTACTACCGGTGATTTACTTAAATCTAACATAACTTGCATCTCTCCTTTGTAATAATTTTTATATAAAATCAATTTTATATATTTCTTTCTATTCAAAAACTGTGCCAAATATGTCGAATTTTGTACTTTTTATTCATATTTCTTCATGAAACTTTATAAATTATGCATTTTCAAATATTTCCCTGCTAATAAATTCCATTTTTCAGCTCATAAATACCACTGCCCCCCCCCAAGTCATTTTTGATTCAATTTTGCAATCCATAATTGAATCATTTATTTTTGACTTACTTTACTTGATTTTCCATGTTAAGAAAACGTCAAATACTTTTAAATTTACCATTCCGGTATATATTTCATAATTGCAATATATCAACGAATATAAAAAAGGCAAACTAAAAAACTTCCCTGAATTTTCATTATCGGGGAAGTTTTGGACATCGATGGCATCACCGGAGGCTACAATCTTCAGTTTGCATATTCTTCTGCGAAAACAGCCTCAGATTCTATAATGCTACGCTCTCGGATGTGATTTATCATAAACATCTTTTATTCTGTTTTTAGTTGCTGAAAGATAAATCTGTGTCGCTGATATATCTTCATGGCCCATAAGCTCCTGAAGAGATTTTAAATCCGCTCCGTTTTGAAGCATATGAACAGCAAATGAATTTCTTATAATATTAGGCGTAAGTTTATGTTCAATTCCGGCTTTCTGTCCGTATTCCTTTAATATTTTCCACAGCCCCTGTCTTGTTATCCTCTTGCCGTAATAGTTTACAAACAGCGCCTTTTCATCTTCATTATCTCTTAAAAGTTTATCCCTTGATTCGTATATGTAAGTTTCCATCGCAGCTCTTGCTGGTCTTCCCAAAGGTACTATTCTGGCTCTGCTCTGGTCTTCGGCACACGTAATAAATCCCATCCTGAGGTTTATATCTTCCACATCTGCTTCTATCAGCTCACTTACTCTTATTCCTGTAGCATAAAGCACTTCGAGTATTGCTTTATCCCTCAATCCCCTTATACTGTCATCAGGAACGGACAAAAGCTTATCTATTTCTTCAATATCCAAATACTCAAGTTCCTTTCTGTCTATTTTGGGAGATTTTATATTAGACGTAGGGTTTGCTGTTATAAAACCCTCATGGATAAGATAATTAAAAAACGCTCTTATAGACGCCAGTTTTCTGTTTACCGTCGCTGCCGATTTGCCCATATTTTTAAGATTATGCAAAAATGATATAATTTCGGTGCTCGATACATTGAACAGGTCAGTCATACCTCTCGCGCCCTCAAATGATATAAATTCAGATACATCACGGCTGTATGCGTCTAATGTGTTTTGTGACATTTTTTTCTCTTTTTGCAGATAAGCGATAAAATCTTCCGTATACATAATACCCTCATATAATCTTTCTTTTTTCTCATATTATCTTTAGTCACCCTGAATTATAAACCAATTCCATTTGGTTTACAATAATCTTTTTTTAATTGCTGAAGAAATATTAATGTCATACTTAAATCAATCTGCGCATAATTTGTTATGAACTGAAAGGGGACATACTTATGAAAAAAATCGGATTGATATTAATATTTATTTTCCTGACAGGATTGTTTTCGGGAATTTTTTTCAGCACAAATTTATCTCAAACCGCTAACGATACATTATCAGCTCTAATGCTGACAAGCTTTTCCGATTCAGACGCAGGATTCCTTAAAGCTTTTACTTCGTCAATTATTTCAAATTTCACCCTTTTTATTATTATGATTCCGGCACTGTTCACAAAATATTTAAAACCTGTTCCCGTAATAGTTCTATGGTATAAAAGTTTCGCCATAGGTTTCTGCAGCGGTCTTATCTATATAAATGCAGCCTCGCAGGCTCTTCTGATATCAGTAACAAAGATACTTCCTCAAAATCTTTTTATAATTCCCTCATTTATAATATTTACGGCTGCAGTATTTTTATATCCTGTACATTCAAATCATAATTTTCGTCATATAAATAAAAAAAATCGGCCCACTCAAAATGGACCGCTTATGATTTTCGCCCTCTCGTCAGCTCTTTTAATAATCGGAGCTTTTACGGAAGCAGTATTTCACCTAATTGCTCTTTAGCCATTAATAATCCTGCAACAGTCTTGGCATCTATCAGTTTTCCTTCTGCCGCCATTTTATAAATGTCTTCAAAAGGATATTCTTTGACATCCAATGCTTCGTCTTCATCTAAACTCTGCTCACCTGCAACAAGACCTGTCATTGCATAGATGTGTATTACCTCTTCCGAATACGCAACACTTGTATTTATCTTTCCCAGATAATATGTCTTTTCAGCCGTATATCCCGTTTCTTCCTTTAACTCTCTTTCCGCCGCTTTTACGGGAGAAGTTTCTCCTTTGTCTATTTTTCCGGCAGGTATTTCAAGCACGGCTCTTCCACAGGCGTAGCGATACTGCTCCACCATGACTATCTTTTTATCATCTGTAATAGCCACCATGGCAACAGCGCCGTTGTGTTCTATGATTTCCCTGTATGCCTCGCCTTTTACCGCCGTAACCTTATCGCGTCTCACGTTTAAAATGGCGCCCTCATATATCCGTCTGCTGTCTATTTTCTTCTCTTCAAAAATCATTTTTTCTCCTCGGTCATTTCTATGGACCTGTCTACAGCAGCCTGAAATCCTTCCTTAACTTTGTCCATGAATCCGTTTTCAAAAAGTTTATTAACCGCTTCAATGGTCGTGCCATTAGGGGAGCACACATTTATTCTGAGCTGCTCAAGACTTTCGGGACTTTCCAGAGCCATCTTAGCCGCTCCTATAACTGCCTGAGCAGCGAAAACCTTTGCCTTGTCATAAGTCATACCGTTTTCCACTGCAGCCTGAACCAGGGCTTCTATGTACATATAGGTGTATGCCGGGCTGCTGCCGCTTACGCCTATTACACAGTCCATAAGATTTTCTTCTATTTCCTGTGCTTTTCCCACAGAATTAAACATATCCATAATAAAATCAAAATTTTCAGGATTTACATTTTCGTTTCTGCATACGGCTATCATAGCTTCTCCTACCATTGCAGGAGTATTCGGCATTATCCTTATTATCTGACCGTCTTTTCCCAAATAACTTTCAAGCAGCTTTATATCCACGCCGGCGGCCATGGATACCACCACCTTGCTGTCGTCGTAGGCATCTTTTATCTCAGACAAAACGCCCTCTATTACCTGAGGCTTCACGCCTATTACGATTATTTCGCATGCACTGCACAGTTCTTCTGCGCTGTCATAAAATTTGATGCCTTCCGTTCTGCTTTTCATTTTTTCACACAGCTGACGATTCATATCGCAGGCTGCAAGCTCATTTCCGGTTGCCTCTCCCGATGCCGCATACCCGGAAAGTATAGCTCCGCCCATATTTCCTATTCCTATAAATCCGATTTTCATAATTTCACCTATTTCCCCAAGGTTCCGAGAAATAAAGTACCCCTCGCTTTACCTTCAAGACTTTCTCTTATTATATTTTCCTTTGATCCATTTAAAAGTATCATCGGTATTCCGAACTTATTAACCTTTGACGCTGCTTCTATCTTCGAACCTATTCCACCTGTTCCGAATGAACTGGTTTCACCTATGACAATATCACCTTCAAGCTTATCTGCATTTTCTACAAGTTCTATAAGTTTTGCATCATCGCTTGATTTAGGGTCTTTGTCAAAGACTCCGTCTATATCGCTTAAAATTATCATAAGGTCAGCGTTCCAAAGGCTTGCTGCAAGAGCCGCCAAAGTATCATTGTCTCCGATTTTAATTTCGTCCACACTTACGCTGTCATTTTCATTTATTACAGGAACCACTCCTTCATCTATCAAAGTAAACATAGCGTTTCTTATATTTAAAGTTCTGTGATGGTCATCAAAATCATCTCTGGTTAAAAGTATCTGAGCCACGTGAATATCGTAATCGGCAAAATACTCCTTGTATGCCATCATCAGCTCAACCTGTCCTATGGCGCATAGAGCCTGCTTATAGTTTATGTCGCCTCTTCGGCTCCATTTATTTATTGCTCCCACTCCGCATATACCGGCTCCAGAAGATACCAAAATAACCTGCTTGCCGCTGGAAATCAAATCGTTTACCTGCTCAACTATATTGTGAAGAACTTTCTTGTTTACCGTTCCCTTTTCATCCGAAAGCACGTTGCTGCCTATTTTTATTACTATCTTTTTGCTTTTTTCAATAGTCTCTTTTAACTGTTCCATTTTTACGCCTCCTGCCGACCTTTGAATTATACAACATGTGCAAAAAAAGGTAAAGAGGGCATCACTGCCCTCTTTAATTAAAAACACATCTTCTCAGAATATAAACAATCTGCATTCCCGGTTTTGCACAATTTATCTAGGTTCTACAATCAATTTTATAGCTGTTCGTTCTTCCCCTTCAATCTCTATGTCCGTAAATGCGGGAACTGACACTAAATCTATGCCTCCCGGCGCAACGAAACCTCTGGCTATTGCTATTGCTTTAACTGCCTGATTAAGCGCTCCTGCTCCAATCGCTTGTATCTCCGCACCGCCTTTTTCTCTAAGTACTCCGGCTAATGCTCCTGCTACTGAATTTGGATTTGATTTAGCTGATACTTTTAAAATTTCCATTTTATGATTCCTCCCTGATTCCTTAAACAATTATTATATTTTATTCTGTTTTTGAGGTTTCACCTCTTTTATGAGTATATTATATATTGATAAATCTCTTTTTTATATTCTATTCCTTCGACAAATTATCTCATATTTTCCCATAAAAAACTTTTTTATCGATTTTTTCGACTTTTACTTGATTTTTACTACAAATTACCCTATAATTTAGACGTGGTTATCCCCCTGATAACCTCATTAATCTCTAATCCCAATACCCCTTTTAACAAAAGAGAGCAAATTTGCTCTCTTTTGTTTTTTCGTATACTTTCTCCTTTATATTAACACTATATCTTGCTATAATATACCCATGAAATATTTAACCAATTATTCAGATGAGAACATATATAAGAGCGCTATGCTGGACTTCTATTTCAAGGATATGAACATAGGGGTTTTAGACATAGAAACTACCGGTCTTAATCCTTCAAAAAATAAATTCATACTGGGAGGACTGTATAATTTCAGAGATAAAACTATTCACCAGTTTCTCGCGGAAAATAAAAGTGAAGAGAAAGACGCGCTCTGTGAATTCAAGAAAAAACTCTCCAAAACTGATATGGTTATAACTTATAACGGAAGACACTTTGACATACCTTTTATAGAAAAACGTATGAAAAATTTTTCTGCAGATATCGGTTCAATGCCTTATAATCTGGATTTATATTTAGTTTTAAACGGACATTCCCCGATTAAAAAATTTGTACCTAATCTAAAGCAAAAAACCGTTGAAAACTACATGGGACTTTGGCAGAATCGTCAGGATGAAATATCCGGAGCCGAAAGCGTAGAACTTTATAATACATACGAAAAAAATCATGACCCTAAGCTTGAAGCTAAAATACTTCTTCATAACAGCGATGATGTACTTCAGCTCACAAGACTTCTGAAAGTTATAAGCAAAAGCGATTTCCATAAAGCCATGTATCATTTGGGATTTCCGGCAGGACCGCTTACTGTACAGAAAATCGACATAACAAGAGATTTCATGATAATTACAGGGATTCAAAGAGATATTTCTCTGAACTATATAGGATTTTCCTTTGAAGATTTCCCGGCCGAATCCAGATTTGAAGCAAAAACAGGATCATTTACCTTTAAAATACCTTTAATACGTAACTCAGCAATGGCAATAATTGATTTGGATGCGGCTTATGTAGACAGAAAAACATTTGAAATATATCCTGTATGCAGCAGCGGTTTTCTCATCGTTGAAAACCATTCCAAAAAAAACTACATGGAAATAAATCATTTTGTAAAAAAGTTTATCGAAATATTTTTAAACAAGATAAATATATAATTTATATAATTTAGGGAGGCAATCCTCCTTAGACATCTTATAAGCTAACAATTCAGAAAGGATAATTAAACTATGGACTTTATAGACAGTATAAAGAAAACCAAGGAAGACAGCTATGTTATGGCATCTCTTCCTTCGGAAACCAGAAATGAAGCTTTGGATAACATTGCAAAAGCCTTGAGGGCTAATCGCGAGGCTATATTTGAAGCAAACAAAAAAGACCTTGAAGCAGCAAAGGAAATGTCTCTTGCAGGTCCTATTATTAACAGGCTTGCATTTGACCAGCATAAACTGGATACATGTATTGACGGCATATATGATTTGATAGATTTGGACGACCCATTATTTAAAGACCTGCTTAAACGGGAACTTGATAAAGACTTAATACTTACAAAAACAACCTGTCCTATAGGTGTTATCGGTGTCATATTCGAATCAAGACCTGACGCACTTGTACAGATAGCATCCCTATGTATAAAAAGCGGAAACTGCGCTATTCTCAAAGGAGGAAGCGAAGCAAAGAATACTAACAGAATACTTTTTGATACTATATACAATGCAGCTGTAAAGGCAGGACTTCCCGACGGTTTTTCCGTACTTATTGAAGACAGAGCCGGCATAGATGAACTTCTTAAATGTCACGATTACGTAGATTTGCTTATACCAAGAGGCTCAAATCAGTTTGTTCAGTATATAATGGAAAATTCCAAAATACCTGTAATGGGCCATGCAGATGGTATTTGTCACGTATACGTTGACGGTGCCGCAAGCATAAAAAAAGCTGTGCCTATAATAATTGATTCAAAAACCCAGTATGTTGCAGCATGCAATGCGGCTGAAACGCTTTTGGTTCACAAAGATATCGCCGACGTTCTTATTCCTGCTCTCTACGACGAAGCATCAAAAAAAATCAAATTTAAAGGGGACGCCTCATGTATGGCTCTAATACCTTGCGAACCTGCTGAGGAGGAAGATTTTAAAACAGAATATCTGGACTACATACTGTCCATAAAAGTAGTTGAAAATATAGATGAAGCCATTAATCATATAAACAGATATGGCTCGCATCATACGGACTGCATAATAACGGAAGATAAAGATTCCGCAGAAAAGTTTATGTCCTTAGTTGATTCGGCAGGAGTTTATCAGAACTGTTCCACCAGGTTTGCCGATGGTTTCAGATACGGTTTCGGCGCAGAAGTTGGAATAAGCACAGGTAAAATACATGCAAGAGGACCTGTAGGTCTTGACGGACTGGTAACCTATAAATATAAACTTGTCGGCAGCGGTCAAATTGTATCAGACTATGCAAACGGCAATTCATCATTTCACTTCGTTGATTTATAAGGAAACTGAATAGATACCTCGAAAAAATTATCTCATCAAGTGTAAGTGCCATAAAAGACTTTCATGAAAATGAATCGCGGATCCAGGTAAAAAGAAATATCCAAAATTTCGATATGCAACATGCTTTTGGATAAAATCTCGCATATAAGAATCGTGAAAATTTTATCAATAACCAAAAACGCCGTTTATAAAAGCATTTTGGATAAAAAATCAGCAACATTGGTATATTTTCCCATTTTTATATCCAAAACAGATCATTTTATGGACATTTTGGATAATTACCCTAAAGCGAACGAGCCAAACCATGTGTTTTTATCCAAAACACCTTTCAAAACTCTACTTTTGGATAATCCCCTTCGTAACACGAAGTCCGTTTTGCCGATTCTTTCTTCGGATCATGTTACTGAATACAGTCAAGATTTCTGCATTATAAAAACGCAGCAGCACAACCGGTGCCGCTGCGTTTTTTGGTTTTATATATTGCTTTTTAATCTTTTCATCTCGCAAGTTAACATCAATTCCAAATCAATAATGTATAACTCTTTTTATGCTTTCAACTGCATCAAGATGCATATTTCTTATCCTCTTTGATGAATCCATCTCCGGAGCCATTATCCCCATATGTATAGTTACTATACCTTTTGTACGCTTTAATCTGTGAGCTTTATCGCTTACCGATTCTATCATATCCGTTTTTACAACAGTCAAAGTTCTTGTAAATCCTCCTGTAACAAAATGCACATTGTTTTTATCACAGCTTATTTTAGTATTCTTGTATTCTGCGATAACAGATAATAAAGACAGAATAAACAATAATATGAATACATACCATATCCAGTCAAACCATAAATTATTTTTTATAAAACCGAATTTCATTTCACATAAAACCGCCGAAATAAAAACCATTATTAAAAAAATAAATCTGGGACATATGAAAAAATACCGCAGGCTTCTTCTGTAAGGTTTCTCATATTTATTTTCAGGAGGTTTTATTTCAGGTATATATTCTGATATAAACTCGTAAAGCTTTCTTTCTGATATCAATGGATATATCATGGCTTTCTCCACAGACTCCACATCCCCGTAGCCTACAGCCAATACGTTAAGATATCCTACACCGAAAAATTTCATAGGAAGAGACTGAACAAATTCCGCACCTGAAATCTTTTCCTTAAGCAACGAATAATTTTTCTTTGTGAAAAGACCATACTCTAAATATATTGATTTTTCCCCGTTTGTTATACTAAACCCATAATACTTTATCAAATTAAATAAAGCTCCTAAAGCAGTGGATAGAATTATAAATATCAGTATTAAGGCTCCCGCTATTCCTATACCTGAAACAGACAAAATCAAATCCATAATTGTATCTTCAATACCTATATCTCTGCCTGCGATTATATTAACCATACCTGCAAGAACTGCCGCAATTGAAATAACCTGAGCCACAGCATTGCCTTTTGACTGAAGCGCCCCCATAATTAAGATATTTTTTGCGGGAACGGCTTTCCTGCTCTTCTCAATCCTGTCAAGCTGTGCATCATAAACATTATTTTCAGATACAGGTATTTTGGCACAATAATCCTTTCCTCTGTAAATTTGTGAAAACTTTTCCTCTTGTTTTTCTTTCAGCGCCTTTTTTGAAAGAAGCAGCGCCTTAAATCTCACCGCATCGTTTTTCTTAAGTGCAAGGCTGACTTTTCCGACGCCATTTCCTCCATAACTGCTGGCGTTGTCAACTTTTATGCTGTATACGCCTGCCCATTGAAAAATGAGATTTTGCGTAAAGTCCACAGTTGTTATTCTGTCCAGAGGTATTTCGAGTTCCTTTTTATTAAAAATGCCGCTTTTCACATGAAAAGTATCCTCATCTACAGAATAATGCGTAAAGAAATATGTAAGCAGTCTGTACAGAGGAGATATCACAACTATCATGAGAACTATACCATTTTCAAGTAAAGCAGACATATTCTGAAAAACAGCTGCCAAAATGACTACAGTTATAGGTACTCCGAAAGTTCCCGCGAAATTATCAAATATGGTAAAAGGGCTTCCCTTCTGAGGTCCGAACAGCATATTATTGCTCCTCCTTTGTCTGAAATCTGCTGTACAGCTTTTCTCTGACCTTTTCTGCAATATCTTCAGCTGTATCAAGATTTAGACCTACAATTTCGAAAGTCCCGCTGGCAAGCGCTATAACAACAGAATAAAGTCCGTATCGCCTGTATAAAGGTCCCTGCTTTAAGGTTATGTTCTGAATTCTTATTACGGGAATTATATCTCTTTTTATAAAAAAAATCCCGTGAATTATTTCTATCTTTTCATCGGAAATCATATATTTCCATTGTTTATACTCTATTACAGGATATATAAAACATCCTGCCGCCTTATACAAAAACAGCGCCCCGGCTGCCAAACATACAGCAATATATTCAAATCCGTCATACATTACAGCCACTGCAATGGAAACAAGAAATACGATAAAAACAATAACAAGAACAATCGATCTTCCAAGCCGCCATGCCTTTATGGCAGCCTTTTCAGGTTTTGCGTAATCCATACAATATCTCCTTTTAAAAATTAAAGCTTACAGGTCCAATTTATAATCTCCATCTTTTATCTTTCCTGCTTTCCGGAGCAGCCTGTCTATCAACAGTGTAATTACAGCGGGCAGAATAATCTGTATCAGCAAAACTTTCCATAGTGTATCAAAACTGAACCCCATATCAGTAAAGGTTCCTATCTGACCTACAAGCCCCGATGTTCCCATTCCTGCTCCTACCGCAATATTAGTCATACCGAAAATACAGGTTGAAAAAGGACCTGTAACAGCACCTGCCAATGTTGCGGGAAGCAGTATCCATGGATTTTTTATTATATTTGATATTTGAAGCATTGAAGTTCCTATTCCCTGAGCGACCAAACCCCCGATTCCATTTTCTTTGTAGCTTGCCGCAGCGAAACCTACCATCTGCGCACAGCATCCTGCTGTCGCTGCTCCTGCTGCCAGACCGGATAAATCCAGCATTATACACAACGCTGCACTTGAAATGGGCGCAGTAAGCGCCAAACCTACAACTACAGAAATCACTATTCCGAATACAAACGGCTGCCATTCTGTTGCGGTCATTATCAATTCGCCAAGTTTTAACATGCACCATCCAATGGCAGACCCTATAAGCTTCGCACCTATCGCCCCTATTATCAGTGTAACAGCCGGTGTTACCAGAATATCCACCTTTGTTTCCTTTGAAACCATTTTGCCGAATTCAGCTCCCAAGGCTACGGCAATAAACGCTCCGGCAGGACCTCCTGATACTTCTATTCCAAATCCTGTCATATTAGCTCCCATCATCCCCACGACCACACTTGTAAACATTACAAGTGGAGGAGCCTTTAAACTCCACGCTACAGCAGCTCCTATAGCAGCTCCCATATAAGCCTTTGCCTCGGCTCCTATTTCAACAAAAAATGCCGATATGCCATTATCGCCGAAAATATTCGCCGTCTGAACCCCTATTGTATCAAATATAACCCCTATGAGCAATGAAGCAAATAATCCCAATGCCATTGCAGACAACGCATCCTGCAAATAACGCTTTGCTGAAATTTCTATATCTTTTCTTTTAAAAAATCCTGTTTTTTCTTTTAACGCCATAACTTCTCCTCAATATTCCTTACTGTATTTTAAAATCAAATCGTTCTTTTGATTTTATCAAAGCGAGCAAATAAGTGTCAAGACACTTATCGATACATTTGAATCGACAGCTCTAATATGATATTATTAATAAAAAATACGGAGGTAAAACAATATATGAGCAGTCAGCAGCAAAAAAAACAAAACAGTGCCGATACGAGCACAGAAAAAAGACGTAAACTTATAAAAGAAGAACTTACCGCAGCTGAAGAGCCTATAACAGCCGTCTACCTTTCAGAAAAATTTTCCGTCAGCCGGCAGATTATTGTAGGAGATATTGCTATATTGAGAGCTTCAGGACTGGATATAATAGCTACTCCTAAAGGCTATATAATGCAGACAAAAGAAATTCCCGAACCTCTAAATACAGAAATAATTGCATGCAGGCATTCTTCCGGGCAGCTTCGTGACGAGCTTTATACTATAGTTGACTTCGGAGCTACGGTTATCGATGTTACGATAGAACACGCTATATATGGTGAACTTTCCGGCAAACTGAATCTTTCTTCAAGATATGATGTTGATATGTTTTTAAAAAAAATCGAAAAAGAAAAGAACTCCGCACCTATAAGTTCCCTTACCGACGGAGTCCATCTTCACCGAATCAGTTGTAATGACAAGAACACTTTCAATTTAATAAAAGATGCCCTGCGTAAAATGAATATTTTAATTGATTAATTTATGAGCTGATTTTACAAAAGGTTATTCATGCTTTTAAGGCTTATCGCTAGTGTAGACGCATTGTGAAGAAGCGCAGAAGATGTAGGCTGAATAATGCCTGCCAGTCCAAGAGCTATAAGTCCTCCGTTAATTGCTACAATGCTTTTATAGTTTTTATCAACTCGCTCCATTAACTTGTCGCTAAGCGATTTTAATGTGACTATACCGTAAAGGTTATCCGAACTTATAGTAACATCTGATATTTCACGGGCTATTTCAGCTCCATCGCTTATTGCAATTCCTATATCCGCTGCAGATAACGCCGGAGAATCATTAATGCCGTCTCCAATCATTATAACTTTCCGCCCTGCTGCTTTCTCCGATTCTATAAATTTTGCTTTATCTTCCGGAAGTACCTCTGAATAATATTCATCGACTCCCGCTTCTTTCGCTATGGTTTTCGCAGTTCTTTCACTGTCACCCGTCATCATTACAATCTTGCTTATTCCCAAATTCCTTAAAGATTCTATAACCTCAGCGGCTTCTTTTCTCAATGGGTCCTGAATGCATATTACAGATGCCAGGCAGCCGTCCATTGCCATATACAAATATGAATAACCGGACGGCAGGGAGTCGAATCTTTTCCTGTACTTTTCGTCAATATTGCACTTTTCATCTTCAAATATAAAATGATGACTGCCTATTACTATACGTCTGTCACCTATAGTTGAAGAAATTCCATGAGCTACTATGTATTCAACTTTTGAGTGAAGTTCTTCATGTTCCAGATTCTTAGCCTTTGCAGCATCTACAACGGCTTTTGCCATTGAATGAGGAAAATGCTCTTCAAGGCATGCGGCAATTCTTAAAAGTTCGTTTTCTTCCATTTCATTAAAAGATATTACCTCTGCAACTTCCGGCTGCGCTTTTGTAAGGGTTCCCGTTTTATCAAATACTATCGTATCTGCCTGAGCCACGGCTTCAAGATATTTTCCGCCTTTAACCGTAATTTTATTATTTCCGGCTTCTTTCATTGCTGACAGCACTGAAATCGGTATCGCTAACTTAAGCGCGCATGAAAAATCAACCATTAATACAGATAAAGCCTTAGTTACATTTCCAGTAAGAATCCAAGCAAGTACAGTACCTGCCAATGTATACGGCACGAGTTTATCTGCCAGATGCTCCGCCTTTCCTTCAACTGATGACTTTAATTTTTCCGTCTCTTCAATCATTGTCACGATTTTTTCGAATTTACTTGCGCCGCCGGTTTCTTTTACTTTTAAAATTATTTCGCCTTCTTCAACTGCTGTTCCTGCATAAACGAAAGATTCTTCGGTTTTCCTTACAGGTACAGATTCCCCTGTAAGCGATGACTGATTAACCATAGCCTCTCCTCCGACTACAACACCGTCAAAAGGAATAACGCTGCCCATATGAACCTTTACATTATCGCCAATATTCACATTCTCCGATTCCGTTAAAAATTCTTTGTCTTCATTACAAACCCACACTTTGCCAATATTTAAAGACATACTTTTAGCCAAATCTCCAACAGATTTTTTATGAGTCCACTCTTCCAGTATCTCTCCTATACCCAAAAGAAACATTACAGAACCTGCCGTTTTAAAATCTCCTCTCAACATCGAAACACTTATTGCTGCTGCATCTAAAACAGGTACTTCCAACTTTTTTCTTTTCAGAGTCTTAAATCCTAATCTAATATATCTTATAGCCTTTACTGCTGTTATGAATCCCCTTATAGGATAAGGAATAAAAAATACATGGATTCCTCTCATCACTATATGATTAACGAGCTTATCCCAATACTCGCCATTTATATTGCGTACGGAATGCTGCAAACAGTCTTGTGGAACATTTGCGCTGCCATAGTCAAAGTCTTTTAAAATTTTTATTATTTCTTCCCTGCTTCCATTATAACGTATCACGACATCCTGAATGCGTTCCTGCACTTTAACTGATACAACATACGGATTATTTTCAAGATAATATTTTATAGTGTCTGCCTGTCTGCAGGACATTTTATTTTGAATTGCATGAATACGAATTCTGCCTTTAATTTCATGTCTTATAACAAACTTCATACTGTTCCTCTTTCCTGCGTTATCTATTTCTGTATTTTCTTCATCGATGAAAATCATAAAACACCTGCGGATACCCACAGGTGTTTTTATTTAAAAAATTACTTTTCTGCTTCTTCGGATTCCTCGTTGTCCTGATATCCATATCGCTCCTCATTGATTTGCTGAGCCTCTGCATATATATCTTCTGCATTCATCTGTATACTAGCTGCGGTCTTCATTACGCACGACTTAGCTCTCAATGCCGCAGCCGTGCAGGCAGTATAAACTTTTTTTGCATCTTTGCTTGCCAAAATTTTAACACCTGCCGTACCAAGCAATACACCTGCTGCAAAAATTCCTGATTTCTTAGCATCAATCTTATTCAAACAATCTAACATAATTATTCCTCCTATTTGTGTTTATAGCCTGTATACATGGTCATTGCCAGACAAAAAACCATAGCATACGACCAGAATTTATGTTTCTTCATAATTAACCTCCCGGCAGTTTATTATGCAAATTATTCCATTGGTTTTATTTTATATCCGGCAATTTAATTCTTCCACCCTTTTTCGTTTTAATGATAAATTTTCTCATTTACTAAGTACTCACTATCTTGAAGAAGGAGAAATTTTAATAATTTTAATATTTGTTTTCCTGTATTTTTCACTTTTAATAAGACCTCGCACGATAATATTGCTGAGCTGAATACCGGAAACCGTACATATACTTCCATCATTAAATTCAATATCGTAGAGTTCTTCATATTGCAATAAATATTTATCAGGAAACTTATACGCATCACTTCTTACCAATGCTCCGATATTTTCCAGAGCTGACAGCATTCGGTAAATTGTCGCTATACCGATTTTTTTATTTTTATCCAATGCTTTGTAATAGATTTCTTTACAGTTTGAACATTCTTCCGATAAAATTATATCGAGCAGCATATCCCTTTGTCTCGTTATTTTATATCCATTATCTCTCAGCTTATCTATAATTTTATCTTTCTGTATATCATTGCAGCGGAAGCCAAATTTATTTGAATCAACTATATCTTTATCTTTTATCTTTTCATACATAACATTCCTGCGTATTATCCCTATTTCGGTTACTTGCCACTAACCCCACTTTAGTTATAATACGCTAACTCATGTTGCTTGTCAATATAAAAGAATCTATATGAATAAATATTTAAGAATTTATCTTTACACCAATGACACTAAAGCGCAGTGCCTTTTTTGGGTACAAAAAATTCAGATGTATCGACTCCCTCCAGCTCAAGCAATGCAATTTTTTTGTCAATTCCTCCGCCGTATCCTGTAAGGCTGCCATTTGAACCGACTACTCTGTGACACGGAATAATTATAGATATTGGATTATGACCTACTGCTCCTCCTACTGCCTGAGCTGACATGGCTTTTTTCCCCATTCTCTTCATAACTTCTTTTGCAACATCTCCGTATGAGATAGTTTCTCCCCATGGAATTTCGCATAATATCTGCCATACAATCTGCCTGAATTGACTTCCTGACGGGCAAAGAGGTATTTCATTTATTTCGGGAGCCTGCTTTTTAAAATATCTGTCCAGCCAGTCTGAGGTTCTCTCTAAAATATCGTATGCTTTGAAACTTTCTGATGTCTTTAAGTCTTCGGTTTTATCCAGCAGAACAACGCCTTGTTCTCTTGCTTTTTTTGTAGCTTTAACGCTTCCCATATCTTCAAAATATTTCTGCCCTTCCAGCCATAAGCCTACAAGTCCTTCTTCCGCCGCTGCAATAAATATTTTACCTAAAACCGATTCATATTCCATCTTATAGTACATATTTTCCGCTCCTGTTCAAATACCTATTCAAATATCAAATCATGCTTATTAAATAGGTTTCTCATCATCAATTACCAATGTTTTATTCCGAAAACTTTTTCATCCGTATTACCAGTCTGTCTTATCTTTATAATAGTATATATCATATTTTCCCTGATGCAATATTTTTCCCTGCGTAATACAATTACTGTATATGATAAATTGCCTCGCCTATCCTGCGGCAAACTATTCCTGATGCGCTGGAAATTCGTCCAAATTTTTATAACTGATATCTTCACAGTTAATTTATCCACTTATACATATCATCAACAGATGCTCCATGTTCTGACAATAGTAATTCAATATCCAACTTTTTAACTTCTTTCAAGCTTTCAAGATAATCCTTTAAGGGATTATTCGTAAATCACCATTATATATATTCTTTCAGCTACTTTGATTAACATATCTCTTTCTGAAACACTTGATATTTTACCAATAAATGTAAATGCATAATATATATTATTCTGTTTTTTCAAGCTATTATAATTATCAATTACAAAAAAATATATACTACACGTTTGAAAAAATAAATACCTCGGTTTTTATAAATAAAGCTTCTTCGTCATCATTCGTTTCAGTTTAAAAACATATTCGCAGATTTTATGTAAACTAATTTTTTCTGAAAAAAGCCTTTATTAATCGTCTATTTTCAGAAAATTACTTGTAAGTATGATATTAAGCAAATATAAATTTCAAAATGCGTCTATAAAGAACAACCTTTTTAATTATATTGAAATTTATATGCTGATATATATAGTTTTTAATAGACTAATTTGCTTAAAATCTACCCTTTAGGTTTACATAATATTATAAATTCTGAAAATCCGGTTTTTAAAGACCATTTTTTCAGAATTTATAAATCTCATCATAAAATTTCAACTCAGAAATAGATTTTACGGTATCATTCAAATATTTTCACGCGGTATTTCCCGTACAAAAAAAAGTGTGCAAGACGGAATCAGAAATTCCTTTGCACACATGTCGCCCGCAAAGGGCAACGCTTTGCGAGGTACTTTCTTTGAAGTATACGGAAATCTCGTATTACGATATTTCCTATACTATAAAAAAAACAGGCGCATACGGCCAAACCGTTTTGCACCTGTTTTTCTATATTATTACTCCGCTCCAAGAGCACACATAGTAATATAATTATACGGCTGATTGAAATGAGGAAGGAAAAAGATATCCAAAAGTTTCAATTTGTCTATGGTTACCTTTTCTTCCACGGCAAGGGAAAACATATGTATTGCCATTGATATATCCTCAAATGACGCCATCTGCGCTCCCACAACTCTTCTCGTACTTTTTTCATAAACTATACGTATTTTTACTTTTGCATTTTCCTTCATAAATCCAGGTCTTTGCAGATCTTCATAATCTGTGCAGCAAACATCAATTCCGTTCTTTTCAGCTGCTTTTACGGAAAGTCCCGTAGATACCATATTGTATCCGAATATGGATATTCCGTTTGACCCTTGAACGCCTATGGATTCAACAGGTGTTCCGCATACATTGTGACCTGCGACGATTCCCGACCTTACAGCATTTGTAGCTAAAGCTATATATGCCTTGTCCTGCAGAGCATTTGAATAAACTGTCGCACAGTCACCTACAGCGTACACATCTTTATCGCTGGTCTGCTGATGAAGGTCTACTTCATATGCCCCGTTTCTGAAAAGTTTCAAATGATCTTTGCCCAATTCATTATTAGGTCCAAATCCAATAGCATTTATAATAAGGTCCACATCATATGTACCTTTATCTGTTTTTAATGCATTCACTCTTCCGCTTCCTTCGTAAGCTACTGCACGCTCGCCAAAATGAAGTTCAATACCATTTTTTATGAGATTCTCATCCATATCATCGCTCATCCACTTGTCGTAGTAATTAGCCAGTGAATTTTCGGCAACATCAAAAAGCATTACATCCTTGCCTCTCCTTTTTGCCGCTTCAGCTATTTCAACTCCAATATATCCGGCACCTATTACTGCTACTTTCTGAACTGCAGGATTGCTTATTTCCCTGTCAACTTCCTGACCTTCCTGAAACAATTTCAAGAAATGAATACCTTCAAGATTTTTTCCCGGAATATCCGGCGTTATAGGTACAGAGCCAGCTGCAAGAATCAGTTTATCATATGGCTGGGAAAATCTCATTCCATCCTTTCTTATGCAGTACACCGATTTGTTCTGAAAATCAATACCGGCAGCAGTCGTTTCCATATATATGCCTGCGCCCTTTCTCTCAAATTCTTTCTCATTAGTATAGAAAAGATTTTCGTAGGATTCAATCTGTCTTCCTACCCACAAGGCTGTACCGCATCCTAAATAACTTAAATTCGTATTTCTGTCTATCATTATTACCTGATGCTGCGGATAATTGTCCAAAATAGTATTAGCTGCAGCTATGCCAGCATGATTTGCGCCTATTATTACTATCTTCAAATTTAAACCCTCCTTAATGTTTTCAAAATATAAATCCACATTTTTCCTTAAAATACATCTTTCTATATATTATATACGCAAACTGGACTAAAAGATATAATTTTTTATTTACAGACATAATAAATTTCTATTATTAATTATTTGTACTTTAAAATTATTTATTTATGTATTATTGTATTTTTATAATCTTTAAAATTTCCCTGAAGAGCCTCCATGGGTTGTTCCTGATGAACTTGTATGTGTACTGCTTCCTGATGAAGACTCCTTTTCAGTTACATCTACATTTCTATATAAGAAATTATCATATTGTTTTGTGATTTGAAGACTTCCTGAACGAATATAGTTATTGGCATCAGCTTCTCTTCTCACAGACTTTAAAGCGGCTTTATCCTTTCCTACAGCTATAAACGCTACAATAATACCAAATGCCAAGCCTATTATAATATCAACAATCGGATTTATATCTTTTTCCTGACCCGGTAAACTACCATTGTCATAAGGTTCTCCGCTATGTGCTTGAGTCAGAAACTCATCACACAAATCAGCATACTGATTAAAAGCAGTTATATAATCATCTTCCGAAAGAGCCCCGGACATCTGCTCAACGATATACTCCTGGCCCGCATCTGTAAATGCAGTTATGCCAAATCCGCATGTACTGATTACCCAGTCTCTGCTTTGCGGATTTATGATGAACAATATTCCACTTTTATCTTCTCCCCATCCATATCCTGATGTATCATAATAATCATCGGCATAATCAGTCGGAGTCTTGCCATCAAAAGTATTTGTAGTATATATTACTACTTCGCACTTTTGTCTTTCCGATATATTTTTTAATTCGTCACTGAGAGCAGCAAACTCCTCATTGGATTTTATACAATATGCAGAATCTACACATAATACTTTTCCGCTTCCTGATTCTGCTGCCGTTACTGGTATCACAGCAGCCCCTGCAATTAGAAATATACTGATTGCAATCAATAATATTTGTTTCTTCATTTCTGCTGCCTCCTTATACAAACATATAATCAATAACAGCAGCAAGCACTGTACCGACAACCGCAAAAATTCCTGCCATCATACGAAATTTTTTCCAGTAAGCTTTCTTGTCAATAGGCAGGTCTCCTATGAATTTTCCAGTCTGTCCGTTCATCGCAAATGTATATGTATTTCCCTGCCATATTGTATTTAGCAGCCAAACCGGATATAAAGCATATTGAGCACTGCCATGCTGTAAATTTACATTACTGCTCTGAGTTATAACTGAATTGTATCCACCGACAGTATCTCTAAAAATATCCTCTGTACTCGTTCTTACCCTATTATTGGCTATATCTATACTATCATTAGCATCAACATCATATTTATCAGCCATATATCCTGCTAAATATGATTTTTTAAATTCAACAGCCTCTCCAAAATCAAATGGTTCTATTGATTCCATTAAATCATTTGGCATTTTTAAAGAACCATCAACAGGAATATTATCAAAAGCAACATTTCCTTCTCTGTAAATATCATAATAACTATGTTCTACATAATTATGCTTACTGTCACTCCAGCGTCTAATCCTTTCACCTCTATAGCTCATATTTGCCGAAACATTTGCATTAAACAGCCAAAATGGGATATAAATACCTTTTATTTCATCTATATGATTTTCACTTCTAAAAAGAGCCGGAACCAGTTTTTTACTGTTTACATGTCTCCTCAACGCTGTTTTAGCTGCATTTTTATCAAGTTTAAAAGGTATCACATAATCCGGTTTCATCATTCCCGAAAGCTTACCTTTTAAAACTACAGGATTTCCGCAGTAAGGACAGCTTGTGGATACAGTCGTATCTGCGCATACAATTTCACCTCCGCATGAATTACAGCTATAAACTTCCATGCTGTTTTCTTCATCTTCCTCCCACTGATTTCCCGGCTGTACTTCCCAGTTCAATCCATCATTTTTCTCAAACTGTGAAAGTTCATATTCACTATCGCAAAAAGGACACTTAATCTTTTGGCTTTCCGAATCAAATGCAAGCGTTCCTCCACATGCAGGACATTCATATTCCATAATTATAACTCTCCTATCTTACATCGTTATCATCAAATACATCTCCGCATTCAGGGCAGAATTTAGGAGGATTATGAGGATTTTCGGGCTCCCATCCACATTTATCGCATTTATATAAAAGTGCATCTGCCGGTTTCTTAGCTCCGCATTCTGTACAGAACTTTCCTTTGTTTACTGCTCCGCATTCACACGTCCATCCATCTGTTTCTTCAGGTCTCGGACTCCCGCATTCAGGGCAGAATTTACCTGCCGTAGTCGCTCCGCATTTGCACGTCCATTCTTTTTCTTTCTCGGGTTTAGGACTTCCACAGTCAGGACAGAATTTGCCTGTTGTAGTTGTTCCACATTTACATGTCCATTCTTCCAAATTATCTGCTGATTTATGATTCTGTTCCTGTTGTTTTTTCTGCTGCTGTTTCTGCCCCATTTCAAAAAGGTTTTCCGGGTTCATACCTCCTGCCATACCAGCCATACCCATTCCTACAAATCCTTCCATAGCTCCGTTTTCATTTTCTGCTGCAGCTCTCATCGCATCTGCCTGCGCTTGTACGAGGTTTCCTGCCGCCATAGTAGGATCTGACATCATAACTGCTTGTTGCAGATTTTGTATTTTCAGTTTATCTTTTTCTGAAACCGACACAGAATTCATTCCAAATGAAACAACTTGAACGCCCCGTCTTTCAATCCATTCTTTTGTCAACGCTTCATTAAGACCATCTGCTATCATATCTGTATAAAGCGGAATCTCACTATAATCTACACCCATGGCAGATACTTTTGCAAGAGCCGGCTGCAGAGCTTTGAGCAGCTCCGATTTCATCTGACTCTCAATCTCTCTGCGTTCAAATCTGTTTTCCACATTCCCGCACACATTTGTATAAAAAAGCATAGGATTTACAATTCTATATGAATACTCACCATTGCATCTAAGGTCCACCCCCAGACTTTTACCTGAAGCTTTATCTATAACTACCTTAAAAGGTACAGGATTCATAGTTCCGTATTTATTACCATAAATTTCCTTTATATTAAAGTAATAAATTCTCTGGTCTTTACCTACCCCTCCGCCAAATTTAAAACGTTCCCACGCATCTTTTGCGGCACCTTCCAAATCATCTTCAAAAGTTCCGGCAAAAATAGACGGAGTTAAATCATTCCTATATGTAAATAATCCAGGTTCTGCACAAAACTCTATAACTTTACCCTGCTCTACAATCATCATACACTGTCCATCAGCAACTGCTATACCTGAACCATCTGATATAACATTAGTTTCACCTTTTTTGTTTGATGAACGGTCCGAACTTTTTTTACTTCCTTTAAGAACCAGAACATTTTCATCCATAGCATCACAACTGAAAAAATCTTTCCATTGATCTGCCAAAGTACCTCCTGCTGCACCTAAAGCCGCTTTAATAAGTCCCATTATTCTTCCTCCTATTTTATAACCTGTTCGCCCAATATACTACGCATACATCATTGTCAGCTGTTTCTATATGATAATTATATATCAGCAATATATTTTTGTATATTTAAATTTTTTCTGAAAATTATTAGGAAATTTATGAAATTATACATATTATCCAAATCCATACGATAAACTTTAATTTAAGCTATTTCTAATCTATAAATATATCCAATCTCATATACAACAGAGGAGAATTAAACCAGCACTGCGCCAAATACTATAAGACATAAAACTAAAAATATAATATTATCCACAAAATCCATGATTTCCATAAGCTGTCTATTGTTTGGCTTTTTCTTTATTCCAATCAATTTTCTCTTAATTTCCGCCGATTCTTCACTCGTAAAATAACGATGAAGCATTCTGGTTTCCTTTAGCAGCAAAAATAAATAAGTATCATGAGATGAAAGGTCTTCTGATGCTGCAGCTTCCCGTAAAGAATTCACTAGGTTTTCTTTATATACCGGCTCCGGTATATATACATCTTTATTTCCTAAAAATCCTCCCTTTGCTTTTTTTGCATTTCCTTGCTTTATAAGTGATTCGCCTATGTCTTCCATAAGACGATTAAATCTTTTATTGGCAGATAACAGATAATCAACTGACACTTTAAATGTGCCGGGTGTTTTTTCACTAATATATTCGTAAAGTGATGCTGCGGGCTCTGCATCATCAGAGAGTGACCCCGATACAGCTATTTTCTTTTTTTCCATTTTAATTGCATCACAAAGCAGCATATCCATAAGACTTGCTGCAATAAGCCCGCCTTTTGCAGATTCAATGTACATAGCCGGTAAATTGCCTCTTTCATCGCTTATTAAAATCAGGTACTCCTGAGCTAACATTCTTCTGTCCATCTTGCTTCTCCTCCATCGCTAATCATTATTTCTTTTCTTAATTATTTCGAAAAAATATCTAAAACCCATAAAATCAATAAAGAGCCTGCAAGAGTAATACATCCTGCTGCGATAGCCATTAAAATTGTCTGATACGGACGCTTACCGGCTTCTTTGGCTTTTTCGATTTCATCCAAACTCTCTCCGTCCATAAAGGCAACTATTTCTCTGTATGTCTTAATAGAGAACTCCTTTTTCTTTCGTTCCACGAGAACCGATACATATACTGCTGCTCCGAGAATGACAATCCAAATGGCAAATCCTATATTAGAAAGGAAATGAACCAGAGGAATAGGCGTAAAGGCTACGGCAATAAGACAGATGGTAAAAACCGTACTTAATCTTCCGAACTGCTTTTGGTCTTCTTTTTGAATCTGTAATTTCATTTTATCTATATCTCCTTTGATTAATTGGTCTAAAGAGATTTCAAAAACTTCGCTTAACAAAATCAGACTTCCAACATCAGGATAGCTTTTATCATTTTCCCAGTTTGAAATCGTCTGTCTTGAGACAAATACTTTTTCTGCCAGTTCATCCTGAGATAAAGCTTTCTTACTTCGATAATTCTTAATCTGTTTACTCAGTTCCATTCCATCTCCTTGTAGCTCACATCTTAATTCAAAAGAGAAAAATCGTCTATCAAAGGTCTTTTACATCAGACCTTTTACTGTATTTTCTGCATGTCAAAAGATTTTTACATAGCTATAAACCGCAAAATTCCAACATACTCATTTAAATTTTTGTAAAACAAAACTAATACTGTTTGCATAAGTCTTTCCAACTTCCTAAATGCAAACACATTCAATATTTACAGCAGTTCAATTATACATCTTCACACTTTCTTTCTCAATAATTTCAGATTACAAACATTATAAATACATTATATTCAATACAGAAAACTCTGTTTTTTTATTTTTAACGCTTAATCAATGCCACATTAAATACAAAAAACAACCCCGCCTAAAATGCGAGGTTGTTACCCTTTTACATATAAATCCCTTATTCTTCACCAACGTGTCAAACACGTAAACGATTTGTCATCTATGTACATGCTCTGAACTGCAATATACCTTAGCCTAATAACTAATTACTATGCAGTTCAATCTCAACTATGATAGAACCTAGATTATCCACAAAGCCTGCTCCATATCTGCCATCTATATCATCATTCACACAAAGCTCCAGCTCTCCTTCTAACCCTTTGGGAGTTTCACCGACGTTCCCCAGAACAAACATATGTTTCCCGATTCGTCCAATCAGTTTGCCCTCAGACTCTCCCGGATACGTATATCCTGGTTTTGCAACTACATTAATTCCGTTTGCATCCGAAAACCCCATGGTTGGACTAACCATCCATTTGCCAGATAAATAAATTACACGTAGACTTTCAGATGCAGTAACCCACATATCTGTTCCCTGCCATTTTTTTGCTGCTGATACCCTAACCATTTTTCTTGTTTCTCTATTTTGCGCGCTCATATTCATTTCCTCCTCCGTAAATATAATAAAAAAGATAAAAAAACAAGCAGATTAAGAGATACAACTATCTCTTAATCCCCTTGCTTTTAAATATCATTATTATAACATTTCTGACAATTTCCTACAAGCATTGAGAATTTACTATTCTTATTTTTTCTCGATGTTTTCATTGATTTATTTTCTGTTCTTATGGCAATGATTATGTACTGATTATCTTTACAAGAACAGTTTTATCTCCGGTTTTCCACCCTTTACATACTTTCCTTAAAGATTTCAAGTATCTCGTCAGCTGTCAGTACCTTATACCCTCCATCCATAATTAAAGTCGATTTTACCAGACCTTCCAGCATATCCTCTGTCACGCCCAGTTCTCTGATATTCATAACAACGCCGATTTCTTTCATCCATGCCTCCATGGCGTTCAGTCCTTCTTCCGCTACTTTCTCATCGCTTTTGCCTTCAGAATTTACATTCCATACGTTCTCTGCAAATCTTTTGAACTTCGCAAGTCCATATGGCATAATGTGACGATAATACGGCAAAGATACTGCAGCTAGTGTCATCCCATGAGTGGCATCTGTATGCGCCCCTACTGCCTGCCCCAGCATATGTACCATCCAGTCTGTTGATTTTCCCATAGCTACCAGCGTATTCAATGCCCATGTTGCCGTCCACATGATATTGCTTCTCGCTTCATAGTTTTCCGGATTTTCAACTGCAATTCTGGAGCTGTGAATTAAA
Organism: uncultured Eubacterium sp.; assembly: GCA_902495595.1. GTDB lineage: Bacteria > Bacillota > Clostridia > Peptostreptococcales > Anaerovoracaceae > Lentihominibacter. Next base: position 38,594 of record CABUXV010000002.1, on the reverse strand, counting down.
GACCTCATCAGACCTTCCATGATATAATCCGATGTATTGTCATCCTCACCCGAAAAGTACTGTTCTGTAATGTGATTTAAAATATCATAGAATCCCGATACCATTTGATATTTTGGCAGCGTATACGTAAAAGTCGGGTCTAAAATCGAGAATTTCGGAAATACTCTGTCTCCGAAAACATGACCTATTTTCATCTTGCTCTCATGATTTGTAATAACAGCTCCGCCATTCATTTCAGAACCGGTTCCCACCATTGTCAGCACACAGCCTACCGGAATAATCTCTGTATCGTCATCCACATCTTCAAATTTTAAGTAGTATTTCTCCCACGGATCTTCTTTACAGTTAACGGATATGGATACCGCTTTCGCATAATCACAGCAGGAACCTCCTCCTACGGCCAGAATCAAATCTGCCTTTCCGTCTCTTGCCAGTTTTACACCCTCATTAAGCTTTTCTACCGTTGGATTTGACATTACTCCGCCGTCTTCAATAATCTTTTTTCCATTTGCTTTTAATATTTCTATGACTTTATCATAGATTCCATTTTTCTTAATGGATCCTCCTCCGTATACAAGCTGCACATTATTGCCATACTTAGGCAATTCGTCATTGAGATAATCCAAAGAATTTTCTCCAAAATATAATTTTGTCGGATTTGAAAATACAAATTTTCCTAACATAGTTCCATTTCTCCTTTACTGATTTTCTTTTTAACTTTCACACTTTTTTCATTTAATTAAAATTTCCAAGTCAATCAATGTACATACATCATGATAATAAATACTGCTTCTGCACATCGAAAATAATAACATACTTTGCCTGACACATTATCGCTGACTGATACTGTTTATCATTACTGTACTTTATTTCATATTTTTGTCTAAAATTGTATTGTTCTTAATTTTTTTGCCGGCACGCCTCCGACAATCTGATTTGCTTCAACGTCCCTTGTTACAACTGCTCCTGCTGCAATAATTGCACCATCTCCGACAGTTACTCCCGGTAAAACTGTAGCATTGGAACCAATCCACACATTTTTGCCTATATGAATAGGCTCCGGATACATTGTCGCTCTTTTGTCAGGTGAGAAATCATGATTGATGGTTGCCAGTACCACATTGTGTCCTATTAAAACTCCGTCTCCGATGTAAATTCCTCCCTGGTCTTGAAATTTACAGCCTGCATTGATAAATACATTCTTTCCTATATGTATATTTTTTCCAAAATCCGTATAAAAAGGAGGAAATACAGTAAAACTGTCATCAATCTTTTCTCCCGTCAGCTCGGAAAACAATTCTCTGAGCGCATCGGTTTCATGATACGAATTATTTATTTTCATTGTAATTCTAATTGCATCCTGCGCCGCCTTATGCATAAACTCATGCACCTTAGAATTCCCTACAATGGGTCTTCCGCTATTGATATGCTCCAAATATTTATTCAAATCCATGATTCTCAAAAATCCCTTTCTTTTCCTAACTTTATATTGAAATTGTAACTCTAACTCTTACAATTAGCAAATACTTATATTAAATACTCATATATGCTTTACAAGCATACTAAATTTGCATTATACTGAATCACAAAGGAGATATAATTATGGAATTAAGAGTACTTCAATATTTTCTCACTATTTGCAGGGAAGAGAATATTTTAGGCGCAGCACAATCACTTCATCTGTCGCAGCCCACACTTTCAAGACAGCTTAAGGACTTGGAAGCAGAACTGGGAAAACAGCTTTTTATCAGAGGAAACCGTAAAATAACTCTGACTGAAGAAGGAATGATTTTGCGAAAACGCGCTGAAGAAATCATACAATTAGTGCAGAAAACAGAAGATGAAATAAGCCTTCCCGATAAAACCATTGCCGGCAATATTTATATAGGTGCCGGTGAAACAGACGGAGTTCGTTTTATTGCCAAAGCTCAGCAGACAATCAGAAAGGATTACCCCCTGGTTCGTTTTCACATGGAAAGCGGTGACAGCGTCACCACTGTGGAAAGACTGGACAAAGGTCTCCTGGATTTTGCTCTCGTATTCGGAAAAGTAGATTCCTCTAAATACGCATCTCTTAAAATCCCATACCTGGATACATGGGGCGTACTCATGCGCCGTGATTCCCCATTTGCTGAAAAAAAATCTGTTCAGCCTGAAGACTTATGGGATAAACCTCTTCTGATTTCACGCCAGGAATATACAAAGAAAACTTTATTTCCATGGTTAAAACAAGACCGTGAACAGCTTAATATTATCGGAACCTATAATTTGCTGTTCAATGCTTCTATTATGGTAGAAGAAGGATTGGGATATGCTCTCGGACTTGATAGAATTATCAATGTTTCCGGAAACAGCAGACTGTGCTTCCGTCCGCTTTTCCCACGAGTGCAAAGTGATACTCATATCATCTGGAAAAAGCATCAAGCGCTTACAAAACATGCCGAAAAATTTTTGAAACAGCTGAAAATTTCAGTTTCAGAATAAAAATTATGAGAAATTGTCTCATATTGAATTTTTTCTTTAGTCCTGCTCCTTTTCACTATTCTTCATGCCGAATTGAGACAATATTTTCTATGTTATTTCGCACTGAGCTGTTATCATGGTGTCTAATGGTGTCTATCAGAAATTGTAAAATAAACGGTAAGCATGTTAAAACCTTTTTTCCGTATTTATTTTCCCTACTTGTTCAGTTCGTTTTCGGAAAGATAGGCGTCAATCCCTTCGGTATCCGACGAGCTTACAAACATTCCGTCGTGGATATTAGCGCCATCAGCATTTTCGCGGACAAAATCAATAGAATTTTCAAACTGCTCAGTATCCATAGAAGCTGACTGGGTAAATGGATAAACATCAACACCGCTCAAGTCATAACTTTCCAAAAATGTACCAATAATCATCGGTGCAGTATGCCACCATATTGGATATCCGATTAAAATCCTATCGTATTCATCAATAGAATCCGGCAGATTGGCAATTTCAGGTCTTGCATTTTCATCGCGCTCTGCCTTAGCCACATCACCGGTTTCATTATAATCCTCAGGATAATCTTCTGCCGGTGTAATTTCATACAAATCTCCCCCTGTCTGTTCGGCAATATAAGAAGCCATTTCTTTCGTATTGCCTGACCACGAAAAATAAGCCACCAGAGTCTTCCCATCTTCATTTGTTCCTTTTTCTGCAGACTTATTGTTTTCCCCGGATGACTGACCGCAGGCAACCAATACAACCACCATCGCTGCAATCATTGCCAATCCGATTACTTTCTTTAACATTTCAATATCCTCTCTTTCTTTTTTATTTTTAATTTTATTTTATATAAAAGAAACTTTACACGCTGACAAAAAATCCGGCGTAATTTCATCTCCACCGAACTGATTCAGCGCGATTTTTATTGTATTTCCGCTGCCCGCAATCTTTCACATAACTTCTTATGTGATTTTCATTTAGAATTTCAGCTCATTCGTTTTTGACGGCTGACTGCATTCCTATCATCTTCATCTTTTATTTAATAAAATTTGTCAACAACTTTTTATTTTCCGGATGAATCATCCCGTGCTTTTTGCCGATTTCTATACAGCTTAAAAGCCACGCCATATTTTTTCCAATATTGTACATTGTCATAAGCCCTTCTTCATCCATATTTGCTTCTTCCGGCTGCGTGCTGTAAATCTGATTCCAATATGTCGATGATACCACCGGCATGGAAGTAATTGTAAAATATTTATTAATTACGTCCATAGAAGCTGTCGTACCAGCCCGCCTTGCAGAAAGAACGGCAGCGGCAGGCTTAAAGCAAAAAGTATCTCCGCCTGAATAAAAAGCTCTGTCCATAAACGTAAGGAGTCTGCCGCTGGGATGAGCAAAGTATACCGGAGAACCAAATACGAATCCATCTGCCGTCTTTGCTTTTTCCACAAAGGTATTGACTATATCATTGAAAATGCAATGCCCGGTTTCTTTGCATTTGCGGCAGGCAATACAGTCCGGCAAAACGTCATTACCAAGAAACAATGCCTCTGTTTCAATACTTTCTTCATTTAGGGCTCTTTCTACTTCGATTAATGCCCTGTTGGTGCAGCCGTTTTTTCTTGAACTGCCGTTAATTAATAATACTTTCATCTGTGTTAACCTCCATTTCATTTTACTGCTTGTCAACTTTATCTCTTTCATGCTACAATACGATTGTTTCTACCGCTTTATAGAACCGATTATAAATTACGGTTGTAACTATCGGTCAATAACTTTTTTTAAAAAATCGAAAATTTTTTATCATAGGTTTTTATGTAATATTACAGGAGGAAATTGATAATGTATACGATGATGCAGGTCTGCAGAGAGTTGGATATGACATATCAGACTTTAAAATATTACTGCAATGAGGGGTTGGTCCCCAATGTAAAAAGAGACGGCAACAATCGCCGGATTTTTGATGAAAAAGACGTTAAGTGGATTAAAGACCTTACCTGTCTGAAAAAATGCGGTCTTAGTATTCAGGAAATGAAAGAATATCTGGATCTATGTTTGCAAGGTGAATCTACCATTATCCAAAGAAAAAAAATGCTTGCAAAAAAACAGGAAGCACTGTATGCTTCCATAAAAGAACTTGAAGACAGCGTTGCTTACATCGACTGGAAACAAAATTTTTACGATGAAGTGCTTTCAGAAAAAAGACCCTATGTGAGTAATCTGGTGCGAACAGAAAGATAACGGCAATTATGATAAATGAAAAACTTTCTGCGTTTGCCAATTCCTCTGGTTTAAACAATTACAGTCTAAACAAAAAATCATAAATACAATAATAAAAACGGAAACCATATCTTCATCATAATATTGAATTATTTACCTTGAACAGACGACGGCAGAAGGACACAATCCAGCTGCCTTCTCTGTTTCTGTCTGACTGGAGCAACTAACATTTACTTTTTATTCAAGAATTTTACTTTTTATGTTTAGATACATACATTACTTCACGAAGTTGTTTCCCTCCAATATTATCGTTCATAATATTGTCTGATTCGATGAAATTATGTTTTATATAAAATTCTTTTGCTAAAGTATTGTCTTCTAATACCCATAAAAGCAACTTATCGTATCCCTGTTTTTTTAATTCAGAAACCGCTTTATCAAATAATTTTCCCCCATAGCCCTTTCCTGTATAATCAGGAAGCAGATAAATCGAAATTATCTCTCCATATGCAGGATAATCAGAAAAACGCGATTTACAAAAACTACTCGTCCCTATATACTTTCCATCCTCAACACATACAAGTGTATACCAGTCAGGCGAATCTAATACTGGCACCCATTTTCCTTCTTCAATTGAGTTAAGGAATTCCTGAGGAATGATATCCTTATAAGCATGCTTCCAACTCTCTTCATATATTCTGCTTATTGCCATCCTATCATCCGATTGCGTTATATATCTAATTTCCAAGCCACTGCCTCCATAAAAAATAATTTTCTATTTCACAAATTGTAACCAATTGCCGATTTTACTGAATTTATAAGCACCCTTTCATTATATATGTCAATTATAATTTTTCCACAATAATAAACCATCCCATCAATACCTAATAAATAATTTCTTCTAACTCAAATATATCGTAAAATACATCGTACATATTCTTTGCTTAGAGCCGCCATACGTCTCAAATTTTTATTACCACTCTATTTCTCAATTTTATAAACCTGTAGGTTTTTGTATCCTTATTTTTATAAAAAGTTCCGGCTCCCGACTGTAACCCAAAATTTAACAAAACAGGAGTATTATCTTTTGGGAATTGAAGGAGTTTACTTTCAATACCTTCTCCCCTGATATTCCGAAACAACAAACAATTCGGTAATGGTTATAAAAAATATCCATCTGTATCATCCCCTTGGGTTTCACATAATTATACCACAAAGATACACTCTTTAATCTTTCGATTTTCTCTTTACCTTTAGTTTCAATCTTTCTCATCAGGGCTGTCAACAGAGGGTTCAAATTCCTCCTGTCTTTCCTACGCCTTCATTGGAATTACAGTTGCTCATTATTTTCGTATCCGTCATAGTTCTCGTTTTCCTCAAACCAGCCGTCTTCCTCATGCTAACCTTGTAGAAAGCCACAAAACCATTTAGGATCGCATACTTTCTCTTCTCAAACTAACAGGTAAATTATTCAATCCCGATCTTGAATGATAATCACAGATTCCCCCAATATAAACAAATATATTATTGCATAACTTAGAAATGCAGAACATTCTATCTATCGTCTTATCTACCAAGGATTTCTTTAAGAAATCTGGGGTTATAGCAAACAAAAAATCCTTGAAGCGCCTAATAAATAGACATTTTCAAGGATTTTAAAATTATTCTTCAGCTGCTCCGTAAGCTACCGCGGAGCATAACTTCTGCAATTCTGCCGTGCTTTCGCGCGTCAATCGTTGGACTAGGAGTTCTTATTTCGGGTGTCATCACCCGAATCAAGGTTCTGTCAACAGCTTGAGGTGGAGATTTGCGAAGCAAATACTACCGCCTGTTGACAGGTTCTTATTTCTTAGCAGCTGCGGCCTGCTGTGCGGCTACTTCTGCTGCAAAGTCTTCTTCTTTCTTTTCGATTCCTTCGCCTACTTCAAAACGTACAACCTTATCAATAGCAAGGTCTTTGCTTACTGTTTTGAGGTACTGTGCAACTGTCTGCTTACCATCTTCCGCTCTAACGTAAGTCTGGTCAAGAAGGCAGATTTCCTTTAGCTGCTTTGATACACGACCTTCAACAAGTCCTTTAAAAATCTTGTTGTCAGAGATTGATTCCCTATCAGCGATAGCAAGCTCAGCAAGCTTTGGCTTTGCTTCTTCTGAAAGGAAGTTTGGTAAATAGTTAAAGTTGAAGTTCTTGTCATTTCTCTTTTCTTCGAGAATTGCGATATCTTCAGCGCTCCAAACACCATTTGCAGCCTTGTCCAATAAGGCGTTTAAAATTGGTTTAGGAAGTGTGAATGGATCGTTTAATGCGCTTTCGAGAGTGATATCATGCATCTTAGCGATTTCTTCATCTGAAATATCACTTCTATTAACATACTGCGGATTCATTGCAGCAACCTGCATTGCAATATTCGTTAAAGCAGTCTTTATTTCATCAGTAGCTTCTACGTTTCCTACAACGATAGCGCCGATTCTGCCGCCGTGGATGTATGAAACAACTGCTTCACCGGATACTTTTTCAATTCTTCTGATTGACATGTTTTCACCGATTTTAGCAATTCTGGCAGTTAGTGCTTCCTGAACTGTCGTGCCTTCAAAGCTCATTGCCCTGAATGCTTCGATATCGTTAGTTTCCGCTGTTAATGCAAGCTTTGCAAGTTCTTCTACGAATTCTACAAATTCTTCATTCTTTGAAACAAAGTCTGTCTCTGAGTTAACTTCAATAATTGCTGCAGTCTTATTATCATCAGAGAAAGCAATCTTTACTAAACCTTCAGCAGCAACTCTGCCGGCCTTCTTTTCAGCCTTGGAAAGACCTTTTTCTCTTAAGATTTCAACGGCTTTGTCCATATCTGCATCTGCTTCTACCAAAGCTTTCTTACAATCCATCATTCCTGCGCCTGTCATTTCACGCAGTTCTTTTACCATTTGTGCTGTTACAGCCATTTCATTTCCTCCTATTTTATTCTTACTCTGCTGCCTGTTCTGTCTCTGCTTTTTCTTCTGCAACTTCTGCCGGTACTTCTGCTTCAGCAGCTTCTGCTGATTCTGCAGTTTCGCCGTCGTCAAAACTTTCTCCCTGTCTTGCTTCAATAATAGCATCAGCCATACAGCCGGATATAAGTTTTACCGCTCTGATAGCATCATCATTAGCCGGAATTATATAATCGACATCATCAGGGTCACAGTTTGTATCTACGATACCTATAATAGGAATTCCAAGTATTCTTGCTTCCTTAACTGCTATTTTCTCTTTCTTAGGATCCACAACAAAGAGCGCTCCGGGCATACCCTTCATATCTTTAATACCGCCCAAGAATTTTTCCAGTTTTTCAAGCTCTAATCTTAATTTGATAACTTCCTTCTTTGAAAGCTTTTCAAAAGTGCCGTCTTCTTCCATAGTCTTGATATCATTAAGTCTTTTGATTCTTCCGGAAATTGTCTTATAGTTTGTAAGCATTCCTCCAAGCCATCTCTGGTTTACGTAGAACATATCGCATCTTTTTGCTTCATCGTATATAGCCGCCTGAGCCTGCTTTTTAGTTCCTACGAAAAGAACCGGTTTTCCGCTTGCTGCAACTTCCTTCATGAACTCATAAGCTTCATCGATTTTCTTTACGGTCTTCTGTAAATCTATGATATAGATTCCGTTTCTTTCCGTAAAGATGTAAGGAGCCATTTTAGGGTTCCATCTTCTTGTCTGGTGTCCGAAATGCACACCTGCTTCTAGTAACTGTTTCATTGAAATTACTGACATTTTCTTTCTCCTCTCGGTTTTTTCCTTCCACCGCAGCGCTATTTAAAAGCAACCTGAATATCAAAATACACAGAATCTGATTAATCCGGGCACCGGCTTTTACAAAGCTGCCGTGTGTAAACTATAAACTTCGGCGCTCCACATGAGACACCATTTAATAATATACTATAAAGCCTTTGATATTACAACGTTTTTATGCTATTTTACAAAATTTTTTTTGATATGTATTCACCGAATACTTCCAATGCTTTTCTGCACTTATCTCTCCCGAAATATATGCGTTTTCCATTGGTGAAACATATTTCTTTATAATTCATGGCAACTATCTCATCCATATTGATTATATAGCTTCTGTGACAGCATAGAAACCTTTCATCAAGAGACGGTATAATTTCTTTAAATTTACCATAAAAATCAAACATTCCTAAAGTGGTATGGATACTTATTTTTCTCAGACTTTTCTCCATCAATATTATTTTTTCCAAAGGAACAGCGTAAACTTTTCCTCTTCTTTTTACAATTAATTTTTTTGACATAAAAATCCCCTCCTTCATGCAATATAATTCTACACAAAAAAGGGGTTATGCAATTTAAACTATCAGGGGAAATTTATCACTATATCAGTGAAAATTTACATTGTTTCCTTATAGGTTATCAAATCTTCAGCAATCTCATTTGCCGCTATTGAGACGGGTTTTTCAACATCTGCCTCTGTAAGCTTGGGCATTCCTTCTATAATATCTCTCGACCTTTTCGCCGCAAGTATTACTAAAGTGTATCTGCTGTCAGCCTTTTCTCTTATTTTATTAATAGATGGATATAACATTATAAATCCTCCTTATATTTATTGACAATTACGTCAACTTCTTCACCGTTTATTTTACATTGTTCCGCAGTTATTATCGCTTTAACTCTGTCGATTGCCACCTCCAGCTTCTCGTTAATAACGCGGTAATCATACTTATCTATACACCTTATTTCATTTAAAGCTTCTCCGAGTCTTTTAGCCAAAGTTTCCTCAGTTTCAGAACCTCTTCTCTTTATACGGTTTTTAAGTTCCTCTAAAGACGGCGGTAAGATAAATATAAACACACCCTCCGGGAAATTTTTCTTTATCTGCAAAGCTCCCTGTACGTCTATCTCAAGGATAACGTCAATTCCCCTGTCCAGCCATTCCAGAACCTTTGACTTAGGTGTGCCGTAAAAGTTACCGTAAACATTTGCATATTCAATAAATCCGTCTTCTTCTATAAGCCGTTCAAAAGAATCTCTGCTTATAAAATGATAATGTACTTTATCGATTTCTCCTTTTCTCGGCTTTCTCGTAGTCATCGAAACAGATAATTCTATATTTCTTTCCTGATCTAAAATTTCCTTACAAATAGTCCCTTTACCTGCTCCGGATGGACCGGAAACAACAAATAGTTTGCCTTTAGTCATATTATTATCACTCCCGGAAATATTAAATGTCCTAACGTATTCTGAATGATCATTATAACACCCTTGAACTTTGGCTTCAAGCATTAATATTGACAACTATTCTATATTTTGTACCTGCTCTCTGATTTTTTCTATTTCACTCTTTGTTTCAAGCATAAGTGAAGTTATATCCATATCATTTGATTTAGACCCTATGGTATTGGCCTCCCTGTTCATTTCCTGAACAAGAAAATCAAGTTTCTTTCCCACAGGCTCTTCACTTGAGGCAAGAATTTTATCCAGCTGTATCATATGACTGTCAAGCCTTACGAGTTCTTCCGTTATATTGGATTTATCAGCAAATACTGCCGCCTCCATAAGTATCCTTTCCTCCGGGACAGCCACAGAATCTTCAACCAGCTCTTTTATACGTCCGTAAAGTTTTTCTTTATATTCTTTAGCGACCATCGGAGCTCTTGTTTCAATTTTTTTAACTGTTTCTCGAACCAGACGCCCGCGCATCTTAAGATCTTCTGCAAGCTTGTTTCCTTCTGTACTCCTCATTTTATCAAGGTTTTCTGTAGCCATCATTACAGCCTTGGATATTACCTCTGCAGCAGACTCTTCATCCTCCACATCGGGAACAGCTTTCATTACATCAGGAAGCGAAGCTATAAGCTTTATATCTATGTCACCTGTGAGAGAATATACACTTTTAAGCTCCCTCAAATTGTCTATGTACTGCTTTGCAACGTCGGTGCTGAGCTTTACGGTTATATCCTCCTCGGAAAGATTTTCAACTATTATTGAAACCTCTGCTTTTCCACGTTTTACTTTTTCCTTTATTATTCCTTTTATTTTCTCTTCGGCAAAAGAATATCTCTTCGGCATCTTTACATTTATATCAGAATATCTGTGATTCACCGTCTTTATTTCAGCGATAACATTTCTCTTTCCGTCAGAGTACTCTCCCCTGCCGAAGCCGGTCATACTTTTTATCATCTTTTTTCCCCATTCCGTATTTTTTATGATAATATGTTTAATTATATCACAACAATAATGGGGAGGAAAGTTCAATGTCCTTTGATGGCATAGCCACATTTGCAGCAGTAAAAGAGCTTCAGGATAATCTTACGCTCGGGAAAATAGAAAAAATATATCAGCCGCAGCCTGAACAGCTGCTGTTTAACATACACACAAAATCAGGAAATAAAAAACTATTTATATCCGTATCCGGCAGCCACTCGGCAGTTTATCTTGTAGATAAACCAACGGAAAATCCTGCATCACCTCCCGTTTTCTGCATGGTACTTAGAAAACATCTGAGCGCAGGACGCATAACTAAAATAAAGCAGTATCAAAACGACCGTATAATTGAAATTTTTATAGAGACAGTAAACGAATTGGGATTTTCCGTAAATAAAAAGCTGATAATTGAAATCATGGGAAAGCACAGCAATGCTTTGCTTGTCAACACTGAAAACAATAAAATAATAGACAGCATAAAGCACGTTTCCATTGATGTTAACAGAGCAAGGCAGATACTTCCCGGAAAATTATACGAGTATCCGCCCGCTCAAAATAAAATACCATTTACCGAAATATCCTGTAACGATATACAGCAGGCTCTTGAAGGACAGCTGCAGCCTGCCCGGGCTCTCCTTTCAAGGATACAGGGCATTTCACCTGCCTTTGCGGAAACTCTGGCAGAGACAACAGACAGTCACGCAATATATGAATTTATTCAGAAAACAATTTCATCAATAAAGGATGGTACTGCAAAACCCGTTGTATACAAGGACGAAAAAGGCAGCCTTATAGATTTCCATATAACGCCCCTTTCCGTATACGATAATTCTTATATATCTATGTATTTTGACACATTCAGCAAAGCCGTATCCTACTATTTTCAAAACAAAGAATCTTCAAATACGGTGAAGCAGAAATCAAACGACTTGCTTCGTCTGATAAACAATCATCTGGATAAACTGTATCTAAAAATTCAAAAATTAAACGAAGACCTCTTTAAAGCCGAAAACTCGGATAAATACAGACTTTACGGGGAACTTCTTACAGCAAATATCCATATGGTGAAACAAGGCAGTTCTTACGTAAATGTAATAAATTACTATGACGGCAAAGAAATTCAGATACCTTTGGATAAGAAATATTCTCCATCAAAAAATGCTCAGAATTATTATAAAAAATACGGAAAAGCAAAGACAGCAGTAAAAGAAAAGAAGATTCAGTTAAATGAAACACAACAGGAAATAAAATATTTGGAATCGGTTTCATCTTTTGCTGCAAAAGCAAACTCAATAGAGGAAGTGGATTTACTGAAACAAGAGCTTATTGACAGTGGCTTTATAAGATATAAAAAAACAAATTTCAAACAAAACAAGAACGGCAAACCTAAACCTTATTTATATGAAATATCCTCGGGAAAATCGGTTATGGCCGGCAGAAACAATAAAGAGAATGACTGGCTTACAATGAAAAAGGCATCATCATCTGATATATGGTTTCATACAAAGGATATCCCCGGTTCTCACGTTATCCTCTTTACAAACGGAACTGAGCCAACGGAAGCAGATCTGTTTGAAACTGCCTCAATCGCTGCATTTCACAGCAAGGGCAGTGATTCTGAAAATGTACCGGTGGATTACACAAAAGTTCGTCATGTAAAAAAACCTGCAGGAGCCAAACCCGGCATGGTAATATTCACTCATAATAAGACACTTTATGTAAATCCCCGGCTTCCGGAATAAAAAAGTTGCAGGACGAAATCAAATATTACTTTACATATATCAGACGCAGAAAAAACGTTTTGTAACGTAATTTCTTTGATATTACGTCAATACCGATAATTTTCTGCATAATAAAAAAAGTGTGCAGGACGAAATCAGAGATTCCTTTGCACACATGTCGCCCGCAGAGGGCGACGCTTCGCAGCGTACTTTCTTTGAAGTATACGGAAATCTCGTTTTACGATATTTCCTATACTATAAAAAAGGATTTTTTAAGCCGATATACAACATAACGTCTTTTGAGAATCCTTTTTAATTTATATATTTTCCGCCCACTTCACAGCTTTTTCAATAACTTCATCGCCTCTGCTTTTACTTCCTCCGTTATGAATCTCATGATACAATTCCGGCCATTCTTTATATTCTATATTATCGCCCTCCGATTTCAATCTTTCCGCTATTTTTCTGCTTCCGTAAACACTGCATATTTTATCTTTTCCTCCGTGCATCAAAAGAGTTGGTATGTTATGAGCATTGCCGTTGTTTTCGAGAGTTCCGTTCTCCAGTTTAAGACCTGTCTCAAACCCTTCCACGGCGCATAAAGCTGAAATTCTGTTATGAATCATCCGATTGCCTCTATATGGCTTCACAGACTCGGGATGCCCCAAATCCGCCTCATTTACTTCCGAACTTATTGTAAATTCAGGAGCTATTTTGGATATCAGCTTTACAATGCTATAAATAAATCCCGGAACCGGTCTTACCAGTCTTATCCATGGGGCTGAAACTATATAACCGCAAATATCTCCGTTTTTATCTCCGCGGTTCCTATAGTCCATAACTATATTTCCTCCCATACTGTGCCCATATAAAATTATCTTCTTTTTTTTACCGTAACGCTCCTGTGCATATTCCACAAGACTTCCCACATCATCTAAAACATCCTTTCTTGGAGCGCAGTGGCCTTTCTTTCCCAGAGAATTCCCGTGACCTCTGAGGTCTAAAGAAATCACAGCCATATTGCATTGACGAAACCTTTCCGCAACTCTGTCAAATCTTCCTCCGTATTCACCTATCCCGTGAACTATACAGATTACTTTATCGGGATTATCAACATGCCAGATGTATCCTTCCAGTATACCTTTTTCAAATTTACGCAACACAAAATTTTCGTACATAATTTTCTCTCCATAAAAGTATGAACAACCGTAATATTCCAATTTCCGCCCTTTTAATTACAATACCGGCAATTTGTCTTGATAACTTCCTTTAAAGCAATTAAACTTTTAATACACAGCCCCCTCTATAAATTCAGACAACAAAATGCAATGAATTTTCTATTTAAGGAGGCGCTACAATGAAAAAGGTATGCACAATATGCGGAAGCTCATGCTATCATATATATGTTTTTAAAAGTGGTTATGTATGCGAAGACTGTCTGCAGCATTTAAAATCAAATTCTGCAAAGCACAGTCAAGTGGATTTTGAATCATAATGAGAAAAGTCCCGATTATCTTTATCTGCTTTTATTAAGGGAGCTGTGTTTTCTACGTTGTCTTTGTTTTGAGTTCAGTCTCTTCTTGGTTTTAGGTTTCATAACGGAATAACCGAACTTTCCAATGGGTCTCTTTTCCAAAGCAAAATACTGACCGTGATTATATGCTATAAGCCCCGCTTCATCAAGGCACAGCCTGCCGCTTTTATCCATAAGCGATTCATCTGCCGAAACATTCACTATTTCTGCTATGAACATATCGTGAGTAGGGAATTCCTTAACTTCAATAACCTTGCATTCCAGATTAACAGGGGATTCTTTTATTGCAGGACAGGAAACTTTCTTGCATTTTTCAGCAGTCAGATTCTGTGATTCAAACTTATCCAAATCCCGTCCCGACCTTACACCGCAAAAATCCGCAGCAAATGCCAGTCTCTCAGTCGTAATATTTATCACGTATTCACCGGTTCTTTTGATGATATCATGAGAATACCGCTCCTTTCTCACTGACACATAAGTAAGAGGCGGATCTGAATTTATTATGCCTGTCCATGCAATGGTTATTATATTTTTTATTTTATCATCACCGCAGGATACCATTACTGCTGGCACAGGATTAAGCATTGTCCCCGGTTTAAATGTAATTTTCGACATTTTTTAATGTCCCCTCCTTAAATTCTCAATTACTTTATTAAAGTCATCGGGCAGAGGACTCTCAAACTCCATATATTCATTTGTCAAAGGATGAATAAACCCAAGCACCTTCGCATGAAGCATCTGTCTGCCTGCACCATATTTATTTTTTTGAGGTCCGTAAAGCTCATCGCCAAGAAGCGGATGCTTTATATATGACATATGAACCCTTATCTGGTGGGTTCTGCCTGTTTCAAGACGCGCTTCTATCATTGTAAATCTGCCGAAACGTTCTAAAACACGATAATGGGTAACCGCTTCCTTTGAATTCACATATGAAACTGCATTTCTGAGTCTGTTTTTAGGATCTCTTCCTATAGGCTCCTTTACAGTACCTTCATCCTCTTTAATATTATTATAAACAATCGCGCTGTACTTTCTTGTAATTGAGTGTTCCGAAAGCTGCTGTGACAAGGATATGTGAGCCTTATCATTTTTAGCTACCATTAAAAGACCGCTGGTATCTTTATCTATTCTGTGAACTATCCCAGGTCTTATCACGCCATTTATTGAAGACAGCTCGTCACCGCAATGGTACATCAAAGCGTTTACCAAAGTTTTTGAATAATTGCCGGGTGCAGGATGAACAACCATGCCTGCCGGCTTGTCAACAACAAGCAAATCCTTGTCTTCATATACTATATTTATAGGAATATTTTCTTCTTCTATTTTTATTTTCTCAGGTTCAGGCAGCTCCACAGATATTGTATCCCCTTCACTTCCCTTATCTTTTTTGCTACATATTTCTCCGTTTTTTTTAATCTTTTTATTATCAAAAAGTTTCTGAACAAAACTTCTTGAAATATCTTTGATTTCTAAAGGAATAACTGAATCCAGCCGTTTGCCTGACATCTCTTTCTTTAATACAAATTCAATTATCTGCTGTTTATCTTGTGCCATTTTTTTCTCGTTTCCTTTCAGCAAACAGAACCTCTATAAGCAGCAGTCCGCATCCTGCACATATAAATATATCAGCTATATTAAATACAGGAAAAACCCTGAAATCAAACATATCTACAACATATCCCTGAGAAACTCTGTCTATAAGGTTCCCAAGACCTCCCGCGCATATAAATGCAACAGACAAGTTAAGAAGTCTGCTCCATTTTTTTCTTTTAAGGAAAAGCGCAATAATCGCGGCTGTAATTACAGCTGCCGGAAGTCCAATCAAAAAAAGCCCTTCTCCCTCCATAAGGCTGAAAGCGGCTCCCCTATTCTGCACATAGGTGATATGAAATATATTTTCGATTACAGGCACAGTTTCTCCAATCATCAACTTCGATGATACGATATATTTTATTGCCCTGTCAAAAATAATAACTGCAGCTATTATAAAATAGTAAATCATATGAAAATGGGGCGGGATGCCCCGCCTCCTTTAATACTTTATATTTCTCATGGTTTTCTGAACATCTGCTCCTTTATTGCCTTTAGAAAAATCAAAAGTTCCCCTTACAGGTTTGGGAGCATCTGCACCCGAACCGGACTGTTTCGCTGCGCTCACCATTTCCGGAAGGTCATCAAAATCATCTACTCCCAGTTCCGGAAAAATCTCTCCGCTCAAAGATTCAAAACGCTGAAGCTCCGACTGCAAAAGTTTCTTATATCTAGTTCTGAAATCTATAAATCTGTTCTTCATGGCTTCGCTTTCCTCAGAAATTTTGTCTGCCATATCCTGAGCTTCTTTCTGCATGAGCTGCGCATCGAGCTCCGCATTTTTCAGTAGTATTTCAGCTCTTTTTTCTGCGCTTGCAGAAATATCAGCCATGAGACCTTTGGCAGCTTCTAATGTTTCCAGAACGGTCCCTTCTGTATTTCTATGACGTTCCAGTTCCTCTACAAGTCTGCTGTTTTCTTCTTTCGTCTGTCTCAGTTCATCTAAAAGTCTCTCAAGGTCTATAGTTATCTCGTCTAAAAATTCGTTTACTTCATCTTCCTTATAACCTCTGACAACCCTGGTGAATTCCTTTTCTTGTATATCTACAGGTCTTATCATTATCCTCTACCTCCCTTATTTCCATGGATTTTTTTCTCCGCTGTCTCCTCCGAAAGAATATGGTTTGTTTTCACCATCGGCAAATATGGTAACATTTTCAGGAGCAAATACAAATATATTATTTGCTACTTTCTGTACATTTCCGTTGAGCGCATATGTTGCGCCTCCCAAAAAGTCAAAAATTTTCCTTCCTGTATCGCTGTCCAGCTTTTCTAAATTTACGATTACCGGTTTTCTGCTCTTTAAACTGTCAACCAATTTAGGACATTCTTCAAATCCGCTGGGTTCTATTACCACCAGCTTAAATGCGCTAGTAATTGCTTTCACCGTTCTGTTTTGCATAGGTACTACATTATTCGAATCATATCTGGGTGAAGTTGTAGTCTGCGGTCTTGGTTCAACGGGTTTTCTGTCGTAGTAGCTTCCGCTTCCCTTGTTATCTTCTTCTTCGTATTCCATTTCATCATCTTCTTCGTATTCCTCGAATCCCATTAAGTCCTTAAACTTATTAAAAACGCCCATGCTTTCCTCCTATTTTACTGATTTTTACTGTAATCTCTTGCGCCGAATATGGCGCTTCCTACCCTTACAAGGTTTGAGCCTGCTTTTATAGCTACCTCAAAATCGTGAGACATGCCCATTGATAAATATTTAAAATCGAGTCTCGGATGGTCAATTTCAGCAAAAGTATCATACTGTTTCTTCACATCGTCGAAATAGATTTTTATATCCTCCGGATTTTCTGCAAAAGGCGCTACACACATAAGACCTCTTATCCTCACGTTCTCACATTTTTCCAGAATTTCTCTTATAAGCTCTTCCGTCTCTTCCGTGGAAATACCGAATTTGCTTTCTTCCTGAGCGGAATTTACCTGAAGCAGTATATCCATATTTATTCCCTTTGCCCCCGCCCTTTTATTTATCTCGGCAGCAAGCTTATATGAATCCACGGAATGTATAAGGTCTACTTTATCTATTATGTATTTAACTTTATTTGTCTGCAGATGCCCTATCATATGCCACCTTACAGGTTTTACCTCATCGTATTTATCCATTATTTCCTGGACTTTATTTTCACCTATATCGGTTACGCCTGCATCTATTGCGATATTTATTTCTTCAGCAGTTCTTGTTTTGCTTACCGCTACAAGCAAAACTTCATTATCATTCTTTCCGCACTCTGATTCTGTTTTCTTTATCCTGCGTTCCACTTCGGCAAGATTTTTCTTTATGTCCTCCATATCAGTTCTCCTCTTTAGATTCAGACTTGGCATCTTTTTTAAGGTCTTTTTCCAATACGCTTTCCGGATGCTTCAGAACCTCGTCATAAACCTCTACTGTACTAACTTGTTTTCCCTCATCATCTACAAAAGATGTGTCCTGAATCACCGACTTTTTACCATCTGTAGCGATAACTTTCACACGTTTAAATTTGTATGCTCCGTTTTTATCTTTAACGTATACGCCTTTATTTCCGTTCTTTTCAATAATAGCGCTGTTGTTTACTATAAGACCTGAATTATCACTGGCTATTACCGTCATATCCTCTGCACGGCTTTCTGCAAAAGCTTTATAATAAACATCCAAATGGAATATCACCCGGTATCCGTCAGATTCTTTTTTTACTTTATATACATCTGCTTCGACATTACCTTCAGGAAGCTGCAGAATAACCTCCTTGCCTTCGGGATAATTTTTAACATTATCCTTATCCATCCAGCACAGCACATACCAGACATCATCGCTTGAAACTTTAAATACCGGTTCGCCCTTTATCACAGAAGCCCTTTCAAGGTTTGAGGATTTATACGACAGTCCTTCAACCGTTTTCCTCTTTATTTTCTCCATATTTTCAAAAGTAAAATAATCCTCGTAACCATCTATAGTAAGGCTGAACACACCGCTTAAAGGAGAAGTGTAATCTTCAGACAGTCCGTCATACCCTTTAAGCTTGTCCAGATATTCTGTAAATCTCTTACTGTCGCTGTCTTTTTCCCCCGTAGCCTCTACGGATACCAGTTCATATCCTTTCTTTACTGCCGTTCCCACGGGAACCAAATACTGAACATTGCCTGTTTCTTTTGCAATCCCTATTTTCTCTTCTTTAATAAAATATCCTTTTGTCTCGTATGACAAAGTCAGTGTATCAGGTTCCAAAACCTGTGTAGTCTCAAAGATATCAGTAACCTTAGGCAAAATTTCAACAACGATATATAGTATTAATAATATTATTACATAAATACATATTGCTTTTTTTGTCTTTTTAGTCAATTTTATTTTCATTATTTCATTTTACACCAAAGGTCTTTCTCTTGCAATGTTCTAAGGTGCTATTTTCACTATTTCTTCAAGAACCAGCGATTCTTCCTTTGACAAACCATTTGTTTCCTTTACAAACGTCTCAAACAAATCCGGTCTTCTTTCCTTCGTAAGTCTGAGAGCGTTTTCAAACTTCCATAATCTTATTAATTTATGATTTCCGTTTAAAAGCACTTCCGGAACTTTCATACCTCTGTATTCTCTGGGTTTGGTGTATTGATTATGCTCCAAAAGACCTGAGTAAACCGATTCTTCCAAAGCGGAATTTTCGTTTCCCAAAACATTGGGAATAAGTCTTGCCACAGAGTCTATCAGCACCATTGCCGGAAGTTCTCCTCCTGTAAGAACATAGTCGCCTATGGAAATTTCTTCAACATTCCAGTAATCAATAACTCTCTGGTCCACACCTTCGTAGTGTCCGCAGAGTATTACAAGTTCCTCCGCAAGAGAAAGTCTTTTAATCATATCGCCGTCTAAAATCTTTCCTCTCGGAGACATATAGATTACCTTTTTATCTCTTGCTCTCACAGATTCCATTGCGCCGAAAATAGGGTCTGGCATCATAACCATTCCTCCGCCTCCCCCAAAAGGATAGTCATCCGCTTTGTTATGCTTATCGGTACTGAAATCCCTTATATTTGTAAGATTTATATTTAACAGTTGCTTCTCAGCAGCTCTCCCCAAAATACTGCCGTTTATTACCGGCTCAAACATTTCCGGAAAGAGCGTCAGCACATCTATCTTCATTTATAACTCCAATAATCCTTCTATTAGTTTTACATATATGGTTTTTTGTTCTTTATCTATATTCAAAATAAATTCATCAACTTTAGGTATCAGAATTTTTTTACCATTTTCCTGTTCAACTTCAAATATATCCTGAGCAGTATTCTGTATAACGTCAGTCACAGTGCCCAAAAACATATCCTTTTCACTTTCCATCACATTCATCCCTATAAGCTCCCTGATATAAAAAACGCCTTCCGGAAGCTCCGGCAGATCCGATTCTGTTATATAAAGCTCCACGCCTTTCGCCGCTTCCGCTTCGTTGCGGTCATCTATACCGGAAAGTTTTAATATTACCATGTTTTTTTGAACCCTTACATTCTCTACTTTCAGAAGTTTATCTTCTGCGTAAATTTCGGGAGTTCTTTCGTAAACCTCTTCGCTGTCGGAGTAATTGTATACTTTCACTTCACCTCTGAGTCCTACAGCATTCACTATTTTGCCTATTTTTATCTTTTCCATAATACTCTTCTGTTAAAATATAAGCACATATATAATCAAATATATGTGCTTTAATGTAATGTCTCTATTGAACTATTTCTACCACTACTCGGGTATTGGCTTTTGTTGCTGCTGCCTTGACAACAGTTCTTATAGCCTTGGCAATTCTTCCTTGCTTTCCGATAACCTTACCCATATCATCAGCGGCAACCTTAAGCTGTATAACCGTAGTGCCATTGGACTGTGATTCCGAAACTTCAACCATATCCGGATGTTCAACTAGTGACTTTGCAATTGCACTAACTAATTCCACCATTGGCTTCACCGCCTTCTATAAAATACCGCTTTTTTTGAAAAGTGTCTTTACTGTATCTGTTGGCTGAGCGCCTGTTCCCAGCCATTTCTTAGCTTTTTCCTCATCAATCTTTATATCAGCCGGTTCAGTAAGAGGATTGTAGTATCCTATCTCTTCAATAAATTTTCCATCTCTTGGTGCTCTTGCATCTGCAACTACCACACGATAAAAAGGCTTCTTATTAGCACCCATTCTCTTAAGTCTGATTTTAACCATTTTCTTTTATTTCCTCCTAAAAAATTAATAAATATTATCTTTTATTATTTATACTGTACGGGATTTGATCTAAAAACCCCGGAACATTCTGCCCATCTTACCGCCGCCTCGTCCGTTAAAGCTTTTCATCATTTTCTTCGTTTCATCATATCGCTTAACAAGCTGATTTATCTTTGAAACCGGCTGCCCGGACCCTGCGGAAATACGTTTTCTTCTGCTTGCATTAAGCAGTGACGGATTTTCCCTTTCCTCTCTGGTCATGGACTGTATTATAGCTTCCATCTGAACAAAATCCTTTTCTCCCTGCTCTACATTGACGTTCTTCATAGCATTATTGTTCATTCCCGGCATCATACCCAAAACTTTAGCTATACCGCCCATTTTTCTTATCTGCCCCATCTGTTCGAGAAAGTCCTCCAGGGTGAACTGATTTTTCTTAAGTCTTCTCTCTAAATCCCTTGCCTTTTTATCATCATAATCTTCCTGAGCTTTTTCAATTAATGTAAGCATATCTCCCATTCCCAGGATTCTGCTTGCCATTCTCTCAGGATGAAAAGGTTCCAGTGCATCAAACTTTTCCCCTGTACCTATAAATTTTATAGGTCTTCCCGTTACTTTCTTTGTTGACAGAGCGGCGCCTCCCCTTGAGTCACCGTCCATCTTAGTCATGATGATTCCGTCAATTCCGAGTCTGTTATTGAACCCTTCGGCTGCATTAACCGCATCCTGACCTGTAAGAGCATCAACAACCAGAAGTATTTCATGAGGCTTTATGGCTGTTTTTAGCGTTTCCAGCTCTTTCATAAGCGCCTCGTCTATTTGCAGACGTCCCGCAGTATCGACTATCAGTACATTGCAGCCCCTTCGTTCAGCTTCTTTTATTGCCGCCGCTGCAATCCTTTCGGGTTTCATACTTTCGCGCATGGTAAACACCGGAGTATCTACGTTTTTTCCGACAATTTCAAGCTGGTCTATAGCAGCCGGTCTGTATATATCACATGCGCACAGCATTGGTTTTTTACCGTTTTTCTTAAGATAACTTGCCAGCTTGCCGCATGTAGTCGTCTTTCCTGTACCTTGAAGACCTACCATCATATAAACCGTAAATCCTCTTGGAGAATAGGTAAGTTTGCTTCCCGTGCCGCCCATAAGAGCAGTCAGTTCTTCATTTACTATCTTTATCACTTGCTGACCGGGGGTAAGGCTTGCCATAACTTCCTCGCCAAGTGACTTCTCCTTAACGCTGTCAACAAATTCCTTTACAACCTTAAAGTTTACATCAGCCTCCAAAAGAGCCAGCTTAACTTCTCTCATCGCCGCATTTATATCGGCTTCTGTAAGGCTTCCCTTTCCTTTAAGTCCTTTAAATACTCCCTGTAGTTTTTCCGATAATCCCTCAAATGCCATGGAATCATTCCTCCAGTTTATCTATGATATCTCTGATTCTGTAAAGCTTTTCAACAAAACTTTTATCGTATTTATCTTTATTATTTTCAAGATATCCAACCATATCGTCAATTATTATATCTATTTCATTTACAGCATCATTGCTCTTTTTAAATTCGGACACAAGTCCCAATGTTTCTTCATATTGATTAAGAGCTTTCTCCGCATTTTTTAAAGCGTCGTGAACTGCCTGCCTGCTTATGGAAAATTCCCCGCCTATCTCCGCAAGGGATAAATTTTCTTCATGATACAGTCTTAAAACTTCACGCTGTCTTTCCGTTAAAAGACCTCCGTAAAAATCATACAGCAGGCTCGCCTTGGTAATATCGTCTATCTTCATGGAATTCACCTCGCCATGACAGTATATATCAGGCAATTCTCACTGTCAAGTGTTTTTACTTAACAGATGTTTCAGGTTGCGTAATCCATTTCTGTCTGCACTATGCGATTATCCAAAAACGCAGTTCAAGCGTATGTTTTGGATAAAATCCGCTTATTTTTCATGACCCAACCATCAGGATTATCCAAAATCCCGGATTAAAGGCTATTTTGGTCATTTTAATGGGAATATATGTAAATCATTGGCTTTTTTTTATCCAAAATCACCTTATAAACGCCCATCTTGGTCGTTGACGTTTTTTCAAGCGACAATATATGCAGAATTTTAACCAAATCTATAGAGGATACCGGATTTTTGGATATTTTCGATTTTATCACCAGCCATCCAATCAAATTATCACTTCCTATATGTCAAATATTCCCAGCCTTAAGACAAATTACGCTTAGCGCTTTTAGGGAGCGTTTAGCCCCTTCTTTCGCCTTTTGCTATTATGCACTCCCTGCCCGTAGCCATACCTCTTACCACATCTTCAGCGAAAGCCTTACATGTCGGCGCTCCGCATACACCGCAGTCGATTCCTGGAAGCTTGCTCAAGATACGTCCCATTTCTTCCATTTTTTTAAGAGATATGTTCAAATCTTCATCCAGCTGCAAAACAGGTCTGTAGTTGAGAGGACGATTTCGTTCCAGTTCATCTGAATCTTCCGGTACATTTATAATTTCATCTCCGTATTTGTGCTTTGCTTCATCAACTATCACTTTTATATTAGCTTTCGCTGCATAACTGTTTTCTACAGTAAGCGAACCGCCTCCGCATCCACCTATACACGCCTCTGTTTCAATAAAATCAAGCCCATCTAACTTTTCATCCTCTATTTTTTCAAATATATCTATTACTTTATCTATTCCATCCACAGCTACAAATTTATCTGTATTTAACGCCAGACTCTCTCCTCCGGGACTTGCCCATCTTAAACCTGTCATTCCGGCTTTTTCCAGGTTTTCGACCTGTGAATCATCTAAATTCTTAAGGTTATTCATGACGTATTTATAAACATCGGAAATTGCCAGCATTTTATCAATATCCGATATTGCCACCTCGTCGCTTTCTTTTATAAATGAAATTTTCGCAGTACATGGTGCGATAAAGAATATTCCTATATTTTTACCGGGAAATTTCTTTTTGGCTTCACGTCTTGCCCTGTTTGCAACAATTTCCACAGGCGGTCTGTAATCTATTACATGATCCATCAAATTCGGAAACTTTATTTGGATAAGATTTAAAACAGAGGGACATCCTGCGGAAATAAGAGGCAGCTTTCTTTTGCCCATATCTAAGAGCTTCTTTATTTCATAACTTATCATTTCAGCGCCCACTGCTTCTTCATATATATCATCAAACCCAACCATTTTTAAAGCTGTCAGCAAATGATTTCTTGATTTTACATTCCTGAACTGCCCAAAAAAAGCTGACGCCGGAATGGCAATCTTATAATCATATTCCTTTAGTGAATCAAGACTGTCAACTACAGGGCTAACAGCATGTCTGGGACAAACTTTCACACACATACCGCACTCTATACATCGTTCTGCATTGATTTCAGCTTTGCCTTTTCTTATACGTATTGCTTCTGTAGGACATGTTCTCACACAATGAGTACAACCGATACACCTTTGTAAATCCATCTTTATAGATGTCAGATGATTATTCTGAGAAGATATGGGACCTTCCCTAAGCCCGCTGTTGTGCAGCTTGCCGCATACTGTAAAAGTAGTATCTTTAGTCTCCAAAAGAGCTATGTTCCTATTGGATGCAAGCTCTATCATCGTTTCGCTTACAGGTTTTGAACACGTTATTATAATACAAGTTATATTCATCATTTCAGATGCACGTATAACCTGTGGATTTACCAACCCTGTAATCAATATACTGTCATCAGCAGTGTCAAGCATTACATTGCTCATGAGGTCTGAAGCTACCGCATATGAATATTCTCTATCCAAAATCTCGTCCGTTCCATACAGCAGTCTTCCATTTATCATCCTTACGATTTCTCTTAATTTAATCAAACCCGTTTTACCTTTCTCTTCATTGCATTAAGTTCATCTTTTTGTTCTTTTGTTATCCTGTAGCTTTCTCTGGCTTTCTGCAGCGCTTTGTTATATGTAAAGTCATTGAGATTGCAGTTTTGCATATATGCTTTCGTCTTATCGTAAAACTTAACAAAACATATTGATATAAGCCATGCTACTGCCATTTCAACATAATATTCCTCATTTTTTATCCCATCTGCGACCTTTAATACATCATCTATATATTCTTCATCTATAAAATAACCTAAAAGCATTACAATTCCAAATCTGATTTTAAATTCTTCGTCACTTGCAAGATATTTCTTCAAAAACTTATAGAACTCTTTCCTGTGCTTTTTAACTTCTTTAAGTCCGCTGCAAAATACATCGCATACTCCCCAGTTATTTATTTTAGGAACAAATTCATCAATTTTATCCATGAGCCAATGAACCTGAATTTTCTTCTGCAGACCTATTATCATTCCCTGCAGCATTATCTCCTCATAGTATACATCGCCTATCGACGATATCAATTCATCTATATTGTTCTTATATTCACCGGAAAGCTCTTTTGCATACTGTCTTAAAACAGGAACTCTTACGCCGACTATATTCTCCTCTCCCGGTACAAGCCTGCTGTGAAATTCCCTGTATTTATCATCTTTTAATAAAAATATACGTTTTCTTACTTTTTCCCCTATACTGCTGCACATCACTTGCTCCTCTTCCTCTCTGCAATCTCATTTCTGACCTCATCACTTATAGATCTAATCGCTTCCTCTATGTATTGTTCTAAATGTAATTTAAGCGGACTGCTGGTTTTAAATGCAAATATAAAATTATTCTTTTCCTTAAGCAAGTCTCTCTGCTTTCTTATATATTCTTTCAGTTCTTCGTATTTTATTACTATGTTTTTTTCTTTTGCAAATTTTTGTATGCCTGCCGAAAGTTTTGCGGAATAACATAAATCTATGATGAAAATTCCAAAAAACATTCCTATAAAAAACGAAAAAGTCAAATGCTTTGAAAGCCATACAACCCAGCCTATCACATAAGGATTTATTATAAAGTAGTAAATACACCCTAACATTCCCCATGCAACAGAAAAACGCGGACATATAATCCCCTGTATATTTCCTCTCTCATTTGTATAATCCCACAATTTTAAATTCATGCCTTTTATAAATATCAGTCCTGCTATATACTCTATAAGAGTCATGGTTACCGCCATTACAACAAGGACAATCAATATATCTGCCGCTTCATTCCCTGTTATTTTAAAGCGGCTCAATCCTGAAACAAAATACATCCCCCAAAGACCAAATCCATAAAGCGGAAGATAAGGTCCGGTCAAAAATCCCGGATTTATCCATTTCCTATCAGGGTTTGATTTTGAGAAAAAACGTCTGAATATTACTTCCATACACCATCCCAGACAGCTGCCTATAAAAAACAAAAATGCAAATACTAAAATACTGCTCATTTAATACATCTCTCTTCCAATCAAACTGAAATGACTCTTGCTGAATTCCAAAATACCTTCTTTCCTCAAACGCCCCAGTTCTTTTGACATGGCGCTCCTGTCAACTGCAAGATAATCTGCAAGCTGCTGCCGGTTAAAGGGTATCTCAAAATTTGGGCTTCCGTGTTTAATCGACTGCTCCGATAAATATGACAGAAGTTTATCTCTTGTCGTCCGCTGAGACAGATGTTCCATCTTCCTGGTAAGTTCCCTGTTTTTAACAGAAATTACATGTACCAAATTCTGTATAAGTCTCGTATGATACGGACATATTGAATCGCATACCGTAAATACTTTTTTCATATCCATAAGCATAACCGTACTGTCTTTCACAGCAACAGCATTGACTGCCATCGGTTCATCATCCAAAAAAGCATATACTTCACCCAGAAGTTCGCCTTGGGAAACTTCAGCCAAAATGCTGTTATTGCCCCAGTAATCCTCTTTATATATGTGAATCATTCCCTCTAAGACCATAGCTGTCTTTGATGACCTCTCTCCTGCCCTGTAAATATAATCTCCTTTGGATAAATTTTTCTCTTCAGTCGAAAGACAGCTGAGCATGGAATATATATCATTTTCTGAAATTTTTTCAAAAAGCTTTGAAGTTTTTATTAAATCTATATATTTTTTCATAATATTCTCCGATTACGTTGTAAAAACAACATACAACTTTATTCTATTGTATTAAAATCCAATTACAAAATCAAGTTAATACATGAAGGAGAGTTTCAACATGATAAGAAAAATAATTAAAATAAATGAAGAAAAATGCAATGGATGCGGTCTTTGCGCAGAAGCATGTCACGAAGGTGCAATAGGCATGGTAAACGGAAAAGCAAAACTTTTGCGCGATGATTACTGCGACGGTCTTGGCGACTGTCTTCCCGTATGTCCTACAGATGCCATATCCTTTGAAGAGAGAGAAGCTGAAGCCTATAATGAAGAAGCTGTTTTAAAAAATATGGCTTCAAAAAATCAATCAGGTATTTCTGTTCAAAATATCGAT
Source organism: uncultured Eubacterium sp. (assembly GCA_902495595.1). Classification (GTDB taxonomy): domain Bacteria; phylum Bacillota; class Clostridia; order Peptostreptococcales; family Anaerovoracaceae; genus Lentihominibacter. The sequence goes on along the minus strand of CABUXV010000002.1, from coordinate 11,297 downwards.
GACAGTAAGAATATATCTTTAGACAGTATGCTTAAAAACTGGCCTGTTCAAATAAAACTTGCACCTGTAAAAGCGCCTTACTTTGATAAGGCAGACCTTTTAATCGCTGCCGATTGCTGCGCCTACGCTTACGGTGATTTTCACAGAGAATTCATACGAAATAAGATAACTCTAATAGGCTGCCCTAAACTTGATATGATAGATTATTCCGAAAAGCTCGCAGAAATCATTAAATCCAATGACATAAACAGCATAACATTAACACGCATGGAAGTCCCCTGCTGCGGAGGTCTTGAATATGCAGTAAATGCAGCTATTAAAGAAAGCGGTAAAAATATCAGCCTTAAAGTAATTACAGTATGTATTGATGGAAATCTAAAATAATTTTTCACATATAACAAAAGCGGTAATATACGAAATCAAAGATTTCTATGCACGCATGTTTCCCGCAGGCGGGCGGCACTTCGCAAGACGCTTTTGTTGATATTGCTTCAATATCTATAAATCGATATTTCCTAAATAATAAAAAAGCGGCTCAAAGCCGCTTTTTTATTATATGTTAAATATCAATATTAACGAAGTATTTACAAAGTCTGCCGCTGAATAATAAGCTAAACAGGCTTTGTCCTTTTAACCGTTATCCAAAGACAACACTTATTTGGTCATCATCATTTATTCCTATAACTTTTTGTCCCGTTTTTCTTAGATTTTTTACATATTCTATATCATCACGCTCTATAATCTCACCGGGACATATCAATGGGATGCCCGGAGGATAAGGTATTACCGATGAAGCACAAATTCTCCCCTCGCATAAATCTATATTCAACAGTTCTTTACTTCCCGAAAAATCGTATATACGTCTCTTTTTATTCCAAATATCTTTGTACTTAAGCTCCTGCCTTTGATTTTTGCCTTTCTCATCGTAACAGGTAATGTTCTTCTTGTCTTCTTCACAGGATTTTGCGATTTCTTCAAGCGCATTTAAAAGAATCTTCATATCTTCTTTCGTATTTCCTATGCCTGTCATGCACATTAATATATTTCCTGTTGTAAGCTCGCAGAAAATTCTTTTTTTAATGAGCCGTTTTTCAAGCTCCATTCCGTCTATTCCCCATGCGCTCATATCTATATTTATCTTTGTTCTGTCAAAGAACTTCCCCGTATTCACAATGCGTACACCCTTTATTTCCCTAACATGTTCATAAAAGTATTCAAGATTTTTCTGCCATCTTTCAAACAATTCACTGCCATGATTTATTAAGATATCTGCATTTACATCTAAAGATGCCATGAGAATATACGAAGGACTTGAACTCTCTGTCATCTGCAGCTTATCTTCCAGATCTTCTATTTTAATTTTATCTGAGTTCAAATTCAAAACTGCGCTTTGAGTAAATGAAGCAAGAGTCTTATGCGTACTGTTTATAGATATATCCGCGCCTGACTCTTCCGCCGACTTGGGGACACCTTTCATAAAATTAAGATGCGCTCCGTGAGCCTGATCAACTATAAGAATTTTCCCAAATCTATGAGTCACATCGGCTATAGCTTTTATATCACTGCATATACCGTAATAATTGGGACTTGGAAGTATTACCGCCTGAGCATCCGGATTTTTTTCCAGCAGATTTTTTATTTCCTCAGCTTCAATGGGACCTGAAATATCATAATCTTCAAGTCTTGAAGGATAAGCATATACCGGCTCCATTTTGCCGAGCCTGACTGCATTAAAAACAGCTTTATGGCAGTTTCTTGCCATAATAAGTTTTCCCCCCTGTTTTACGGACGCCAAAACTGTCGCAATAATACCTCCGCTTGTACCATTTACTAAAAGATATGATTTTTTTACCCGATAAAGTTTCTCATACTTTAAAGCGACATTCTTTATTATTCCTTCTGCCTGAAATAAATTATCTGCCCCGCATATTTCCGTAATATCACAGTCCATTATCTTTTTAAGAAATGCTTCATATCCATATTGCTTATATATATCCGAACCTTTATGCCCCGGCATATGAAAAGAAACCGGTGATAATTCAGCGTGTTCCAACAAAAATTCTCTTATTCCATTTCCCGCTGCATTGCACATATCAGTAACCTCTCTAACATCCCGCTATTATACACCATATTATGGGCACTGCCAGCGACGGCAGCATATTAAGCGTTTTACAGTCTTTAATATTTAAAATAGCAAGACCGGAACTCAAAATCAAAAAACCTCCGACAATGGAAAGTTCCGTCATCATATTATCAGTTATGAAATTTCCCAACATCAGCGTAATGCCATATATGCTACCCTGCCACAAAAGCAATATACCTGCCGCAAACGCCATTCCTATTCCATAGGTCGCAGCAAATACCATCGCTGTCACGAAATCCAGCATGGCATTCGTAAATAAAAATGTATGGTCCTGATAGAGAGCGCTCTGTACAGGTCCCAATATAGACAGCGTTCCGACACAGAAAATCAACGAACCCGAAACTATACCGTGACCAAGTTTTCCCCCGTCTTTTTGTTTTGAGGTAATTCGATTTACCCTGTGTTCTATTTTCAGTATGCTCCCTATCAAAGTTCCTGCCGCAAGACTGGCTATAAAAAGTACAGGATAGTTGCTTTCAGGCATATTCTGAACAACCGAATTTACCCCGAGGCCGAATGCTGCAAGACCCATGGCTGTAAATAAGCCCTGACTATATTCCTCCTTGAGAACTTTCTTTACAAGACCCCCTAAAAGACTTCCCAAAATTATCGTTCCTACATTTACAAATGTTCCTATCACTGGATATCTCACCTTCTACTAAGTATTCTTCAAGTTTATATTATATAGCCAATCATCCTATTTATAAAGAAAAAGATATCTAAATTCCGTAAAGCTTTGTTACCGGGTCCTGAAACAATGCAATTCTCGGTGTATCATATGTAAATATGATAAATAAAAGAGCTATTGCAGCAAGCAATGCAATGCAGCATACACTGTAAAAAGATGAAGTACATTTTCTATTCTCTTTATTTACAAACCTATACATAAATACATACGAACTTACAACAGCTGCAAAAAACAGACCTATGTCCAGTATCAACGTATTTTTACCCCATATGCCTGTATACGTGTAGAATCCTGCAACTATTATAAACATCCCTATCAATATGGATTTTGTCTTAGCGCAAATAAATCCACATATTTTTCTTCCATATATAAGATACTCCCCTGCCCCAAATATAAGCAAAGGCCAGAATATAAGCTTAAGATGCTCCCATGTACTTTCATTTACAGCTCCTAACACAGACCATATTCTGCCGCCAAACCAGTCATATACAAAGTGAAGCAGAGTACCTGAAGCAGAGGATAAAATCACACCTATAACGCTCCATGCAATAAGTTTATTCAAAATAAAAACACCTCCTCAGTATAATATGTATGCTGAGAAGGTGCAAAACTTGTAAATTATATCATTTCCCTTAAAAACGCTTCATATGCAAGACGCGCTTCGTATATATCCACCTTGCTTGCAACCTCATACGGTGCATGCATGTTCTGCACTGCAATACCGCTGTCTATCACTTCCATCCCGTAGTTTGCCAGTATGTATGCTATGGTTCCGCCGCCTCCCTGATCTACTTTTCCCAGTTCTGCCGTTTGATAATATATTCCTTTGCCTTCTAAAATGTTTCTAAGCTTAGCTATGTATTCAGGGTTTGCATCGTTTGAGCCTGATTTTCCTCTTGCACCGGTATACTTATTAAATGTTATACCCTTTCCAAGATATGCGCAGTTGTTTTTTTCCATTACCGATGGATAATTAGGGTCAAAAGCTGCGCTCACATCAGAAGACAGTACTCTGGATTTTCCCAAAGTTCTTCTTAATGCCAATTCACTGTAAACGCCCATACAGTTCATAACCTCTGCAACGGTATTTTCAAAAAAACGCGAATGCATTCCGGTAGCACCTACGCTTCCAATCTCTTCTTTATCCACCAGCAGACATACACAAGTTTTAGCAGGGTTATCCAAAGCAAAGAGCGCTTCTGCCGAAGGATAAGCGCACACGCGGTCATCCTGCCCGTATCCTATTATCATACTCGAATCCAAACCGTAATCTCTTGCCGGTCCTGCCGGAACAGCTTCAAATTCAGCTGACTGAAAATCTGCTTCCTCTATATCGTATTTTTCCCTCAATATATTCAATATATTCTTTTTTACTGCTTCTGTTTCATCGCCCTTTACAGGTATGCTGCCTACCAAAAGATTTAAGTCTTCGCCCTCTACAACCTTATCTCCCTTTTTTTGAAGCTGGTTTTGTGAAAGGTGAATTAAAAGGTCGGAGACCCCTATAACAGGTTCCTCCTCACTTTCTCCTATATTTACAGTTATTTCCGTGCCGTCTTTTTTTATAACCACACCGTGAAGCGCCATAGGTCTGGCAACCCACTGATATTTTTTTACTCCGCCGTAATAATGAGTATCCATAAGAGCTAAATTTTCATCCTCATATAAAGGATTCTGTTTAAGGTCAAGTCTGGGAGAGTCAATATGGGCTCCCAATATATTCATTCCGTCTTCAAAAGAATCCTGTCCTATATGAAAAAAAGCTGCTGTTTTTTTCATATTTACAGCATATACTTTGTCGCCGGCTTTAATATTCTTGCCTGCCCTTATAATTTCTTCAAGATTTTTGTATCCCATACCTTCGGCTTTTTGACAAATTTCCTCTACACACTCTCGCTCAGTTTTGCATCTGCTTATAAAACGTCTGTATCCCTCACAGAATTCAAATACATCTTTTCTGCCATTTTCGCCATATTTTTCCCAGGCAATATTTCTTTTCATATACTGCTCCTTTACCAAACTGTATTTAATTTTATTAAGACGTTTAATTATACCATATTTTATATACTATTGTATAATACTAGGCATCTTCATTAACGATAAAACTAATTACAGCAAAAGTTATTCCACAGGCAATATATGCAATGCACCATATAAAAATATCACTATGACCTCTCGATAAAAACGCTCCTAATATGCCGCCGAAAATAAAAAATCCTGCTGATATGTATATATATTTCCCCTCATCATCCTTAGTAATAATAGCAATTATACCTGCAACTATGGAATATATAGTAAGCATGGTTATAACCGCCAGTCCGAAATGTCCGTTTTCGACAGTTACTCCGCCTAAATTTGTAATGCATGAATAAGTTGATAAAAGAATTGCCATGACAAATGAAATAAATCCAAGTGCTAAGTTCAGTGTTTTCATTTTTGCTCCTTATTGTAGTATGTATTTTGCTTTAATCATAACTGTTTTTCAACATCATTTGTCGTGCTGTCAGCATGAAAATCAAAGATTCCCATTGTCCTTAAAAAGTCCATATAAGCTAGTATTTTAACATTTTCTTTTGTTTTTATCAACAAAAAAACGCAGACATCTCTGCGTTTTTTTAGTATATTCACCAATGATTCGGTTACATTGCCTGTTTCGATAAAAAACTTGTTGTTTACAATCGGCTGCATCTCCAGATAATCATAAAAGTTAACAAGTTATCTGTTTGACAGTATGGTTAACAAATCCGAGAAAATTCCGTATCCCGCCTGTTCTACCTCAGGAGATTCTTCCTTTATAGTTATGGTCCCCATTAAATCCGTCGTAAGCGATACAGCCAGAGACGTCCCAGTAACAGTTGCGTATGAATTCAGCTTGCTGATTTCTTCCGGACCTACTTTTACCCGAACTTCACCGCCTTTATAATATGCTCTGCACATAAGTTTAATCACATTTCCTCTTGCAGAAGCTTCATCTATATGTTCTTTGGTAATCCCATCTATACCGGTAAATTCTACATCATCAGGAGTTATATCAGCTCCCATTACAACATTTGCAAGAGCCACCATCTTTGCTGCTGCCTCATTGCCCTCAAGGTCATTTTTAGGATTAGCTTCTATAAAGCCTCTTTTCTTGCTTTCATTTACTATTGATTTTATAGTTTTACCCTGTTCTATTCCCTGAAGCATATAATTTGTAGTACTGTTCAGAATACCCTTGATTTCGGTTATTCTGCACATTTTGAGACTTTCTCTTACTATACTGAAAAGCGGCGCGCCATCCATTACAGTTGTCTCAAATAAGAACTTGCAGTTGTTTTTTTCAGCCAGCTCCGACAGTTCCCTGTAATGCCATGCAAGAGGTCCCTTATTGGCGCATATAACGTGTTTTCCTCTTTTGAGAGCGGTTCTTATATGGTCTGTAGCCACTTGACCTGTTGAAAATTCCAATGGTGTCATTTCCACTAAAACATCATAATCAACAGCTTCTGCAACATCAAGCGAATTTTTATGAATTACAGTCTCCTGCGTTTTCGGAAAAACACCTGTTGCCTGAATATTGTTCAGAACCCGCTCTAAATCTATTCCCCACGCATCCACAAGATTACCTCTGGTCTTTGTGGTTATTGCAACCACGTTTACTGTGGTATCGTAAACTTTCTCTATCTCCTGCTTTTTTTCGATAAGTATTCTCGCAAAAGACTGACCTAAGCTGCCAAATCCCAATAAAGCTACGTTTAATTTTTTCATATACCTAACCTCTCCTTGCTGATTATTAATTATGCCTTAAAATAAAATCCTACAGACTATTTACATCACTATTATAGAGTCTTTTATTTGTCTATGCAATACTTGATAAAATCTTTATAAATCTTACTGCTCTTCCTCCTCACTTACCACAGAGCCCAGATTTATAGTGGATTTTTCCAGTTCTAAAACTATATTGTTTATTTTGGCAAGTTTAGATGCTGAAATTTTTTCTCCTACGGCAAGATTAGCATTGTAAAGTATATCTTCTATTCTCTCGTGTATATCAGTAAGGGTTTCTCTGGTATTGATAAGTGTATCTTCATCTATTGAATCATCCACTGCCTGTTTTGTATCTACTATTTCGTCTTTTTGAAGTGTAAATTCCGAATTGCCTCTCACAACTATAGACTTGTATCCCAGTTTTTTCTCAACGGTTTTGGCAAAGTCTTCTTTGGCTTCCATTTCGCCGTGAACAAGAAATATATGCTTTGGTTCTTTCTGAAACCCTCCTATCCATGCCAGAAGTCCGTCACGGTCAGCATGACCGGAAAATCCTTCAAGATTATGAATCTGCGCATTAACCTTTATTTTTTCTCCAAAAAGAGTTACCTCTTTAATTCCATCTAAAAGCAGTTTCCCCAAAGTTCCTTCTGCCTGATATCCTACAAACACTATGCTTGACTTTTTATCCCAAAGATGATGCTTAAGATGATGTCTGATTCTGCCCGCTTCACACATACCGCTTGCTGATATTATTACCTTTGGTTCCGGATTGCTGTTCAGCCACATGGATTCTTCACTGGTTCTCGTAAATTTAAGATTTTTAAAATCCAGAGGATTATCACCCTTTGTTATATATTCTTTTGTTTCATCATCAAAAACCTGAGCGTTTCTTTTAAATACTTCTGTGGCTGTGGTCGCCATAGGACTGTCAACATAAACCATTATATTTTCAAAAGCTTCGTGATATTCATGCTCTCCGTCATATACCCGGTTGAGTTCATAAATAAGCTCCTGAGTTCTTCCCACAGCAAAAGACGGTATTACAGTTGTGCCGCCTCTTTCCGACGTTTCTTTTATTATATCCATCAGCTTTTTGACATCCATTGAGTTTGACGGATGAATACGGTTTCCGTAAGTTGTTTCCATAATCACATAATCAGCTTTTTTTATTATGGTAGGGTTTCTGAGTATAGGCCTTTCCATAACGCCAAGGTCTCCCGAAAAAACTATCTTGGATATGTTTTCATCTTCTGTTATCCAAAGCTCTGTTATAGCTGAACCCAATATATGACCTGCATCATTAAAAACGATTTTCATTTCTTCGTTAAGTTCAATAAGCTGGTCATACAGCACAGGTTTTAGATATTTCAAAGAATCCACAGCATCGTTATACGTATAGAGAGCCTCAACATACGGTCTTCCCGCTCTTTCGTTTTTTCTGTTCTGCCATTCAGCCTCTTTTTCATGTATATATCCGCTGTCCTTGAGCATTACATCAAGAAGGTCTGCCGTAGCATCTGTGCAGTATATATCTCCCTTAAACCCCCTTTTAACAAGAAGAGGAATTCTGCCGCAGTGGTCTATGTGAGCATGGCTCAATATAAGATAATCTATATCCGCAGGATTAAAAGGAAAATCTTCATAGTTCAAAGCTTCCTGAGCCTTCCCTCCCTGAAATTGTCCGCAATCCAAAAGCACCTTATATTTATCAGTAGTTATCAAATGACACGAGCCGGTGACTCCGTTTGATGCTCCGCAAAACTGTATTTTCATAACTATTCCTCCTTGTCCTTTAAAATTAACTCTCTGTTTATTATACCTTCTGATAATGGTTATTACCATGTATTTTATATTCATATTATCAAAAAACAGTAAAAGACCGCTGTTATTCAGCGGTCTTTTTTTATGAAATAGCCTAAGTGTAGTTTTGACCTATTCATACTTTGTTTTCATTGCGATATCAACGTGTTTCCTGCCTTCTTTCCACTTGATTTCTCCCGGAGTTATACAACCCTGTACAGGACAAACATTCAAGCACAGATGACATCCAACGCAGTTATCATTAAGCTCAGGTCTTCTCTTTTCTTCATTCCAGTCAATAGCCTGATGAGCAGCATCATAGCAGGAAACATAGCATCTTCCGCATCCGATACATTTATCATCGCTGAAATCAGGAAGAATCTTAAAGTCTCTGTTAAGGTCTTCAGCAGGTATAATGTTGTTAAGAGCACATCCGATAAATTCATCTAACTTATCATAGCCTCTTTCATCCATAAAGTGCATCATACCTGATATCATATCTTCAACAATTCTGTATCCATACTGCATAATACCTGTAGTAACCTGTATATTTTTACATCCCAATGCGAGGAATTCAGCAGCATCTCTCCATGTTTCAATACCGCCTATACCGGAAAGGTCTCTTTTACCTAAAACTTCATCCTGAAGCAGATTTGCTACGAATCTTAAAGCTATAGGTTTTACTGCAGCTCCGGAATATCCTGAAATTGAGGATTTGCCGTTAACTACAGGCATAGCTGTCATATTTTCAAAATCTATATTTGTTATTGATTTAATAGTGTTGATAGCTGATACACCTGCGGCTCCGCCTTCAATAGCAGCTCTTGCAGGAATTTCCATAGTAGTGATATTTGGAGTCATCTTAGCTATGAAAGGAATATCAGTTACACTTGTAACAGCTTCACAATATTTTTTAACAAGCTCTGGGTTTGTTCCTACATCGGAACCCATAGCATGGCTTGTCATCTGAGGACATGAGAAGTTACCTTCGATTAGAGGTACTCCGCATTCATCACACATTTTAGCAAGCTGTTTCCATTCTTCTTCGCTTGAACCCATGATAGACGCTACCATAACATGATCAGGATAGTCTCTCATGAGCTTATACATATTTTCAAAGTTTACTTCAGTCGGTTTGTCTGAAATCTGTTCCATGTTCTTGAAACCTACCCAAGGAAGACCTTCCTTATTTGTCTGGTCAAATCTAGGGGAACATTCGTCTGCTACGAAGATACCTATAGTCTTATACATAACTCCGCCCCAGCCGGTTTCAAAACATTTCGCAACCATCTCGTAATTGCTTCCAACAGGTGAAGATGAAAGGAAGAACGGATTCTGACATTTAACACCTAAATATTCTATCGATAAATCTTTCTTAACTGCCATTCTATTTCACTCCTTTCTTTTCCAGGTATGCAATCATTGAAGCTGCCGCTTCCTTACCTGCTGCAACTGCTTCTACAACAGTTTTTCCACCGTTTACGATGTCTCCTGCTGCAAATACATTTTCAACAGCTGTCACACCTGCTTCTGTGGCTTCAATCGTTCCTTTGGCTGCTAATTTCACAGCTGCGATTTTACCCATATCTTCAGGAGTCTGACCTGTAGCAAATACGATAGTATCTGCGCTCAATGTCAGTTTTGCAGCATCATCTCTGAATCCTGCAAAATCTACAGATTCAACTTTTCCCGCTCCGTTTATAGCGGCAGGAGCCATTCCTGTAGTTATACCGATTCCCAGTGAAAGAGCATAATGGAACTCTGACATATTTCCCGGAGCCTCTTCCAATGTTCTTCTGTAAACAATCTTTACATCTTCTGCACCTAAAAGTTTTGCGGTTACAGCGCAGTCAACAGCAACATCACCGCCGCCTACTACCAACACTTTTTTACCCGGTGCAAACTTTTCGCCCTTGGTTCTCGCTTCTTTTAAGAAATCAACTGCGGCATATACGCCATCCAAATTAATTCCGTCAATCTGAGGAAGGTTAGCTCCCCAAAGACCTGCGCCTACGAAAACCGCATCATATTCAGCAAGATCCGATGCCTTTGCTTCAGTATTGAATTTAAATTCAACGCCAAGTCCTTCAACCTGAGCGATATCGTGGTCAACTACAGCCTGCGGAAGTCTGCTTGGAACGATTCCATATGTAAGAACTCCGCCTGCTTTAGCTTCTCTCTCAATTACAGTTACATTGTAACCTGCTTTAGCAAGTTCTGCTGCACATGCAAGGGATGCAGACCCTGCTCCCACGCAAGCGACATTGCCAACTTTCTTGTCAGGAGCCTCCAAAGTTTTCATTCCGAAAACTTCTTCCTGCTCAATAGCGTATCTCTGCAGCTTTCCGATTTCGATAGGTTTATCAATACCGCATCTGCTGCACGCTTCCTCGCAAAGTTTGTCATAAGGACATACTCTCGCACAAGTTCCGCCTAAGATATTGTTTTCTCTGATTGTTTCTGCTGCGCCCTTAACATTTCTGAATCTTATAGACCTTATGAATTTTGCAGGATCTGTTCCTGCCGGGCAACCTTTGCTACACGGTGCATCATGGCACAGTAAGCATCTCGCTGCTTCTTCCATAGCGGTTCTGTGAGTGAAACCTGCTACAGCTTCAGCAGTGTAATTTGATTTTACTACTTTACTCAATTTTAACTCCTCCTTACGGCACCTCGCCTGTGGTTTATGAAAAAAAAGCTGCATTCCCCTTAAGGCTATATATCAGTCTGTTGAAATGCAGCTAAACCAACCTAGTTTAAATCACAGTCTCAAATCTGCGCTTTTTATAAAGCAGCATCGGCTTTAAGAACTGCATTAAGAGTTGCAGAAGCAACTGCTGTACAGTCTTCGTCTGATACATGCTCAGGTTCACAATGTGATAAGCCGTCCTTTGTTCTTGCAAATAACATTGTCGT
>CABUXV010000001.1 GCA_902495595.1 uncultured Eubacterium sp. | reverse complement strand
TTTTTTATCTGCTCTTTTCTTCTTGTCTTTTGCCTTTTTCATCTCGTTGTCTCACCCGACAGCTTGATTATATTACCAAATTATTCTCCCTTTGTCAATTCCTTTTTTAATCTTTTTTTCGATATTTTTTAACAAAGCTTTACTTTCCTTTAAAATACACGATTACAACCTGTTAGAATATTAATCGGAAACCGTCTTGTTCAACCGGAATCCGATATAAAGGATTACACCGCACAGATTAAATACTCCAAAAAACATATAAACACCCGTAGCTCCACAGCAATCGAGAATAATTCCTCCGATTATCTGACATAAAATAGTGCTTAGATTACTGCCAATCACATAATATGCCGAAACAGCAAGACTTTTATATTCGTCAGAAGCAAGCTTTGCCGAATATCTTACAAACTCTATAAGCAAAATCCCGTTTACCGCGCCCTGTGTAAAGGAAAGAAGAATCAGTCCCCACCAGGGAAGACCCATGCCAAAAAAAACAAATCTTGCAGAAGAAATTATCATTGCCGCTAAAACTATTTTTTCCATAGTAAATTTTGATGAAAGTTTTTCACACCATGTCATGAAAGGAACTTCACTGCCGACCATCAGCAGCATTGCTATTCCGACACCTGCAACAGTACCGCCTCCTTCTACATATAAAAAACTAAAGTATGTATTATTTGCTACATTTGTTCCTCCCCAGAAGAAAGCGCATATTATAAGATTTCTCAGTCTTTTGTTTTGAAGTAATTTATAATAACTTCTTTTCGCTTTTTTATCGCATTCATTTTTATTGATTTTTAACGACGATTTCTTTTTTACAGTATATATAATTAATGAGGAGATGAGAAAACTTCCCGAATAAATCCAAAACATTAAAGACATACCAAAGATATCAACGATTATCCCAGTTAAGAAAGTCCCAAGCGAAAATCCCAATGCGCCCCATGCCCTCAAGCCTCCAAATCCATATCCACTTTGTACTGTAAATGCATCTGTCAATGACATCACAGGAGCCTGAAAAAAATACATAATTCCAAATATCACAGCAAATGCAACGAATATATCTATTTCTTTTAATACAAAACATATCGCTGAAGCTGTCATACATAAAATTATTATAATTTCATGCTTCTTACAGCTCCTGTTATATATAGTTCCCCAAAATGCAGATGCGAATATAGCAACACAAGTTCCGGTTGAAGTTATAATTCCTATCTGTGTGCCATTAAACCCCATGTACTGCAAATATTGACTAATTAACGGCATCAATGCTCCTATAGCCATATATGAAAAGTTGTAAAGCGCAGCATATCTATAATATAGATTTTTCATTCAAAGACGCCTTTCACAATTAACAATATTTTTAATGCTGATAATTTTATCAGCGATTTTTAGTATATCAAACATATAATAAGCAAACAATTATATATATCGGGAGGTGTTTAATTTGAGTGTTATACTTATACGAACTGTCATACTTTATTTAATTATACTTTTTGTCATGCGGATAATGGGAAAAGCGGAGCTGTCAAAAATGTCGCCCTTTCAGCTTATAGTTTCATTTATGATTGCAGAACTTGCAGCTATACCAATCGAATCGCCTGATGTATCTATGATAAATGGCGTCACCGCCATATTTACACTTTTATTTCTCCAGGTACTGATATCCTTTCTGTCCATAAAAAGCGAAAGACTCAAAAATCTTTTCAGCGGTACGCCCAGCGTGCTGATAAACAAAGGAGAAATCAATCAAGGAGAACTGAAAAAGCTCAGAATAACCATAAACGATCTTATGGAACAGCTAAGAATAGGCAACTGTCCGTCCATTTCCGATGTTGAATATGCTATCATGGAATCTAACGGTGATTTGTCCATTATACCAAAGGCAAACAAAAAACCTTTGACTGCCGAAGACATGTCCATAGAAAAAAACAGAGAATCCATGCCCGTAGTTTTGATTACCGACGGAATTTTATATAAAGGAAACATAATAACTGCCGGCTGGACCGAAACTCAGCTTAAGGAGGCGCTTGTTTCCAACGGAATATCTAATTATAAAGATGTATTTTTAGCATTTTGTGATGAACAGTCTAAGCTTCATATATTTATGCCTAATGAAAAAGAGGCTCTCGCAAAGGAGATAACATCATGAAAGATTTAATAATATCTATTATCTGTATGCTTATTTTAATACTGCCATGGGGATTTTATTCAAAATACACCACGGATTCAATAGAACTATACAACCATACTATAGACGATGAACTTATCCCTGCAATAGAAAGCAGAGACTGGGAAAAAGCATCCGCTGAATTTGATGTCGTATCTGATAAATGGGATAAGCATAAAAAAATATCAGCATATTTTATGAGTACGGAAGAAATAAATGAAATAGAAGGAACTGTTGCCAAAGCATATTACTATGTAAAAATGCAGGATGAATCAAATTCATCCGGAGAAGTCGCCTATCTGAAATACAAGCTGAACTTCCTTTACAACAATGAAACTCCTAATGCCGCCAATCTTCTTTAAATATATTTGTTAAAATCCGTAGGAATCCTTTACTTTTTGTATACCACTGCCTATTATATCGTACGTTCTGTCATAGGAAGCCTGTCCTTTTGACTTGAGTCCGGATATGCCTGTATCCGCTTCAACAGTGTCAAGATTGTCCAGCGGTATTATATAATATGTGGGTCCTGCGGAATTTTTATATACCCAAGTAGGAATATATTCTGCTCCGGTCAGCGAAACTTCACCATCCTCTTTTTTTGTTATTTCCAAATTTACAACCAGACCGTCTTCCGTATGTCCTGTGGATAGATTCATCATTTCACGACGCTGATTTGATAATTGATTTCCCAGGGAAAATGCACAAAACATCTTATGATTTCCGTCAGAACTCGTAAACACATCCACCGGCTGTACTACATGAGGATGACCTCCTATAATCGCATCCACACCCATATCACACAATCTTTGTGCAATTTCACGCTGCCAAGATGATTCTTTGAGCTTATATTCATTTCCCCAGTGCAGATAGGATATGATGTACTCGGCTCCGTCAAGTTTCATTGAAGCTAGAAGCTGACTTATTTCAGCATAAAAAGTTTCTCTGTCGTTAGGATCAAATGAATTCAAATAAGGCGCAACGCTGCTGTCCATCGGATTTCCGTTAATTCCCTTTTTCTCATCGCTTCTCGGCGTTTCATACGTATAATTTATAAACCCAACCTTTATTCCGTCGATATCTTTAATCATATACTTTTTTTCTTCTTCCGAATGTCTTGCCCCGGTATAAAGTATTTTTTTCTCTTCTAAAATTTCCGAAGTTCTTAAAAATCCATTTACGCCGCTGTCATATATGTGATTGTTTGCAAGAAGCATTAAATCTGCTCCGTTTGAAACAAGTGAGTCTGCAAGGGAGTCAGGTGATTTAAACATAGGATAGCCCGAATATCCTGCATCCTTTCCGGGAAGTGTAGTTTCAAGATTTACAGCCATAAACGAAGGTTTCTCATATATTCTTTTTACATATGAAAAACAGGCGGAAAAATCGTAATCTCCGTCTGTCCTATATTCTTTTGCTCTGTAAAAAGGGCTGTGAATAATAATATCTCCTCCGCTGCCTACAGTTATCGTTTTAGTCTCTTGCTTTACATCTGCCGAAACTGGCACAGCTTCCTTTGAGGGCAAAAATTTCAATGATGCGGCAATGCCTGCTCCGGCCAGCAATACGCATAAAGTCAACACCAATACACTTATTTTAAGCCTTTTATCATTTTTATCATTCGATTTTATTCCCATAGCAAATCCTTAATATAACAATTGTTTTGAATAATACATCAATAAATATCATTATATTAAGTTTATATGCTACATCTCAAAAGGTCAAGTTATGCTTCTGGAATATTTGCCGCACATATCTCCAAAGCATCCATATTCTACTCCATCAGCTCTTATCTCAGTAACTGTGCATTGATTGCTGCATCCGCTGCACTTTCTGTCAGACATGGTCAAATTAAGATTGCCTGCATCAAACCCTTTGAATTTAGTAGATGAAAAGTTTTTTTCCTTTGCCAATATAGCAGCTCCAAAAGCGCCCATTATTTTATGATGGTCCGGAACGATAACCTCCTCTCCCAGAATTTGTTCAAATGCTTTTTTCATACCTTCATTTGATGCTACTCCGCCCTGAAAACATATTTTGGACCGTATCTTTTTTCCTTTAGCAACATTGGACATATATGAAAGAGCCAGAGCCTTGCACATTCCTGCCATAAGTTCATCGTCCTTTACTCCCATCTGCTGCTTATGAATCATATCTGATTCCGCAAAAACTGCACATCTTCCTGCAATCTCCGAACATCTTTCGGCCTCTGCCGCCATCTTTCCCAAATCCGAAATATCTATTCCCATACGACTAGCCTGTCTATCTAAAAAAGAACCTGTTCCTGCAGCGCACACTGTATTCATCGCAAAGTCAGCAACCATTCCATCTTCCATTATTATTATCTTTGAGTCCTGTCCTCCTATTTCAATTACAGTTCTTATTTCAGGGTCAATCTGTGCGACGGCTCTTGCATGAGCAGTAATCTCGTTTTTTACTATATCTCCTCCGACAACGGCAGCTCCCAATGCTCTTCCGCTTCCTGTAAGACCTGTCGCCTTTATATCATTCTTATCATATTTATTGCCGAATATTTTTAATCCTCTTCGTACAGCATCCAAAGGTTTGCTCTTGGTTTTAAGATATAACTGATCTGCCACATTACAATCTTTATCTATTAAAACCAAGTCCGTACTAATTGAGCCTATATCTATCCCCAGCCAATACATGCTTTCTCCTTTCCAGTGTATCAATGAAAGCTTCTATTCTAGTTTCATATCCGGTATTCCCACTCATTTCATCATATATAAGATGCAGTATTTTATACTGCCCTTCTTTCTGCATGCGTTCACACAATGATTTTGCAACAATTTCAGGCATACATCCTGATGGCATCACTTTTATTATTCCATCAAATTTATCTGAATTTAAGATGTCTGAAATAGTTTCCCTGCTATATCCTCCTACATTGAAAAAAATTCCTTTTCTTTTATAAAATGCACTTGTCAAACTTTCCGGAACCAGAGAATAAAAAATCGTGTTCTTTATCCACCACCACAAACTCACATTGCATTTAACACTGCATCCCTCTTTCATAAGTTTATACTGCAAATATCCGTTAGCATCCTTTTCCATTGAAGTATATATTTCACCTGTCATGAAAATTTTTACAGGGTCTGCTGAATCTATAATCTCAAAATTATTCAGCTCAGTTTTTGCTGATTGCAAAATTCCCAAACACTGTTTGATATTTTCAGCGTCATACATAAGCTCCTCGGTTTTTTTTAAAAGTTCTACAGCCTCATAAGGTTTTCTCATATATCCTGCCCGCAGCATAACTTCAGATTTAAATTTATCGGAGTTCTTAACAAGCTTAATTCCTTTCCTCAGCGTATTTGCAGCAAGATACATTTTATTTGTTTTATCGCCTGTGATTTGTTTTATTCGTCTGAAAAATTCTGCTTTTCCTATAACTGATGGAGAATCTATCAATATCCATTTAAAATCATATCCGTTTTTTTTCAAAATTTCCATAAAAAGCTGACCATATTCACCTAGCCTGCAAGGTCCTGCCGTTGCCATCATTAAGGCGGTATCAGCTCCTCTTTCATAAGAACTCATAAAATTTCCCATCATATACTTAAATGGTATACACATATCCTCAGGAGATATTTCAGAACCTTTTTTAAGTATAGATTTACTGTTCTTTTCAGGCATTACATACTCTATTCCCATTTCCGAAAAAATCTTTGAAAGAATTAAAGCAGTATCGCCGAAATTAGGGAATGTAACTATCAAGATGCCTGCCTCCTCTCCAGCAGATCGGAAAAAGCTTCAAGTCTTGTTTCATATCCTGCAGAACCTTTATGTTCATCAAGTTTTAACACCATTATAGGAATATCCGGAATATATATTTTAATCATTTCAGTTATAAAAGAATCTGTGCCGCATGAAAAAGATGATAAATATATTATTCCATCAACCTTATCTTTTAAATACAAGGCACTTCCAAAAGTTCTTACGAAAGCTTCCCAGAAAGGTTTTTTAATCAAATTTGCTTCTTTTATAACATTTTCTCTATCTACAGGATTGACTTTGTTTTCTGTTATAGCTTCTATTCCCAAATCATCCAATTTTTTTATTATATTTCCATTAAAAAACTTATCATATATATTATAACAATGACCTGCCAAAAAAACTTTTTTGGTATTCGGAAGTATTATTTCTCCCTGAGCAGGAACAGGCGGAACAAATTCCCATGATGCCTCTATTTCATATTTTTTTAAGCCATATGCAAAATTTCTTTGAATCTCATAAGCCGATTTGAAATTTTTTTCAAATATTCTTTTATCAATATTAAGTGATTTAAATATTTTTGCAAAAGTCTTCTTGCATTTTCTTTTATCGTCAAAATATATAGGCTCTGTTATAATCAAATTTTCCTGATTTTCATCTGAGACAGCAATCTCAGGAAGACCTAAAAGTTTAGGGCACAGCCATTTTCCTTTAAAATCTTTCATAATTCTGGGAACTAAAATAAAATCACAGTTTTCCTTAAGCTTATTTATCTGCCCTACTAAAAGCTTAATTGGTATACATGCTTCATCTACAACCGTTCTGCTTCCCATGGCTATAATTTCATCGCTGTTTTCTTTTCCAAAATATAGTTTTATATCAGTATTTTTAAAAAGTTCTTCCGTAAATTTTTTATAATCGTATAAAAAATATCCCCTTGGAATCCCTAAAATCATAAAAAACCTCCTGTCAAATATATACAAATATTCTTGACAAAAGGTTTTATTTTTAAGCAATTATTATAATTATTATTTTAATTCAATCATTCAATTACATTGTACATTCCTGCCGCGTCTTCCTTTCGGCATGATTCCGTAAGCGCTGAGACTTCCACTTTAAGACTTCCATTTCCAAATTGGATAAATATCTCGTCTCCTATTTTAACTTCAGTTCCAGGTTTTGCAGGTTTATCGTTTATGGTAATTCTTCCCTGCTCACATGCTTCTTTTGCAACTGTACGACGTTTTATTATTCTTGAATTTTTTAAAAACTTATCTATTCTCATTATTTTGCTGCTTTCCCGGTAATCCTATCTATATTTACTTTCAACATATATATATTATCAAATGCTGAATCTATGTATTTCAATCCTTCATCATGGTAATCGGGACTGAATTTTTCTGCAATTGCACATATACTTTTTCTTTTTTCATCTATATCTTCTACGATTTCTATTGTACCGAATACCATCGCCGACCTGAATTTAGTCGAAAATTTTTCAGGCATAAGCTCCACCGAATCAACTACATTGAAACAAACATTTTTATTGTGTTTTATGTTTTCAATTTTATGACCCTCTTTAGCACAGTGAAAATAAATTGCCCCGTTAGTATATACAAAATTTATAGGCGTTATATATGGTGTATCATCTGTACTTACAGTTGCAAGCATGCCGTATTCAGCAGTTTCCAAAACTTCAACACATTCATCATAAGGCATAAGTTTATCCTGTCTTCTCATTTTTTTTTCCATTTTATATTTCCTCCTCTGTTATAAGCAACTATTTATTCTCTACAACTTCCAACAATTTACTTTTAAGCTCATCTTCCATCTTTCTCAGCTCGGTTTCTGCTTCTGCCCTCTTCTGCCGTCCCTCCTGCTGTATAGTCATTACTTCATCCAGGGTCGAAATCAATGTTTCGTTAGTATGCTGAAGAGTTTCTATATCAACTATTCCTCTTTCCGTCTCCCTAGCTGTATCCACTGTCGCCATTTTAAGCGTATCCGCATTTTTTCTCAGAAGTTCATTGGTCATGTCGGTGACTTCCCTCTGAGCTTTTATAGCCTCTCCGGAATGTGCAACCCCCAGTGCAAGAACCATCTGACTTTTCCACAAAGGTATCGTATTGACAAGTGTTGACTGTATCTTTTCAACCATCATTGTATCATTTCCCTGTACCATTCGTATCTGCGGAGCCGTTTGTATAGAAATGGTTCTGGTTAATTCCAGGTCATAAAGTTTTTTTTCAAAGCGCTGACATTTTGATTCAAGGTCTTTAGCAGCCTGCACATCTTCAGGAAGACCGCTGTCTTTTGCTTTCTGCAGCATCTGCGCAAGCTGACCTGAATTAATCTGCGCAAGCTTCTTCTTTCCTGCCAGAATATACATAGTCAGTTCTTTAAAATATGTTAAATTCGCATCATACATTTTATCAAGTACGGCAATGTCTTTTAAAAGCTGAACCTGATGATTCTCAAGTACGCGGCATATACTGTCAACGTTGGTTTCCACCTTTGCATATCTTGATTTAAGAGCCTCTATCTTATTTTTTCCTTTTTTAAAGAATCCGAACAGCCCTTTCTCCTCTGCTGTATCAAACCCTTTAAGTTCCATTACAACACCTGAAAGAAGGTCTCCCACCTCACCCAAATCTTTTGATTTGACTTTCTCCAAAGCTGTTTCCGAAAAATCAGCCATTTTTTTCTGGGTTCCTGCGCCGTACTGAAGTATTGCAGCCGAGTTTTCCAAATCTATTTGATTCGCAAAATTATCTACCATCGCCTGTTCTTCAGTTGATAACACATTATCATCCATCACCTCAGGTTCTGCGGCTTTCACTATTTCCGACTTTTCCGCTTCTTTAAAAGGGTCCAATGTCAATTCAGGTGCTGAAACATCCTTAAATTCCATATCCATTACTCTCTCCTATCTATTTACTTTCTAATGAAACCTTCATCAGTCAAGCCTTCCTGTGCAAGCATTGTATTAAGTACTGATATATCTGCCGAGACATCCCAGGCTGTATCCTGGAATAAATTATCAAGAAGTTTTTCAAAGGCAATGTTTAATGTATCCAAAGTATCTTCTATCTCGCCTTTAGATTTCATAATATTGTC
The DNA here is from genome assembly GCA_902495595.1 of uncultured Eubacterium sp. Taxonomy (GTDB): domain Bacteria; phylum Bacillota; class Clostridia; order Peptostreptococcales; family Anaerovoracaceae; genus Lentihominibacter. The sequence goes on along the minus strand of CABUXV010000001.1, from coordinate 120,995 downwards.
TCCCTGAACAGGCTGTCTGTCCAACTCTTCGTACGCCTTAAGCAATTTCACTGTCATAGGCAGATAATATTCCATGAGCTTTCTTAAATCAGGTACATTTTCAGGATGATTTTCAGTCTGCTGAAATATACGCTTTACAAGTATTTCAATTCTGTATATTTTTTCTGATATCTGTTCACCCGGTATCGCATCATTGCTCTCGCGTATACTTTTTATGTATTCGTTGCCTTTTTGTATTATTGCCTTTAATTCAGGAGTAAGCCTACTGTTCTTTTTTTCAGCTTTCTCCATCTGTCTCTGCTTTTCCTCCTCTTGCATTCTTACATTTTTTACAGTTTCAAGATATTGTTCATATGACTCGTTTGTAACCATAAAACACTTTTCGCTGCTGTCAAAATGTCCTTGTAAAAACCAGCCTTTTTTCATCATTTTTTTAAGTTCTTTCACCACATCATTTTCCGTTCGGTGACAATAAAGCGCAAGCTTTTTTACATCTATGTATGTATCTCCTCCAAGACTTCTTATATGTTGATTAAATCGTTTTGCAAGTCTCAGACCCAATGAGCCTTTTATGATTAAAAAAGCTCCCGCTGCAATCATAAGAATAAATATTAACGAAGATCCCATCCCAAGACCGGCTATATTCATCATTATCCCTACAGCAAGCATAGCAAGCGGTGCCAAACTACAAAGTACAAGCAGTATCCCGCATATCAGCATTACAATCGAGCCAACTCTTCTCTTACCGCCGCTTGCAAATATTTCAGCATTGTCTATATCTGCCGTTCTTGATGAAGAATCTTTATCATAAACGGGCTCATTATCTTTTTTTTCTTCAAACCCTTTGCTTAGATCAAAATCCCATTTGTTATTATTACTGAAATTTCTTTCCTCTCCGTAAAAAGACTTACGTATTGTATCATTTATATTTCTGTTAAGCTGGCTAAAATTTCCCATATGTACAGCGTCTTCTATAATCCGGTTCAAATCGCTGCCTAAATTATTCCAGTCCTGTCCCTTCATACTCCCTCCGTTATTTATCAGCCGTTCTGAATTACAGCTGAATTTTTTGATATGTTTTTTTAATTATAACTTACCATATATTAAAAATCAAGAAAACGGGGTATGAGCTTATATCAATTCGATGGAAAAAATAAGGCGGAATGCCTTTTATAGAATATTGTAAGAAGGCCTGTACATAAAAAGAGTAGCAACTATGCTACTCTTTAAATCTGTACTTGATTAATTACTTATTTATTTACTGCATCCTTAAGTGCCTTACCAGCTTTGAATACAGGAGCCTTAGAAGCTTCAATCTTGATAACTTCGCCTGGTTTTCTAGGGTTTCTTCCCTGTCTTGCTTTTCTCTGTCTAACTTCAAAAGTACCGAATCCAATTAACTGAACTTTTTCTTCTTTTACCAATGCGCTCTCTACGCTTGATACAAAAGCATTCACAGCTAACTCTGCATCCTTTTTTGTAAAACCAGTCTTTTCTGCTACTGCAGCTACTAATTCAGCCTTATTCATCAATAAATCCTCCTTAAAAATAATAACAAATAGTTTTTAACTACTGTTTATAACAAATGTAATGAAAATCAATTATTTTCGAAACCTATTATTTCATTTTTCAACGGTTTTGTCAAGTTCAGATTGCCTTAAAATGCTTACTTTTTAGGTAATCTGAACAATTCTTTACCATAATTTCAGTTTGTCACAAATACGTACTAATTTAGTACCCATAGGCATATTTGAAACTTCCTCTCTGGTCACTGCTTTGGTCTTCAAAATCATTATTCCGTATACAGCTATAGCCGCCAAAATAGATATTACAGTTGATATCCCGTTGCTTCCCGTTCCGGCATATATCAACTTATAACATACTACTGCCACTGCCCCCATAACTGCCGCAGATATTAAAGGTTTAACGAATATCATATTTGCAGAAAACTTTACAGCCGTATATTTTTTCAATGCCATGACATCAAGCGTTGCCGCTATAAAATATGCAACAACAGTTCCTATAGCTGCTCCAAGAACATTGATTGCCGGTATTGCTGTCAATGTCCAGGTAACTATAAATTTCATAACGACGCCTATAAACAAATTCCTTACGGGTATCATCTGTTTTCCTATACCCTGAAGTCCCCCCGTCATAGTGAGAACAATAGAAAGCCCTACGAATCCTACACCCAAAATCTGAAGACACGATGCCGCACTCAGCGCGCTGGCTTTCTGAGTAGGATATAACAAAAGCAAAATCGGCTCTGCAAGTACAATAAGTCCTACAGCACATGGAATGCCTATTATCATAGACATTCTGAATCCCATAATCAAATTATTGTGAAGATCATGGGTATCTTTTTTTCTGTGAGCCGCCGATACCAGCGGAACAAGACTTAATACTATTGCCTGTGTCAATATCTGCGGAAAGCCTACAAGAGGTGACGCAAATCCTGTAAGCTGACCATACAAATCTTCTGCAACTAATTTATCCCATCCGGAAGCCGCCAGCCTCGATGATACCACACCTGCATCTATGAGATTTACTATAGGCATTATGGATGTACCTATGGTTATAGGTATAGCTATAACCAAAATTCTCTTCATTATTACGGAAGATTTTTCCTTATCTCCCGTTTTGTCACTGTATACCTGCCTCTTTATTTTCTTTCTGGCAAGAAGATATATTATAACTACAGCAATAAGTCCGCCCAAAGCTCCCGCAGATGCTCCGAAGCATCCACCGGCTGCACCTCTTTGCTTTGCCGTAAAACTTTCAAAAATCCATACGTTATCCAATAAAAACATTGCCAGAGCCAATCCACATACAACTCTGAAAATCTGTTCTACTATCTGCGAAACCGCAGTAGGAGTCATTTCACTCATACCTTGAAAATAGCCTCTGTATGATGCCATAAGAGGTACCAGTATAAGCGCCGGAGCGGTGGCTTTCATTGACAGAGCAGAACCAGGCACATTGATGCTCTCTGCAATAATATCTGCAAAAAAATAAACTACGCAGAATCCTGCAACTCCGAGGAAAAACATAAGTGTTCTTGATAGCTTGAAAACTCTTTCCGCCTCTCTGTACTGTCCCATTACATGTCTTTCGGAAACCATTTTCGAAATGGCTACCGGAAGACCTGCTGTCGAAAATACAAGCAGAAAATTATAAAGTGAATATGCGGGAGTATAATTCGCCATTCCCACCGAACCTATCATATTTGCAAGGGGAATTCTGAAAAATGCGCCTAAAAATTTTACAAAAAGTCCTGCAACCGCCAGTACGGCAGCTCCTTTAACAAGTGATTTCTTTGCCATGTTTAAAGCCTTTCAAGTATTTTATTTGTAGCTTTCTCAGCCTGATATATAACTTTCTCTATATCTATTGTACAATAAATTCCATTCTCATATACCACTTTTCCGTCTACAACAGTCATAATTATATCACTGCTTGAACAAGAATACACTAAATTATTGATGATATTGTGAGCAGGATGCATATTAGGAGAATCAATATCTATAATTATCAGGTCCGCTTTATTTCCTTCTTTCAAAACACCGCAGTCATCTCTTCCCTGCGCTTTTGCCCCGCCTGCTGTCGCCGCTTTTAAAGCTTCTTTTGGTGTTACTGCCGTCGGGTCAGCCCGCAAAACTTTATTGCCTATAGCCATAAGCTTGATCTCTTCCATAAAATCAAGATTATTGTTGCTTGCAACACTATCTGTACCTATGGCTACATTTATTCCTCTTTTCATAATCTCTGAAACATTGCAGATACCGCTGGCAAGCTTCATATTGCTTACTGGATTTGCTGCCACCGTAACACCTTTTGCTTTGAATATCTCCATATCTTCTTCCGTCGAATATACACAATGAGCCGCTACCGCAGGAACATCAAATATTCCCATACGTTCAAGATATGCCGCGGGAGTAAGTCCATGCCGTTTTATACATTCATCATGCTCAAGCTTGGTTTCCGATACGTGTACCTGCATTAGAGTATCAACGCTTGAAGCGTATTCAGCAAGAGCCATTGCCGTTTCAGGATTTGATGTATACTCTGCATGTAGGCTGGCATCAACTTTTATCCTTCCATCTGCTTCTCCGTGAAAATTATCATAAAACTTCCTTGCTTCTTTAAAGCTTTCAAGTTTTTCAGGGCTTTCCCCTTTAACATTGGCTATTGACCTTGAGATATTGCCTTTTGCCCCGCATTCGATAAAAGCTCTCGCCATATCGTCGCAAAAGTAATACATATCGCTCGTTGATACTATGCCGAACTTGAAGGATTCTGCCATAGCAAGCATAGTCGCCCAGTATACCGCCTCACCGTCCAATCGGTTTTCAAAAGGAAAAATCTTTTCATTTAACCAATCCTGCAGCACAAGATTTTCTCCATATCCCCTCATCAATGTCATTGGCGAATGTCCATGGGCATTATAAAACCCGCTCATTAAAAGCTTACCTTTTCCATCGTATTCTCTTCCCCATTCACCTTCAGGTTTTTTCTTTCCAATGTAATCTATACGGTCATTTTTTATACCGATATAGCAATCACACTCGAGATTAAAAAATTCATTCAAAATAGTTATATTTTTAAACAGCATAAAAACCTCCTGACAACAAATATTCCCTACATAAGCGGAGCTATAACTCTCAGCACTCTTCCCACTATTTTCCCTATAAGACTATATTCCTTACAGTCTATTACACTTATGGGCTGACACATTCTAAGCGTATTTTGAAAGTCCAGTTCTATATCATCAATAACCGGATTTTTCCATATATATGCCGCACATTCAAAATGCAGATATAAGCTTCTGAAATCCAGATTTATAGTTCCCACGACAGCTCTTTCATCATCACATGTAAATACTTTTGCATGAACAAAGCCGGGTGTATACTCATATATTTGTATTCCTTGTTTTATAAGCTCTTCATAATAAGTTCTCGCTAAAACATAGGCATATTTCTTATCAGGAATATGAGGCAGTATCAGCTTAACCTCTACGCCTCTCTGCGCAGCGAACATCAAACTGTTAATAAGCTCTTCATCCAAAATAAGATAGGGACTCATTATATGTACGTAATCTCTGGCCCTGTTTAATATATCCAAATATACTTTTTCGCCGACTTCCTCATCATCAAAAGGACTGTCCCCATAAGGCGCAATATATCCGCCCTTTCTCATACCTGCTTCCGTAACGACATACTTTTGAAGATATTTATCGTAATTCTCTTTCTTCTTCTCATCAATGTTCCACATCTGCAGAAACATCAGTGTAAAGCTGTCAACAGCTTTTCCCTGAACCATTATAGCCGTATCTTTCCAGTGTCCGAATCGTTCTTTTTTATTTATATATTCATCAGCCAGGTTAATTCCGCCTGTAAAAGCTGTGTTTCCATCTATAACGACTATCTTTCTGTGGTCTCTGTTATTCTGATGAGTCGTCAGAAAAGGCTTCATAGGAGAAAAAACTTTACACTGTATTCCAAGTTTTCGCATTCTCTTTGGGTAGTTCTTGGGGAGCAGAGATAAAGTACAGGTACCGTCATACATAAATCTTACCTCTACTCCGTCGCGTGCTTTCCTTGCAAGTATTTTTAATACTTTATTCCACATAATCCCACGTTCAACTATAAAATATTCAAGAAATATAAATTTTTCAGCCTTCTCCAGCTGATATACCAGTTCTTCAAACTTGTCCTCTCCAAGAGGAAAATATTTAACGCTGGCATTATTATAAACAGGATATTTTCCTTTTCTGTGAAGATATCTGAAAAAACCATATTCCTGTTTTGACTCTGATAATATATTATTTAAAGTATCTTTTTCCGGTACAAGATACTCCTTTTCCTCCTCCAAAAGTTCATACATACGTTTCGATATATAAGCTGTGCCCGGCTGCATCTTAGTGTATATGTAAAAAGCCACGCCCACTATGGGAACTATAAGAATGAATATTATCCACATCAGTTTAAAACTGGAATTTTGTCTTGCATTCAAAATATATATAAGTATTATAACAGCCAAAATGCTTGTGGTATAATTCGCTATCCATGCTTTGCTTCCGAGAACCGCAAAACCTCCGAATATTATGACAGCCTGAACCAGCATTAAAAAAACAAGTATTCCTGTTCTTCCGAATATTACTTTCCAAAATTTCCTTAATTTTTCCATTATACTCTCTCCCGTTAAAAGCCACTTATTAAAATGTTACTGCAATAATACTTAAAAGTCAAAGACTTTAATAGGTATATTTGTCCAAGTTTTACAAACAATAGTTATATACAAAAGTTACTGGAGGAAATTATATGAAAGCAACCGGAATAGTAAGAAGAATAGACGACCTGGGAAGAGTTGTCGTTCCCAAAGAAATAAGAAAAGTTCTCAGAATACGTGAGGGTGATCCTCTTGAAATCTACACGGGCACCTCAGGAGAAGTAATTCTTAAAAAGTATTCTCCTATAAGCGAACTCGGACAGATTGCCGAAGGTTTTGTTGAAACGGCTTCATCCATATTGGGTATGCCTGTGCTGGTTTCGGATACGGACAGATTTGTAGCTGTTTCCGGCATCAAGCAAAAGGACTATATCAACAAGGAAATTGACGAAGACCTGGACAGCATTATACAGCATAAGAATAAATACGAAAACAATTCCAAGGTAGTTATACCTATTCTTACAAACGGCGATCCCATAGGGTCTGTAACAATTATACCTCCTGAAGGGAAACAGCTTACAGATGTTGAGGTAAAAACAGCGGAACTCGGAGCGGGATTTCTTGCAAAACAAATGGAAAATTAAAAAACAAATCCGCCTTTACTGATTTTTTTCGGCGGCAGGCTTTGTTACGTTCATGAAGTACTGCCATATGGTATTTCATGAATGATAAAAAAGGTGCGGACAATCAAAGTGTGTCTGCACCTTTTTAAATATAACGTTCATTTGTTTCATTCCTGCAAATATGTTATGTACGGAAGATTCCTGTACCTCTGATCATAGTCCAGACCGTATCCCACTATAAACTTATCATCTACAGTAAAACCTATATAATCAACATCTATGTCAACTTTTCTTCCGTCAGGTTTATCAAGAAGCGTACATATTCTAACCTGTTTAGCATCCCTGTTTTCAAAATACCCTTTAAGATAATTAAGAGTCGTTCCGGAATCTACAATATCCTCTACAATAATAACATTTTTGCCCTCAATATCCGTATCAAGGTCTTTATTTATCTTAACGATTCCTGAAGACTTCGTAGATGATCCATAGCTGCTTACTGCCATAAAATCTATAATCATATCCAAGTCTACATTCTTCATTATATCAGCCATCCACAGTACGGCTCCCCTGAGTATTCCTACAAGAACTATCTCTTCATCCTTAAAATCAGCTTCTATCTGACGCCCTATTTCAGCTGCACGTTCATTTATCTGCTGCTGAGTAATCATAACTGTTCCTATTGTTTCACGACTCATACAAACTCTCCTTAAATGATTCAGTAACAGGGTTTATATTATTTCTTATTACTATTTGCTTCTTCTTTTTTCTTTTTCCCATCCACTTCATATTCTACATCATCGACAAATTTTTTTCCACGATATTTTTTCGAATAATCCTTTGTTTTGCCTCCGTTCCAGTATTTATCAAGTTCACTGCTCAAATACCACAGTATAAACAGCCATAATACCAAGTCGTCTATCCATGCAATGGGAAAAAGTATTGGAGGAATCAAATCTACAGGCAAAAATAAATATATAATGCCAAAAATAATAAGGGCTTTTTTCCTCTTTGGCACTGACCTATCTTTCATCATGAATTTTATTGCTTTTATTCTTTTAATTAGTACCTGAAATCCTAAAAACTGCACTTAGCCCTCCAGTAATTTCTCCATAACTTCAAGCAACTCTTCACATCCGGTTCTTTTCAAGGAAGATACCGGAATAACCATATCATCCTGTGACAATTTCAAAACAGACCTTATAGTCTTTATACTTTTCTGAATCTGGTTTCTCGAAATTTTATCAGCTTTAGTTGCTACTACAATACCATCCAATCCATAATGCCTAAGATAGCTGTACATTTCTATATCCTGCTTTGACGGGGCATGTCTTATATCTACGAGCTGAATAACCTTTAATAAATTAGGTCTGCTTTCAAGGTAACGCTCCATCATTTCTCCCCAGCCTTCCGATATGGATTTTGAAACTTTGGCATATCCGTATCCGGGAAGATCCACAATTCTGAATTCTTCATTTATCAGATAAAAGTTTATGGTTCTTGTTTTACCCGGACTTCCACTGACCCTCGCCAGTTTCTTCCTCCCTGTAATTAAATTCAACAGAGACGATTTTCCTACATTGGACCTCCCTGCAAATGCTATTTCACTTAAATTATCCGGAGGATACTGGTCGGCTCTTACCGCAACTGCTTCAAGGTCTGATTTCTTTATTATCATTTTGATTCATCCTTTACCAAAACCTGTTTTAACGCATCATTTACATGCTTTATCAAAACAAATTCCATTTCATCTCTTACTGTCTGAGGAATATCGGATATATCTGCTTCGTTATCTTTTGGAAGCAGCACTTTTCTTATTCCTGCACGATGAGCTGCCATTACCTTTTCTCTTATTCCTCCCACAGGAAGAATTTTTCCTCTTAAAGTTATTTCTCCGGTCATAGCAATATCTTTTCTTACCGGTATTCCTGTCAGTGTAGAAATTATTGCAGTACACATTGTAACGCCTGCAGAAGGTCCGTCTTTAGGTATTGCTCCTTCCGGAATGTGAATATGCAGATCGCATTTCTTATAAAATTCTTCGTCAATTTTAAGTTTTTTTGCTGCTGAGCGTATATAGCTTATTCCAGCTTTTGCCGATTCCTGCATTACATCTCCAAGCTGTCCCGTAAGAACAAGCTTTCCGCTACCAGGTACAGATGTCGTTTCTATAAACAGAGTGTCTCCTCCCACTGCTGTCCATGCAAGTCCGGTAGTAACGCCTACTTCGGTTTCTCCTTTTATTATATCAAATCTGAATTTTTTCTTGCCTAAAAACTCCTGAACTTTTTTAGAGGATATGCTGACTTTTTTAGTATCTCCACAAACGTAATTTTTGGCAACTTTTCTGCACAAAGTGCCTATTTCTCTTTCCAGATTTCTTACGCCTGACTCCCTCGTATAATAATTTATTATAGTTCTTATGCCCTGCTCCGTAAATGCAATATTGCTTTTAGCAAGACCGTTTTCTTTTATCTGTTTAGGAACTAGATATTGCTGGGCTATATTAAGCTTTTCTTCTTCTGTATATCCGCTTACTTCTATAACTTCCATTCTGTCTAACAGCGGCCTTGGTATAGTTTCAGTAGTATTTGCGGTCGTTATAAACATCACTTTTGATAAATCAAAAGGAACTTCCAGATAGTGATCTGTAAAATCTTTGTTCTGTTCCGGGTCTAATACTTCCAAAAGAGCCGAAGCCGGGTCACCTTTATAATCTGCCCCGATCTTATCAACCTCATCAAAAAGAAACACAGGATTTTTAACTCCGCTTTCTTTGACAGCATTCATTATTCTGCCCGGTATTGCTCCTATATAAGTTCTTCTGTGACCTCTTATCTCAGCTTCATCTCTGACACCTCCCAAGGACATCCTCACAAACTCTCTTCCTACAGCTCTCGCCACACTTTTAGCTATAGAGGTCTTACCGACTCCCGGAGGACCAACAAGACACAGTATTGGTCCTTTAAGGCTTTCCGAAAGCTGCATAACTGCTAAATATTCCAGAACTCTTTCCTTTACCTTATTCAAACCGTAGTGGTCCTCATTAAGTATCTCTTCTGCCTTGTTTAAATCTATATTATCTTCGCTTTCTTTATTCCAAGGAAGAGCCAATACGGTTTCAATATAGTTTCTGCTTACAGTAGCTTCCGCTGAAGCCGGCTGCATCTTGGAAAATCTATTTATTTCCTTTTCTATTTTATCCTTTGTCTTTTCATCAAGTTCAAGGGATTCGAGAGTTTCTTTAAAACCTGCGATTTCATCTTCCATATCTTCTGTTCCGCCCAGTTCTTCCTGTATGGCTCTCATCTGCTCCCTGAGATAATATTCTCTCTGATTCTTGTTTATCTGAGACTTTACCTTACTCGTTATATCATGTTCGATATTGAGTATCTCAATCTCCTTTATAATCATATCATTTAACTTGCGAAGTCTTTCTTTTGCATCAAAGGTTTCAAGCAGTATCTGCTTGTCTTCCAGTTTAAGTTCCAGATGAGAAGCTATCATATCCGCCATTCTTCCCGGTTCTTCTATGGTAACCACGCCGGCAAACACTTCAGGCGATAGATTTTGATTAACGTTTATATATTCATCGAAACTTGAAAGTACGGTTCTCATCAATGCTTCTGCTTCAGCATCATCATCTTCAGGGGATTCATCCTCTATTTTTTTTACAACGCAGCTGAAGTAAGGAACATCAAAGGATATCTCTTCAATTTCCCCTCTGCATATTCCTTCAACTAAAACCCTTATGGAGTCTCCCGGAAGTTTCAGCATTTGCTTTATCTTCCCTATGGTTCCTATATGATAAAAATCCTCAGGAGTAGGAAGATCCGTATTATCGTCTTTCTGAGATGCCAGGAAAATATGCTGATTCATTATCATGGCTTTCTCCAGAGCATTTATGGATTTTTCACGTCCGATGTCAAAATGAAGTACCATATTGGGAAATACAGAAAGACCTCTCAAAGGTATCATCGGAAGCTCCATCTTATCAACTATATCCAAATCCTCTATTTTTTCATCCTTTATATTATCCATATCATTAAGAATTTTATTTTTTTCATCCATGCAATCTCCTCCTTTATATAAACAGGGCGACTTAAAAGCCGCCCCATGATAAATTTCAATTACGCCGTTTCTGCTGTTGCTCCCTTGGTCTTAGCAAGCTTAGGTTCAGCTAATATAAGTTCAGGTTCTTTTTCTGCCTCTACGGTTTCTCTTGTTATAATACATTTTTTAACATCATTTCTTGAAGGCACTTCATACATGATATTTGTCATTATTTTTTCCATGATGCCTCTCAAGCCCCTTGCTCCCGTCTTCCTCTGCAAAGCCTTTTCCGCTATGGCTTCTATTGCATCGGAAGTTATCTCAAGTTCAACATCATCCATATCGAATAATTTGTTATATTGCTTAACCAATGCATTCTTCGGTTCGGTTATTATCCTTATCAAAGCATCTTTAGAAAGTTCTTCAAGAGTTACAAGAACAGGAAGCCTGCCTATAAATTCAGGAATTAAACCATATTTAAGCAAATCTTCATGCTGAACATGTTTTAAAATCTCCGCCTGTTCCATCTTGTTGTTTTCAACATTGGAATTAAATCCTATGGTCTTTTCACCGATTCTTCTCTGAACCACTTTGTCAAGTCCGTCAAATGCACCTCCGCATATGAAGAGTACATTAGTGGTATCAAATTGCAGAAAATCCTGATGAGGATGTTTTCTCCCTCCCTGCGGAGGTACATTTGCAACCGTTCCTTCCAAAATTTTAAGCAATGCCTGCTGTACGCCTTCACCGCTTACATCTCTTGTTATCGAAGGATTCTCTGACTTTCTGGCTATCTTATCAATCTCATCGACATATATTATCCCCTTCTGGGCTTTTTCTATATCGTAATCAGCCGCCTGAATAAGTTTCAAAAGTATATTTTCAACGTCTTCTCCCACATATCCGGCTTCTGTAAGCGCTGTAGCGTCTGCAATCGCAAAAGGTACATCAAGAATCTTTGCCAGTGTCTGCGCAAGCAGCGTCTTACCGGAACCCGTAGGTCCGACCATAACAATATTGCTTTTCTGCAATTCTATTTCACTGTCTTTTTCATCAACAGAATAATCGTTCTTTATTCTCTTATAATGGTTGTATACAGCAACCGAAAGAGCTTTCTTTGCATTATCCTGTCCGATTACATATTCCGAAAGTATATCAAAAATCTCTTTTGGTTTCGGAAGTCTGCCGCCTGCTTCGGCAGTCTGTTCCTGAGCAGCATGTTTGCTTTCTTCGGATTCTATTATATCCTGACAAAGTGCAACACACTCATTGCATATATATACTCCTGAACCGCTTACAAGTTTCTTAACCTGACTCTGCGGCTTTCCGCAAAACGAACATCTCAATTCGTTATTATCATCATATTTACTCATAAATCCACCCCCGTTATCTGTCTCTTATTACTTTATCTATAAGACCGTAATTCATAGCTTCATCTGCAGACATAAAATTATCTCTATCTGTATCTCTTGCTATAATATTCAAGGGCTGTCCTGTATTGCTGCTTAAAATTCTGTTTAGCTTTTCTCTTGTCTTCAAAATCCATTCCGCATGTATTTTAATATCTTCTGCCTGTCCCTGCACACCTCCAAGAGGCTGATGAATCATTATCTCTGCATTTGGAAGAGCATATCTTTTGCCTTTTTGTCCGGCAGAAAGCAGGAATGCTCCCATACTTGCCGCCATACCTATACAAATTGTAGACACCTCAGGCTTTATATACTGCATCGTATCATAAATAGCCATTCCGGCGGTTACAGAACCGCCGGGGCTGTTTATATATATATTTATGTCCTTATCCGGATCCTCAGCTTCCAAAAACAACAGTTGTGCCACGATAGTACTGGCTACGTTTTCATCTATAGCCTCACCTAAAAAAATTATCCTGTCCTTTAAGAGCCTCGAATAAATATCGTAGGACCTTTCCCCTCTGCCTGTCTGTTCAATAACATAAGGAATCAATGCCATAATCCGGACCTCCTTTTAATTTTCGCTTATTTTTTTACAGCATTATCATAAATGTAATCAATAGCTTTTCTCAGCTTAATATCTCCCGATATCATTTTTATATTCTGCTCTCCCAGCATTTCTTTCACTTTATCTGCCTCAAGACCATACATCTGAGCCATTGACTCGATTTCTTTCTGCACATCATCGTCTGTAGCCTCAAACTTCTCCTGTTCAGCTATAGCCGAGATTATCATTCTCGTTTTAACTTTCTTAAACGCCTCATCTTTTAACGTTTCCTTAAATGAATTTGAATCGGTTCCCATATACTTGAAATACGAATCTAAATCCATTCCCTGACTTCTGAGCTGCTGGTCGAATTCAGACATCATATTTTCTATCTCACTTTCCACCATAACGTCAGGAACATCTATATCGTTTGCCTCAAACACCTTTTCGATGGCGCTGTTCTTCATTTGATTTTCATCTTTATCAGCAGCTTCTTTGACCAACTTTTCCCTTACATCTGCTTTAAGCTCGTCAAGAGTGTCAAATTCACTTACATCTTTTACGAAATCATCATTAATTTCAGGAAGTTCTTCTTCTTTTATTTCATGCACTTTGCACTTAAATACTGCTTCTTTTCCTGCAAGATCTTCTGCGTGATATTCTTCAGGGAAAGTAACCTTAACGTCCTTATCCTCTCCGGTACTAACGCCTATAAGCTGTTCTTCAAATCCTGGAATGAAAGTTCCCGAACCTAATTTAAGCGGCTGTCTTTCGGCAGTGCCTCCTTCAAACTGATTATCTCCTACCCATCCCTCATAATCTATAAGAACCATATCTCCGTCCTTTGCAGGTCTGTCTACTGTTATCATTCTTGAATTCTTTCTCGACATGCTCTTGATTTCCTCGTCAACAGCCTCATCGGTTACTTCCGTATTAACGGTTTCTATCTCGACGCCTTTGTAGTCCTTTACTTCAATTTCAGGATAACATGCAACGTTTATTGTAACCGTAAAACCCTCGCCCTTTTTCAACTGACTGAATTCAGCTTTCGGGCTGTCTATAACATCAAGGTCAAGTTCATCAAGCGCCAGCGGATAGTGAAGGGAAAACAAATTATTTATAGCATCTTCAAAGAATATTCCTTCCCCATATTTTTTCTCTATTATACTTCTGGGAGCTTTACCCTTTCTGAATCCGTCTATAGTGAATTTATCCTTCTGAGCTTTGTAAGCTCCTATTATTGCATTCTCAAATTCTTCTGCAGTGAATTCCATTGTGAATTTTGCTTCGTTGTTTTCTTTTGAAATTAATGTTGATTTCATGAATATATATCCTCCTCGATTATAAACACATAGTGCATTATATTATACCTCGTTTCCTTTGAAAAGTAAAGGCTAAAGAAAAAAACAGCCCTACATATATTGACATCATTTAACAAATCCGACATAATGGATTATATTGGATTTTTAAGATTATAAAGGAATTATACCATAAATGTCAAATATAATTCGCAGCACAGCGAGATTTTCAGCTTATATATTAAAAAATTATATAAAAAAAGGAGATGTGCTGGTAGATGCCACCTGCGGAAACGGAAAGGACACTCTCTTTCTGATGGAATCCTCTCCATCGAAACTTTATGCTTTTGACGTACAGGAAACTGCTTTGAAATCTACCGAAAATCTTTTGATTTCCGCTGGTTTTGAAAATGATATTGCATATGGTATAAACCCGGATAAAAAAATAAACCTTATATGTCAGTCTCACGATAAAATATCGCATTTTGTTAAAGAGCAAATAAATGCCGCCGTATTCAATTTAGGATATTTACCAGGAGGAAACAAAAAACTCACTACACATTCCGATTCAACCATAACCGCCGTTAAAAGCTGTCTTGAGCTTCTGGTAAAAGACGGCATTCTCGCCATTACTATGTACAGCGGGCACCTCGAAGGAAGAACCGAAAAACAAAAGCTTATGGAATTTGCTGAAAACCTCAATCCCAAACAATATCACTGCGCATATATCAACATGCTTAACCAACCTAAAAACCCACCTGAAATACTTTTAATAACGTTAAAATAATGCATCGGATTTTACACATCATATCAAAAACATCTCTGCAAACTTTGCAGAGATGTTTTTATGTTTATTTCATTAATTTTTCACGCTTCTTACCCTCTTTGATTATGTTTATGCCTCTGGCATACTTGCTTAATTCCTGAGTTTCTAAATTATATTCTTTCTGAAGACGTTCTCCAAGCTCCATGAGCTCATCGGTCTCACCGGAAAAAAGCTCTATCTCGACTTCAAAGATAGGTTCTTCGCCATATCTTGTTATAATTTTGCCTTTATCTATAGAAAGCTCAAATATTCCTGTTCCTGTGTCAAGCCGCATTCTCTTTCTGTGAAACTTGGTTTCAAGTACACATTTGATATCATCATCGTCAACTATCTCTTGAAGCTTGTCTCCCATCTCGCTTTCACAGAAAACCGACAAATCCGGTTCTCCGTTTACAACGGGAATACTTATTTCCAGTCTCTTATGAAGAGCTCCTTCGTTAGTTCCATTGCACTTTAAAGCAGCAACCCAACGTTCACCCTCTTTTCTTATTCGGTACGCAATCTGCTTCTTAGCTAAATCACAATTAAAAGTATCAAAATATTTTGCATCAAGACATATTTCTTCTCTTGAATCTTTCTCCTCCACGCAAGAGAATAACTTATTCTTCCAAATTTCAGAAGCAATACCCTCTGCAGGGATATTATACTTTAATTCTATCTCCATATTCTACCTTCTTTTCCTCGTGGTATCGAAGCTTTGAAAAAAATTGTACCCTATGATGATATCATTTATTATTATTTAAAGCAAGAAAATTCTTTTCTTAATTTTCAGGCATTATTGCTGTATTCTATATTTATAACAGATTAGTTAAAAGAAATAACCGTTCCCGTTTCCCCTTTAAGAGCATCTACAGCTTTATCCAGGGATGTAATTATAGCTTTCTTATCAGGATATGCCCTGACAAATTTCATGGCTGCCTCAATTTTAGGAAGCATGCTTCCCGCAGGAAAATGACCTTCATCTATATATCCAGAAGCCTCATCAAGCGTCATCTTTGACAGTTCTTTCTGTTCAGGCTTATTAAAATTCAAAGAAACTTTTTCAACTTCTGTCAATATCATAAGAATATCAGCATTGACATTTTCAGCCAAAAGTTCCGCTGCATAGTCCTTATCTATGACAGCTGCAATCCCCTCAAGCACGCCATTTGGTTTCTCTATAACAGGAATTCCACCTCCTCCGCAGGTTATCACTATTGCGCTGTCCCACAAATTCTTAACAGCATCTATTTCAACTATACGTTTCGGCTTAGGAGATGCTACAACTCTTCTGTATCCGCGTCCCGAATCTTCTTTCATAGCATATCCTTTTTCAGAACTTATACTTTTAGCTTCATCCTCCGTATAAAATGGACCTATAGGCTTAGTAGGGTTCTGAAATGCACTGTCTTTTTCATCTACCACAACTTGTGTTGCAACCGTTACAACAGGAATATCACGGTTATTCCTGTTTAAAGCATATTTTAAGCATTGCTGTATGTGGTATCCGATATATCCCTGCGACATGGCTCCGCATACATCAAAAGGCATAACAGGCGTAACATCCTTAGCCGCTTCTGATGCCATAACGATACGGCCTACCTGAGGACCATTTCCGTGAACTACTGCGATTTCATATCCCATTCCGCTTATATGCGCTATATGTTCGCAAGTATTTTTTACAACTTTAAGCTGCGCATCAGAAGTAGCCTCATCCTTGGATGACTGGAGCGCATTTCCTCCCAGCGCAATCACTATTTTTTCTTTATTCATATTGCAGTTTTCCCCCATCAACTTTATCTTTTCGTCGGATTTTAAAGATTATCTCTGTTTACCGGACAGCTCATACATCTCGGACCGCCTCTTCCCCTTGAAAGTTCCGAACTTGGTATGGTAAGCACTTTAACCCCTTTTTTATCTAACAGATCGTTCGTTACGTAGTTCCTCTCATAAGTCACAACTTTAGCCGGAGCTATTGCCAATGTGTTTGACCCATCGTTCCATTGTTCCCTTTGAGCTGCCTGAGCATCGTTTCCTCCGCATCTTATCAGTTCAACAGCAGGAAGACCTAATTCCTTTTTCAGTATATTCTCCAAACTGTCCTGCATGCTTGAAAAATGTGCATTTCCATCACGGTCAAGTGTTATTTCATAAATCTGAAGCGGTTTTTCAATTTCCGGATGTATAGTAAATTTATCATAGTCTACCATTGTAAATACAGTATCAAGATGCATGAAAGCCCTGCACTCCGGTATATCAAATACGAGAATTTTTCTGAAAGAAGATTTACCAAGAATATTTTTAGCAAACTGCTCTATCCCCTCAACATTAGTCCTCTGAGATAATCCTATGGCAACGATTTCATCAGACATCACAAGAACATCTCCGCCTTCTATGGAATATGCCTGGTCGTAATCATACCATATATTTGTGCCCTCCGGCGCAAAATCCCTGTTGTACATAAACATATATTTTAAAAGCAATGCTTCGCGCCTTCTTGCTACCGTACTCATATGATGAATATTTATGCCATTGCCCACGCATGCTCCCGGGTCTCTCGTAAAATAAAGATTAGGCATAGGGTCTGTATAATAAGGATATCCCGATGAAATATAATCCGCAAAGGAATTGGTCTTTACTTCAATTTCATTTTTCTTCACCCCTGATATCACCTTTTCAACCATATCTTTTACAGTCATATCATTCAGATACTCTTCCAGCGCTTCTTTTACAGCCTCTGAATATATATTGCTTTCGTCTATAAACTTCTTTATAAATTCTTTTCGGACATCTTTGTCTTTTAATGCCTTAATGGTTTCATCGGTGTAATATACAACTTCTACATCATTTTCTCTCAAAAGGTCTGCAAATCTGTCATGCTCATGCTGAGCTACTTTTAAATAAGGTATATCGTCAAACAGAAGACGTTCAAAATTATCGGGAACAAGTCCCTCTATCTCATTTCCAATTCGGTGAAGAAGCACCTTATTCAGTTTTCCTATCTCCGAATAATTATTAATTCCCGGTTTCATATAATTTTTTATCCCCCTTTTAATCCTATAAATTAAATGCAGCTATGACATAGTAGCGACTATTACAGCTTTTATGGTATGCATCCTGTTCTCGGCCTCGTCAAACACCTTTGAGTGTCTGCTTCTGAAAACTTCGTCCGTCACTTCCCTTATATCATATCCTAATTCTTTCTGACTTTTAGCCATTTCAGTCTCAAAATCATGAAAAGCAGGAAGACAGTGAAGAAATATGACATCAGGATTTTCCGTCTGAGCTAACATTTCCATTGTAACCTTATAAGGAGTAAGAAGTTTTACTCTTTCCGGAATCTCCGCTTCTTCTCCCATAGACGCCCATACATCCGTGTAGATGACATCCACATCTTTAAGACACTCCGCAGATGAACAAATCTCAATTGTCGCACCTGTTTCAGAAGCTACGTTCTCAGCTCTTTTTATAACTTCTCTGTCCATTTCGGCAGCCAGCTCCTCGGGACCGTATGCTACAAAATGCATGCCCATTTTAGCGCATCCGTACATCCATGCATAGCTCATGTTATTCCTTATATCTCCGCAAAAAGCAACTTTCACCTTATTTAGAGGCTTGTCCAAGTGTTCTTCTATAGTCATCATATCAGCTAATATCTGTGTAGGATGATCTACATCTGTAAGTCCATTCCATACGGGTACTCCCGAATATTTAGCAAGGTTTTCTACAACCTTCTGTTCATATCCTCTGTATTCTATACCATCAAAAAACCTTCCGAGAACTTTTGCCGTATCTTCAAGGCTTTCCTTTTTTCCCATCTGTGAACTTTTTGAATCGAGGTAAGTAACATGAGCCCCCTCATCAAGACATGCCACTTCAAAAGAACATCGCGTTCTCGTAGATGTCTTTTCAAAAAGCAGCACTACATTCTTTCCCTTTAAAACTTCATTATGAATACCTGCTCTCTTTTTTTCCTTGAGGTCTTTTGCCAAATCAAGCATATATCGAATCTCATCTGTCGTAAAATCCATGAGAGTCAAAAAACTTCTTCCCTTTAAATTAACTGCCATTTTATATTCTCCTTTCAAATAAACAATAATTAAAATGTCAAAGGTTTAATCATGTTGCAACCTTTGTACCGTGAAACTGGTAATAGCAAACTTCAAGACGTCCGTTGTAAAGTTTTCTGCGTCTATTGGCTTCTCTTTTCATTATCTTCTGCTCCGTCTCTTTATCAGTAGTTATCATAAAAAGCGACCAGTCCGGATTTGCCTCAAAAAATCTGCTAAATGACCTATAAATTTTTTCTATATCTTCTCTCTCCCCTATTCTTTCGCCGTAAGGCGGGTTTGTAATTATTATACCGTTTTGTCCTACAGGCTCAAGATTCTCCGCGTCCATAACAGAAAATTGTATACAGTCTTCAACTCCGGCCTCTTCTGCATTATTTACAGCTGCGCCAACAGCCCTTTTATTTATGTCATATCCATATATCTCAAGCTGCCTGTCGTAGTCTATCTTTTCAAATGCTGACTTTCTTTCCTCTTTCCAAATATCTTTTCCGATGAACTCCCATTCTTCAGAGGCAAACTTTCTGTTAAGTCCGGGAGCTATATTTCTTCCAATCATCGCCGCTTCAATAGGAATAGTTCCCGAACCGCAGCATGGGTCCACCAAAATCCTGCCGCTTTTCCAAAACGACAGCTGAACCATTGCCGCAGCAAGAGTTTCTTTTATAGGTGCCGCCACATCTGAAATTCTGTAGCCCCTCTTATGAAGTCCCATTCCGCTTGTATCAACTGTAATTGTCACTCTGTCCTTAAGAAATGTCGCTTTTACAGTATAGTTTGCTCCTGTTTCTTCAAATTCATCTATATTGTAAAACTCTTTTAATTTTTCAACTATTGCCTTTTTAACTATGCTCTGACATGCAGGGACACTATGAAGCTTTGATTTTACAGACGTACAGTTAACAGTAAATTTCCCGTCAACCGGTATGAGCTGTTCCCATTCAACAGCCTTTGTCTGCTGAAACAGTTCCTCGAATTCCATAGCTTTAAACTCTGCCATTTTTAAAAGCACCCTGTCAGCGCTCCTGAGCCAGAGATTTGATTTTGCTATTGCTCTTTCATCTCCCAGATAGGTTACTTTTCCGTCTTCCGTCTTCAGTATTTTATATCCTAAATCCTGTACTTCTCTTTTTACTACGGCTTCAAGTCCAAATGTTGCTGTTGCGATTAATTCCAATTTCATATATAGGTCTCTCTTCTGTTTAAATTATTTTTACTTATTATATCAATATATTTTAACGATTCCCCTGTGCCTTTGGCAACACAAAAATCAGCTTCAGGTGCTATCCAGGTTCTTATCCCTGTTTTTTTCTCAATTCTCTTATCCAAACCTCTAAGGTATGCTCCGCCTCCGGTTATTACTATTCCTGTCTCACCTACATCAGCAGCAAGTTCAGGAGGAGTTTTCTCAAGGACGCTGTGAGTAGCTTCACAAATAACATCTATAGGCTCCTCTAAAGCTTCCAGAATTTCTTCGGAGGTTATCTCTATTGTCCGCGGAAGTCCCGTAACTAAATCACGGCCTTTACATAATGTTTTAAGACTTTCTTCTCCTTCACAGGCTGTCCCTATTTCCTTTTTCAATTTCTCAGCCATTCTGTCTCCGATAAACAGTTTATATTTTTTTCTTATATATTTAACTATATAATCATCAAACTTATCCCCTGCTATTTTGACAGAAGAGCTGGTCACTATGCTTCCAAGGGATATAACCGCTATATCCGTAGTACCTCCGCCTATATCTATTACCATTACCCCTTCCGGTCCTGTAATATCTATTCCCGCACCTATTGCCGCAGCTACAGGTTCTTCTATCAAATATACAGATCTTCCTCCCGCCTGGAGCGCAGCTTCCTTTACAGCTCTCTTTTCAACCTCAGTTACTCCGCTTGGAACACATACCACAAGACGCGGCTTAAAAAACCTACTTCCTCCGCAGGTTTTTTTTATAAAATACTGGAGCATTTTTTCTGTAATATCATAATCGGAAATAACTCCCTCACGCAAAGGTCTTAATGCCGCAATATTTCCCGGAGTTCTTCCTATCATCCTCTTAGCTTCAGTTCCGACTGCCAGTATTTCTTTTGTATCCTTATTCAGAGCCACAACAGACGGCTCCTGCAAAACAATTCCTTTACCGTCAACATATATAAGAACATTTGCTGTTCCAAGATCTATTCCTACTTCTTCCGTAAATCCCATAATCGACTGCCGCGACTAAAAATCATCGCTATCTCCTTTCATTCTATCAGTTATGTATTAGTTTTACCACTGTAATAAAATTTACACTGAAAATCTAAAGTAAGTATATTATTCACAAAACCCACATATATTGTCTTAACTGCTAAAGTTAATATATTATGAGGTGGTGAACTGTCATATTATGAAGGATTACATAGAGGAAAGAGTATTGGAGCTCGCCTACTATATCGTTGAGACCGGTGCAACAGTACGTAGCACAGCAGCTAAATTCAGAGTTTCAAAATCAACAGTACATAAAGACATTACCGAAAGGCTTCACGAAATAAATCCAAGCCTTGCGGCAGAAGTAAAAGAAGTTTTGGATAACAATAAAGCCGAAAGGCACATCCGAGGCGGTCTCGCTACCAAAGAAAAATACCTGAACAGTAAAATTACTTAAATGCAAAGAAAAACTAACACCATTACAAACATTGCCTTAGAAAATATCATCACAATAATCCGGAACTTTATCGTGAACATAAAATATCTTGTTCACGATATTTTTCTGCGCCTATCTATGCCGTCCCGCAAAAATATTATCTGCAACAAACAGTAAATAGCTTATACCTAAAAATACCAGCATTGTTATCGTCATGTCCATTCCTAAAAGATTAAAATACGGTATCATTTCAATCCCGGTTATAAACTTGTTCAAAAGAAAAACCGCAATATTAAACATCACCGGTATTACAGCCCATATTACAGGACTATATGCGGTAAATGAACCTTTCCTGCAAAACAGTAAATAATCCAAAACAACCATAACAGGTGATATAAAATACAGAAGATACCCTGCCAAATTCAAATTTTCTGCCGGGTTTGAGGATGCTCCGAAATTTATAAAATAATACACGATAAATGTAATTATTACGTATATAGTTACGGCACCTCTTAAAACACCTCTCTCATAGTTTGGCCTTGCAATAATAAGATATGCGAAATATACCAATGCAAAAAAATTGGAAATAAGCGCAAAATCACCAAATATAACAGGCAAACTGAATCCAGAATATATAAGCTTTATTACAAGTCCCGCACCGCAGGCTATTAAAAAAACAACTCTGAATACCACTCCCAAAGTTTGATTTTTTATGTACATTACAATTAATTCTCCTCTCTGCTGCAAACCCATCGGCATCTGTTTCCCAACAAGTCATATCCCAGCAAACTTATATTTTTGTTTTTATCAAAAGATATATCATTCACAACTCTTTTTTTATCTAATATTGCTCTATCTGCTCTGTGTATCTCACCGTCAAAATTAAAATCAACGCTCCAGAATTTTATAAAACTCAGGCTGTCCTGTTTTAAATAATTCTGCATTCCCATTAAGTCTTTACGGTTTAAACATTCAAATTTTCCCATATCTTTTAAAATATATTTTCTTAGCTTTAAACTCTTTTCTTTTAAATCAAGTTCGGCGTAAACCTCCGTTTCATCTACTTTATTATCTTGCAGTTCAACAACAAATGATTTTTTTAATTTCAGCATTCTCATTATCTCATCGGAGTTTGCAATATTGCCGCTGTCACACATTACCCAATATCTATTCAACTTACTACACACAGCTCCAAAAGTCCCTGAACCTGCAAAAAAATCACCGCATAAATCACCTTCATCGCTGAAAGCCTTGATAATACGCTCTATAAGTTTTTCAGGCTTTTGAGTAGCATACCCCGTACGTTCCGAAGAAGTTCTTCCAACCATATCTATATTCCATACATCCTTCATATTCACAAGTGTATACCATCCTTTTTCATCACAGAATTCTTCTACACCTTTAAATCTGTATGGTTTATAGTCTCTGTTGTATGATTTTTCTTTCAGGGGATTAAACTTATAATCTGAGCTTTTGCTGTAAACAAGAAGCACATCATGTTTTTTGGAAAAGCTCATCTTGTTTGTTCCGCCCGACTTATATGTCCAGATTATCTCGTTTACAAAACGAGAGCGTCCGAAAATCTCATCCATCATTATTTTAGCATAATGCACTACATGCCAGTCAAGATGAAGAACAATGCATCCTCTGTCCGAAAGCAAATCCCTCATCATAAATATCCTTACTGCAAGCATTTTCAAATATTTATACAAATCTCCATTCCAGATGTCACTATAAGCTTCTGCTTTTACAATAGGAGACTTACCTAGAACCGGAGAATCAATATAAACAGACGCCTGATATTTGCTTTTTGAAAAAAAAGGAGGGTCGGCATAAATAAGCTGAAACTTGTTCTTAAGGTTTTTATCATCCATAAGAAATTTCATATACGACAGATTATCACCGAGAGCTATTCTTCCGTCGGAATATTTCCTCAAATCTTTATGGTCTGCGATATTTTCAAAATCGCAGGAGGCTCTGCTGATTCCGTAAATCTCATTAATGCGAAAAGAATCATGGCTCTCTTCTGAAATCACATTTTCATATTCTCTCTTTCCTGCCTCAATAGCCTTAGCAATATCTCCTATACTGCTCATCCTTACCTCATTTCTAACAATTTATGAAATTCTTCATCTTAAATTTTTCCCTGCAATAAGTTCCTTTATTAAATCTTCTCTTCCTGCTTTTTTTAATGCTTTTTTCACAATAGCTGCATTCTCTTTCTTGTGAAAATGCAAAAGAGCTCTCTGCATTCTCTTTTCTTCGGGATTCTTGGCTACATAAACAGGTTTCATAGTAAAAGGGTCCATCTGAGTATAATACATACATGTGGACAGAGTTCCGGGAGTAGGATAAAAATCCTGTACCTGGTCAGGCACAAATCCTGTTCTTTTCATATAAACCGCCAGGTCCACAGCATCTTTTAAACGACTGCCCGGATGAGATGAAATAAAATACGGAATCATATACTGTTTTTTGCCAAGTATTTTATTCATCTGATTGTATTTGCGGCTGAATTCATCAAATATATCTTTTCCCGGTTTTCGCAT
This sequence comes from uncultured Eubacterium sp., assembly GCA_902495595.1. Taxonomy (GTDB): domain Bacteria; phylum Bacillota; class Clostridia; order Peptostreptococcales; family Anaerovoracaceae; genus Lentihominibacter. The sequence continues at coordinate 96,856 of CABUXV010000001.1, read as the reverse complement.
ATTTTTAAGTACAGATTCACTAATATGTTCAGGAGCCACTTTTAAAACACCGCTGACATGATGCTCACATAACTGCTTTAAAAATCGCTCATCTTTGTCGGCGAGCACGTAATCGTATCTTATACCGGATCTTATAAATACTTTTTTTACGCCTTTTACATTTCTGACAGCCTTCAAAGCTTTTATATATTCACTGTGGTTTACATTTAACTGTGAACACGGTTTTGGAAAAAGACAATCCTTGTTTTGGCACATTCCATGTGCTTTCTGTTTATCGCAGGAAGGAGCCGTAAAATTAGCCGTAGGGCCTCCTACATCATGAATATATCCCTTGAATCCATCAAGTTTTGTGATCTTCTCCGCTTCTTCCGTTATCGACTGAATGCTCCTGCTTCTGACTTCTCTTCCCTGATGGTAGGTTATAGCACAAAAAGCACAGCCTCCAAAGCACCCTCTGTTTGCGGCAATACTAAACCTTACTTCTTCTATAGCAGGAACTCCTCCGAGATTTTCATACATAGGATGATAGGTTCTCATATATGAGAGTCCGTATACATCATCAAGTTCCTCACGTTCCAAAGGAGGCTGAGGCGGATTCTGTACAATGTAATTATTATCGGTATATTTTTCTATAATTCTCCTGCCATTTACAGAATCATTACTCCTGTACTGCATGGCAAAACTTTTACAGTAAGCTTTTTTTGATTTTTTTATTTCCTCAAAATCAGGCAAAATTATATCTTCTTCCTGTACATAGGGGTTCTTTTCTTTTACACATGTACCTCTAATCCATCCGATATCTTTCGCATCTATGCCGGCATCAAGCGCTTCTGCAATCTCTACGGAAGCTCGTTCTCCCATTCCATATATCAGTATATCCGCCTTTGAATCCAAAAGTATTGAACGCCTGACTTTATCATCCCAGTAATCATAATGTCCAAGTCTTCTGAGACTGGCTTCCAAACCTCCTATGATTACAGGTACATCCTTATAAGCTTCTCTTGCTCTGTTGCTGTATACAATAACAGCCCTGTCAGGACGCCTGCCTGTTTTGCCTCCCGGAGAATATACATCTCTTTTTCTTCTGTGTTTAAACACGGAAAAATGATTCACCATGGAATCCACGTTGCCGCTGTTTATTAGAAATGCAAGCCGAGGTTTTCCGAAACGTTTAAAGTCGTCTGAATTTTTCCAGTCAGGCTGCGCAAGTATCGCCACTTTAAAACCATGGGATTCCAAAACTCTGCTTATTATAGCCGTGCCAAAAGACGGATGGTCAACATAGGCATCTCCCGTAACCAGTACAAAATCAACCTGACTCCATCCTCTTTGTTTCATATCATCTCTACATACAGGCAAAAACATATCTGCAAGCTATACCGAATGACCATAAAAGCCATATCAATATTATCCCTTTCATTAAATAAATAATAGCCTGCCGGCAAAATACTATTCCGGCAGACTATCATATTATACCATGATTTTCTAAACTAAACTATCTTTGTATATGACAGTTTAATCCAGTACCCATTGCTCTTAAGCTGACCCCAGCCTCCATCTGTTCTCTTTATAGTGTGTGTTCCCGGCTTGATATACCCCTTCTTTGAATGTAATATACCCGGTCCGGTTCTCATATTCAAATCCTTTGCTGTAACTTTTACATTAAACTCAGAATTAACAGGAATTGTATAACTGAGTTTAATCCAATATCCGTTTTTGCCAATCTGACCCCAGCCATTTTTAGTATCCACTATATCATAAGTCGACCCTTTAATTACAATTCCTTTCATACTGTAATTCGTTCCCGGACCTGATCTCATTCTAAGACCGATAGCATTTATTTTAACTTTATACATCGATGCTGAACTGCTGCTGTTGCTGTCGCCGTTATTTGCGGCATTTCCGGTTTTTGTCGTATACTTAAGAGCTACCCAATAACCGCTGCCTGAGAGTTTCCCCCAGCCATTGCTTTCTTTCGTTATGGTATATGTTCCCGGCTTCGCATAGCCTTTCTTAGCGTAGCTTGTGCTCGGACCGGTTCTCATATTGAGATTCGTTATAGCTATTTTAACATTATAATTAACAGCAGTTCCGGTATCTACCGTACTGTCTGATGAGGAACCGGAGCTTACCTTTGTTGTATATTTCAGGCTTATCCAATAACCATTGCTTGCCAGTTTCCCCCAGCCATTGCTTTCCTGACTGATTTCATATGTACCTGGTTTAATATATCCATACTTTTTGTAGCTTGTACTAGGACCTGACCTCATATTCAAATCCTTTGCCGTAACCTTTACTGTATAATTAACATTTGTCACATTGTTTGAAGCTGCGTCATTTACATATATGTATCCCTTGGGACTGCTGTACCAAGGTTTCCCGTAATGAAAATAAATATCCGAAGCTGATGTAGGTTTCTTGCTCGATGTTTTCCATCCCGATTCGGAGACGTAAGGCTGTCCATTAACTACTTTTTCCACTACTGCAACATGATTGTCATAACATGCTATGGCTCCCACTTTAGGAGTGGTTCCATATGGATAATAATTATTTTGTTTATTCAAATCCCACCACTTGGATGCACTCCATCTGAAATTGCTGTTTATCCATTTTCCATTCATTTCACTTGCTCTTGCAAAAGCATACCACGTACAGTTTCCAATACAGTACCCTTTATACGATGATAAATACTTTTGATTTGGCGCAAGGTCGTTCTTATAAAAAACATTATTATTAGTATAATAATAAGTTTTTCCTTCGACAGATGAATATGACGGCATTGAAGTTCTTACGCTGACAGCACCGTATGAGTCATACGATGACGCGGGAATCAATATTGCAGCGGTCATTATAAATGCTACCACAAGAGAGATAATTTTTTTCATTTGCTTCTGTTTCCCTTTCTTAAACGTTCTATTTCTTTTTTAAGACCTTCGACATATCCCATCGGATATACAACAACAGGGATGATGTGAATCTCACCATCCTTTTCGTATATTTCCAGTTTATCCCCTTCATTTAAATCAAGTTTTGAAACAATCCCCTTTGGAATAGTTATCTGGGATTTTTGTCTAAGCTCCGTTATCATTTTCATTTGTAAGAATTTCCTACTTTCATTTTTTCATATTTTCTTACTTTACTACCATATTGTAACATCGCCTTTTCTTAAATGCCAACAGAATTTGTCAAAAAAAGCAAAAAAACGGCGTTGACCATTAACATGTCAACACCGTTGTGTTTCAGAACTCAATATGTTGTGTTTTATCCGAGAAATTGCTCTACAGCGTTCTTCACACCGCCGCCATCTGCAATCCCCTTAACTTTAGGCATTACCGCTCCCATGAGTTTTCCCATTGAAGCCTTTCCGCTGCCCTTTTCAATTCCCAAATCAGCTGCTGTCTGCGAAACTATATCCATAATTTCATCTTCACTAAGCTGCTTAGGCATATAATCCATAAGGACTTCTATTTCTGCGTTATAGGATTCTATCAGGTCCGTTCTTCCGGCAGATTCAAAATCAGCGAGGGCATCTTTTCTCATTTTTACCTGTTTGGCTAAAATGGACGCTATCTCTGCATCGTCGATTTCCTCTCTGTTATCAACTTCATACTGTTTGATAGCAGCTCTTACAAAGCTTATGGTCTCTTTTCTAACCGTCTGCTTGTTTTTCATTGCCTCTTTAAAGTCAGCATTTAATCTTTCCTTTAAGGTCACTTAAAACACCTCTAATCTATTAAGTCTTTTATTAATATTTTTTAGCCTTTTTTCTTGCAGCTTCAGACTTCTTCTTTCTCTTTACACTTGGTTTTTCGTAATGTTCTCTCTTTCTCAGTTCAGACATAACTCCATCCCTTGCGCAAGATCTCTTGAATCTCTTTAAAGCGCTTTCTAAGCTTTCGTTTTCTCTAACTATTACCTGTGCCATTTCCCGTTTCACCTCCTGACTTATCTAAATCATCATACCTTAAAACGGCTTGCCTATAACGTTGCTATTATACTATTTTATACCACTTTATGCAAGAATTTTTTACAATATCATGAAACTTTAAAATTAATATGCCGCAGTCAATCAGCCTGGAGGCCAGGTCATCTTCCTTTTGCCCAAAAGATGAAAATGTATATGTTTCACAGTCTGAAATCCATCTTCACCACAATTATTTACAAGTCTGTATCCGTTTTCCAATCCCAGCAGTTCTGCAATCTCCTTTACTTTTATCATAATATGACCTAAAAGCTCAATATCGCCGTCTTCAACATCATCTAAAGATTCTATATGCTTTTTAGGTATTATAAGAACATGTACAGGAGCCTGTGGGTCCAAGTCATGAAAACAAAGTATTTTATCATCTTCATAAACTTTATTTGACGGTATCTGTCCATCAGCTATCTGGCAAAATATACACTCTCCCATTTATTCACATCCCTTCCTGACTGTGATAAAATCATCCTATAAGTTATTGCAATCATTTTATATTATAACATATTTTTTCCAAAAATTATATACGATACTTTCAAATGTAATATGTTCTTTTACCGCTATTCAATCATCAGGAAATTCCTTTGCCGTAAAAAACGCCATCACTAATAAAGATATAAATATCAACACAGCGTATATTGTCAGCGCCGCCAGTACAATAAATATTTTCATCATTATAACTCTCTTCCCTATATACTCCATTAAGCTTGTTAATAAGCTTTAAATTATAAAGCCGAACCGCTCTATAAATTTTTTCGATAATTTATACTTCTTCACTTCTTTGTTTCCAATATCCTTTACTATTCTGCTTCTTATTGAAAAACTATTTTTATAGTACATACTCAACCTCCACGCCTCACATTTTTACATATTTTACCATTTACAACTTAATATAATTTTATATCATTTTACATATTTTGTCAATTATTGTCTGCATATAAAATTTGACTGACTTTTCAGCGTTTTTTGATATGGATATAATTCTGCCTGACGTGTATAGTCTTGTATTCCACGGTTCATCGATTCAGATAATATAAATTATCCCCAAATGCCTTTCAGCCATGTATTTTGGATAAAAAACACCTCTTTAACCGGTTCTGCCGGTGCTGATTATCCAAAATATTGATTTAAAAACTGTTTTGGTCATTTTTATTGCAATATATGTAAATTATTACCATCTTTTTATCCATACCCACCTTATATATACATGTATTGGTTATTAGCATTTTTTTCACATCTAATATTATCTATATTTTATCCAAAAGGATGTGATAAACGGGACTTTTGGATAAAGCTACACTCTCTGTAATCTCGTAGCCTCTTATTATAAAAAGAGACCTGCCCATATGCTTGATAACATGCGACAAGTCTCTCTTTTTATATAATTTTATTACTTGCTCAAAAGTTCGTCTATGGCCTCTCTTGCTTCTCCTACCGATGTATCATCAGGTATAGCTACATAAAGCTGTCTGCTTCCCATGCTGTATGTACTTGCATATGTTCCCTTTCCTTCTATCGATATACTGTTTATGCTCCATCCTCCTATGTCCTCTAACTGCATTTTCACAAGAGATGATATATCTTTTTCTGTCATATTTGTCTGTATTTCATTCCCTACAGAACCCATTATCTGCGTGTACCCTGTGAGTATCGCAGGACTTCCTGTAATCTTCTCCAAAATTCCTTTTAGCACTCTCTGCTGATTCTTTATCCTCTCCTGGTCTCCATCCGAAAATGCCTTTCTTTCCCTTGCAAAGAACAATGCCTCTTCTCCGTCCAGATGATTTATTCCTTCTTCATAGCTGTATTTTGATACTGCTGACTTAAATGCTCTTGGCGATTCAACATCCACTCCTCCTATGGCATCCACCACATCTTTAAGAGATGTAAAATTTACTCTAACATAATAGTTTATATCCGTACCGAGCCAGTCCTCCACTGTGGATACCGTTTCATCTATTCCGTATATTCCCGAATGGGTAAGCTTATCAAGCTGTCCGTATGTATGCAGCTTTACATACATATCTCGCGGTATTGATGTAAGCAGTATCTGTTTGCTTTTCGGATTTACTGTCATTATCATGTTTACATCACTTCTTGATACTTTCTGTATTCCTCCGTATGTATCTATTCCGCTTATGTAGACATTAAACGGTTCCTCCGTTATACCCACTCTTTTGGCTATATCCTTGTTTCCTATCTCTACTGATATTTTATGTATTATCCTCGTCCTGTCCTCGAATACTTCAGCATACTCGCATATCATATCGTAATTGCTGCTGCTTAAAAATATGATTTCATCTTTCTCTTTTCCATCATCACCTATCAATACATTTTTTAAATCCATATACCCGGATACTTCCTCATAGCTTATGTCTTCACTTTCCTTTTTCAGCTTGTCCTTTGCCTGCTCATATACCGATGATGCTCCTTTATGGGTATATACCGTCTTCCCTTTTATATCCTTTATATCTCTGTATGAACCGTCTCTTAATGCCACCACATAAAATTCCTCATACTGCTTGTCCTCATCACTCATGTTGCTGAATGCTGAATATGTCGTAAACAGATAGAAACATCCTATTCCAAGCAGCAGAATCATTATTACAGAAATTACCGCTCCTGCTTTTCTCTGCTTCGTCGGCTCTTTCCTGCTTGAAATCAGTTTGAATATAAGTATGGTCAAAATTAAAAGTACTATTAGTATTACAACGTTGTACATTGCCGGCAATACATCGAGTACTGTAAGCAGCGTCATAAATGATATCTCTGCTAAAAGAAACAGCAATGATATAATTATAAGTCCCGGGGAACGGGGGATGATATGTAGTTTTTTCTTTTGTTTTTCTGTTCGCATTTAACTCTCCTTTTCCAGTATTTATTGCTACCCATTATTCATCTACATCTGTCAATGCATCAATAAAAATTTTCATTAAGTGTTTTTCTCCTGTAGAAACTCTCAGACATTCTCCGAATGTTCCAATATTATCGTATACCTTTACTAATATTTTTTTATCATTTTTCAATTTATTTTTAACTTTTTTAGCACTGCTTTTAGGTTTTATAAAAATAAAATTACCTTCTTTTGCACTTACATCATAATTCCTTTTTTTCAATTCCTTAACTAAATAACTTTTCCCTTCTATCTGTTTTTCGACTAAAGATTCTATCATCCCTTCTGTTTCTATAATTTTTTGTGCAAACTTCATAGCAAAAGCGTTTACATTATGAGGAGTACATAATTTCTGTATCATTGCTATTCCTTCTGCTTGGCCAACTACATATCCTAACCGTAAACTTCCCAAAGAAAATAGTTTTGAAAAAGTTCTTGTTAAAAAAACATTATTATTTTCCAATGCATATTTTACAAAAGAATTTGGATAAAAATAAAAATAAGCTTCATCTATTAATACTGTTGTCTCGTTTTCTTTGGCAGCTTTTATAAGCTTGTCCATTTCATTATATGTATACACATCTCCTATAGGATTATTTGGATTTAAAATAACTACTAAATCTATATCTGGAGACAATTTACATATTATATCATCTATATTCATTTTGAATTCTGATGAATATTTAACAGGAACAAACTCTCTGCCATACATCTTAGCATATACTTCGTACATAGCATATGAAGGAACAACACCTAAAATTTTACCTTCCGGTCTTGTGTATGCTTCAATTATATATCGTATACCCTCAGCGGAACCATTTGTAAGACATATTTCATCTGGTTTTGCATCTATAAAATCAGCTAATATTTCCGTAAATAATCGTGTTTCAGGATATTGTGATAAAAATTCTGGTGTAATATCTGACAAAACTTCTTTTATAAAATTTTCCGATAATCCCCCTGGATTTTCATTCAAGTCCATTCTTAAATAACCTTCACGCAAATTTTGATCAAAAATTCTATTTAAATTCTTTATATTTTCATTTATATAATACATTGTTACTCCCTTATATCATAATCAATTATTTATTAACGATAAATTGCCATATTCCGCAATTGTTTTATGTCCTTTACGTTTAAATGCCTTCTGCAATCTTTTATCCAATACCATTCCTATATGTCTTTTTCCTTCTTTTTTTAATACATAATCTATATAAGCATCTAAATAATACGCATAATCAGAATCTCTGTGCTGTGGATCAACAATAAATCCACTTGTAATAGCAAATGATTCTGTTTCTGCATATGTTGCTACATGTGCTATAATCTTACCTTCATCACGTACAATAAAACTTCTTCCCATACCGGTTCGTATTCTCTCTTCAAGTTCCTCTGTCAAAGATTCCAATGTATATGCCGCACTTAGTTCAGGATCTTTGAAAAGCAAGTTCGCAATTTCTGAACAATCCTCTATTGAAGCTACCCCTATTTGTATATCACATGATAAAATTATATCAGTAATTTTTTCCATATCATCTTTCAAGTTTTCCATGATTACCCCATATTCTGAAATATACTGCGGCAATCTATTTTCTAATTCACCTATAATCTCATGACGTGCTGAAATACGCATAGGTCTTTGCCTATTGATTAATTCCACTACATCATCTATATTATCAAATGAACGATTAGCATAAATTTGAAAATTACCATGATATTGCATAATTACCATATGTATTCCATATTTATCACTATTACACCATAGAGTTATGTTAGGATTGTTTAATCCGTAAACTGATAAATCTGCATATAAATATAAACAATTCTTCTGCTCTTTTTTTAAATATTTTAAAATTCTTTCTAATTCGCTCTGCGTATGCACTGAATGCAACGAACTCACTTCCTTTTTCTTATAATTTATATATTGAGAATCTATTTGCGGTAAAATATTTTCCACAAAGTGTCCAATACCTTTGTATTCCATTACATCCCATGTGATCCTAAAAATATCAGAATCAAAATAAATAGCCAAATTTTTTTTCGAAAAAAAACTAATACTATCTATATATTTTTTAAGAATCAACTCTAATTCGTCATAGTTTCTTTCATTATGAAGACAAATAATTTCCTTTTTTTTCGGTAAATAAAACCGCATTAATTCTATACGAACCAAACTCCTTTTAACATATTCCCAGCTTCTTAAAATATATGGAGAATATTTCTTAATTTTGCTGTTTAGAGACTTGATTTTATAACTGGCTCTTTTTCTTTTTATGATCTCTTTTCTAGATATTTTATATAAATCACCTTCACCACTTGCCTCAGGTATGCCAATAATTTTATCATCATTTAAACTTACATAAGTAAAATTACTCGAAACTTTCTTCCAGCATTTAATATATTCAATATAATTTTCAGGAACAGGAAATGGATTATTATCAATATAAGCAATTTCCTTTTTCGTAAAATCTAATTTAGGTAGCTTTAGCCATTTTGAATTATATGTTCTTACTGCACCTTTTATTGCTTTTACACTTCTATCAGGAAAATAACAATATTGCCAAAGTTTTCTTTTCACACGTTTTGCTCCAAATATACCCAATAAAACTTTTCCTGACACAGTAGATATTGTATTTTTAATGCCCTTATTTAGAAATATTCCTGGACTTGAAGCATTTTTTATTGCCGTAAGCATAAGTGCGCTTAACTTTCTTTTAACTTTATTTTTATTTCTAGGCCGAATAAATACTATTTCAACACTTATATTATGCCTATCATATAAACCCAGCTCTTTACAATTAAATAAGATAGTTGACGTATCACAATAACGTACTGAAAATTCAACATACTTTCCATTTGTCTCAAAGCATTCCAATGCGCGGTTTTCAACATTCTCATTCATTAAAATATTTATAATACGCTCCCGGTCCACAGGTCGCATAATTATACGGTTTGAAAACCTACTATTAACAAGAGTTCCTTTATTAATAGCCTCCCATGCTAGTACTGGCTCTAAAAAATAAGGGATGTTAGCTTGTCTGCATACCCTATCTATTTCTTTAAAAAGCTGTAATAATTTTCCGTGTATTTGATCGTTACGGGTATTTATGCTATTTTCTTTTATAGTTTCCTCTGCAAGATCTTCATATTGAATTCCTTTTGTCTCCTGTAATGTATCTTTTATTTCTAAATTCAACATTCCGTTATTAGACTCTTTTAAAATATTTTTATATAATCCTATTGCTTCAGAATCCAGTCCTAATTTTAATTTAGCATCCGCTATTATACGAAGTATCTCAAATGAATCTGGATGAACCAACAGTGCGTCTTTTGCTTTATCTAATACCTCTTTAATATCATCATCCTGTTCTGCTCTATTCATTTCAATGTATAAACTGCTATATAAAAAATCTTTATGATATGGATATTTAATTAACCATTCATTTGATATTTTTTCAATTTTTTCCCAATCGTTATCATCATATCTTGCAATTGACCATTCTCTATTTACATCAATAATTTTTTGTACTTCTATAAACTCTGATGGACGTTTCTCATTTATCCCAAAATGTATATCCAAAATTTTTTGAGCTATAAAATATTTTCCTGATAAAATTAATGACATGCATGCAACCTTTAATTTGTCATATGGAATATCAATGGCATGTATCCTCATATAACCTATATCCGGAATATTAGTTGTTAACTCTATTTTTTTATATTCCAAAAGTTGCTGCCTAACATAATCAGAAAAAATTTCATTAATTCTCAAATACATATTATTTTCTAACAATTTTTGTACATCTTCTTTTAGATTTTTTAATTTATACGATAATTCCAAAGAATAGACATGACAACGAATTTTAGTATCTATTTTATTTACTATGTTTTCATATATTGACCTTTTTACTATTAAAGGTTTTTGTTTTACATAACAATTATCATATTTTTCAGGATTGACCCAATTCAAAGCATCTTTTTCTGCCTCTGCATCAGATACATTAAGACTGTATAAATCAGTTTCCTTCCCCATGTGAACTTTACGTTGATTTACTTCAGGAAGAAACATCCAATCATCTCCATAAACGGTTCTGATAAATCCTCTTGAATTAGTTGGTGCGTATAATAAGTGTCCTTCTACCTCTACCTCCTCTGGGTCTTTAAAATATTCTGCCGAACAAGTCCAGTTAAATCCTTGATGCGGAGATAGCTGAATATATGTATTACTATCATCAGCAACATATTTTTTCACTTTCTTTTCAAGAAAATCCATTACAGCTTTTTTCCCAAAAATTTTTTCTAAGCACTTAAAGAATTGGTAAAGTCTAATATTACCATATCTATTTACCATAGTTCTCCTTGCAACAAACTCACCAAGCACAATTAACCATTTCTTGTATTTCTGCTGCAATAATATATCATCTGATATTTTTTCAAAAATAGCAAAATCAACAGCTATTCCCTCCTGTTTTGTGTTGAATGCTTTCCATCTAAATGAATAAGAAGTTTTTGTATCAACATAACGAGCAAAAAAATATGTATGTTCTGAATTATTTTCTTTACAAACCAACGCCCGATTTAAAGGCTTTTTTTTCTGAAATACTCTATGAAATTTTTCCCAATTATCTCGTGTTATCACAAGATCAATGTCATCATCCCAAGGTATAAATCCACGATGCCTTACAGCGCCTATAACATTTCCCCCATTTAAATAGTAGGTTATATTATTCTCCCTACAAATACTGTCAACCTCTATCATAAGTTCCATTAATTTTTTCTGTAAATCTAATACTTCATGCATATCTATTTATCTATACCCTCCATCAGCACGTAATATTTGTGATGTAATAGTCTTGGATGCATCACTAAGCAAAAAAGCACATACTTTCGCAATATCATCCGGCTGTTGCCACCCCATAATAGTTTGTAAAGCAATTTCATCTAATGCTTCATTATTACCATGTACATCAAGAGTATTGGTAATCATTTCCGTCATAACACTCCCCGGAGATACACAATTTACACGAATTTTTCTTTTCCAAAATTCCTTAGCCATAACCGGTATTGATATTTCCATCGCCGCCTTTGATGCTAAATACCCCAGTTCATATTTTCTTGGATGTATAACGGCACTTGAAGATATCCCTATAATACTTGAATTATCATTGCTGTATTTACTTTTTGTAAATATCCTTGCTAATTCTACAAAAGTATAAAAATTTATATTCATTACACTATGAAGCCTATCTTTCGTTAAAGATTTTACCGGCATAACATACGGAATTCCTGTGCAATAAATAAATCCATCCAGCTTAATTCCATCCAATATCATATTTTCAAATAATTCATTAAAACCTGATGAATTATCAAAATCTTTTACTAAAACTATGTGATTATAACCTTTAAGGTTAGAAAAAGTTTCTTTAAGTTTATCTTCATTTCTTCCTTGTATAACTAATTGCGCACCTAGCTCAGAACAATATATTGCCGTCGCTCTACCTATCCCGGAAGAAGCGCCTGTGATTAGGATTTTCTTTCCTTCCAATGACATTGGATTTATCATATTTTTATTCCTCCATCAACGCCATAAGGTCAGCAATTGTTTTTTGTTCTTTAACTATAGAGCCTTTAATAATTCTATCAAACTCATCATCCATCATTGCTAAGAAAGAAATAAGTGCAATACTGTCCCATTCATCTAAATCACTCAGCTTAGTTTCAGGTGTTAAGTCTTCTATTTCAACTTCCAAAACTTCTGATATAAGCTCGATTTTTCTTTCATTTGTCATATTAATTACCTCCAAAATTTAATTATTTTAAAATTTCATTTATACGATATCATTGATGTATTTAAAATCTCTCAAATACCCACTTTCACCATGCCCAGGATATATATATACATTTTTGTTCAAAGACTTAAGAAAGGGGAGAGTAAATTCGTTATATTCACTTTTACTTCCACCTAATAATCTTGTAATCACCGGAGTGTCTTTTATTAATGAATCACCGGTAAATAAATATTTATCATCAATAAAAATACAGATGCTTCCCGGTGAATGTCCCGGTGTTTCCCTAAGATTTATATCATACCCTTCCCACGATAACTTTTTTTCACCAACAAATGTAACATCACTAAAACATACAAATGGTTTAATTTTATTTGCCTCCTCTATTTTCTCAGCAGGCTTATCAATAAAGAGTGCTTTTAAGTATTTAGAGCCGTTTTTTATTGATGATTTGATATTTTTATCACACATCTCTGAACACCATACAATACATTCACTAAAATTTTCTCTTAACCAATTTACACCTGAAATATGATCCCAATGCTCATGTGTTAGTATTATCATTACATTATTTACTTTATGGTCATGTAAATATTTCATAGCGTTCTCCGATACACATGGATCAATAATTAGGGCTTTTTGTTTTTCAATAATTATATACATTTTAGAATCTATCAAATCATACGTAAAAACTCTTAAGTTCATTTAATCCTACCCTACAATTTCTCCTACATCACTACGTATATCGGCATTAGCGTATATATGATTGAAAAAATCAACAAGCTCTGTACCTCTGCGTTGATAATATTTCAATGCTTTTTCTCTGTTTTCCGACAATTCCAACATACCATAACAAAACTTTACTTTTTTTTCCAAAGCTATATCTCTTAAACGAACAGATAATGCCGCTAATTTTCTGTAGTCGCCGCTTATATTTACCGCATGAATCAGAAACATTCTCTTTCCATTTAGCAGATATCCTATTAAAGCTACTATCTTGCCATTTTCACGACATACCAGCATGCCATCTTTCTCTATATAGTTTTCCAATAATTCTTTTTCAGTTGGCACATGATCAATATAAATATTAAAGATCTGTTTAAACAATGTGAGCAATTCCTTTTCATCACCTTTTTTTGCATATTCAACTATTTCATCATTCCTATTGGAATAAAGCTCACTAAATTTTTTGTTTTTCCAAAGCTCTTCATCTTCCATTGTCACATCAGGATAGTACAGCCTCTGCAACAATGCAATTTTATGAAAGCCGGCTTCTATAATATAATCATCTTCGACTTCTCTTTCACGAGAAGCTATGTCTAACCCCATCCCTTTAGGGCATTTTTTTAACATATCTATTAATTCATCTCTATCTGATGAATAAAAAACAATCCTATTTACTATATTGGTTTTTGTAAAATATAATATCGTTGACTTTCCTTCACATCCGGTAAAGCATTCTTGATTATCTGCTCTGACTAATGGCAAATAATTTGTATATATCTGCTTATTACCATTATTTTGCTTTCTAATCTCTGAAATTTTATTTTCTATTTCCTTAACGGTAAACTCTCTCTCCATGTATGCCCTCCTTTCCACATTAAACGAGACGCTATAGATCAGATGTAATTATTTCACAAAAATCTAAATTACCTAATTCCATCACCATTGCTCCCCATGCCAATCCGGCTCCAAATGCTGATAAACAACATTTATACGATTCTTTCTTCATTTCATCTGATAAAAATGCAGTAATTACAAGAGGAATACATACTCCGCTGGAATTTCCATATTTTACAACTAAGTCATCAGGTAGCTTTTCAACGGGCACACCAATTTTTTCCCTTAATTTCTGTAGCATGAACTTATTGGGTTGGTGAAATAAATAGTAATCAATTTGTTCTTTTGTAGCTCCTGCAAAGGATAATACCTCATCTATACATGAGGGAACCTCTTCTTGAACAAAGGAGAACACTTCACTTCCATCCATATGCAGATGATCCAAGGCTCTTAAATTGCCATCACCTACATCATACAATTTACCCGTCTCAACGGTACTGGGATTTCTAAATCCACCAGCCGGTATATGAAGAGCCATTCGTCTTCTTCCGTCCATTTTCATCAAATAATGTATATCCTCTGTATTATTATCATTTTCAATTACTGTCACGGATGCTCCATCTCCGGTTAGCGGGAAATCGTTTCTATCCTTATTTGATGTTTTTTTGCTAAGAGTCTCAACATTACATAAAATAACTTTCTTATTGTCCATTTTGTCAAGCAACATAAATGCCTGCATAAGACCTATCAAATATCCACAGCAGCCTTGCGCTATATCAAGGCAGATAGTGTCTTCAGAAAATCCAAGTTCACCCTGCACAATATTTGATATCTGTGGCAAAAAATAATCAGGTGATAATGTTACTACCAGTATTGCCCCTATATCTTCTTTCTTAATTACATTTTTATCCAATAGGTATTTAATACCATATATACAAAAATCTGATGCACAACTATCTAATTTTGCCAGCCGATGTGATTCGAATCCCATTATTTTTTTTAACCGCATAGTCTGTTTGGGCGGAAAAGTATAGTTATCAACCTCATCGTCAAAATATGAAATAGTTTCCGGCAACACGCCTAACACCGATGAAATTCTCTTTCCTTTAAATACTGTCTTCATATTTATTCACCGCTCTTTTTAATTAAACATGAAATTGCCTCATAACTTATAAAATTTTCAGGAACTATATCCATGCCATCTATTGTTACGTTAAATTTTTCTTCAATCATGGCAATAAGTGAAACAACATCAAATGAATCCAAATATCCATCCTCTATAAAATTATCACTCTCATCAAAATTAAACTCCGGTCTTAATTCATTTAGCATATTTTTAATATTTTCCATTATATTTATTTCCTTTCCGCAAATTTTCCATCTTACTTAATTATTAAAGACATCATAGTTTATTTACTTCTTCGCTTAACATTTGCCTATCTATTTTTCCATTAGTATTTCTCGGTAATAATTCTTTTTGAATATAGACTACCGGTATCATATATTTAGGAAATAATGAAATCAGCTGTTTTCTGAATTCACCTGATTCTATTTTTTCAGGAGATTCATAAAACATTGTAATCTCTTTCTTCTGCTTGTTATATACGACGCAACAATATTCAACTAACTTTAGTTTGTTTATTACTGCATGTTCAATTTCTCCCAATTCTATACGATATCCCATATGCTTTATTAAGCTATCTTTTCTTCCTTTAAAAACAATCTCTCCCAGCTCATTTACATAAACCATATCTCCTGTACGATATATAATTTCCGGGTAGTTTCTGTTTAGCGGGTTCTGTACAAATACTTTTGCTGTTTTATCCGGATTCTTATAATATCCCATTGCCAGTGAAGTACCTCTTACACACAGTTCACCCTCTTCGCCCTGCCTGCACATCTTATCTTCTTCATTCAATATAAGAATATCGGTATTTCTGCATGGATATCCTATAGGAAGCGGTTCGCTGTCATCAAAATCTCGTTTTACAATATAATATGTACAATCCAATGTAATCTCTATCGGTCCGTAAAGATTCGCAAATTCTGTATTTGGCAAATTCTTTCTCCAATAATTAAACTGCTTTGTAGGAAAAACCTCTCCTGCAAACCACACCAGTTTTAAATCCGTCAGCTGAATCTTTGTCAGCAAATCCATATTTGCAATATTCACCATTATTGACGGCACCCAGAAAATAAAATTTACTTTTTCCATTTTCAGCTGTTCCAACAACTTCGCAGGAAACATAGCCATATTGCTGTTTAAAATAACTATTTCGGCTCCTTTTGCTGCCATAAGCCATAACTCGTAGATAAAAATATCAAAAACGCTTGGCGATAAACTTCCCATTATAGTTTTCTCATCAAGCTTGAAAGTCTCTGTAGACCAATTTAAAAAATCAAAAAAACTTTTATGATTTAAAATTACTCCCTTTGGTACCCCTGTTGACCCTGAAGTATTTATGATACAGAACGGATCGGTATCAATCTGCATCTCAAGTCTGTTATATATGTTTCTTTCTTCTTCAGAACATATATCTCTCTCCTTAGCATTTTCCAAAAGCAATATACTAATATTGCAATTTACCCCACGCAATATTTCTTCCATCCGTTTGCTAGTATTCTTATCAACTATTATCGCTTTCGGCTCTATATGCTCCAAAATTGCCTTTATTCTATCCTCAGGAGTTTTAATGTCCAGATTCATGAAAAAACAACTGCTGTAAGAAACCCCCATGTCTGCAACAACGGTTTCCTTTGACTTGTCCAAATAAACTGCAACGGGAACATTACGAGCTTCCCCCACAATATCAATTATTCCAGCTGCAACCTTCTTTGCTCTCTCTGTAAGTTCATCAAAAGTATATTGCTCTTTTCCATCAACAACTGCGTTTTTTTTCGAATACAAGACCGTTGTCTTCTCTAAATAATCAATAATACTGGTATACATAATTCTTCTAACGCTCTCCTTTATTATCTATCAATTAAAATGTCCTCTTTTTGACAATTCAAGCAATAATATACCGTTATCGGTATTTTCCTTTGCTTTCTCATACAATTTTTCCGACTTCTCTGTTTCGCCACATCCATAAAGAATATCTGCAGTATATTTCATAAGTTCTCCATCATCGGGATTTCTGTACAATGCTTTTTCTGCATATTCCAAAATTTCCTCATATCCCTCCTTATTCTCGGCATTAACTATGTCTATTTCTAATTTTGCTTTTATCAAAACCAAATTATCCTTATACTCGAAAACATATTTGTCAACTATTACTTTCGCAGATTCATACTCTTTTAAATTGACTAAATTTACCATTCTGACAAAATCATCTGCAACTATAAGTTTTTTTTCAAGCTCAGATGGAAGTTTGCCCTCTGCCTTTTTTTTAACCTCAAGAAGCCTTTTCAGTTTTTCTACGTTACCGCTATCCAGCAGGGCATCAGTCAGTAAAATCATTAAATTATCTTCTATAGCTATGTAATATTCATTAAAAATAAATTCATAACTGAACTGTAATTCGATATATGCTTTAAATATTTGCAAGCATAATGCAGCATCACTGGACACCTTATCATATCCATATATATCTATCTGTTTCTTTATCTTAAAGACAATATACGAAATATATGGTTTATGCCTGTCAAAATATGTATCTATTTTCAACCGATATTTATCTAATGCCATATCATTGTATTTAAAGAAAATTTCATTGAACTCTTCTTTTGATACGTCCTTAAAAAATTCTCTCTCAAAATTACCGCATTCTATTCCCATAAGCTTTAAGGTTTTATGTTCCATCTTATCTTTGGGTATATATTTCCATTGAAGCCCATAAAAAGCATACATTTCCATTTCTGCCTTTATAGGTATCGGAAATTCCCTTCCTTCAAACAATGCAGTTCTTCCGCTGCCATACCACTCTGCCGGCGTTATCCCAAGCCACACAGTCCCAAATCTCATACAATAGCAATCTGAACTACTTTCATCATTCCCAAACAATTCCCGTTCCAGCTCATTCAGTATTATATTACGCCCTTTTTCCTTACATTTTTTCTGATATGATCTATATAAATCTATGTCGATATCTTTCCAATCTCTGCGTCTTGCAGCAATAATATAATATGGTTCCAGCAATTCACAGTACACATAGTGTTTTTTGCGCCATATATGCCAAAGTTCTTTATTCTTTGGCATGTTATCTAAAATGATAATATCCAAAAACACTCCATGCGGCGTTCCATCGCCTAAATGATTTCTTCTTATAAGCGTAGCATCCAGCCTCACATACCTTGGTATCGGGGAACAATAATCCTCATATCGTTCCCTGCTGATTAAATCTCTTCCCTTTTGGAGCTCCCGGTCAATTACTTTCTCCAGTTTTTTATATTCACAATAGGTCATATTAATATCTATATCATCATCCCATGGAATAAAGCCCTCATGCCTTAATGCCCCAAGCAGTGTTCCTCCGCTTAAATAATAGGAAATATTATTTCTTTTGCAGATATCATCAAATTCGCATAATAGCTCAAATAAATTTTTCTGAAGGCTATTCATCTTTACAGCCTCCCAATATTTTTATATAATTGCCTTCATAATTGTATACTGCAAGATCTCTCATATCGTTTTCAGAAAAATTCTCAGTATTTTTTTTTACATTTGTTCCGTAAATTTTTTGAAGCAATGAATTTACCCTTTCGCTTATATATATCTCTCCGTATTTTTCAGTCGCAGATATATATGGATGTATAATAGAATTTAATTCTTCTAGTTTATTTTCATCATATAGCCGCTCTATTTTCTCAAAATTTTCATCCAGTTCAATATAAAAATAATATCTGTAATACAATCTGAAAATACTATTGAGCAGTTCCTGTTTCCTGACCTTATATTTCCTTAATTTCCTTTTGATTTTTTCCTCATCCTTAAGAACGCTCTCAATCAATTCAGAATATCTTTCAAGATTTAATTCCTTATATGAAATATCGGTATCACAGAAATAGTCTGCACTGTTTTCTTTAAAATCAGCGATTTCAATATTGGCTAAACTGTTATTCTTTATCCAATATCCTTTACACTTATCGTCACTTGTATATTTTTCAAGAAGCCAATATGCTGTCTCTTTTACTGCTTGCTCCTTACCGCAAGTCTTAATTCTCTTAAGAAGTTTTTTCCTTAAAATAGGTTCCAGTCGTTTTCCACTTGCAGCTTTATCCTTTACTATGTTCTCATATGCATTTTCAAAAGCTTTATAATACGTGCTTTTCCTGTTCTTAGGTCTTAGAATCTGTATAGTAATACAGATTCCCAAGTGTTTTTCATATACAAGTCTATAGGGCGTGCAATATGTAGTTGACGTGTCTATATATCTTACAAATAGTCCCGGAAAAGTTTCATTATTTCCCATCCATTCAATAACCCGGTTTTCTCCTTCAAATTTATCGAAACATTGAATAAATTTTTTCAAATTCTTCGCTGTCATAAATATATTTGCAGTACCTGTAATATTATCCGATTCTTCCGATGACGAATATTCAATCCCATTCTTTGCACATATATCATCTAGTTCATCTTTTAAGTTTCTTAATATAAGCTTTAAATTTTTCATAATTTTTACTTAGTTTATTCCATCCAAAACACGTAGTATCGCCTCTGAGTCTTCCTCTGTTATTCTCTGCGAAGATATTGTTTTATTATTAATCATTTGTAATAAACTTCTAATGATGTATCTAAACCCATTACCCTCGAAATTAAAGCTATATCGTTTAAATTTTGACTCTCCTTTTTTTCTTATCTTAAAATATCCAAGATTCCACCAATTGTCAGGTACAAATATAGTTCCGTCTGTTCCTGTAATAATCATTCCATCTTCTAAAGCAACACTCAGACCTATTTCAATATAAACTATTGTATTTTCATATGTTAATTTCACGGTTCCATATATAATTTCATCTCTGTCATTTTTTACAGTACTGCAATCATAATCAATAAAAGAATTTCCAAGTAAGCGAACTGCTGCGCATATAGGAAAATAAGCTAATTCTGTAATTGTTTTCTCATCAATATGGTTGAAATTTTCTTTTGAAATACAGACTTTTATTCCTAAAATATCTCCAATCATATTTCCTCTTGTCATCCACGATAATTGTTCAAATGACTGCAAATACAACATTGATATATTATCTATAAAAATCACACTATTATGATTCGCCATGGCAATCAACTCTTTTTTATCATTTATATCTAATGTAACCGGTACATCACAAATAACATGCTTTTTATGCTCTATAGCCAATTTGGAATATTTAAATCGTTTTGGCTGATTTGCTTTAATATAAACGATATCAATATTATTTAAAAAATCTTCGTAATCTGAAAACCCCTTATCAAGTTCATATTTCAATGCAAATGATTCTGCAATTTTCTTATCCTCAGCAAATACACTTTCCACATGTATTCCACTTACACTTTTTGGTTCAATTACCGACTCCTGATCATATAAAGAATCTGTTACAATACCTATTTTATATATGTTTAAATTTTTTTGACGTATCTGGGTACTTGAAATATCTTTTGTTCTTTCCAAATATATTACCTCGCAATATTTTCTTAAATGGTCAAACTTTCCTTTCCAATCAGATCCAATTGCAAGTACATCCACATTATATTTAATGATATCCGAAATTTTCTGACCTAAATATTCTTCAACTATGATCATGTCAGCAAAGCCAGTTTTTTTAACATTTTCTATTCTTTTGCTTAAACTGTCCTGAACAGATAATTTACCTCTTTCGGCATCATAATTTTCGCCAGTTACGCCCACTATGAGATAATCTCCACACGCCTTTGCCCTTTTTAAAATGTTATAATGACCAATATGAAACAAATCAAATGTTCCATAAGTAATTACCTTTTTCATTTTTTACCTCAATTAGCATCTTTTTATATAATTTGAAAATTTCTCTATTCATTCTTAACTTACAAAAACACTTTTTCCACAACTCTCTTCGTTGCCTGTCCGTCATCCAAGTAGTTATATTTCTTATTAAAATCATCATATCTATGATGTATGATGCTCCCATTGTGCTTGATTTCGTCTAATAGCTGTTCCTCATTTGTACATATATTCCCCGGTAACTCATCAAGCGACAGATAAAATCCTCTTATTTCCTCAGCATATTCATCCAAATCATACATAAAGAAAATTATCGGCTTTCTGAGCACTGCATAATCAAAAAACACGCTCGAATAGTCTGTAACAAGCAGGTCAGATACTATGTACAAATCATTTATATTCTCATAGGAGGAAACATCATAAACAAATCCGCAATACTTTTCAAAATCAAAGTTATTGGCAACAAAGTAATGCGCCCTGAACAGCACGACATACGATTCCGATAGTTCTCTTTGCATCACGTCAAAATCAAGTTTATTTTTATATACATACCCCTTGCTGCTGTCGTGCTGGTTATCCCTCCATGTGGGTGCGTACAAAATAACTTTTTTATCTTCGGCAATTCCAAGCTTCTCTTTTATATTTCCTACATCTTCCTGCCTGTAATTTGATAAAATATCGTTACGAGGAAAACCTTCTTCTATGACAATATTTTCTTTTCCCCATGCTTTAAGATTAAAGGCAGAAATAAACTTCTCCGTACAAAACCCGGAAGATGATGTCATGTATGAATATCTCTTAGCATCCGCTTTATATTTTTTTCTTATGTCCTTGTTGGAATTTAGCGCATTTTTCCCTTCCACTTCTATGTCATATCCCAGCTTTTTAAGCGGCGTACCATGCCAACACTGCAGATACACCTGATTTTCCTTTTTATATATGGCTTCTGGAATTCGTGAATTGCTCACCCAGTACTTACTTGTCCCATAAGCTTTGTAATAATCCCGTGAACCGTACTTTACTATTTGTGTACGGCTGTTATCCAAAATATCGAATTCTTTATGTTTATCCATATCTTTAAAGGCCCATACAAAATCAAAATCTTTGAATCTTTCATTTCGCAGCATGTATTCATACACTGCTTTTGGATTATCCGAATACTTCCTGCCCATAAAGGATTCAAATATAATTTTTTTATCATTTATATGAGAAAAGTGATATAACAAATATCTGCATCTGTTTTTTATATATCTGATACTTCTGAAAAACATGCGTACGGCACTGTTTTTCTTAGATAAATCTATCAGACATTTCTTTACTTTTTTTCTGATTCTCCTATATGCTCCCATTTCAGCTATGCTCTCCTTCAATATCATTCATCAATGAAATAAGAAAATCAGATAACTTGTATGTAACATTATTGCAGTCTACAGATATGTATTTTTCTTTAAAGTTCCTTATCTTTTCTTTATCATATTCTCTTTCCATCTCTTTAAATAACCTGTCTGCTCCCGTATATATATACTCTCCAATTCCTTCTTTCATAAAATCCACATTAAGACCTACATTTTTCTCATATTCATGAACATCAGGAATATAAAAATACAATTCTTTATCCATCAGCAAAGTTTCAAATACCGTTGCTGAATAATCGGTTATTACCTTATCTGATATTTTCAGCCAGTCGAGAATATCGTAACTTTTGGCCATTACCGCTCCCCTGCCTATGGCATTCTCGTAATCCGTCTTATCAAGCCAGTGCTTTCTTATGATTAAATTGTATCTTTCAAAATCAAATCCTTCTAAAAATCCTTCTATATTTAATCTGCCGTTCTTTCTGAAAGTCGGAGCATAAAGCACATTTTCCTTTTCATTAAGCTTAGGATAATCTTCCAATATTTTTTCCTGTATGTGTTTATCTTCATTCTTTATGTAATCTATCCTCGGCAGTCCATAAAGCTTTACCTTTTCCCTATCTATCTCAAAAGCCTCGCTGTAAATATCTGCTGTTCTTTGGCTCGGAGCTATAATATAATCATAATTTCTGTAAAGCTTCATAACCTTTACGACATCTTCTCTGTTTCCTCCGGGTTTACCTACACTTTGATATCCAAACTTTTTTACAGCTCCAAGAGAATGCCATATCTGAACTATATTCTGTTCTTTTTTCTTCTTTAATATTGAGGCTAATATACAGTACCCATCAATAACAACAACCTTGGATGTCGCTATATGATACATTTGATGCATCATATGAACTCCATATTTTATCACTCCTAAAAAACTTTTTTGAAGTCTTTTTGCCAACACTATAGTTTTAGCATTTCTCCTGTTAAGTTCTTCTCTAAGCAACTTTATATCTATCGTCGGATGATTTGCCTGTCTGCTTAAAATCACTATTTTATTTTTAAGCTTAAATGGTTTAAATATTAAATAAGCTGAATTTAATATAACCACAGCAGCTTTCATCAATATAATTTTCATACGATAAAGACTAATCTGCTCCTAATTCTTCTTTTATTTTTGTAGTCGATATCCCCTCTGTTCTGTCCAAGAATCTCATTTCACAATAATCTTTCAGATAATCAAATTTATCGCTTTCTTCCCAATCGCTCCCCATTACGCATATATCCACTTTATATGTCTTTATATCATCTATCTTTTGCTGCCAGTTCTCCTCCGGAATAACTAAGTCCACATATCTTACTGCCTCAAGCATCATCTTTCTCGTCTCATAATCGTGAAAAGCTTTCTTACCTTTCATTTCATTGAATTCATCTGTCGATAGCGCTACTATGAGATAGTCTCCCATCTCCTTTGCTCTTTTTAGCAGCCTTATATGTCCATAATGAAGCAAATCAAAAGTTCCATATGTTAATACTCTTTTCATCATATTTCAACCCGGCTATGCTCCGGTTACGCTTAAAGTAATTCCAAGACCTACAATAAGCATCATTAATATAACTATCATCACAATCATCTTTGTAAGTGACATCCCCACAGGATTTTTTATCCTGTTTTCACTCTCACTTGTAACCCTTATCGTTCCCCCGCTCTCTTTTCTCTTAAGGCTTTCCTCATACCAATATATCGCGTCTTCTATCTTCCCGTCATACAGCACCCTTCCTGACCTTAACACTATTCCTCTGCTGCAAAACTCCTTGGCTGTTCCCGTAGAATGTGTCACGAACAAAAGTGTGGTACCATATTCCTTTATCATTTCTTTTATCTTCGTTACGCATTTTTTCTTAAACTTGGCATCTCCCACGCTAAGCGCCTCATCTACTATCAATATATCCGGTCTTATGCACACGTTTATTGCAAATCCAAGTCTCGCCTTCATTCCGCTTGAATATGTCCTTAAGGGCTGGTCTATATATTCTCCTACCTCTGCAAATTCAACTATATTATCTTCTACTTCCTCTACTTCTTTGTTTGTCATTCCTATCAGCTGTCCTTTCAGATATATGTTCTCCCTCCCGGAAAACTCAGGGTCAAACCCTGACGTCAGCTCCAGCAATGCTCCTACTCTTCCTTCTACCTGTACTTTTCCGTATGTTGGGTACGATACTCCTGTTATCATCTTGAGTATCGTCGATTTACCTGCGCCGTTTCTTCCAAACAGTGCTACCGATTCTCCCTTTTTTACCGAAAATGATACATCGTTTATAGCAAGCTTCTCTTTATATGTAACAGACTTTATAAATGTAGCCAAAAATCGTTTCTTTCCATTGTTAAAAAGCTTATATATCTTTGTCACATGTTCAAGTCTTATAACTTTTCTGCTCATCTTTCACTCCGTATTTACAAAATATCCGGTATCTCTTTTACCGTCCTGTTATATGCCCATACCGCTGCTGCTGCCATCAATACAAATACCACCATGAAACATACAAATCCTATTCTGTCTTCCCATATCCACTTCTCATATATGAATATGTTTCTGTATCCCGTTGCAAAGTAGCTTACCGGATTAAACATCATCACGTTTTGTATCCAGTCCACTTTTATTTTGCTCACGTCATACATTATTCCGGACAGCCAAAATACAGGTGTTACAAAAGATTTAACCAAATTTAAAAAATCTTTGCTCATTGCTGACAGCATTGATGCAAACAAACTCCAGAACGTAAAAAATACAACCATCATTATTAGATATATGGGCAGCTGTAATATATATTTGCCCGGAAAATGACCTAAGACTATAAAGATGGCTATCATTATTCCTATCAAGAAAAAATGCACCATTAATTTTGATAAACCTACGAATGTAGGAATTGTAGATACTGGAAACTTCATCTTTGTTACCAGATATTTATATCTTAATATTGCTCCCGCTCCCTGTCCTATCATGCTCTGCATGTAAAACCACGGTATCATTCCTGCCAATATCCACAGGATATATGGGTATCCGTTAACTTCACTGTCTACCCTAAGTCCTACTGAGAACGCAAACCACAGCACCAAAACCATGACCGTTGGCTTTATTATCGCCCACGCCCATCCAAGTGCTGCTCCCGAATATGTTTTTACTATATCTGCTTTGGCAAGCTTTATTATCTGCTTTCGCCATAATACATGTTCTTTTACTATTTTAACTAAAGTTTTCACTCTTTCTTCCTCTAATAATCGCCATACCCCCCCCGATAAAAAATTACCGAATATGACAATATAGTCGTTTTATCGACTAACTACGCATAACATTATAGTCGTTTTATAGAGCATAGTCAATACACAAACTACACTATATAATTAATCCATACCATTGTTTATGAGGCATAAATACCATGATAACTTATGACCCTTTTTGGAAAACTTTAAAACAAAAAAATATAAGCACTTACGTGCTTATCAATAAATATAGAGTGAGCAGCTCTACTATAAACAGACTTCGGCACAATATGCCTGTAAGTACTACTACTCTTGATGATTTATGTAAATTTTTAAACTGCAATATTTCAGATATAGTTGAATACGTAGATATAGTATCATAGTATCACCTGCCTGAGAACTTATATATCAATTCTCTCACCCATCATTCCATCTTTATATATTTCTATTAATCTCACTTTCACAATTTTATTAAGGAGCTTCTCCGCTTCATTTCTTTCATCGAATTTTATGTAGGTCTTAATGTAATTATCCGTATATCCGGTAGCAACTGTTTTATCTCCGATTTTCTGTACTTCCTCAAAAAGTACAGGTTTTACACATCCTTTGTTCATCTCAAAAAAATGCACTGCAGATTTTCTTCCTATTTCATGAAGTTTATCGCTTCTTCTGTTTTTAACCTGGGGAGCTACATGCTCTTTCATTAGAGCTGCTTTAGTAAAAGGTCTTTTGGAATATTTGAATATATGAGTCCTGCAAAACGAACTTTCCTCTGCAAGCATACAGCTTTGCTCAAAATCATTTTCTTTTTCTCCCGGAAATCCTACTATTATATCTGTGGAAATGCCATAATAAGGGTCGGCTTTTCTAAGCACCTCCACTATCTCCATATATTCTTTTTTACCATAAGGTCTGTTCATCATTTTCAGAATCCGGTCACTTCCGCTCTGAGCCGACAGGTGCAGATGATGACATAGCTTATGGTACTTTAAAAGACGTTTTACATATTGAGCATCCACTACAGCAGGTTCAAGTGAGCTCAGTCTTATCCTGAATTCGCCCTCTATCCCGCTTATTTCGTTAATCACCTTTTCTATGCCGTAGGGCATGGCTGTATCATCGCAGCCTTTTTGATCCATTCCGCAGGATGCAGCTTTATCATCACGGTCTTCTTCGTCCATGCCGTAAAGAGCAGTATTTATCCCCGTCAGCACTATTTCTTTATATCCGTTTTCAATCAAGGCCTTTGCTTCACCCACTATGTCATTGAGCTTTCTGCTTCTGACCCTGCCCCTCGCATAAGGAATAACACAATATGAGCAAAATCTGTTGCAGCCTTCCTGCACTTTTATATAAGCCCTGGTTCTGTTTTCACCATTTGCCACTATTCCTGTCTCATCATAAGAATCCAATTCCGCATAACCTTTTACATGAAGCTGTTTTTTTCCATCCTCCATAAAGATTCTGACAAATTCCGTTATCCTGCTCTTCTCATTTGTTCCTGCAATAATGTCCACTCCTTCTACAGCAGAAACTTCATCAGGACTTATCTGTGCATAACATCCCGTAACAACTATGATGCTTTCCGGGTTTACTTTTTTCATCTTTCTTATATACTGCCTTGATTTCTTGTCCGCAATAGCTGTAACCGTACATGTATTTATAATATAAACATCTGCAAAATCACGTTCGCCAACTATGCTGTAACCTTCCTTTTCAAAGGCCTTTGAAATTGCTTCCGATTCATATTGATTAACTTTACACCCCAGAGTATGAAAGGCTGCCTTCATAACTTTCCTCCTGTTATCTTTCGCTTCACACATTATACCATAGCTTAATTACACATAAAACCGTCAACCTATTCATATTTTTAACTATCAGCTACCAGGAGGTTATTAATGAAAAAAAAGAAAGCTAAAATAATATTCACAGGAGTCATATTGATATGCACCATATGTTCAATATCCTTTTCAGCGCTGCTTTCCAATCCGTTTCTGCTCACAGGAAAAAAGTCCTCCGACCCCGATAAGCCTATTAAATGGGTGGAGTTCAACGTTCCCTACGATGTAATGAAGCGAGCTATGGATATAGATATAAAAAGTTACGATGAAAAAATACATGTTGAATGGGTTGATATACTCGCCTATCTTGGTGCAAAATACGGTGGTGACTTCAGTGGATATGAAGACGCCCATATGGACGAGTTTGTAAATAAAGTAAAAAAGGGTAAATCCGTAGGAACCATAACAAAAGATATGAAATACTTCAATTATTACAGCAGAGCTTACGGAGCTGTTCTAAACGGTATGTTAGGCGAATATCAGATAAAAATTCCAGACGAAAAGACAGGTGAAGACGCATGGAAAAAGGTATACGGACTTAAATCTTTCTCTCCTATTGCAGACGGTTTTTACTATTCGGATTTTGACGATTTCGGAGAAAGCAGAAGCTATGGATACAGCAGGCGTCATCTGGGCCACGATATGATGACTTCCGTAGGAACACCTGTAGTTGCCGTTGAAAGCGGCACTGTAGAAGCTCTTGGATGGAATCAGTACGGAGGCTGGCGAATCGGCATAAGAAGTTATGATACCCAGCGTTACTATTATTACGCCCATTTGCAAAAAGATAACCCTTTTGCAGAAAATCTATATATCGGAGCCAATGTAACTGCCGGAGATGTTATAGGATACACAGGTCAGACAGGATACAGCCTGAAAGAAAATGTCAACAATATAGATACTCCCCATCTTCATTTCGGAATGCAGCTCGTATTCGATGAGGATGCAAAGGACAGTCCCACACAAATATGGATAGACCTTTATGACATATCAAAACTGCTGTCCAGTCATAAAAGTACATTTGTAAAAGATAAAAAATCAGGACAGTATGAACGCAAATATCCTTTTTCCGAAGGGAATTACTATCTCAATGAAAAACAGGCATCCGCTGAAGTTACAAACGCCAATGAAATCCAGCTTCCGATATTGATGTATCATTCTCTTCTTAAAGACCCTTCAAAACAAGGAAAATATGTAGTGTCACCTGAACTTTTCGAAAAAGACCTGCAATATATAAAGAAAAAAGGCTACACTCCTGTTTTTATGAAAGATGTTATCGCATATGTGGAAGGTAATGGAAAGCTTCCTAAAAAACCTATTGTCATAACTTTTGATGACGGTTATTACAATAACTATTATTATGCTTTCCCTCTTTTGAAAAAATACAATATGAAAGCTGTCATTTCAGTAGTAGGAAAAATGTCCGATGACTTCAGTCAAACCCCTGATGAAAATCCAAATTACGCTCATGTAACATGGGACCATATCCTTGAAATGCATTTATCTGGATACTGGGAAATACAAAATCACTCATATAACTGTCATACATACACGGGAAGAAACGGCGTCGCACAGACATCCAGTGAAAGCGATGAACATTACAAACAGTTTCTCACATCGGATATATGCCACCTTCAGGATAAAATCGCCTATGTTACAGGCGTCGCCCCAAACACTTTTACATATCCTTTTGGTTCATTTAATGAAAACACAGATTCAATCCTAAAATCAATAGGATTTAAAGCAACGTTAAGCTGTACAGAAGGAGTAAGTACAATTAAAAGAGGCGATACTGAAGGCCTCTATCAACTAAAACGTCATTTGAGACCTCCTGATAAATCTCCGGAAGAATTTTTCACCTTTCTGAATTAAACAAAAATGTGATAATATATAATACAAGACAAGTTAAAAAATTCTAATGAAACTCTAATTTTCTTTAAATTACCATTTAATTTTTATCTTGTAATATTTCATCATTGAATCAAAACACTAAAAGAAAGGTGAACACATGATGGATAATTTAGAAAAAGTCGAAAAGTTAAAAGAAAAAGCAAATATTTCATACGAAGAAGCCAAAGAAATTTTGGAACAATGCGACTGGGACCTTTTAGACGCAGTAATAGAGCTGGAAAACAAAGGGAAAATAAAAATAGATTCTTCCGGCGAATATTCTACAAAAGGGAACGCTTCCTCTGATAATCCTAAAAATCCGCAGGAAGTAGCTGAAAGTTACCAAAATTATGAGCAAAATAAAAATAAAAATGAAAAAGGCTTCTTTGATACCTTATGGGAAGCAGTAAAATTCATAACTAAAAAAGGATGCGAAAATAAATTTGTCATTAAAAGACACAAAGAAATAGTTTTTGATATTCCCGTATTGCTGCTAATATTGCTGCTTATACCATTTTTCTGGCTAATAATTATACTTGTAATCGCAGGACTGTTCTTTGGCTTCAGCTATAATTTCTCAGGTCCTGACCTTGGAAAAGAAAAAGTCAATAATGTTATGGATAAAGCAACACAGATGGCAGAAGAATTGAAAACTGAAGCAAAGAACGAAACAAACAAGGAAAAAGAATCAAAAGAGGAAAAAAATGAAGAAAAAGATACTGATAATTGAAGATGAAGAAAAAATTGCCAGATTTATTGAACTTGAACTATCACATGAGGGGTATGAAATAGATAAAACATTTAATGGCAGAGAAGGGCTCGAAATGGTTGAACAAAACCATTTCGACCTTATTTTATTGGATATAATGCTTCCTGAACTAAACGGACTTGAAGTTCTTAGAAGAATAAGAAAATTCTCGGAAGTCCCTGTTATAATGCTCACTGCAAGAGATGCCGTTATGGATAAAGTATCAGGTCTTGATATGGGAGCAGACGACTATATAACAAAACCTTTTGCAATAGAAGAACTTCTTGCGCGAATAAGAGTCGCCCTTAAAAGAAAGTCCGATACACCTAAAGATAAAAAAGAGAATATACTTTCAGCGGGAAAACTTACTCTTGATATATCCTCGCATGAAGTATACTACGATAGTCAGAAAATCGATCTTACAAACAGGGAATTCATTTTGCTGCGTACTTTGCTTGAAAATAAATCCATTGTTCTGTCAAGAGACACTCTTCTGGAAAAAGTCTGGGGTTATGATTATATGGGAGAAACCAATGTTGTCGATGTGTATGTATATTATTTGAGAAATAAAATAAACGAAAAAATAATAGAAACGGTACGAGGAGTGGGGTATGTAATAAAATGAATGAAACCAAACGAACAAAATCAATTTCAAGAAGAATCAACAGAAGAAATATCTTGAACATGCTTTCTTCTTTTATACTTATAGATATTATAATACTATCCTTATCATTTTTCTTTTGGTGCTATAATGCAGAAGTTTCACCTGACAGTAAATTTCAATTATCAGCACAAAGATATTTTACCAGCATAGAAAATGTTCCTGAAAAAACGGAAGAGCTTTTAAAAAATAAAATCAGCACAAAAGGGTTCGTCTTTCCGGAAGACTTTAAAGAAATCCTTTCGGAAAGTGTTTACGTTCATGAAAATACAAATGGAAAACTTGAATATACTTACAGCGGTTCATTTCTGCTCGGCATTTCCTCTATTATGAACTTATTGCTTCTGATTCAGATTATATGTATTTTAGAAACAGCATTGATGGGAGCAAGAAAAATACGCCGAGACCTGGCACCTCTTGATGAAATAGCATTCAAAGCTAAAGTACTCGGAAATACCGCTGACTTCGACCCCCAGACATTTTACGAACTTGAAAAGGCCATAAACGAAATAAGTCCTGTAAAAGAGGGAGCAAAACTACACACAGGCAACGCAGAACTTGAACAGCTTGAAATTTCCATAAACAATCTTTTGGAAAGAATGCGAGATAGTTACAGACAGCAGTCAAGATTCGTATCCGATGCTTCTCACGAACTCAGAACGCCTCTTGCTGTACTCCAGGGATATGTAAATATGCTGGACAGATGGGGAAAAACCGATGAAAAAATATTAAATGAATCAATAGATGCAATAAAAAGTGAAACAGAACATATGAAAAAGCTGGTAGAGCAGCTGCTTTTCCTTGCCAGAGGCGACAGCGGAAAAACGAAACTGAATATGCAAAGTTTTTCTTTAAATGAAATGATGAAAGAGGTTTACGAAGAGTCTTCCATGATTGATAAAAACCACATATACAGTTTCACTGAAGAAAACAATGAGATTACAGCATACGGAGATATTTCCATGCTTAAACAAACGGCAAGAATACTGATAGACAATGCCGCAAAATACACCCCCGAAAACTCCTCAATACTTCTAAAAATCAAAACCAGCAATGAAGGCAGTCCTTCCTTTATCATACAGGACGAAGGCATAGGTATATCATCAAAAGATGTATCCCATATGTTCGAACGTTTTTTCCGTTCAGATCCTGCCAGAACAAAGGACAGCGGAGGCGCCGGCTTAGGCCTTTCTATTGCAAAATGGATAATAGACAGGCATGGAGGATATTTTGACGTTATATCAAGAGAAGATATTGGCACAAGGATAACGGTCACACTGCCGAAAGAATAAATATTTACCTGTTATCAAATACTATTTCACCATAAACAATGAGATTGGTCTTCTGATAAAATCAAAGCTCCAGTTCATACATTATCATAGAAACGGCGGCAATTCCTGCCGTTTCTGTTCTCAAAACAGTTTTTCCTAAAGATACGGATTTTCCTCCGGCTTCAACTATACGTGACGCCTCATCATCTGAAAACCCGCCCTCCGGTCCTATAATAACTGCCAATGATTTAATATCTTTATCTGAATGCAATCTCAGAACATCCTTTATAGTCTGCCCTTCCTCATTTTCATAGGGAAACAGCACCAAATCAAATTCCGAAAAATTATCAGTTATATTTTTTGACATTACAGCCTCGCAAACCTCAGGAATTATACCCCTTCTGCACTGCTTGACAGCTTCACTTGAAACTTTCTGCCATCGCTGTATCTTCTTATTGAAATTTCCTTTATCAACTACAACTGTTCTGTCCATAAAGACGGGAACTATTTTCCATACACCAAGTTCTACCGATTTTTGAACTATAGTCTCCATCTTTCCCTGCTTGGGAATTCCCTGAAATAAAGTAATTTTTATTTCAGGTTCTCTTGTAAATTTCTGTTTGTCCGTTATCTCCGCTTCACACTGACAATCATCCATTTTTCTTATAACAGCTTTATATTCCCACTGGCTGCCGTCTGAAATATCAATTTCATCCCCCTCATTTAAGCGCAGCACTTTCATCATATGATGTATGTCATCTTTATCATCCAAATATATAGTTTTAGCACCTACATTTTTAGCATCCACAAAAAATCTGCTCATACTGATAATTTTTATATCCTTTCATCTACTTCTGCTGCAATAGCGCACCACTCACCATCTTCTGCGATTTCCAAAATGTGAAATCCGGCTTTCTCAATAGCCTCGGAAACCAAACTTCTTTTTTCCGTCAATATACCTGATGAAATAAATACTCCATCACCCATCAGATGTTCCTTTGCCTGCGGAGCTAACATCATAACCAAATCCGCCATTAAATTAGCCACTATTATATCAGCCTTAAAATCTATACCTTTTGTAAGATCCCCCTGTATTATATTTACTTGATTTTCCACATGATTCAGTTTTACATTTTCATCTGCAACAGCAACAGCATCACCATCTATTTCAATTCCGAAAACATCGCTGCATCCTAAAAGCGCCGCGCCTATGGACAGAATTCCCGAACCGCATCCTATGTCAAGCACTTTCTTGCTTACCGGGTTTTCTCCCAAATATTTCTCCATAAGCTTCATGCATAAAGATGTGGTTTCGTGAGTTCCCGTTCCAAAGGCCATACCCGGGTCTATTTGAATTACAATTTCCCCTTGAGTATTTTCATAGTCCTCCCATGAAGGCTTAACTACGATTTTATCAGTAATTTTAGACGGCTTAAAAAATTCTTTCCACTTATCTTTCCAATCCTCATCATCCACGATACTTTCTTCGATCTTAAGACTTCCAAAATCAGCAGATCTGCCAAACTCTCCATTTGATAAACTTTTTTTCAGCTCTTCAATTCCCTGCTTTATATCAGCTATCAGCTTGACTGAATCATCTGTGCAGTCAAAATACATGAACACCACGGGCTCTCTGTCAAGATTAACTTTTAACTCATCCTCTATATAGTCCCATCCATATTCATTCTTTTTATTTAAAATATCATCAAAGTCTTCCGGGTCATCTACAGAAAGCTGTTCCACACCCATCTGAAGCATCATAGCTGTTATCTGTTCTACACCTTCACGGCTTACATGTATTTTTAATTCTGTATATTTCATAAAATACCTCCTTAATACCACACATGAATTATACCATAATTATTCAACAGCCGGATGCTTCCATCTGCCGCTTCGATACCTTATAATAAAACATATTGCCCTTATTGCCCAGTCTATTATCATTGCAATCCATACTCCAAACACACCGAATCCCATTGCCGAGCCAAGTACAATACCAAAACATATTCGGAATATCCACATAGAGCCCACACCGATTATCATAGTATACATTACATCACCTGCCGCTCTAAGCATATTAGGCAGAGAGAAAGAAAGAGGCCATATTGTTATAGCCCAGAAACTGTGAAATATTATTATTTTTCCCGCTATATCAGCGGTAGTTTCCGACAGTCCATATATTTTAAGAATAAAAGGAGTCAAAAATATAATAATCACATTTACCGCAATCATAAGATAATAGACCCATTTCATCAGCTTTTTTGTATAATATCTTACCTGATTATAATCCCCGCTTCCCACGCATCTGCTTATAACGGATACAATGCCATATCCAACGGACATCCCCGGAAGCACTGCAATCATGGCCACTGCATTTCCTACTGCATTAGCCGCTATTGCAGCCGTTCCGAATCCAGATATCATACTCAGAAGTATAAGCTTTCCAAGCTGAAACATACTGTTCTCCACTCCATTGGGCACACCTATTTTCAATATATTTTTAATCAGCTTCCAGTCCGGTCTGTACACAAACCGGCGGCTTATATGCATCTCAAACTCCTGATTTTTTAGACATCTGAGTACTATAAATGCCGCTACCGCCCTTGACACAAGGGTCGGTATTGCCACACCTTCAACTCCTCTGTTAAACCCGTATATCAGCATCGCATTTCCTGCGACATTAATGCCATTCATCAGAAAAGATATTTTCATTGACATCTGAGAATTTCCAACACTTCTGAAAAGCGCCGCTCCTGCATTGTAAACGGCAATAAATGGAACCGACGCCACCACTATAATGTAATATGTATTACAGTATGCCATTACATCTTCTTCTATATTTCCAAATACAACAGAAAGAATAAAATTCTTAAATGCATACATAACAGCAATGATAAAAACCGAAAACATAATTATAAACAATATAAGCTGGTCTCCAGCCTGGCGTGCTTCTCCATCCTTGCTCTGTCCCAAAAACTGTCCCACCACTACAGCGCCGCCTGTCGCCAGAGCTGTCATTACAGTAATGATAAGCACCATAACAGAATCTACAAGAGATACTGCTGAAACAGCCGCCTCTCCCACACTCGCCACCATAATGGAATCTACAAGACCTACAGCGAAAACGAGAAACTGTTCTATAAACAAGGGCCATAAAAGCTTTATCAAGAATTTATTTGAGAACATAAGCTGCCCATCTATTTTATTTATCTCTCTTTTTTCATTCCTCTTTATCAATTTCATCACAATCTTCAATCCGAATCCTAATAACTAAAAATATCATAAACATTATATATCATAAACATCAATAGAGTGCAGAAATATCTGCACTCTATATAACTTTTCACATAATTAAATATATCATCTCTCTAAGAGAAAAATTCTTTTATAGAATCTAGAAAACTGCTTTTTTTCTGATAGCAGTCATTTGTAACAGCTTTACCCATAGCTTCAATGGCTTTCTTCTGCTTAGAATTAAGTTTCGTAGGGATTTCCAACGACACCTTAACATAAAGGTCTCCCTTCTTATTGCTCCTTACACTCTTTATTCCCTTGTTTTTAAGTCTGAATACCGTACCCGGCTGAGTTCCGGCAGGTATCTTATATGATACTTTTTCCTCCAGAGTAGGAACTACTATATCATCTCCCAAAGCAGCCTGATTAAAACTTATCGGTATCTCCAGCCATAAATCCTGACCTCTTCTTTCAAAAATTTTATGCGGTCTTACATTTATTACAATATAAAGGTCGCCGTCAGGACCTCCGTTTATTCCCGGTTCTCCCTGACCCTTTATCGGAATTACAGAATCATTGTCAACGCCGGCCGGGATATTTACCGATATGGTTACAGTATCCCTGATTTTTCCCGTACCACCGCAGTCTTTGCAAGGACTTTCGTTTATTTCACCTGTTCCGTTGCAGTCAGGACACGGCGATACACTCTGGAAAGTACCTAATGGAGTTCTCTGTGAAGTTCTCACTTCACCCGTTCCGTTGCATGTAGGACATGTTTTTTTGGATGTACCCGGAGCAGCACCTGTTCCGTCACAAGTTTTACACTTGACATATTTATTTATTTTAATTTGCTTCTTTGCGCCAAAAGCAGCCTCTGTAAAATCAATAGTGATAGCTTTTTGTAAATCGCTGCCTTTTCTTGGACCGTTTCTTCTGCTTTTGCCCCGGCTTCCGCCTCCGCCGAAGCCTCCGAAAGCTCCTCCAAACATATCGAAAATATCTTCAAAACCGCCAAAACCACCGAAGCCGCCTGCTCCGCCTCCGCCAAAACCGGCGTTAGGGTCCACTCCTGCATGACCGAATCTATCATACTTCTCTTTCTTTTCAGGGTCTGACAATACTGCATAGGCTTCATTTATTTCTTTAAATTTTTCTTCGGCTTCCTTGTCTCCGGGATTTTTATCAGGGTGATACTTCATAGCCATCTTCCGGAACGCCTTTTTTATTTCACTGTCACTTGCGCCCTTTTTTAATCCCAAAACCTCGTAGTAATCTCTTTTATCTGCCATTTCATTCATCCTCTAACTAATAATTTATTTTTAACATAACTTTGCTTGCGGCCTCAATAGACCGCAAGCTGTTATAATCTTTATATCCCGATGGCTACTGATAATTTTCGTCATGCCAAAGGTAATTTCAGCAATTTCTATTTGTCGTCATCTACAACTTCATAATCCGCGTCAACTACGTTATCATCTTTAGGTTTTGAGGCTTCCCCGTCATTTGTTCCAGAAGAAGCGGCCATGTTAGGGTCTGCTCCCGCTGCCTGAGCCTGCTGATACATTTTAGCTGAAATCGTATGGAACTTTTCTGTCAGCTTTTCAGTCTTATCCTTTATATCATCTATATTGTTAGCCTCAAGAGCCTTTGAAAGTTCATCCTTAGCAGCGTTTATATCAGTCTTTTCCTCTTCGGATAAAGAGTTTTCAAGCTCTTTAATATTCTTTTCCGTTTCATAAATAAGAGTTTCTGCTCTGTTTCTTACTTCAATTTCCTCTTTTCTCTTCTTATCTTCTTCAGCATACTGCTCTGCTTCTTTAACTTTCGCATTTATCTCTTCATCGGAAAGTTTAGTTGAAGATGTTATCGTGATGCTCTGTTCTTTACCTGTCCCCATATCCTTCGCACTTACATTTACAATGCCGTTGGCATCGATATCAAATGTAACTTCAATCTGAGGAATACCGCGTGGAGCAGGTGGAATACCTGTGAGCTGGAATCTTCCCAATGTAGTATTTCCTGATGCCATCTCTCTTTCACCTTGCATTACGTGAATATCTACAGCAGTCTGATTATCCGCAGCAGTTGAGAACACCTGACTCTTTTTAGTAGGTATAGTGGTATTTCTTTCTATAAGTTTTGTTGCAACACCGCCTAATGTTTCGATTGAAAGTGAAAGTGGAGTTACATCGAGAAGCAATACATCGTTTACTTCACCTGTAAGCACTCCGGCCTGTATTGCAGCGCCTATGGCTACACATTCGTCAGGGTTGATTCCTTTAAACGGTTCTTTGCCTGTAATCTTTTTAACAGCTTCCTGTACAGCCGGAATTCTTGTGGAGCCTCCTACCAATATTACTTTTGAAATATCGCTGTTGCTCACACCTGCGTCAGCCATAGCTTTTTTCATAGGTTCAATAGTAGCGTTTACAAGATCTGCCGTAAGCTGGTCAAATTTAGCTCTTGTAATATCCATATTCAAATGCAGAGGTCCGTTTTCATTAACTGTAATGAACGGCAGATTTACATTTGTAGTCTGTGCGCTTGAAAGTTCTTTCTTTGCCTTTTCTGCAGCTTCCTTAAGTCTCTGAAGCGCCATCTTGTCATTTCTTAAGTCAACACCGTTTTCTTTTGCAAAGCTGTCGGCCATAAAGTTTAAAACAGCTTCATCAAAATCGTCTCCGCCCAGTTTATTGTTTCCATTTGTTGCCAGCACCTCGAATACTCCATCTCCAAGTTCCAGAATGGATACGTCAAATGTACCGCCTCCCAAGTCGTATACTAAAATTTTATGCTGGTCTTCATCTTTATCAAGACCATATGCAAGCGATGCAGCTGTAGGTTCGTTTATAATTCTCTTAACATCCAGCCCTGCAATCTTGCCTGCATCTTTTGTTGCCTGTTTCTGACTGTCTGTAAAGTAGGCAGGAACCGTAATTACAGCTTCTGTCACCTTTTCTCCCAGATAACTTTCCGCATCAGCCTTTAATTTGCCTAAAGTCATAGCTGAAATATCCTGAGGCGTATATTTCTTACCGTCTATTTCAACAGTATGGTCTGTGCCCATGTATCTCTTTATAGATGCTATAGTTCTGTCAGGATTTGTTATAGCCTGCCTTTTAGCAGTCTCACCTACGAGCCTTTCTCCGTTTTTTGCAAAACCGACAACTGACGGTGTCGTTCTGTTGCCTTCTGCGTTGGCAATTACAACAGGTTCTCCCCCTTCAAGTACTGCTACGCATGAATTCGTTGTACCTAAATCAATTCCTATTACTTTTCCCATTTTATTTTCCTCCTCGTTATATTCTGAGTTATATTCTTAAATTAGCCTGCGACTTTGACCATTGAAGGTCTAATCACTTTACCATTTAATGTGTATCCTTTCTGCATAACGCCTGAAACTTTTCCGCTTTCATATTCAGCAGTTTCTTCAGTCATTACAGCATTGTGGAAATTCGGATCGAATTCCTCTCCAAGAGCAGGTATCTCAGCAAGACCGGATTTTTCTAAAACTCCCGTAAACTGTTTAAAAATCATATTCATACCTTCTTTAAATCCGGCTTCGCCTGTTTCCTGTTCAAGCGCTCTTTCAAAATTATCAAGAATTTCTAAAAGCTCAGTTATGAGCTGCTCGTTAGCGTAGGAATACAAATCTTTTTTTTCTTTTTCCACTCTCTTTTTATAATTTTGAAAATCCGCCATAAGTCTCATATATCTTGTATCAGCATCTTCTTCAGGCTCTTTTTTTTCTTCGGCGGTATTTTCACACTCTTTTTCACTATCACTTTTTTCTGTCTGTTTATCGGATTCCTTTTCCTCGGTTTCCGCTGTCTTTTCTTCTTTTATTTCTTCTTCCTGTACGGCGTCGTCTTTTTTAACATCATCCGCATTAACCTTATTCATCACTATCTCCTTCCGTTATTCTGAACGCTTCGCTTATATTATCTGTAAGATACTCTACTATTGATGTAACCTCTCCGTACCTCATTCTCGTAGGTCCTATAACACCTATTTTGCCCATAAGTTTTCCGTCAACATGATATGTTGCTGTTATCAGGCTGCAGTCCTGCATCGATTTATCCTGATTTTCATTTCCTATGGTTATTATTACGCCGTTTTCTCTGTTTATCAGGGTTTTCGTTAAATCTTCTTTTTTATTGAGCATTTCCAGAAACATCTTGGCGCGGTCAATATCATTGTATTCCGGTATGGAAAAGATATTTGTCAATCCGTCCATATAAAGATTGACATTAAGCATATCTTCCAGTGTTTTAATAAAACTCGGAACAATATTCTTTTCAAACATTGCCATTGATTCGGCATCGGATTTGAAATTCTTTATAATATCTGTAGTAAGAGCTTCGCTCAGTGTTTTGCCACGATAATTATATGTCATTGTTTTTGCCAAAATCCCAAGAGATTCTTCCGAGGTGGGTTTTTCCAGCTTTACGGCAGTATTGGAAACCTTACCGCTCTCGGATACCAGCATGAGAACTACAGTATATTCATCTACAGGAAGCAGATTTATATATTTTAAAGTGTCTTCTTCTTTTCTCGGCGTCAAGGCAAAGGCTGTAAGATTTGTTATCTCAGATAATATATGCGCCGCTCTTTCCACTAAATTTTCAAGCTCCGTTACATTGCTGTACAGCTTTGAAGCAATAGCGTCTTTTTCTTCTGCAGTAAGCTCTTTCTTTTTCATCAGTTCATTCACATACAGTCTGTATGCTTTTTCTGACGGAACTCTGCCCGAAGATGTGTGCGGATGGCTCAAATATCCAAGGTCCTCCAAATCAGACATCTCGTTTCTTATGGTAGCCGGACTTATACCAAAATCATAATTCTTTGATATAGTTCTGGAGCCTACCGGTTCTGCCGTTCTGATAAAATCAGCTATAATGGCCTGTAATATTTTCATTTTTCTTTCGCTTAAATCCATATTCGGCCTCCCATTGTTAGCACTCTTTATCACCGAGTGCTAACCACAATCTAAATGTACCACTCCTGCATAATAATGTCAATATTATTTTGCAAATTTTATCTGCCTTTTATAAATTTTTTTAAATTAAACAGGTAAATATAAGCTTCGTCAACTTTTTTACCCAACGAACTGAAAATAGCCTCTTTATAAAAGTCCAGCTGATTTTGATATTTTTCTATTATGCTTTCTTCCGGTACATCTTTTCCTACATATATATTTTTGTAATCTATAAGAGTAAGTCCCTCTTCATCTTCAAAATAACAATCTATTATTCCCTGAACTATAGTCTCTTTTCCCTCTACCTCTTTGAGAAGAATAAACTCCCTTTCTTTTTCAATATTTTTGGCTTTTGCAGCTCTTATACCTATATTCGAATCAAAAAATCCTAAAATATTGTCTATATTTATGGAATCTGCTTCCCGTAAAGTCAGCGCTCCATTGTTTTTAAGAAAATCTATCCTTTCCTCTATATAAGGTCTTCCTCTTTTTAATGCTGCCGAAAAATCTGTTTTTTCCATTACCAGATGTATGGCAGAGCCTAGATCCGCAGCGCTCAGCCTGCTTTTATCAATAGAGAAATCCGGATTTATCATATCCAATCGCTTTTCATTACTATCATTTCTGCCGCTAAGTTCCGTCACTGAATATTTGGATTTTACAGATATGTCATCAGTTCCGTAAGGATATTTAAAAGAAAGCAGCCGGTCTATTTTCTCATACAGTTCTTCACTTCTATTTTCATTTATGCGACTTGTCAATAAATTCATATTTCTGATTCCAAAACTCGTCTTGTTTTCGTAATATGAATTTTTTCCTGCAAATTCAACCCTTACATTATCTCCTGATAATTTAAAAGATGGATATACCATTTCTAAATATGACTTTTTTGAAATATTGCGCTCATCCAGTTTTTCTATGTCATTTATACTTCCGATTATCTCAAGTTTATCCATAGCCCTTGTAAATGCAACATAAAGTATGCGGACTTCTTCGTCTAATTCTTCCTTTGCTTTTTTCCTCTCTATAACACGCTGCAGAAGAGTTTTTCTGTGCCAGTGCTCCTTTCGGTTAACATAAGGCAAACCGATGGCAAAGTCTTTATGAAGATTAATAGAACCGTTCGACCCTTTTGCTTTTATCATTCTTCCTGCGCCCACAAGAATTACCATAGGAAATTCAAGGCCTTTGCTTTTGTGTACAGTCATAATTCGTACGACATTCTCATCTTCGCCTGAGATTTTAGCTTCACCTACAGAAATATTGCTTGTTTTCATCGCATCTATATAAGAAAGGAACCCATAAAGTCCGCTGTAATTGGCAGTTTCAAAAGCTGCGCCTTTTTCAAGAAGCATTCTTAGATTTGAAATTCGTTGTTTTCCGACAGGCAAACCACTGCAGTAATCGTAATATC
The DNA here is from genome assembly GCA_902495595.1 of uncultured Eubacterium sp. Lineage (GTDB taxonomy): Bacteria > Bacillota > Clostridia > Peptostreptococcales > Anaerovoracaceae > Lentihominibacter. The sequence continues at coordinate 55,094 of CABUXV010000001.1, read as the reverse complement.
CCGTATCATACAAAAGCACTCTGAGCAGTTCTTCAAGAGTTACAGTCTTTGAAAGAACTTTCCAGTAAGAAAGCTTATCCATCATATTTTTTATTTTATTTTTTATCTGTGTATTTTCACCGTTTTCTATATAGCTTTCAACTGCATTATAAAAACTTCCCGACTTTGATTCTATTCTTATCTGCGACAGTTCTTTTATATCGAAATCAAATATAACAGACCTCATTACAGAAATAAGAGGGATATCCCTTCTCTTATTATCAATGACCTTAAGAAGATTTACAAATACCTGTATCTCAACGGTCTCAAAATATCCTCCCTGAGCTTCGCCAAAGGCAGGAATACCCTCATTATTCAAATAATTTTCAATTTCCGATATTGAATTTCTGCTTCTTGACAGTATGACCATATCCTTGTATTCCAAAGGCCTCATCACGCCCATTTTCACATCATATATAGGCAATCCCAAGCTCTCTTTTATTATATCTGCCGCTGCCTGCGCTTCAATGTGAGAAGTTTCTTTAACCTTTACCTCATCATCGCTTTTATCTATTATTGTAAGACGGCTCTCATAACCTTTATCATCACTGTTTACCGTGCAGTGCAGCTTCGAGTTCTCATCATAATCCTCCATAATATTTTCAAATACTCTGTTTACCGTTTCAGTTACCTTAAATTTACTTCTGAAATTATTATTCAAATCTATCTTTTCACTTTTGCTCTCCAAGCTGCTGCTGTAAAGTTCATATTTTTTCTTGAAGATTTCCGGCTCTGCAAGCCTGAACTTATATATACTCTGCTTTACATCCCCGACCATAAAAAGATTGTTGTCTCTTGCAATCTTTTCTATTATCATTTCCTGCAGCATATTGCTGTCCTGAAATTCATCTATAAACAAGTATTCAAACCTGTCCCTGTATTCGGCTGATGCCATGTCATTTTTAAGAATATCTATTGCATAGTGCATTATATCATCAAAATCCACCATGTTTTTTTCACGCTTCTTCTCTTTGAAAATAGTTTCTAACTCTGCAATAAGCTCTAAAAAATATTTTGTATCAGGGTAAATTTCATTAAGCTCCCTGCCATATTCATCAAAAGAACATGAAAAATATACTTTAGCCGTATCATCTATAAGTTTTTTCCCTCTTTTTCTAAGATTTGAAACCTTTTCTTTTATACTATTATAGCTTTCCTGCTCTGCTTTTGAGGCCCTCATTGTATTCAGTTTAATGGATTTTAATGACTTCAGTATGTTTTCTGCTGCATCGGTATCCATAAGACCTGTTTTAAACTTTTCGTCTAAAATATGCTCTATTTGTATTCTTAAAAATTCTACATTATCAGCATCCTGTCTTGCTTTTTCTGCCAGACTTTCTATCCCCTCTTCAAAGATTAAATCAGCTGCTTCAGAGTATAACATCTCCGCTTCATACAAACTGTCTTCTGTATCCTTTAAAATAAAATCCGCAATATTCAGTGAAACCAGCGGGAACTGCACGCCCAGCATATCAGTTCTTTCTTCCGCCCATTTTAAATAATCAGGTATGCTCCTCAGCTCATCGTATATTGAAATGATATTATTCTTTATACGATTTTCACTCCTGTCGCTGCTGTACTTTTTGAGAAACTCCTTAAACTTTTCAAAATCATTTTCAAATCTGTTTTCAAACAGCTCATCGGCGCTTTCCCGCTTCATAATCGAAATCTGAACATCGTCTCCTATTTTAAATCCTGGTTCTAAATCTATAAGATAAAAATATTGCTTCATTATCTCAAGCGCAAAATTATGAAATGTTCCTATGCTGGCTTTTGGCAAAAGTTCCAGCTGCCGTCTTAAAAATTTCTGTTTTTTTAAGTCATTGCCGCTGTTTTTAATTTCATCCCTTATTGATTTTTCCAGCCTCTCTTTCATTTCCAAAGAAGCGGCATTTGTAAAAGTTGCAATTAAAAATCTGTCAATATCGACAAAATCTTTTATTACAAGCTGCTTTATCCTCTCTACAAGCACGGCGGTTTTACCTGAACCTGCCGCCGCTGATACCAATATATTTTTATTTCGTAATTCTATAGTTTTTTTCTGGGCTTTAGTCCACTCCATTTTAATTCTCCTGTAATGAAATAACTCTAATCAGTATACATCCTTTCTTTTAAAGACACAATATACCGCTGTTCCAATAAATGATACCGTTATTTCAGTTATTGGAAAAGACATCCACACGCCATCCAAACCGAATATACCGGACAATAAAAATACCATTGGAACAATTATTACAAGACCTCGCATTACTGAAATAACGTGAGCCGGAAATGCTCTTTGAGTCGAAGTAAACAGCATTGCCAGAGAAATATTAAATCCGGCAAACAGTATAGCAATAAAATATATCTTAAGTCCCCTTACCGCAATTTTTTGCAGTTCTGCATTGTTTTCACTGTTAAATATCTGAGTAATACCCTCAGAAAATACAAATACATTTAAATATATTAAAACTGAAACAGCTGCAACAGTTATTGCCGCATACTTAAATACTCTCTTTACATTATCCATATCTTCCTTTCCAAAGGCTCTGCTCATAATTGGCTGTATCCCCTGAGCTATGCCTGTATATATGGAGATTACAACAAGAGATATATTAGCTATAACTCCGTATGCTGCAACACCTGTATTGCCCTGAAGCTTAAGTATTATCATATTGAACACTAAAATCACTATTCCTGAGGAAACCTCTGTAACAAAAGAGGGAAACCCCAGAGAAACGGCATTTTTTATCACACTTGTCTCTATCCTCACCTTTATCAATCTAAGCTCGTTATCAAATTTTATCCAGTGAAGAGAAATTATAACCATACCTATCGCAGGCGCCATTCCCGTCGCTAAAGCAGCTCCGAATATTCCCATTCCCAGCGGAAAGATAAATATATAATCCAGTACAATGTTTGCAAGACTTCCCAATACCATTGCCACCATTGGCAGATTAGGATTTCTGTCATTTCGCACAAAACATATAAGAGTATCGTTCATCATGAAAAAAGGCGCAAATATACATATAACCCTAAGATATGAATTGGTCATATCGAATACATTTTCATCGGCTCCCAATGCATAAGTTATGTTTTCCGAAAAAAACACTCCTGCCAGAACAATTAAAACAGAAATCAAAACCACCGTAATCGCCATAATAGAAAAAACCTTATTTGCCTTTTGATTTTCCCTCTGGCCTTTTAGTATGGAATACTTGGTAGCGCCTCCTATTCCCATCATCAAGCCGATTCCTCTTATGAAATTAAAAATAGGAAGTGCAATGTTTAGAGCTGCAAGCCCCTCAGCGCCAAGACCCTTTGATACAAAAAAAGTATCAGCAAGTATGTAGCATGATATACCAAGCATCCCGGCAACATTCAAAGACGTATATTTAGCATATTCCTTTAAATAATTATCTCTGTTTTCAACTGCGTTGTTTTCCATGAAATCACCTCAGATTTTAATAAATCAGCCTTTATTTATCTTCTAATATTTTCTCATAATAAAAAACGCCGGCATTCCATATCTTCTAAGGCCTATCGATATGAAATCCAGCGAATAACGCTACTACCCGGCGGCAGTTTACCTGTGAAATTATATCATAAGTATCAATTATCCACAAGCTTCGTCTGCAAATATTTTCTGCCGTAAAAATTAATAATAAAATAATAAAAGGACAATAGCTTTATTTTCATAAAACAGCACTTATTGTCCTTTACTCAGTTTTTATTGCTAAAATTATTCTTCTGAATCCAAAATGCTCATGTCTATATCTTCTTCAGTCATTCCAAGAGCTTCATATTCGGGCATTGATTCCCAAATCTCTTTTTTGTCAAGCTTTTCTTTATCCATATTTTCCAAAACTTTCATAATAATTTTCCTTTCGTTTAATGATAATTTTTATAAGTTTTGTCTGCTATTCACCTATGCTTTTAAGTTTGCTGGTTGCCTTTTTAAGGTCTTCAACAGCTTCTTTAAATTCTTTTTTAATCTTGCATTGTTCTTTTGGCTCCATAAGTACATAAATATGCATTCCTATTATAGCGCCCGCAAGACCTAATCCTAATATAGTGTTACATGTCTTTCCCATATCATACCTCCTATCAATGGTATTTTAAGGTTGATCCTGCTACAACCTTTTATACGTATATTATGCCCATTAACTAAAAGTATATGTTATAATTAACAGGTAATTGAAATGATTAAAAACTACCATGGAGGTATTTAAATGAATAGTTTTAAAAGACCCACAATGCTGATGATACTTGATGGCTACGGTATTAACAGCAATAAAACAGGAAATGCCATATATGCAGCAAAAAAACCACATATTGATGAAATTTTTTCAAAATATCCATTCACCACGCTTAAAGCATGCGGTTTTGATGTAGGACTTCCTGATGGGCAAATGGGAAATTCAGAAGTCGGACATCTGAATATAGGCGCCGGAAGAATAGTCTACCAGGATTTAACGATGATTACAAAATCCATAAAGAACGGAGAATTTTTTCATAATCCTGCGCTTCTTAAAGCTATGGCTCACGCTAAAGCCAACAACTCCACACTGCACCTTCTGGGTCTTCTCTCTGACGGAGGAGTTCACAGCCATATAAACCACCTTATATCTCTTATCGATATGGCAAAAAAAGAAAATATAAAGAATTTATGTATTCATTGTTTTTTAGATGGCAGAGATGTTCCCCCAAGATGCGCACAAAAATATATAGACCAGTTAACTTCACATATGAAAGATATCGGTCTTGGAACCATAGGAACTGTTTCAGGAAGATATTATGCCATGGACAGAGACAAACGCTGGGAAAGAGTTGAAAAAGCATTTAATGCGATGGCATTAAACGAAGGACTACATGCGAAGAGCAGTACCGAAGCAATTCAAAACGCATATAAACGAGATGAAAACGATGAATTCGTGCTTCCTACTGTAATAGACGGAGCATTGCCTGTATCCGATAACGATTCGATGATAATGTTTAATTTCAGACCCGACAGAGCAAGAGAAATAACAAGAGCATTTGTTGACCCTGATTTTGATGGGTTCCTGCGAAAAAAAACAATAGATAATCTATGCTATATTTGTATGACGCAGTACGATGCCGAAATGCCTAATGTAAATCTGGCATTTCCTCCTGAAACAATGACAAATACTTTAGGTGAATATATTGCTGATAAAGGTCTTACGCAGCTTAGAATAGCAGAAACAGAAAAATATGCCCATGTTACGTTTTTCTTTAACGGCGGTATAGAAGCACCTAACAGAAATGAAGACAGAATACTCGTACCGTCTCCTAAAGTAGCTACATATGATATGCAGCCGGAAATGAGCGCATATGAAGTAACCGATAAGGTTATTGATGCCATAAACAGCGATAAATACGATTTGATAATTCTCAATTTCGCCAATGCTGATATGGTTGGACATACAGGTATTATGGATGCTGCTGTAAAGGCTATCGAAACGCTGGATAAATGCGTTCCTGAAATAGTGAACGCCGTACTTGCAAAAGACGGTCAAATACTTTTAACCGCCGACCACGGAAATGCCGACGAAATGCTTGATGAAAACGGTAATATTATGACGGCTCATTCTTTAAACGATGTACCTCTCATTCATATTTCATCAGACCCAAAAAAACTAAAAGACGGAGGCCGTCTCTGCGATATCGCGCCTACGCTGCTTAAACTTATGAATTTAGATATACCTGATGAAATGACAGGCAAACCTTTAATTTAACGTATTGAGTCTGTATCAATAACGACAAATACAATAAAATAAAAAATAGTTCAATAAAATATACAAAGATATATTAAAACCAAACTTTTAGTTATGCCTGCATTATTTAAATCAATAATCATAATAAACCACCGCACTAAAAAACGGGCAGCAAAAATTACCGCTTCCCGTTTTTTTAGTTCTCCCTATTAATACAATACTCTTTTAATTAAACTTCTGAGCAGCTGTCTTTGATTAAACACGTCCTATCATATCAAATTCCGGATTTATAGCATAGAAATTTCTGCTGTCAAGATTATCCTGAACAATTCTCAGAGTCTCACCGAAACGCTGGAAATGAACTATTTCCCTTTCCCTGAGATATTTTATCGGGTCTATAACATCAGGGTCATCTACCATGCGCAGAATATTGTCATAGGTTGTACGAGCTTTCTGTTCTGCCGCCATATCTTCCACAAGGTCCGTTATTGCATCGCCCTTTGAAGCAAAACTCAAAGCGTCAAAGGGAAATCCCGCAGCTGCCTGAGGATATACACCTGCTGTATGGTCAACAAAATAAGCCTCCATACCTGCTGCTTTCACATCTTCCACGCTCATGTTCCTTGTAAGCTGATGAATTATAGCGCTTACCATTTCAAGATGAGCCAGTTCTTCTGTTCCTACATCTGTAAGCGTAGCCTTTGCCTGATTATAAGGCATTGAATAACGCTGTGACAAATAACGCTGTGAAGCAGCCAGCTCACCATCAGGTCCTCCTACCTGACTTATAATGAATTTTGCCATAGCCGGATTCGGATTCTTTATATTTACCGGATATTCCAATCTTTTTTCATAGGTCCACATAATTAATACTCTCCTTCCCACGGCCATGGGTCATTAATCCATGACCATCCGTCTCTTTCAGTATTTACACCATCATAGGTCAGCGGACCATAGAGGTTTTCATACTCTCTTCTTGCATCAATATACATAAGCCTTGTTCTCTCATAAAGCGCCAGCGCATTTTGACAGTCAGGCTGATTGTTTAAAAAAAGTCCCAACTCTATCATTGTAAAGTTAAGCTGCTGTATCATCCTTAACATATTATTTTTGCCCATTATCTTAATCCACCTCCCATAAACGGAAGATTTAGACTTGGAAAAATAGTTCCAAAGCTCAATCCTTCTGCCGGATTATAGATTTCTTCCCATTGCTGCATAGGAACATATGCCATCGCTATAGGCCAGTTTTCAAAACAGCAGCCTCCTGAGTATACAGGAGCTGTACTGTTGCAATTTATATCAAATTTCAAAACAAAATTCTCCTTTCATATTCTGTATATCCTATATTATGAAAGAACAATTTTATTTGTCATAATTATTAATGCAATTCATCATCTGAAAGTTAAAGCTGAAAAAACGAAGAATCCTCCACAGTTTCATCCTCCGAAACAGTTATCACTGATATTTCCTGCATGAGAACAAAAGTGAAAACATGCGGAATCAAAGCTCCCTTTTCACACATGTCGACCGCAAGGGGGGGGGAGATACTTCACAAGGTCCTTTTGTTGATATTACGTCAATATCGGTAAATCGATATTTCCTATACTATAAAAAAGGAGATTGTTTCAAAACAATCTCCTTTTCTGATTTTTCATTGTTACAGCAATTCTTTTCTGGAAAGATTGATTCTGTTCTGACTGTCGATTTCTGTAACTTTAACAGTAACCTTATCACCTACATTCATAACATCCTCAACTTTTTCAACACGTTCTTTCGCCATCTTGGAAATATGAAGCAATCCTTCTTTTCCCGGAAGTATTTCTATAAACGCTCCGAAATTCATTACTCTTGTCACCGTGCCCTCATAGATTTCACCCGGCTCCGGTTCCTTAATGAGCAGCTCTATTTCTTTCAATCCTGCTTCTGCGCTTGCCATATCAGGCGCGGCTATATAAACAAGACCTGTATCATCAATATCAATTTTAACCCCTGTATCTGCAATTATTCTATTGATAGTCTTTCCTCCCGGACCTATAACAGTTCTTATATGATCAGGGTCTATCTGCATTGAAATAATTCTAGGTGCATAAGGTGACAGCTCTGCTCTAGGCTCAGGAAGTTCATCAAGCATCTCCTTCATTATATGCATCCTGCCTTCATATGCCTGTTTTAAAGCATTTTGCAGAACTTCTTTTGAAAGACCGTGAACTTTTATGTCCATCTGAATGGCAGTTACACCTTTAGCTGTACCGGCTACTTTAAAGTCCATATCACCAAGGAAGTCTTCCATGCCCTGTATATCGGAAAGTATTGCCATCTTGCTGCTTCCGTCTTCCTCTACTCTTTCAATCAGCCCCATCGCTATACCTGCAACAGGAGCCTTGATAGGCACTCCTGCATCCATAAGAGCAAGACAGCTTCCGCACACCGATGCCTGAGAAGTCGAACCATTTGAAGATAATACTTCTGACACAACTCTTATTGCATAAGGGAATTCTTCTTCGCTTGGAAGTACAGGTATCAATGCTCTTTCTGCCAAAGCCCCATGACCGATTTCTCTTCTTCCCGGACTTCTCATAGGTCTTGCTTCTCCCACTGAATAAGGCGGGAAATTATAATGGTGCATATATCTCTTCTCAGTCTGTTCCGTAATGCCGTCAATCGTCTGAGCTTCCCCCAGTGCCCCTAAAGTTGCCACTGAAAGAACCTGAGTCTGCCCTCTTTTAAAAAGTCCTGTTCCGTGGGTTCTCGGAAGAACAGATGTATCACACCAAATCGGTCTTATCTCATCTCTCTTTCTGTTGTCAGGTCTTATTCCATCATCAAGTATAAGGCTTCTGACCTGTTCTTTAGTTATGGCATAAAGAACATTTCCTATATCCTTTCCGTTATCAGGATATATCTCCTCAAAATGTTCCTTTGTTTCGGCTTCAACAGCATCCATGTTATCCAGTCTTTCCATCTTATCGTAAGTCTGAATTGCCGCTCTCATTTTATCTTCCGCATAAGCTCTTACAGCAGTTTCTATATCTTCAGGAACTTTATAAAGCTCAACTTCCATTTTGGTTTTTCCGACTTCAGCAACTATCTGTTCTATAAATTCCACAATTTTCTTTATTTCTTCATGCGCGAACATTATAGCATCTAAAATTGTTTCTTCCGGAATTTCATCAGCTCCTGCTTCTACCATCATTATAGCATCCTTTGTTCCTGATACAACAAGATGCATACAGCTTTCTTCTCTCTGTGCAAGAGAAGGATTGACAATAAACTCTCCGTCAACCATTCCTATAAGCACAGAACCTGTAGGACCATCCCAAGGTATATCTGAAATGGCAAGTGCAACAGATGAACCTATCATCGCAGCTATTTCTGACGGCGCGTCATTATCTACGCACATAACTGTAGCAACTACCTGAACATCATTATAAAAACCCTTTGGGAATAAAGGCCTTAGTGGTCTGTCCATAAGTCTTGAATTCAATATAGCCTTTTCGCTGGGTCTTCCTTCTCTCTTTATAAACCCTCCCGGAATTTTTCCGGCGGCATACATTTTTTCCTCGTAATCACATGACAACGGGAAAAAATCAATATCAGGTCTTGGCTCTTTGGATGCCACCGCTGTAACGTTAACGACAGTATCTCCGTATTTTACCATAACCTGTCCGTTTGCCATTTCGCAAACTTTACCAATTTCAAGCTCTAAAAGCTTTCCGCCTATAGCAGTCTTAAAATTTCTGTAATCAGTGAATTTCATAATAAACAACTACCTCCTGTTTATTCTCTCTTGTCTTAACTTCTGTGAAACTTTGCCAATAATGCAGGCACTATTGACTGCTTATAAAAATAAAGACGGGGATTTAAAGCCCCGTCTAAATTACTAAGTTTAATTTACTTTCTTAAACCTAAACGAGCGATAAGATCTCTGTATCTCTGAAGATCTTTTTCCTTTAGGTAATTAAGAAGATTTCTTCTCTGACCTACCATCTTCAGAAGACCTCTTCTTGAGTGGTGGTCTTTCTTATGAATCTTAAGATGTTCGTTTAAATCATTGATTCTGTAAGTCAGAATAGCTACCTGAACCTCAGGAGAACCTGTATCTCCTTCTTTTAACTGATACTCTTTAATTATTTCCGCTTTTTTTTCTGTAGTAATCATTTAATTCCTCCTTATTTTAATACGCCCTAAGCTTAGTCGCCGTCGGAGTTTCGCCCGACTTAGCCTAAGGTAAAATTACTAACGATTTATACTATCATATAAACGCCGATTTAGCAATAAAAATATCCTTTAATTTTCCGTAAATCGAAGACGCTTCGATAAAAAAGCAGAAATAACCAAAATTATATATTCGCTTATATTATAAAAATCATTGTATATAGCCTTGTTTACTGGTAAACTTATTTTATATGTAATTATCATTTTAATTTAGAGAGGGAGAAGTAATGATTCAATTTGAGACAACAGTAAACGGGAAAACGCTGACCTTTCATGACGACCATTTGAATTACGCAGGTCGTGATATTTTATTCAGTGAAATCTCGGATATCGCAAAAAAAGCCGGTGACACTCCTGCCATGGTTTTCAGCTACAGAGGAAAACGTATCGCGCTTCCATATCCATCAGAAGATGAGAAACAGGTAATGGATATATTCAGAAAAATACATATCCAAAACAAATCTCAGGAAAAAATATCCACAGAAACAGCATATGCAGAAAATATCAATCCGTCAGTAAATCCCGTTTCCGCTGAATACGCAAACGAGCCGCATTCAGAAATTGATGAACCGGTGAAAACATCCAGAGCCGCAAGAAAATCCGCTAAGAAACAAAATGCAAACCAAAACATTGATTTTTCCGAAAGCGGAATTCCTGCCAAAAATAAAGGTTTTTGGTCTGTAGGACGCTTGGTTATAGGAATAATATCAATGGTACTTTCCTTATTTGTTATGTTCCAGTCATGCGCAGCCGGTATAGCCAATACTCTTTCTGAATCAGGAGATGTGGGAGGCACAGCCGGTCTTATTACAGCTATCATGCTTTTAGCCGCAGGCATCGTTGCCGTTGCTTCCAGAAATTCTAAAAAAAGAGGCGGACCTGTTGCAGTTATAATTTTATACGCAATAGCTGCAGTAACAGCACTTGCAAACTGTGCGGTATACAAGGACTTAATGGTCTGGGGAATAATGTGCATATGCTTTGCCATAGTATTTGCAGTATGTGTTATCAAGCATAAGAATTAAAAACAGCGTATGCTTAAAGAAAAATTTATTATAACTTTAAACAGAACAGAATATAGAATTTTCTGTTCTGTTTTTATATATGCCTCTTTTAATTCAAAGGTTTTTCTTTGTTTACTAATGTGTTAATATAATAACAGTAAAGAAACAACAAACCGAGAAGTTCATTTCTTAACACTTTAAGAGGAATATATACAGTACAAATTTTCACACAAGGAGTCCAAACATGCTTTCCGAAGATGAACAGCTTCTTAGCCTTTACAGACAAATAAGATGTCTTGACAATCACAAAAATATTTCTATCGTACAGCATATACATACCAAACAGGTCTTCATCAAAAAGGTTCTCACAATCTACGATGAACAGCTTTATCTCGCCCTGAAAGCTTCCCATATCAGCGGCACTCCTAAAATCTTTCACGTTATTAAAGACGGCTTTAAGCTTATCGTCATTGAAGAATATATCAGAGGCACTCTCCTTTCAGACTACATAAACAGAAACGGTATCCTCGACCTTGATACCTCTCTTCATATCTGTCTTAAGCTGTGCGATATCCTCTCTTCTCTTCACAGTATGTCCCCTCCCATCATCCACAGGGATATTACTCCTTTTAATATCCTCATCACCTCTTCCCTCGACGTTTCCTTAATTGACTTTAATGCTTCAAAACAGTTTAAAAAGAACAAGAAAAAAGATACCCTTCTCATGGGTACCCAAAATTATGCTGCTCCCGAACAGTTCGGCTTTTTTCAGTCCGATGCAAGAACTGATATCTATGCTCTTGCCAATCTCTTAAACATCATGCTAACAGGCTTTACTCCCGGAGCATTCCTCTATCAGGGTACTCTTTCAAAGGTCATCTCTAAGGCTACCAGCATGGACCCAAACAAAAGATACCCTTCTGTTAAAAGATTCAGGCAGCTTCTGCTTAATCCTCATTATTACTTTATTCCTGCAGGATTCAGGTCTAAATGTCCATGGAAGATGATTATAGCTTCACTTGGTTATATTTTTATTGGATGGCTTTGCTTCAATGCGGAGTTTGAACACGTTTACGATACGGGCTCTCTTACACTTTACAGATGCTTTACATTTTTATCTGCTCTCATATCTATTGCGCTATGTTTCAATTACATGGAGATAACCGACAGGCTTCCCATAGCAAGAAGCTCAAACATATTCGTTAAGTCCATAGGCATACTCTTATGGTCTCTTTTTTCATTCGTATCTTTGTTCTTTATACTTGCTCTCATTCTTTCTGTTTTTTAAAATTGCTTTTAAGATACTAAAACCACTTTTTACGTTTGAATATGGAAATTTCTACTATTGTTATAATAACGGACAATGCTATTATAACAATATAACTGTATTTCCATCCGACCTCCGGCATCATTATGTTCATGCCATACCAGCCGGTTATCAATGTCAGCGGCATAAAAACAGTTGTCACTATAGTAAGCAAGGTCATTACCTTGTTTTGCTTTAAATTTATCTTGGACTGATAAATATCATGTATTTGTTGAGCTGATTCATAAAGACTCAATGCTTCTGCTGAAAGTTTCGTAAGCTTATTTGCAAACGACTGCAGTCTTCTTTCGACTATACCGTCAAAGATTTCCGATTCACCGATTTCATCTGTCATATAATTTAAGTTTCTGTAGTAAACCATCATTTCTCTGAGTTCCTTTTTGCTGCTCATCACGAAATTGGTAAAATTATGAGGAATCTCATTTACGTCTTCCTGCATATTATCCTCCATAAGATTTAATATCGTTCTGTATTTCTGCATGAACACCATATCCTCGGATATCATACACTCCAAAATTCTGACAAACGCATGAGCAATATCAAAAACCTTAGTTCTCTGCCTTGAAACTACCCTCTCCATAACGGTAAACATCATATCGGTATCATCGACAAAAATCACCTTTGATTCAGTTATGTAAAATCCTACCGCGGTTTTTTCTTTAAGAATATTTCCTTTATAGGGTATTACAAAGGTTCCCATAACACAATTATCAAATATATCTATATTATCTATTGTATTTTCCTCATAATGATATACTAAAAGACTGCTGCCTTCAAAATCACCATAGTTCTTTATAAAATCCTTTTTCCCAAGAATATGTATATATTCTGAATCAGGTCTGATATTTTCTCTTTCAAGTCTTTGATTTTTTACAGCATAAAATATATCTGCATTTGGACGTTTAATATTTTCTTCAAAAAATACTCCGCTGCTTTCTGTTAAATCAGAATCAAAGAAATCTTTAAATATTTTTTCGCTTCTGCAGTTTATGTTCTGCCAGTATTTCTTATGTTCACAAGACTTTAAAAAGTTATGCATCATATTATATAAGCCTTTCTGCAGCAAAAGATGCCATAATAAAACTTTTAAGAATAAACTCTGTGGTAAGCCTTTGCCATAATGCAGTCGTTTTTTATCTGCCGGCTCAATTCCTCCACACTGTCAAATTTTTTTTCTGCGCGAGTCTGTTTTATAAATTCAACTCTTATATCTTTTCCGTATAGCTCCTTATCAAAATTAAAAATATGAGTCTCGACGTTTTTCTTGTAATTTCCCACCGTAGGCTTAACCCCGACATTTGTAACGCTTGGATACTTAATTCCGTTATAAGTGCAGTAAGTTATATAAACGCCGTTTGGAGGAGTTGCCATGGTCTCATCAATCATTATATTGGAAGTGGGAAACCCTATAGTCCTGCCGAGCTTATTTCCTACTACAACTTCTCCTCCTATAGAATACATTCTTCCCATAAATTGAGTACATTCTTCCATCCTGCCCTGCTGTATAAGTTCTCTTATATACGTACTGCTTACAACTATATCTCCTATTTTATAAGGTTCCTGAACATGTATGCCAAAGCCGTGCTTCATGCCTTCTCTCATCAAGACTTCCGGCGTCCCTGCTGCTTTATATCCGAAACTGTAATTAAACCCACAGTAAGCTTCTCTTATTTTAAATTTTTTAACAAGAATTTCTTCAACAAAAGCTTCAGGAGACATATTCAGAATCTGGGAAGTAAATGGAATATTAAACATATAGTCTATTCCCAAGTCTGCTATTATTCTTGCCTTTTCCTCAGCATAAAGTATATTTTTTACAGGCGGCAAATTTTTCAGCAATGTGCGCGTATGATTTGAAAACGTAAAAACTGCACTCTTTAAATTTGCTGCTTCCGCGCTTTTAACGGTTCGCGCTATAATCTCCTGATGCCCTCTGTGAACTCCGTCAAAATTACCAAGAGCCACGACAGTGCTTTCTATATCACAAATTTCTTCAAGCGAATTAAAAATCCTCATATTTCCTGCCTCGTTACAAATATTTTATCTGCTTTCAACTCATCTTTTTCTCGATTGTAATAACCTATTCCCAGAAACTTTCCGTTTTCTGCCTGGTAAACCTTGTATTTTTTCTTATCTTCTGTTTCAGTATTAATCCCAGCGTTTACCTGACTCCATCTTATACTGTTTCCACTGGCAAAATAAACAGCCCGGTCTCTTTTCAGTTCAGCTCTGCTGAAATGTATTAAGGGGTAATCTACGGGAAATATATAATTTTCCATATCTTCCGCTTTCATATTCTTAACGTCATCCGGCGTGAGGGAATTATCCAGATTAAAAACACCGCTGCCTGTTCTTTTTAAATAAGACATAGCTGCGCCGCATCCAAGCATTTCTCCAAGGTCATTGCATATAGCTCTGATATATGTTCCTTTAGAGCATGTCACTTTAAAAGATAATTCCATCTTCTCCATATCTATATTTTCCGTAACCATTTCTTTTATATACACTTTACGCGGCTTTATCTCTACTTCTATACCGCTTCTGGCATATTCATAAAGTTTTTTACCCTTTACTTTCAAAGCGGAATATTTGGGAGGTTTCTGTTCTATATAGCCTTTAAAACTTTCCGCAGCTCTCAAAATATCAGTTTTGCTTATCTTTCCAGTATCACGTATACTGATAACTTCACCCCATATATCCTGTGTCTCTGTACTTATACCTAATTTAACCCGGCACTCATAAGACTTGTAATCCATATCCATATACTGCATTATTCTCGTTACCCTGCCTATAAATATAGGCAGCACTCCTTCCGCCATAGGATCAAGAGTTCCTCCATGTCCTATTCTCTTTATACCCAATGCTTTTCTGCATACAGCAACACAATCATGCGATGTCCAGTTCTGCGGCTTATTTATTACGAGAACGCCATCTGTTATCATATTTAATTCTCCAAATATTTTTCGATTTTTTCTATTATAAGTTTTTTCGCATCCGATATAGGTTTATTAAGTGTACAGCCTGCGGCTTTCATATGTCCGCCTCCGCCAAAATATGAAGCTATATCATCAACTCTTGCTTCGGATTTAGCCCTCAGACTCACCTTTATGCTGTCATCCTTTTCCTTTAAAAATGCTGCTATTTCTATACCGTTAATATTTCTTACAGTATCTATTACACCTTCCGAATCGTCAACGTCGGCATTTGCGTTTTTTACCATATCCTGGGTAACATAAACAGCCGCAGCTTTACCGCCGCAGAAGATTTCAAGCGTATCCATGATTTTATTCTGCAGTTTTATCTTACTTAAGCTGACGCTCTGATAAAGGGATATCATTATTTTCATCTTATCTATACCTGCATTTAAAAGCTCCGCAGCTATCATATGGGTTTCATACGTTGTATTGGAATACTGAAAACTTCCCGTATCTGTAACTATTCCTGTATAAATCGCTTCGGCTATAGGAACGGTTATGTTAATTTTCATAGCTTTTAAAAGCTTATATACTATTTGAGAAGCTGCTGCTTCATCGCTGTCTATATGATAATAATCTGCAAATCCGGATTGCTCGAATCCATTATCTATTAAATGATGGTCTATACATATCTTTGTCTTTCCCGTATTATATTTTCCGAATCTTCCATTTATACGCGACTGCTCGCTGCAGTCAACACAAACGCAAACATCCGGCGCTTCTTCAACATGTTTGTCTGTTGTAAAATATTCGGTATTTATAAAATCTATATATCCTGGGATATCTTCATCAACTATTACCCATGCCTTTTTTTTCATATCTCTTAGAGCGCTGCAGAGAGCCGATGCTGAACCGGCCGCATCGCCGTCAGGATTTACATGAGTAAAAATCAATATACTGTCTGCTTTTTTTAATATATCACCTATCCCCTTTAAGGAAATATTACTGTTCATCGTCTTCCTCATCATGCTTTATTTCCAGATTATCGATTATGGAATCTATATGTCTTCCGTATTCCATTGATTTATCAATCTTAAAAATCAAATCCGGAGTGTGTCTCAGTTTTAACTGACGGCTTATATCTTTGCGAATGAATCCTTTAGCGCTTCTGAGCGCGTCCAGTGCATCCTGCTTGACCTGATGCTCATCATCTTCGCTGTTAAACCCCAGGACAGAAATATACACTGTAGCATAGCTGCCGTCGCTTGTAACTTCGACAGCAGTTATGCTTATCATTGAGGACAGCCTCGGGTCTTTAAGTTCCTTAAGGAGAAGCCCGCTCAATATTTTTTTAATTTCTTCTCCAAGTCTTCCCTGCCTGTGTCCTTTTCCCATCTGAATTCCTCCTAATCTCGCTTCACTTCTTCCATAGTAAAGCATTCTATTACATCGCCCTCTTTTATATCGTTGTAATTTTCTATACCTATACCGCACTCATAGCCTTGCGCAACTTCCTTGGCATCATCTTTAAATCTCTTAAGAGATGAAATCTTTCCTTCATGTATGACTATACCGTCACGAACAAGACGAATCTGCTCGTTACGAACAACTTTTCCGTCTGTAACGTAAGCGCCTCCGACGATTCCTACTCCCGGAACTTTGAAAGTATTTCTGATTTCAACTGTTCCCAGAACCACCTCTTTAAATTCAGGGTCCAACATACCCTTCATAGCATTCTCTACATCATCTATGATATCATATATAACTCTGTAAGTTCTAATCTGTATTCCCTCACGCTCTGCAATTGAATTTACAGCAGCGCTAGGTCTTACATTAAATCCTATGATGACAGCTCCGGAAGTTCCCGCAAGCATTATATCCGATTCGTTCACAGTACCTACTCCCGTATGAACAATTTTAACTCTCACTTCATCATTGGAAAGCTTTTCAAGGGATGATACTATAGCGCCTACAGAGCCCTGAACATCGCCTTTTACTATCAGGTTAAGTTCTTTTACTTCTCCATCCTGTATCTGACTGAATAATTCCTCTAAAGTAGTACTTGAATTACGGGCAAGTATTTCTTCTCTAAGTTTATTCTGTCTGTTCTCCGCAATTTCTCTCGCCAGTTTATCATCCTTAACCGCATTAAATACATCTCCTGCATGCGGTACATCCGTAAGGCCTAAAACCTCAACTGCAGTAGCCGGTCCTGCGGTCCTTATCTTCTCACCTTTATGGTTTGTCATAAGCCTTATTTTACCTGAACAAGTTCCTGCTACTATACTCATTCCAGATTTTAAAGTTCCATTTAAAACCAGAAGACTTGCCACAGGACCTTTGGATTTATCAAGACGCGCTTCAAGAACAGTTCCCAGCGCCAGTCGGTCGGGATTTGCCTTTAGCTCCAAGACTTCTGCCTGAAGCAATATCATCTCAAGCAGATTCACTATACCGTCTCCTGTTTTTGCCGATACGGGAACGCTTATTACGTCTCCGCCCCAGTCTTCTACCAAAACACCTCTGTCTGCCAAATCCTTTTTAACAATATCAGGATTAGCTCCTGGTTTATCCATTTTATTTATAGCTACTATAATTGGAACTCCTGCAGCTTTCGCATGACTTATGGATTCTATTGTCTGAGGTTTTACACTGTCATCTGCGGCAACTACCAGCACTGCTATATCGGTGGAATGTGCTCCTCTTGCTCTCATAGCCGTAAAGGCTTCATGTCCCGGAGTATCTAAAAATACTATTTTCTGTCCGTTTATCTCAACCTCGGAAGCACCGATATGCTGGGTAATTCCGCCTGATTCCGAAGCTGTTACGTTTGTTTTTCTTATGGCATCAAGAAGCGAAGTTTTACCATGGTCAACGTGACCCATTACAGTTATTATAGGAGCCCTGTGCTTAAGATCTTCTTCTTTGTCTTCAAAATCCTCAATTCCTTTTTCTTCAATTTCTTCTTTTACTTTCCCTATGGCAATCTGTATACCCATTTCTTCAGCAAGAAGCATTACTGTATCTTCATCAAGATTCTGGTTTACATTTGCCATAACGCCCATTTTCATGAGAGTCATTATTATCTGTGAAACCGTAGTTTTCGTCTGTTCTGCAAATCCTGCAACTGTAATAGGAACATTGATTAAAACTGTTCCTACAGGAAGTTCTGCCACTTCAACCTCAGGTTCAGGCGCAGCTTTCGGCTTATTGTTGTGTTTCTTGTTTCTTACTTGTTTTTCCAGAGATTTAGGCTGTGATTTATTTGGCTTCTTTCCGCCTCTTTCAAGTTTATCAAACTTATCGTGTTCCTTGTCTTTTTTCTTCTCATTTCTTCTTGAAGTAGGTTTGGAAGCAACAACTTCACTTACATTATCATCTCTTCTTGACGAAGGACGTGACGGTCTTTCGGTTCTGTCATTTTTATCATTTCTTCTGTCCTGTCCTTTTGCGCCATCAGCTCTTGCCTGTCTTCTTTCACCAGGTTTTCTGTCTGAATTTCTTCTATCTGATTTTCTGTCCTGTCCGCTGCCTTTTCTCTCAGAAGATTTTCTGGTTCTTTCCTCTTTTTTCTCAGCTGCTTTTTTCTCATTTGCTTTTCTTTCGGCTTCTCGTTTTTCAGCTGCTTCTGCTTCTTCACGTCTTACATCTTCTGCACGCTTAATTACCTTGAGTCTGCTCTGTCTTCTTGGAGCTTCGGGAATTGTTTTTACCGGTTTTTCTTCCTTAACTGCCGCTTCCTTGACTTCTTCTTTTACAGGAATTTCTTCTTTTACGATATCTTGATTATTTTTAGGTTCAGCGCTATTTTCTGTCTTCGCAGCCTCTTCTTTTGCAATCCTGTCTTCAAGCATAGTTTTCGAAACTACAGGTCTTCCTTCAGGCGGTTTAGGTCTTCCTTCAACTTCTTTCGGCACGATAGGCTTTCCTACAGGAGGCTTTGCCGCAGCTTTAGCAGTTCTGGCCGCAGGTTTTGCTGTTTTTTTAACCTCCGGCAGCTTTATATTTGCTGCTTTAACAGTTACTTTAGGCGCATCATCCTTTTTTTCGTTTTCGGATTTTTTAGCTTTAGCCCTTACTACTTTTGTTTCTGTATGGGTGCGGCTTTTCATTATCGTATTTCTAACTGCCGTTGTATCTATATCAGATAATTCATCACTTATTTTAGACACCTCTATCCCCATGGTTTTAGCCTTTTCCAAAACTTCCTTTCCGGTCAAATTGAGTTCTGATGCCAACTCCTTTATTTTCATACTCACTTCCTCCTTTATTCCGACTCCCTATCTATTTCATTTAAAATAACTTCCGCAAATCCTTTGTCGCATACAGCGAATACATTTCTTCCCGAACTTCCCACTGCGCGTGAAAGCTCTTCACTGTTTCCGTATTTAACGTATTGAACTTTATATTTTCTTATCTCTTTCATTATTTTTTTTTCGCTGTTTTCAGATATATCTTCCGATAAAATCATCAGCGTAACTTTCCCCTTTGATATTGCAAAAATGCAGGTATTCACACCTGTTAGAAGCTTTCCTGCTTTTTTGGCAAATCCCAAATAACTTATTATTTTCTTATTCATGCCCGGATATCTCCTCGAAAATCTCTTCAATCTTCTCCGCTGAGATTTCAGTGTCAAAACTTCGCTGAAGAGCTCTTTTTTTCCTTGCCTTGGCAATACATTCACTGTCAGGGCATATATAAACGCCTCTTCCTTTTGCTTTTCCGGTAAAATCAACCTTAATTTCTCCATCATAACATGCGATTCTTACCATAGTATTCTTGGGCTTTGATTCCATACATCCAATGCACCTTCTCATAGGTACTTTCTTATTCTTCAAATTCATCTCCCCTATCTGACTCGGCATCATCCAAATACTGAATATCACTGCCTGCGTTTTCATACTCTTCATCTTCATAAACTTCTTCAATATCCTGATTTCCGAAATACTGAGTATGGCTCTTTATGTCTATCTTCCATCCGCAAAGCTTAGCTGCAAGGCGTACATTCTGTCCTTCCTTGCCTATAGCCAAAGAAAGCTGATAATCAGGAACTACAACGGTCGCCGCCTTTTCCTCATCATCGACTATTACTTCTTCCACCTTTGCCGGACTCAAAACATTCTTTATCAATACTTTAGGGTCATCATCCCAAGTTGTTATATCTATTTTCTCTCCAAAGAGTTCATCGACTATGTTCTTTACTCTCATGCCACCTGTTCCCACGCATGCTCCGACAGGGTCAACATTTTCATCTTCAGTGTAAACAGCTATTTTAGTTCTTGAACCGGCCTCTCTTGAAATACTTTTTATTTCCACTGTACCATCTTCAATTTCAGGAACTTCCAGCTCAAAAAGTTTTTCCACAAACCCTGGATGAGTTCTGGAAAGAAAAATCTGAGGGCCCTTTGTACTTTTCCTTACATCCATAATATAAGCCTTGATTCTGTCGTTTACTCTGTATTTTTCACCGGCAGCCCGCTCTCCTGATACCAATATTCCCTCTGTGTTTCCCATATTCACAAATATGGTATCATTGCTTATTCTCTGCACAACTCCCGTAATAAGATCTCCCTGTCTGCTGATATAATTATCAAATATCATACCTCTTTCGGCTTCCCTTATTCTCTGTACCACAACCTGTTTTGCCGTCTGAGCCGCTATTCTTCCAAAATCTTTAGGGGTTACCTGATATTCAACCACATCGCCCTCTTGATATCTGGGATCTATTTCAAGAGCTTCTTCCAAAGATATTTCAGTAAACTCATCTTCAACTTCTTCAACTACATCTCTTCTCATCAGTACATCAACGTCTCCCGACTCTCTGTCTATACTTACTCTGACATTCTGAGAAGTTCCATAGTTCTTTTTATATGCTGAAACAAGCGCTGATTCAATAGCTTCAATCAACACTTCTTTTGATATACCTTTTTCTTTTACCAAGTCATTAATAGCATTTATAAACTCTTTATTCATCTTACCTTTTTCCTCCTAATTTTAGAAAATAACCGCTAATTTTGCTTTTGCAATTTCATCGAGCTTTAAAATCCATTCTTTATTTTCAACATCAATTATTTTAATCTCATCCCCTGTAAATTCTTTTAAAGTTCCGTTTATATTTTTAGTACCGTCTTTTCCTTTATAAAGCTTTATCTCAACCTCACTGCCCTCATATCGTCTATAGTGTTCCGGCTTTATAAGCTCCCTGTCCATTCCGGGAGAAGAAACCTCCAGGTAATAATTTTGCTCTATAGGGTCGGTCTCATCCAGCTTCTGACTTAAAAATCTGCTTACCTTTTCACAATCTTCCGTACTTATATATCCCTTATCTTCAGGTTTATCTATATAAACTCTCAAAAACCAATCCTTGCCCTCCTTGACAAATTCAATATTGTAAAGTTCATATCCTTCTGACGAAATAAATTCAGTCAGCAGCTCTTCAGCAAGGTCAGTAATTTTTTTCTTAGCCATCCTATTCTCCTCTTTAAATATAAACAAATATCAGCTGTAAATTATCCCTGACAAAATTAAAGAGTGGGCTTTTCACCCACTCTTGCTAAGTCGATTAGTTTTATTATATGTATGATATCACATAAACCTTGAAATTTCAAGGGGTAATTGTTGTATAAATCAAACATTGAGCTGGATTCAGCTTAATGTTTCATAAGCTTTATCATCCACCTGATGTTTTTCTATTTTTACACTTATTTTTTCTATACGGTGCTTTTCCATTGCAAGTACCGTAAATGTAGCTTTTGTGTTCTTATATTCCACCGATATTTTATCTCCCGTCTTAGGTATCCTGTCAAATATATTGAGAAGCAAACCTGCTGCGGTTTCACATTCTCCCGCATTTTCGGGAACGAATCCTATCAGTTCCGTAACCTCAGACACCGGAATCGATGCATCTATCAAAAAACTGTCAAAACTGAGCGGTACAACATCTGAATCTTCATTTTGTACATACTCATCATCTATACTTCCGACAATTTGGTCTGTAATATCAGATGATGTTACTATCCCGGCAGTTCCTCCATATTCATCGACCACAAGAACAAATTTTATTTCCTTGTCCTCCATTATCTGAAGCAGTCTCTGCACCGAAATCGTTTCGGATACGGCGGTTATTTCTCTTACAGGAAGATTATCATAATATTTATCCCTTATCTTCTCATCATTCCAATAAAGATCCTTTATGTTTATAAACCCTTCTATATGGTCCTTATCTCCTCTGCATACAGGATATCTTGTATGCTGGCATCTCTTTATCATCTCTATATTCTGGCTGTATGGAAGTTCCAGGTCAAAACACTCCAAATCGGTTCTTGGAGTCATAATCGAATATACATCTTTGCTGTAAAGAGTAAAGATATTATCTACAAATTCTTTCTGTTTGGGGTCTATTAAGCCGCTTTCCGTGCTTTCATCTATGAGAAGCTGTATCTCTTCACCTGTGTACACTTCCTGCTCTTTGGCTATATCATGACCTAAAAGCTTCATCACTCCATTGGTTACAGCGTTAAAAAGCCACATCACAGGAGCAGTCAGTCTGTAAAACCATACCAATGGTCCTGCCGTAAGTCTTGCATATCTATCAGTGGAAAATATAGCCAAAGATTTTGGAATCAGCTCTCCCAAAACTATGTGAAGCGCTGTAACCAATGCGAATCCCAAAGCAACAGCAATTGCCGAAATAGCCTCATCCGATAATCCAAACATGGCAAGTCCCGGTTTTATAAGTTCTGAAACAGCAGGCTCTCCAAGCCAGCCAAGTGCCAGCGATGCCAAAGTTATACCAAGCTGGCATGCAGAAAGATACGCATTTACATTATTTGCAATCCGAAGCGCCGCTTTAACTCCGCTCTTGCCTTCTTCCTCAGCTATCTGAAGCTGTGATTTTCTTACCCTCACAAGCGAAAATTCAGCTACAACAAAAAATGCATTCATAAAAAGAAAAAATACTACTAATATAAGGCTTAGTGTGATTGACACAAAAATTCCTCCCTTTATATAAAATAAAAAACTTAAAAATAATCTAACCAAACAAGCTTATCTGCGCTGTCTCCGGAAGCCCGTCGAGAACTCCGTGCTGCCGCAGCTCGTCTATCGCAGACTTGTTTACTTTCCCCCTGTCACTGACGTCTTCTACCGTCTCATACGGTCTGTTCTTATATTCTTCGGCAAACATCTTAGCCGCTCCTTCACCCACTCCTGTAATAGCTACAAATGGCAGAAGCACTTTGCCTTCGTGGGCTAAAAACCTCATGCTGTCTGATATTCCAAGTCTGGCAGGAGCAAACTCATATCCCCTTGCGCACATTTCATATGCCACTTCAAGTACCGGCAGCTCGTCTTCCTCTTTCTTGGAAGCATCTTTTCCTTTTTTAATAATTTCATCCATACGATCAAGGATAGCATCTCTTCCCTTAAGTATGATTTTTTCATCAAAATATGCCACCTTAGCAGTGAAATAAACAGAATAGAAAGCTACAGGATAATACACTTTGTAATAGGCAATTCTGTTTGACATCATAACATAGGCAACCGCATGAGCTCTTGGAAACATGTATTTTATCTTCTTGCATGATTCTATGTACCACTCGGGAACATTGTTCTCCCTCATTATAACTTCCTGTTCCTCTGTAAGCCCTTTTCCTTTGCGGACTTTTTCCATTATGGTAAAAGCATCCTTATTCGGCACACCTTTAAGACGCAGATAGTTCATTATGTCATCTCTTGTTGATATGGCATCTTTCATGGTTGCCGTACCGCTTACTATAAGTTCCTGTGCATTATTCAGCCACACATCTGTGCCATGTGAAAATCCGGAAATACGAACTAAATCGGCAAAAGCTTCCGGCTTAGTATCATCAAGCATCTGTCTTACGAATTTAGTTCCAAACTCCGGGATGCCATAACTTCCGTGCTTAAATCTGTATTCAGGATCCTTTATATCAAGACCTTCTGTACCTTTAAATATGCTCATTACCTTGTCATCCTTTATAGGCACTTTGGTCGGATCCACTCCTGTCATATCCTGAAGCTGTCTTATCATGGACGGAGCATCATGTCCCAGAATATCCAGTTTCAATAAGTTTTTATCTATGGAATGATAATCAAAATGTGTTGTTATTACATCGGATTTAACATCATTTGCGGGATGCTGCACCGGACAGAATTCATAAATTTCGTGTCCGTCAGGAACTATTATTATTCCGCCCGGATGCTGTCCCGAGGTTTTCTTTACACCTGTGCAGCAATCCGTAAGCCTGTCCACTTCAAATTTATTGACGTTTATTTCCCGTTCTTCAAAATATCTGGCTACATATCCATATGCAATCTTTGCCTTCACCGCACTTATGGTTCCTGCTTTATATACGTTTTCTTTACCGAATATTTCCTCTACATATCTTTGTGCTGTACCCTGATATTCTCCTGCAAAATTAAGGTCTATATCCGGCTCCTTATTCGCTTCAAATCCAAGAAATGTTTCAAATGGTATGGTAAATCCTTCCTTGCTGTAAGGAGTTCCGCATTTAGGACATATCTTGTCCGGCATATCCACACCGCAGTCGTAAAGTTCATTGTCCCCCCATTCAAGATTTTTACAGTTAGGACAAAGATAATGGGGAGGCAGAGGATTCACTTCCGTTATTCCTGACATTGTAGCTGCAAAAGAAGAGCCCACAGAACCTCTTGACCCTACCAGATATCCATCGGACAGTGACTTTTTTACGAGAAGTTCCGCTGAACGGTACATTACGGCATACCCATTGTCAATAATTGAATTCAGTTCTTTGTCAAGGCGTGCTCTTATTTCCTCTGGAAGAGGCGAGCCATACATTGAAGCGGCTTTTTGCTCACATGCCTTTCTTAAATCTTCTTCTGCGCCGGCTATTTTAGGAGGAAATTTTCCTTCCGGTACAGGCATCATCCTTTCTATCATATCGGCAATCATATTTGGATTCTCAATTACGACTTTATATGCAATATCCTCTCCCAGATATTTAAATTCTTCCATCATTTCATCTGTCGTTCGGAAATAAAGACCTTCATCTCCTTCTACATCCTTAAATCCCTGTCCTGCCATTATAATTCTTCTGTACAAGGCTTCCTCAGCATCAAAATAATGAGAATCACAAGTGGCAACTACCGGCTTTCCGTACTTATCGCCAAGAGCCACTATCTTTTTGTTGTTTTCCCTCAGTTCATCTTCATTTTTAACAGTTCCTGCTTCTATAAGAAACTTGTTGTTTACAATCGGCTGTATCTCCAGATAATCATAAAAGTTAACAAGTCTTTCAATTTCTTCATCGCTTTCATTTTTTAAAACGGCCCTGTATATTTCTCCTGCTTCACATGCCGAACCGACTATAAGTCCCTCACGATATTTAGTTAAAACAGATTTTGGAATTCTCGGTTTTTTATAAAAATAATTCAAATGAGATAAAGATACAAGTTTATACAAGTTTCTCATACCCTGGCTGTTCTTGGCAAATATTATTACGTGATTTGTTCCTCTGCCTTTATAGTTTATAGAGCCATCCTCATTTATTAAATCTCTGTCTTCAAGCAGATATCCTTCACACCCGTATAAAATCTTTATATCTTTTCCCGCATGAGAAGCGTCAGGAAACGCCTGAACTACACCGTGATCCGTTATAGCCACTGCTTTATGTCCCCATTTTTCTGCTGTCTTAATCATCTGATTTACATCATTAAGACCATCCATAGCGCTCATTTTAGTATGCGCGTGAAGTTCAACTCTCTTTTCCGGATATGTATCTACCCGTTCCTTTTTTTCTACTTTCTCTATACTGTCAGCCATTATAACGGTACAGTTGTCAAATCTGTCCCACTGAGCCTGACCTTTTACCTTAACTCCGTCTCCGGGATTAAGGCAATTATTTATATCGTCCCATTTTTGGTTTACTACAAAAGATTTTATACATATGCTCGTTCTCTTATCAGTAACAAACAAAGTAACAAGCTTACTGTCAGACTTAGTTGTTCTGGAATCCTTTTTAAAGAGTTCTCCTTCTATAATTACAACACCGCTCTCCGAATGTACATCTCCTATGGGAATACTTTCACCTGTTACAGATGCTCCCATTATCACATTGCCTTTCACAGGTACATATCCGCGTCTTCTTTTTCCTTTAAACTGAGCTGCCCCCTGTCCTGCATTTTGTGAAAAGACGTGAGTCTGCCCCGACGTACCGCTGTCATGATCTTTTTGCCTTGCAGAAAAAGCCTCTAAAGCCTGTTCACGATGTCTTTGTATTACAATACGTTCTTTTTCCTCCATATGCTTTCCGACTTCTTTATATGCATCACGCTTGTTTTCAAATACCACATCGACATCCAGATTTAAATCCCTTAAGAGCAGCTCTCTGAATCTGAATGCCACTTCTTTATTCAAAATCTCCACAGATACTTCTCCAAGCGCATATATAGTCAGTTTACTATCATCCAAAATAAAATCATCAGCATATATGGTTTTTGTTACATGAGCGAATTTTCCATTTACAATCCCTATCATATGCTGTATATACATAGGCATGTATTCATCTAACGTCTGAGCCAAATCCCTGTATGAGATATCAAGTTTTACGTCTTCTATGCCTTTTAATCTGCCTGTAAGACTTCTTTTAAATTTATCTATGCTTTCAACAGGCAGCACAAAATTAAGCTCCAGTTCCAAATACAGAATTCTATCCTGCTCTGAAATTACAGCCTTTTTTGTCTCTGCCCTAAGTTCGTTTGCTTCGTGATTTCCAAGCTTTGAAAAATCAACGCAATTTTCCAGTATCTTTAACATATCTCTCCGCCAATACAATTAATTCTTCTGCTATTTTATCCTCGTTCACCGTCTTTACAATCTCTCCGTCTATAAATATAACGCCCTTTCCCTTTCCGCAGGCAACTCCTATGTCTGCGCCTTTTGATTCTCCCGGACCATTTACAACACATCCCATGACGGCCAGTTTTAAACCTTTGATACTTTGCGCCGAAGGTTTTCGAAGACGTTCTTCTATATCCTTTATTATTTTTTCAAGATCCACCTCTGTACGACCGCAAGTAGGGCAGGATATTATTTCCACATCCGGCTTTCTTATTCCCAGCGCTTCCAAAAGCTCTTTTGCAAATACAACCTCTTCTGCCGGATCTGAAGTCAATGAAACTCTCATTGTGTTTCCTATTCCCTCCAAAAGCAGCGCTCCTATTCCTGCTGCCGATTTTATCTTTCCTCTTGCAGGAGTCCCCGCCTCCGTAACTCCTATATGCAAAGGATAATCTGACTTACTACTGACAATCTTATACGCTTCGTAGTTCATTTTGACATCCGAAGATTTAAGAGATATTACTATATCATTAAAATCATACTTTTCTAAAGCCTCTACATTTCTTAACGCGCTTTCTGCAAGTCCATCTGCCGTAACTTTCCCATATTTCATAAGAATATCCCTTTCAAGAGAACCTGAATTCACCCCTACTCTTATGGGAATTTGTCTTTCCCCGGCAAGTTTTGCAATTTGCCTTACACCCTCCTCGGAGCCTATGTTCCCGGGATTTATTCTTATTTTGTCCGCTCCGGATTTAATAGCCTGAACAGCAAGTCTGTAATCAAAATGTATATCGGCAACCACAGGTATACCTGCTTTCTCTTTAATATCCTTAAGAGCATATGCAGCTTCCATATCAGGAACTGCCATTCTTACTATCTGACAGCCCAGTTCTCTTAAGTTCTCAATCTGTTTTAAAGTTGATTTTACATCTCTTGTATCGGTATTAGTCATAGATTGTATGGAAACGGGAGCATCTCCTCCTATCTTGACATCTCCGCAGAAAACTGTTTTTTTCATAATCCTACCTCGTCATATCTTTTTAAAACATCTATGTGAATATCGGAACTACAAACCTTACTATATCATTCCACGTAACATATACCATCAGAAGCATCAGAAGCATTATACCTATAAAATGTATGCGACCCTCCATCTCATCTGTAACACGTCTTCCGGTAATCTTTCTTATCAGAAGAAATAAAAGCCTTCCTCCGTCCAGCGCAGGGAAAGGCAGCAAATTCATTACAGCCAGATTCAGACTTAGAAGCGCAGATAAATAAACAACATATATAATACCTGCTTTTGCCGAATCATTAACAGCATAAACTATTCCCACAGGACCGCTCAATTCCTTTGCCGATACTTCACCTGTAATAAGTTTTTTAAGAATATCATACATCATCACAGTCATATTGCCGGTATTTTTTATACCTGTAACTATTGATGCTCCCAAATTATGTTCTGAGGTCGGAGATATTCCTACTTTATTCCTTCCTGCTTCCTCATCATAAACAAGCTGTGATGTAATATTCACTTCTGTCCCGTCACGCAGAACCGATATTTCAGCTTTATCATCCTTGCTGGGACCTATTATCTCTATAACATCATTCCACTCATTCACATCTTTTCCGTTTATCGAAACTATTTTATCGCCCTGCTCTATACCGGCAGTATACGCAGGCGAATCTTCAAGTACTTTATCTACAGTAGTAGTGGGCTGTCCGGACCAAAAGGCTATAATTATTAAAAGTACAACAGCTGTAAGCAGATTCATAAATGCTCCCGCAGCCAAAACGCATGCTCTTTGCCATGCAGGTTTATTATTGAATGCTCTTTCATCATCAGAATCTTCATCTTCGCCTTCCATAGCACAAAAACCGCCAATAGGAAATATTCTCAATGCGTAAAGTGTTTCACCTTTTTGACGTTTAAAAAAAGCCGGTCCCATTCCTATGGAAAATTCATTAACTTTTACTCCGCAGGCCTTCGCTACGATAAAATGTCCCAGTTCATGGACAAATATAAGTATGCAAAATATTATAATCGCATAAATTATGGTCATAAAAAATCCTCCCGCTAAACCATCATCCTCACTTCTTCTCTTATCCGCTTATCTGCTTCCAATATCCCCTCAATATCAAGACCATATTCGGCATCATGCCGCTCCATAATCTCCGAAAGCAAATTCTGTATATCTATAAACTTTATTCTGCCCTTCAAGAACATATCCACTAATACTTCATTGGCTCCGTTTAATATTACCGGATAGCTTCCGCCCTTTTCCCCGGCTTCATATGCAAGACCAATGGTTTTAAATACATCTCTGTCAGCAGGATAAAACGACATCCCATCCTTAAGACTGAAAAAATCGAGACTTTCTGCTATATTTTCCAAATCAAGCCTGTCAGGATATGAAAAAGCATACGCTATAGGCACACGCATATCAGGCTTTCCCATCTGCCCTATAACGGAAGAATCCATATATTCCACTGCCGAATGAAGTATACTCTGAGGATGAACGACTATCTGTATTTTTTCAAGAGGCACATCAAAAAGCCATTTCGCCTCTATTACTTCAAGACCTTTATTCATCATAGTTGCTGAATCTATCGTTATCTTGCTGCCCATTGACCAGTTGGGATGATTCAGAGCCTGCTCCAACGTGACTTCTTCCAGCTGCTTAAGACTATACCCTCTGAAAGGTCCTCCCGAAGCCGTCAGAATTATTCTCTTTATTCCGTTATTTTCGTTACCCTGCAGACTTTGAAATATAGCGCTGTGTTCACTGTCTACGGGAAGAAGTTTTACACCTTTTCTCCTGACTGCCTCCATAACCAGCTCCCCGCCTACGACCAATGTTTCCTTATTGGCAAAAGCTATATCCTTTCCGCTTTCTATTGCTGCAAGAGTCGGCTCAAGTCCCCGCATTCCCATAAGGGAATTTAAAACCATATCGCAGCTATTCATAGATGCTATGGATTTCAGACCTTCCATGCCGTAAACCACATCAACATCTTTATATTTTCGTGAAATATAAAGAGCATCTTTCTCATCCTTTACCGACACAGCCTCCGGTTTAAATTCTTCAATTTGTCTGCAAAGCAAATCGAGGCTCTTCGCACATGAAAGAGCCACAACCTTAAATTTATCTTTATTATCCGCTATCACATCAAGAGCCTGAGTCCCTATGGAACCTGTACTGCCCAAAATTGATATTTTTTTCATATAAACTGAATTCCTCCGTACTGAGAATCGCTTAAAATCTTTTTATTATGACTTAAAATTACGGCATATAGCCAATAACCAAAACTATATAATAATACACCATAGGTCCGGTAAACAAAACACTGTCAAATCTGTCTAATATACCGCCATGACCCGGAATGAGATTTCCATAGTCCTTTATACCCATCTTCCGTTTGAATATAGATGCTGTCAAATCGCCAAACTGTGACACTATTCCGCCCAAAACACCTATGACAAGACAGTGTATCAATATATCCGGCATTACAAAATATCCAAAGATTCCGCTGAAAATTACACTGCCCAGGATTCCTCCCACAGAACCTTCAATTGTTTTTTTAGGGCTTATCTTAGGGCACAGCTTATGTTTTCCCAGAAGATAACCCGAGAAATAAGCCATAATATCAGTTCCAAAAGCCGTTATGACTATAAGCCATACAAGATTGCTGTAGGGCCCTGCCTGATCTACGAGCGTAACGTGGAATGAAAAAAACACAACATAGAATATGCCGGTTACCGTTGCCATGGCATCTTCCAGCTTTCTGTGCTCAATATTGAACAAATACAGAAGACTTGCAAGTACGCATCCGAAGAACCACAGCATATACCATTCATATTTCTCGCCGAAGAGATTTATTACATAAAGCGCCGCAGCAGCTATACATGCTATTGCAAAATTCGGTTTTACATCCATAGACTTAAAGCCATTGTAAAACTCTCTCACTCCCATAATTCCAATTAAAAAACATGCTGCTAAAAGGACATATCCGCCTAAATACAATATTATCAGAAGCGGCAGCATGATAAGTCCCGAAAGTACTCTGGTTTTCATAATCTATCTACCTCCAAAACGTCTTTCCCTGCTCTGATAATCCGCAATAGCCTTTTCGTATTCTTCAGGTGTAAAATCAGGCCACAAAACATCAGGGAAAACAAGTTCGCTATATGCGCTCTGCCATAGAAGAAAATTAGACAGCCTCAGCTCTCCGCTTGTTCTTATTATAAGCTCCGGGTCAGGCACATCTGCTTGAAATTTTCCGGTAAACAACTGCTGTCCTATAAGCTCCTCCGTTATACTTTCAGGTTCCAAATCTCCGGATTTAATCCTCTGCCCGATGGAGACAACAGCTTTCTTTATCTCATCTCTTCCTCCATAATTAAGAGCTATGTTAAACTGAAGTCCCGTATTATCTTTCGTCTCATATAAAGTCTTTTCAAGACTCTTTACAGCATCTTTAGGCAAAGCGCTGTAGTCCCCCAGAACTTTAACTCTTACGTTATTTTGTATAAGACCTTTCAAATCACTGTTTACATATGTCACAAGCAGCTTGAAAATACCCGAAACCTCAGCTATTGAACGTTTCCAGTTTTCTGTCGAAAAAGCATACACCGTAAGATACTTTATTCCCAGTTTATCGGAATGGTCCACTATATTTTTCATCGCTTTCATTCCGGCATTATGACCTGCCAGTCTCGGCAGACCTTTCTGCTTAGCCCATCTGCCGTTTCCATCCATTATCACCGCAACGTGCGCAGGCATTCTATCTTTATTAAGCATAATAAATTCCTATAAATAAAATTCCTTTTTATAAACAGATGTGACCTGAAAAGGCCACATCCGGTATTACCATTTAAAATCTAAACTTCTAAAATTTCTTTCTCTTTTTCCACTACGATATTGTCGATGTCCTTAACAGCCTGGTCAATAATTTTCTGAATATCGTCTAAAGTTGATTTAGCATCATCTTCGGTAAAGTCTCC
This sequence comes from uncultured Eubacterium sp., assembly GCA_902495595.1. Lineage (GTDB taxonomy): Bacteria > Bacillota > Clostridia > Peptostreptococcales > Anaerovoracaceae > Lentihominibacter. Next base: position 23,028 of record CABUXV010000001.1, on the reverse strand, counting down.
TGCTTTTTCAAGTTTCTTTACCTTATCATTGGCATCACGCCTTAAATTCCTTACAGCTACCTTAGAATCTTCCCCCATTTTCTTGACTACCTTTGTCAGCTCTTTTCTTCTTTCTTCTGTTACCTGCGGTATCTGAAGTCTTATCACTTTCCCGTCGTTAACAGGATTAATTCCTATATTTGCAACGTTTATAGCCTTTTCTATTTCAGGTATGCTTTTAGGATCAAAAGGCGATATCAAGAGAGTCCTCGGTTCCGGAACCGATATATTTGCAAGAGATTTTAAAGGAGTAGGAGTGCCGTAATATTCTACAACAACCTTATCTACCAGCGCGGCATTTGCGCGTCCTGCTCTTACTGTGCCCATGTCCTCTTTAAGTACATTTAAACTTTTTTCCGTTTTTTCCTTTAGCTGGTCAATATTAAAATCACTCATATTTCTACCTCCGAATATTATCTAACAAGAGTTCCTATCTTCTCACCGCATACAGCCTTCATAACATTGCCTTCATCTGCAATGGCAAACACGTGTATAGCTATATCATTATCCCTGCAAAGCGATGCTGCCGTCGAATCCATTACTTTAAGTTCTTTTTCCAGCACCTCTTTATGGGTAAGAGTTTCATATCTTACGGCATCAGGATTTGTTTCCGGATCATCGGAATACACCGCGTCTACTTTTTTCGCTAAAAGTATCACTTCAGCATCTATTTCCGCAGCTCTGAGAGCCGCAGTAGTATCTGTCGAAAAGAACGGATTTCCCGTTCCTGCTCCGAATATGACCACTTTGCCGTGTTCCAAATGACTCATCGCTTTTCTTCTTACATATGGTTCTGCAACCTCACGCATTTCAATAGCCGTCTGAACCCTTGTAGGCAGGTCTTCAGCCTCAAAAGCATCCTGAAGAGCCATGGCATTCATCACTGTAGCGAGCATTCCCATATAATCAGCTGTCGCGCGGTCCATACTCTTGCTGGTTCTTCCTCTCCAGAAGTTTCCTCCGCCTACAACCACAGCTACTTCTACACCCATTTCAGTAACTTCCTTCACCTGTAAAGCAACCTTTTTAAGCATATCCTCATTTATGCCGAAATGATCTTCTCCTGCCAAAGCTTCTCCGCTGATTTTCAGCAGTACTCGCTTATATTTTGCCTCCATATTATACTCCTTAACTTTGCATATATAAATCTTGCCATTTATTATATCATAAGTTTTTACCATATGCTATAATGAACACAAAATTAGATTAACATACCCTTTGGACAATACATAGTTTAAGGAGGTAATAAAATGTATAATTTACCCTATTTCTTCTATGATATTAACATCTTTTCCATATCTTTAAGACTAATTCTTGCGCTTATCCTAGGCGGTATTATAGGGCTGGAAAGAGGAGCAAACAGACATCCTGCGGGATTTCGTACACATATACTAGTTTGCGTAGGAGCCGCTCTTGCAATGATGACCAACCAGTTTATAGTCGATAATTTCGGCGCGTCAGACCCCGCTCGTCTTGGAGCTCAGGTAATAACAGGCGTAGGCTTTCTCGGAGTAGGAACTATTCTTATCACAGGGCACAGCAGAATAAAGGGGCTGACTACTGCCGCAGGTCTTTGGGCATCCGCATGTCTTGGGCTTGCCATAGGAATAGGATTTTATTCAGGAGCGATAGCTGCCGCAATTATTATATTTGTAAGCCTTACACTTCTTCCTAAAATAGAAAACCACTTCTATAGAAAATCAAAAACTTTAGATATTTATTTAGAAACAGATACCATGAAAAATTTTAAAAAAATATCGAATTATATACGTTCCTTAAACCCTCAGTTTTTCGAATCTCATATAATGCAGTCACCTGCATCGGCACAAAATTTCCTGGCATTTAACATATCAATAATCCTTCCAAAAGGAATAAATCAAGAAGAAATTATAAAAGCAATAGAAGATATGGATGGAGTGCAGTTTATTGAAGAAATATAACATACATCAAAAAAGGTTTATATGATAAAAAAAGTTGGCAAACCCTGGTCCCAATAATCAGGATATTTACCTGCTCTATTGACATAGTCAGATTTTTAATAGCTAAAAGTTTTATGTAAACAAATTTTTTCTGAAAAATATCCTTTTTTAACTATGATTTTCAGAAAATAGTTCTTAAAAACATCATAAATCAAAAAAATGTATGAAATATATTGGATAGAGCCATATTAAATAGAAATTTTTATAATTTATATGCTGATATTTCATTGCTTGAACTCATTAATTTGTTGCCAAACGCAATTATTGGTTTACATAAAATAAAAAATTCTGAAAATCAAGCATAAAAATACCGTTTTTTCAGAATTTGCTTTCACAGGCTCTTTTTCTCCCATAAGCCGATTTTTATAAATTATTTTAATTTTACTTCATACGTTCCTGTTTTATTTTATGGTCAATTACATGCCTTTTGGCGAGCTCTGCTGTAATATCTTTAAGTTCTATACTCTGCTGTACCATCATCACCATTATATGATATGCCAAATCCGCAATCTCATAAATAGTCTCTGCCTTATCGTTCTTTGCTCCTGCAATTATAACCTCTGTAGACTCTTCACCTACTTTTTTTAAGATTTTGTCCATGCCTTTATCAAATAAATACGTAGTATAGCTTCCCTCTTTCGGTTCCGTTTTACGTCCCTCTATCATCCTATAAAGACCTTCGTAGGAAAAAGGCGTTTCATCAGGATTCACGTATTCCGAATTGAAAAAACAACTTTCGGCACCTGTATGACATGCCGGGCCATCCTTTATTACTTCTACCACAAGTGCGTCTCTGTCACAGTCGGAGGTTATACTTACCACCTTTTGTCTATTACCGCTGGTTTCTCCTTTTCTCCACAGCTCCTGTCTGCTTCTGCTGTAAAAACAAGTATATCTTTCTTTTATTGTTATTTCAAGAGACTGCCTGTTCATATACGCTAAAGTAAGGACTTCTTTCGTATAGTAGTCCTGTACTATAGCAGGAATCAATCCTTTTTCATCAAATTTCAGATTATCTATATCCATAAAATTTCTCCTCTTATATTTAACTCCGAGCTATTCTTATAATCTCACTTCCACGCCCTGCTTCCGCAAGTATCTTTTTAAATCACCTATCTTTATTTCCTTAAAATGAAATATACTGGCTGCCAAACCTGCATCTATTCCTTTATGCTTAAAAAGATCAGAGAAATCTTCCATCTTTCCTGCGCCTCCGGAAGCTATTATAGGCACATTTACCCTTTCAGCTATTTTATCAAGAAGCTCAAGGTCAAATCCCCTTTTAACTCCGTCTGTATCTATGCTGTTTACCACCAGTTCTCCGGCTCCTCGATTTACACCATCTTCAGCCCACTTTAAAGCATCAATTCCCGTATTCTCTCTTCCGCCTTTGGCATATAGCCTGAAAACGCCGTCGACTCTTTTTACATCCATACTTAGCACTACACATTGATTTCCGTATTTCTTAGCGGCCTTTTCTATTAAATCGGGATTTTTTATGGCTCCGCTGTTAACGCTTACCTTATCGGCTCCGCACTTCAGAACCCTGTCAAAATCATCAAGAGTATTGATACCGCCGCCAACCGTAAGGGGAATAAAAATTTCAGAAGCCACTTTTTTAAGTATATCCGTAAATAATCCTCTTTCCTCAACGCTGGCTGTTATATCGTAAAATACGAGTTCATCAGCGCCTTCTTTATTATAGAATCTAGCCATCTCAACCGGGTCTGATACATCCTGTATTCCATCAAAATTCTTTCCCTTTACTACCCTGCCGTTTCTCACATCCAGACAAGGTATTATTCTCTTTGTTATCATGTCATGCCTTCCTACTATCTTGCCGCTTCCACAGCTTTTTTCAAATCCAGCTTACCGCTGTATACAGCTTTTCCTAAAATCGCTCCCTCAACCATACCTTTAAGCTCTCTGATTTCTTCTTCAAAACTTATTCCTCCGGAAGCAATTATCTCAAGGCTGCTTATGGTCTGCAGTTTTTTATACGCTTCCATATTGGTTCCTCCTAGTCCTCCATCTCGGGAAATATCTGTATATATTACGGTTTTTACTCCAATTCTGCTCAAGTATCTGCAAAATTCAAAACTTTCTTTATCGGTTACTTCTTTCCACCCGTTTACAGCAACAAATCCATCTTTTGCATCTACACCTACAGCTATTTTATCTTTGTATCGGCCGACCATTGCTTCCAAAAACTCAGGATTTTTAACTGCAATCGTTCCCAATATGACCCTGCCGACTCCAAGCTCCAGATACTGCTTAATCCGTTCCTCATCACGTATCCCGCCGCCGACTTCCACGAACATATCCGCATGTTCAACGATTTCCTTTATAGTATCGAAGTTCATCAGCCTGCCGTCTTTAGCCCCGTCTAAATCTACAAGATGCAGATACTCAGCGCCTTTTGCCTTAAATTCTTTTGCTACATCAACAGGATTTTCACTGTATACGGTCATCTTGTCGTAATCACCCTGAAAAAGCCTTACTGCCTTGCCGTCCTTTAAATCTATTGCCGGAAAAATTTTCATAATATCTAAACCTCCATGAATGCTTTAAGTATATTAAGACCCACAATACCGCTCTTCTCAGGATGAAACTGAGTTCCGTAAATATTGCCGTTTTTTACCGCTCCTGTGATTTTTATTCCGTACTGAGAAGATGCTATTGTCTCATCATCACAATTCCTTCCATAAAAGCTGTGCACATAATAAACAAAATCGCCTTGCTTTATGTACTTAAACAGAGGTTCATCTTTCTTAAAACTTAATGAATTCCACCCTATATGAGGAACTTTAAGTCCCGTCAATTCACTTTTTTTCAAATCATCATCTATGGATGCCACCTGTCCCTTTACTAATCCGAGTCCTTTATGGATTCCATATTCATGACTTTCTTCAAATAAAAGCTGCATCCCGAGACAAATCCCCAAAAGAGGTTTGCCATTTTCAGTCTGCTCTGTTATAGCTTCTACAAGACCTGTTGCATCAAGCTTTTTTTTAGCATCTTCAAAAGCGCCTACACCGGGAAGTATTATCCTGTCAGCAGTCTCTATATCTTCTATTCTATTCGTAACTTTCACTTCTGCGCCTAAATATTTAAGTGATGCCGTTAAGGAAAATAAATTTCCCACTCCGTATTCTATAATCGCTATCATCTATAAAACTCCTTTAGTTGACGGAATCTCATCAGCATATTCCGTTTCGATTGCGCAGGCCTGTCTGAGAGCTCTGCCCAGACTCTTAAATATTGCTTCTATGATATGATGAGTATTCTCTCCGTCAATTTGTTTTATATGAACTGTAAGTCCCATTTCCCTTGCAAATGCAATAACAAACTCCTTTACCAATTCCGTGTCAAAGTCTCCTACTTTCTCAGAAGGAATATTCACATCAAAATTCACGCTGGCTCTGCCGCTGACATCAACGGCACACATTATGAGAGCTTCATCCATAGGCAAAATCATGCTGCCATATCTGTAAATTCCCTTTTTATCTCCCAGAGATTCCTTAAAAGCGCTGCCCAATGCTATGCCTATATCTTCAACAGTATGATGATAGTCAACCTCGGTATCACCATTGCAGTCTACAGCTATATCAAATCTCCCATGTCTTGTAAACAGCTCCATCATGTGATTTAAAAACCCACATCCTGTATTTATTTCGTAAGCTCCTGTCCCATCTATTTCCAAAGCAAGTACAATTTTAGTTTCCTTAGTATCTCTGACGATTTTTTTTCTTCTCATAAATCAGCCTCCTGCAAATATTCGTTTCCTTATCCCAGAATTTTCTTTGTCGCATCCACCAAAGCCGCCATTTCTTCAGGCGTACCAATGGTGATTCTCACATAATCCCTTATCTTTTCATTATTAAAATGCCTTACTATTATATTATACTTTCGCAGTTTTGTGAAATAATCTTCTCCTGACATCTCCGGATGGGAAATAAATATGAAATTAGCTTTGGATGGAATGACCTTAAATCCCAGAGCTTTCATCTCCGCTGCAAACTTTTCTCTTTCGTCTTCTATCTTTTTACAGGTTGTTTTAAAATAATCAACATCTTTTATAGCTTCAATTCCCGCCAAAATAGAAAGACGATTTAAATTATAAGGATTAAAGCTGAATTTTATCCGGTTAAGGTCTCCGATTATTTCTTCGTTTCCTGCTGCAAACCCTATTCTTGCACCTGCTAGACTTCGCGATTTAGAAAAGGTTTGTACTACAAGCAGATTATCATATTCATCAATAAGTCTAACCGCACTTTCAGCGCCAAAATCAACATACGCCTCATCTATCACGACTAAATTATCCTTATTCTTCTCAAGTATTGACTCAATTTCCTCCAGCGACAAAGCCCGCCCTGTCGGAGCGTTTGGATTGGTAATAACTATGGTTCCGTCTGCATTATAATAATCAGCCGGATTTATGACAAAATCCTCACCAAGAGGAACTTTAACCCCGCAGGCCCCGAATACATCGCAGTACACAGGATAAAAACTATAACTTATTTCAGGATAGTAAATTTTTCTGCTTTCACTTTGAAATGCCATAAATATGAAAGCAAGAATTTCATCAGAACCATTGCCTGCCATTATTTTATTTTTATCAATTCCGTAAAATTTTCCAATTTCCTTTATAAGATCTGCTGTTTCAGGATCTGAATAAAGATTCAGTTTTCTAAGTTCCCCGTCGTTTATAACCCTAATTACCCCCGGAGCCGGCTCATAAGGGTTTTCATTTGTGTTTAATTTTATAAGCTTTTTAAAATTTTTAGGCTGCTCGCCCGGCGTATACGGTTTAAGACCATCATACATTCTGTTTAAAAACCTGCTCATTTCACTTTATCTCCAAGTTTGTCTATCATATCGCTTATTATTTCATTTTCAAATTTAAAGCTTGTTTTATTTGCAATAAATCTTGCGCTTATGTCCTTAAATTCTTCTATTACTTTAAGATTATTTTCCTTTATGGTACTCCCTGTTTCCACTATATCCACTATTACATCTGAAAGTCCCAGTATCGGCGCAAGCTCTATACTGCCGTTTAGTTTTATTATATCTATCTCTCTGTTTCGTCCCGCATAAAAATTTTTCGCAACATTCACATATTTTGTCGCCACCCTTAAAGTTCTGTCCGGATCTTCAACATAATCCTCCGGAGCAGCCACAGCCATCCTGCACTTGCCTATTTTAAGATCCAAAAGCTCGTAAACATCAGACTCCTGTTCAAGCAATATATCCTTTCCGACGATTCCCACATCTGCCGCATGGTGTTCTACATAAATAGCAACATCGCTTGGTTTTACAAGAAGATATCTGACATTTTTTTCAGGACTTTCAAAAACAAGTTTCCTGTTTTGTTCGTAATATCCCGGGCAATCATATCCTATGGATGCAAGCATATCGTATACTTTATCTCCAAGTCTTCCTTTTGGAAGCGCTATATTCAACATTTACATTTCCTCCTTTTCAGGCCTGCCGTTTCTGATAATATATTTTTCCTTAAATCTTACGCCCAGACAATCAGCCGTCTGCGCCTTAACAGACATTCCCTCAGCCTGAAGTGCATTTACAGCGCTTATTATTTCTTCAGCGCCATCATCTTCACTGTAAACAAGAACCGCATCAACATCGTATTCCAAGGGCTGCTGTTTGCCTTTAGTCAATTCATCAAGATAGATGGCAAATCCGACAGCGCCTCCATGTTTTCCTAAAATTTCCATTGCCTTATCATACTGACCTCCGGCAAGAACACATCCCGGAAGATTTCTTATATATCCTCTGAAAATTATTCCGTTATAATAATCGATATCATTTACCATTGAAAGGTCCAGCTGTATATTCTCACCGTATCCTAAACTTTCAACAGCTCTGCAGTATTCCTGAAGTTCCTTTATATCTTCAATCATTTCATCGTTTAACGCCATTTTTTCAGCTCGCTCCAATGTACTTTCCATCTCTCCGTAAAGGAAAGGTATCTGACACAAAATCTCAATCAGCTCTTCTTCTATTCCGGCAGCTAAAGCTGTCTGCCTTATTTCTGTCACATTTTTCTGTCTTATGCTGTCAAGCATACTCATATATTTTGTTTCGCCAAGGTTTAATGACTCTAAAAAATGAAGAGTATACTGCATATGTGATATCTCAAGAAGATAATCTTTATCTATCGTTTTAAGGGATTGAGCAGCCAATATAATAACTTCCAATATGGAATATTTATCTACTTTTCCTAAATATTCCAGACCCATCTGATTTATCTCCTTAAAACAATGACTTTCTTTATTTTCCCTGTACACATTTTCTATGTAATAAAGTTTTTCCGTCTTTTCTTTAGTAGCCCCCGTATTGTTTATTACACTTAAAGTAACATCCGGTTTCATCGCTAAAAGTCTTCCGTCAAGGTCTGTAAAAGTAAGAACCTTATCACCCGACAAAAAGTCTCTGTTATTTACATACAGGGAATACTCCTCAAATTTACCCATTTTATATTTTTTGTATCCGTATTTTTCATAAATACCCCTGAGTTCCAGAGTTGCTTTCTCATCAGGTTTTAAATTATATTTCATTCCCTTCTCCTTTTTCGCTTTACCGAATTAAATCATTATCACTTCATAGCGATAATTATACTCTTTTTTATTTTAAATGTAAAGCGCCCTATAAATATTTATTAATTTTATAATAAAATTTTTTCCTCACTCACTATCACATCAGGCCTGATATCATATGATTCTACTGGAATCTGGGGCAATATCTGAAAATTATAACAAACCGCTGCCGTCATACACATATTGTGTTTATTTAAAAATCTGTCGTAATAACCTCCGCCATATCCTATCCTGTCGTGTTTCTCCGAAAATGCAGCTCCCGGCATCACTATAAAAGTTTTTTTATCCGGTATCAATATTTCATTTGAATCGGGCTCCAATATACCGTAAGAACCTTTTATCAGTTTCGTGTTCATTCCATAGGAATAAAAGTCCATATTTTTTCCATTTACCTTTGGAAGCCATATATCTTTACCCTCATGTCTTGCATCTTCCATAATATATCTTACATCCACTTCATTTTTTATTGGCATATAAAGACATACATTTTTCGCTGTTTTATAACTTTCCAATACACGCACTGCGCTGCATATCATCTGAGAAATTTCTTTCACTTTATCTTGTGTAAGAGATGCTCTCTTATCCAACATTTCTTTTCTTATTTCACTTTTATCCATATTGTTAATTCCTCGCTGCATATTATATTATCAAATTCCCAGCCACTTTACAATCCATGCAAAATATGATATTATTTCACAAGAAACAATGCAGAAAGGTGGAATTCCAGTGAAAAGAATAAAAACTTTAGTATCACGCGATCTTGAAAAATCAGCTAAAACAGGCGGCTGCGGCGAATGTCAGACTTCATGTCAGTCCGCAAGCAAAACATCATGCAGCGTTGCTAACCAGCAGTGTGAAAAATGCAAAAAATAACAGGATTAGTACATACGATACTTTGACACAAATCAATAACTGCATTCCACATACAGAATGCAGTTATTTTCTTGTTCAGAAAGGAAACGCAAAATGGTCCATCAGTATAAATTAAATGGATATAACATAGTTTTAGATTCAGAAAGCGGCTGTGTTCATACAGTAGATGATGTGGCATACGATGTCATCAAGCTATATGACAGTACACCAAGAGAAGAAATAATTGCAACTATATCAAAAGCTTACAACTTAAGTCCAGAAGAAGTATCTGAAACGCTCGAGGATATAGATACTCTAAAAGAAGAAAATAAGCTTTTTACAAGGGACCTTTTTTCCGGACAGGCAGACTTATTCAAGGAACGTCAATCCGTAGTAAAAGCCATATGTCTTCACGTCGCTCATGCCTGCAATATGACCTGCGGCTATTGTTTTGCCGGAAAAGGTGAATATCACGGAGAGCAGGCAATTATGAGCTATGAAGTCGGCAAACAGGCTTTAGACTGGTTAATAAAAAATTCAGGAACACGCCGTAACCTTGAAGTCGATTTCTTTGGAGGAGAACCACTTCTCAACTTTGAAGTTGTAAAAAAACTTGTAGCTTATGGCCGTTCACAGGAAAAAAAGCATAATAAAAACTTTCGTTTTACCCTTACTACAAACGGAATTCTCTTAAATGATGAAATAATTGAATTTGTAAATAAAGAGATGAGCAATGTAGTAATAAGCCTGGACGGAAGAAAAGACATCAACGACAATATGCGAAAGACACATGACCAAAAGGGTACCTACGATTTAATACTCCCCGCTTTCAAAAAACTCGCTCAGTCCAGAAACCAAAAAGATTATTATGTCCGAGGTACTTATACACACTACAATACAGATTTTGCCAGCGATATAATACATATGGCAGAGCTTGGATTCAAGGAACTTTCCATCGAACCAGTAGTAGCTCCGTCCGAAGCCCCATACGCTCTCAGAGAATCCGACCTTCCTAAACTTCTTTCAGAATACGAACGTCTTGCCTCCGAAATGCTCCAAAGAAAAAGAGACGGCAATGGTAAGGATTTCACTTTTTACCATTACATGATAGATTTAACTGGCGGACCTTGTATTGTAAAAAGAATTTCAGGCTGTGGAGTTGGAACGGAATATGTTGCCGTTACTCCAACAGGAGATTTATATCCATGTCACCAATTCGTAGGGGATGAAAAATTCCTTCTCGGAAACATATATGATGGAATTACAAATAATTCTATCTGCCATGAATTTAAAAAATGCAATGTATACTCACACAGCGAATGTTCTGACTGCTTTGCCAAACTTTACTGCAGCGGCGGATGTGCCGCTAATGCGTATCACACCACCGGCAGCATTACAGGTGTCTATAATATGGGATGCGAACTACATAAAAAACGTATCGAATGTGCTATAATGCTTAAAGTAGCCGAAATGTGCGAAAACATATAAAAACACGTATCAGAAGCCTTTTTAATATTTTGCAAGGAGCTTTTGTTGATATTCCGTCAATATCGATAAATCATAAATCGATATTTTCTACATAAAAAAAATTGCCGTTTAAATAACGGCAATTTTATTTTTTATTATAGTCTTACGCTTCCTGTTCAGCCTTATATTTCTTAAGAGCATCAATAAGTTTAGGAATAACAACCTTAACATCACCTACGATACCAAGGTCTGATACATCAAATATAGCTGCTGTATCATTCTTGTTGATTGCGATAACGCACTCTGAATTTTCCATACCTGCGATGTGCTGTATAGCTCCTGATATACCACATGCCATGTAAAGTTCAGGTCTTACAGTTTTACCTGTCTGTCCTACCTGTCTGTCCTTAGCAATCCAGCCTGCATCTACGTTTGCTCTTGAAGATGAAATTTCTCCTCCGAGCAGGTCTGCAACCTTCTGAAGTTCATCATAGAATTCAGGTGAACCGATACCTCTTCCGCCGGATACCAGTACCTTAGCATCTGTAATATCTACAGCTTTCTTAGTTTCCTTAACTACTTCCTTGATAGTTACGTTCATGTCAGCATCAGTAAATTCAACTTTGAATTCTTCAATCTTGCCTTCTTTTCCTGACTGAGTATCTAACTTCTTCATAACTCCAGGTCTTACTGTAGCCATCTGAGGTCTGTGGTCAGCACATCTGATTGTTGCCATTACGTTACCGCCGAAAGCAGGTCTTGTCATCTTTAATGTTTTGTCATCCATTCCAAGCTTTCTTTCGATAGCTGCTGTATCAGCTGTTGATGTTGCCTTTAAGAACTCAAAATACTTGTTCATATCTATATCAAGATGTGTACAGTCTGCTGTCAGACCTGTATGTACTCTTGCTGCTACTCTTGGTGCGAGGTCTCTTCCGATTGATGTTGCTCCGAACAATACGATATTAGGATCGTATTCTTTTATCATTGCTGTCAATGCTTTAGTATATGGTTCTGTAACATATTCTGCAAGCATTGGGTCTTCTATTACTATTACTTCATCAGCACCTGCTTCAACTAGTTCCTGAGCCTTATCCTTAATCTGGTCGCCCATGAGAACTCCGATAACCTTTTCTCCAAGGTCTGCTGCTAACTTTGTTGCTTCGCCAAGCAGTTCTAAAGTAACTTTGGCAATATTACCATCTCTCTGCTCAGCTATTACATATAAATCTTTGCTCATTTTCACTGGCTCCTTTCCCCACTAAATTATGTGTCTTTCTTCCATCTTAGCTATGATTGCAGCTACAGCTTCGTCAGGACTTACTTCTAACTTAGTTCCTGCACCCTTAGCCATTTTACCAAATGATGTTACTACCTTTGTAGGTGAACCATTCAGTCCGATGAAATCTGGGTTTAAATCATCTTTCAAATCATCAAAGCCTAATACTTTGATTTCTTTTTCGTATGCATCGATGATTCCTCCAGCGTGCATGTATCTTGGTTCTGCTAATTCCTGTAATGCTGTTAACAGACAAGGTGTCTTAACTTCTATTATATGATATCTGTCTTCATACTGTCTCTTTACTGTCAGTACATCGCCGTCTGCGTGAAGTTCTTCTGTATATGATACCTGTGGAATTCCAAGATTTTCTGCAATCTGAGGACCTACCTGAGCAGTGTCTCCGTCAATTGCCTGTCTTCCTGTAATTACAACATCATATCCAATCTTCTTAAGCGCTGTTGAGATTATGATAGCTGTCGCACATGTATCCGAACCGCCGAATTCTCTTGCTGAAAGCAGATATGCATCATCGCATCCCATTGCAAGAGCTTCTCTTAAAGCAACATCTGCCTGTGGAGGTCCCATACATACTACTGTAACAGTTCCGCCAACTTTTTCTCTTAACTGAAGCGCTGCTTCAATACCTGATTTATCATCATGGTTGATGATGCTTGGTACACCATCTCTTATTAATCTATTAGTCTTAGGGTCCAGCTTAACTTCGTTTGTGTCCGGAACCTGCTTTATACATACTACTATTTTCATCTGTAAATTTCTCCTTTCACACTACTATTTTAATTTCATTGATCCTGAAATTACCATCTTCATTACTTCAGATGTACCTTCATAGATCTCTGTGATTTTAGCATCTCTCAATGCTCTTTCTACAGGATATTCTCTACAGTATCCATATCCGCCCATGAGCTGTACAGCTTCTCTGCACACCTGATTTGCAATGTCTGAAGCGAATAATTTAGCCATAGCTGCTGCAGGGCCGTAATTTTCACCGGCATCTTTAATACATGCAGCTCTCCATGTCAAGAGTCTTGCTGCATCAATCTTAGTCTGCATATCAGCCAGCTTGAACTGAGTTGTCTGGAACGCAGCGATAGGTCTGCCGAACTGTTTTCTTTCTTTTACGTATGCAACAGCTTCATTTAATGCACCCTGTGCAAGACCTACAGACTGTGCTGCTATACCGATTCTTCCTCCGTCAAGAGCTTTCATTGCAATTTTGAAGCCCTGACCTTCTTTACCGATTCTGTTTGCAGCCGGTACTCTTACGTTTTCATATGATACTTCGCAGTTTGATGCTGCTCTGATACCCATTCTCTTTATATTTTCACTTACTGTTACTCCAGGAGTTCTGTTTCCTTCATCATCTTTAAGAGGAACTATAAATGCTGAGATTCCCTTTGTTCCTGCCGCTTTATCAGTTAATGCGAATACTATGCATGTATCTGCAAAACCTGAGTTTGTTGTGAATATTTTACCGCCGTTTATGATGTACTCATCTGTAGCTTCATCATATACAGCCTGTGTCTGCTGACCTGCAGCGTCTGAGCCGGCATTAGGCTCTGTAAGTCCGTAGCAGCCTGTCTTTGAACCGTCGATAAGAGGTCTTAAGAATTTCTGCTTCTGTTCTTCTGTACCGAAAGAATCGATACATGAGCAGCAAAGTGAAGTGTGTACTGAAACAGTGATTCCTGTACTTCCGTCAATCTTTGATACTTCTTCCATGCACAGTGCATAGCTAAGATAGTCTCCGCCTACTCCGCCGTATTCTTTTGAATAAGGGATACCCATCATTCCATACTTGTGCAGCTTCTTCAGAAGTTCCTGATCATATACTTCTGTTTCATCCATTTCTTCCGCTATTGGCTTGATTTCATTCTCTGCAAATCTGCGGTACATTTCCTGCTGAAGTAAATGTGTCTTTGATAATTTAAAGTCCATTATTTATCCTCCTAAACTTTTTACTAACCATTTAATTTTGATTACTTCTGACTATAACCTAAAGTTTAGCATAAAGCTCTCTAATTCCAAACTACCTGAATAGAATATAGCATAGTAATTTCCCTTTTGCAACCTTTTTGATAACAAATTAACAACGTCTTTTAAAAGTTAAAATTTACAAATAATTCGAACACATGACTTATTCAAAACTGCAAATATTTTATTCAAAAATGTAACTACTTTCGTAAATTTTCCCATAAATTTTTTACTGTTTTTCCCAAAACAGGATGGCGCATATAAGGAGCAATTTGTACCATAGGTGACAAAACGAAATCACGATTGTGCATATCCATGTGAGGTATTGTCAGAGATGGTGAATCAACGATAAGGTCATCGTAAAAAATAATATCCAAATCCAGAGTCCTCGGACCCCATCGTACATCTCTAACACGTCCAGCGTCATTTTCTATGTTATTTAAACTTTTTAAAAGTTCATTGGGCGGAAGCAATGTCATAAGTTCCAAAACACTGTTTAAAAAATTATTCTGCTCAACATCACCATACGGTTCTGTCTCTATGTAATCGGCAACCTTAATAACAACACATCCATCCAGCTCATCTATAGAACTTACGGCATTATCAAGATAGGCTTTCCTGTCCCCCATATTAGAACCCAGCGCTATATATGCACGATGCCACTTTCTCGTTATTTCTACCGAAACCGTCTCCAGCGGCAAACCGATGGGCGCCCATGGTTTCTGTATTTCTATATCAACCTGGTCTATCTGATAAAAATTAGTCAAAATGGCTTCCACCAAATTTTCTGCCAAGCTTTCCAGAAGTTTATATGTTCTGTTCTCAGCAAATTCTTTTATGAAATGACAGACTTCTCCGTAGTTTACAGAATCATTAAGTTCATCACTGTGACCTGCTTCATATGTGGACATATATAAGGAAACCGAAATAAAAAATTTCTGTCCTAAAATATTTTCTTCAGGATATACGCCATGTTTTGCAAAAATTTCAATGTTTTTAATATTAATTTTATCCATATATCTGCCTCTCCGCCAAAATAGCTTCTGTCATATCGATAACACGTTTATTTTCTTTTACATCATGCACTCTTACAAAGGAACACCCTTTCATAACACCTATTACAGTAGTTGCCAAAGTTCCTTCAAGCCTCTGCTCCACAGGCAGATTCAAAGTGAGTCCTATCATAGATTTTCTTGATGTTCCCAGCAAAATCGGGTATCCGAATTTTTTCAAAATGTCCACGTTGTTTGTTATTTTCAGGTTTTCATCGAGAGTTTTTCCAAAACCTACACCCGGGTCCAAAATAATCTTGTTTTCATCTATACCTGCTTTTTTCGCAATAGCTATGCTTTCTTTCATATCTTCTGTAAAATCATTAAAAAAATCAGCATAATCAGCGTTGTCTCGATTATGCATAAGACAGCATACTGCACCGTATCGCGCTGTAAAGTCTGCAACTCTCCTATCGTATTTAAATCCCCATATATCATTTATTAAATCGGCCTTTTCCTTAAGCGCTGCTTCTGCAACACTGCTCTTGTAAGTATCTATGGACACAGGCACATCAAAACTTTTCTTAATTGCTTCTACTACCGGTGCAGTTCGATTTATTTCTTCTTCATCTGTTATTTTTTCATGACCGGGACGTGTAGATTCTCCGCCTACATCTATTATATCGGCGCCCTCATCAATCATTTTCTCCGCATGTTTAAGAGCTTTATCCAAACGGTTAAACTTTCCTCCATCGGAAAATGAATCCGGTGTTACATTTAATATACCCATGATGTAACATCTGTTTTGTAAATCAAAATGCTTATTTCCTATTATCATAAATATGTATTCATATCCTTTCCCTTTTTCATATATATATAATTCTGTTTTTCTTATCAGAATCCCACTTGCATTCATCCGATGCCTGGCAGCAAAAGCATTGTCTTGACAGCTTATCAGCTTTGTAAAGGTAATAAGATAATTCATCCGCTCTATGGCAGCTTTCTCTTATGTTCTTTCTGTGATGCAGTATTGCCTCCGTTACCATAGAACGCTCGCTTTCATCAAATCCTGTATCTTTCAGTATAGCTTCAGCCAGCTTCGCTCCTGCAATATCATGAGGTATGTTCTCGTTTATCTGCTTTAGACGTCCTATATCATGAAGCAATGCTGCTGCGTATATTATACTTTTTTCTATAACATTTCCATTTTCAAGACTGAATATGTAACAAATTCTTGCTACATCTAAAAAATGTGCTAAATCATGTCTGCAATATTTTCTGTTTTTTTCCGCCTCCTGAATACCCAGAAAATTTTCTCTGTACAAAGGATGTTCAAATATCATCTGAATTCTGTCCATAAATCACACTCCAAGCCACAAACCTTTACAAAGGTTTAATATATAATTCAGCGGTTCACCATCTGAAGAAATGTCTGCTGAAGAATCGGGCTTTCCTTAAATTCTCCTCGGACTACCGTCGTTACCGTTTTAGTTCCCGGTTTCTGCACGCCCCTCATGGTCATACACATATGCTCTGCTTCAATTAATATCATAACTCCTTTAGGATTGAGATGTTTTTCTATTTCATCTGCTATCTGGGCTGTCATGTTCTCCTGTATCTGAGGTCTTCTTGCAAATACTTCCACCGTTCTTGCCAGCTTGCTCAGTCCTGCTACTCTCCCATTTGGTATATATGCAACATGAGCCCTGCCGTAAAAAGGCAATAAATGATGTTCGCATACAGAATAAAAACTGATATCCTTTTCAAGCACCATATTATTGTTTATTGCTTCAAATTTTTTCTCAAAATGCTCCGAAGCGTCTTTTCCCAATCCTCCGAATATTTCTTCACACATTTTAGCTATGCGGTCAGGGGTCTCTAAAAGACCTTCTCTGCACGCATTCTCTCCTATGCCTTCAAGTATTAGTTTAACTCCGGCTTTTATTTTTTCCGAATCCATGATTATCTCCTAAAACACAAAATCATATCTGCCTGTTTTTTCAACAGAAACTTTATGACTATCTCCGAAACATCACAATGACATTTCTCTAAAAAAAATACATCTTCCTCATATCGGGGAAATTAAATAAACAGCAATTACCCCTCTACAATCGAGATGCAAGGTCATCCTTATTTTGCAACGGGTGCGAGTCTTATATCGTAAACAGCCGGACTTATCTTTAAATACCAGCGTTTTTCGTTTCTGCGGCAACTCCCCATCCACTGAACACTTAACGCATAAAACCCTATTTTGCATATTATTTATCTGATTAACGAACAGTATATCATTAGACGAGGCAATATACCAGCAAAAAATACAAGCTATACAAAAATGTATGCAAAGCTTGTAAAAATTCTTTACCGGGGATATACTTTTATTTAAATACGATAATTTTCAAGGAGTATACAGATGTCATCTATGAGCAATAAACAAAAGGCTATTATATATATAATATGTTCAGCATTCTTCTTTGCGCTTATGAATATGTTCGTCAGAATGTCAGGTGATTTGCCTTCCATACAAAAAAGCTTTTTCAGAAACTTCGTTGCATTTTTCTTTGCACTTTTTATACTTATCCGCTCAAAACACGGATTTTCTTTTCAAAAGAAAAACCTGCCTGCTTTCTTAGGCAGGGCCTTTTTCGGAACTTTAGGTATTCTATGCAACTTTTATTCTGTAGACCATCTGCTTTTATCAGATGCCTCTATATTAAACAAATTGTCTCCTTTCTTTGCAATAATATTTTCCTATTTTATATTAAAAGAAAAAATTTCTCCTATCCAGGCAAGCGCTGTTTCCATCGCCTTTTTAGGAGCTATTCTCGTTGTTAAACCCGGATTTGCCATATCGGGAGCATTTTTTCCTTCTGTTATAGGTGTTTTAGGAGGACTTTTTGCCGGCATTGCATACACTCTTGTAAGAGTTCTGGGACAGCGCGGCGAAAAAGGACCGTTCATAGTTTTATTTTTTTCCGCCTTTTCATGTATTACAACACTTCCCTTTCTTATCTTTGACTTTCATCCCATGTCTTTAAATCAATTTATAATATTGCTTTTAGCCGGATTATCAGCAGCCGGAGGACAGTTTACCATAACTGCAGCATACACCCACGCACCTGCTAGAGAAGTTTCAGTATTCGACTATACGCAAATAGTTTTTGCTGCAATTTTAGGTTTCATATTTTTCAGTCAGATACCGGATATTTGGAGTATAATCGGATATTGCATGATTTCCGGAGTTGCCGTATGGATGTTCATCTATAATAACAAACACAGCAAAAAACCAGACAGCGGTCATAAATAAAGCGCTGTCTGGTTCTTCCTGATAATAATTTTTATATTAATTTTATATTATTTTTATGTTCTAAACTGTTTTTCCTGCTGCGTTCTTTAAGTATAAGAGAAATTTCCTTATTGATATTTTCAACTTCCGCTTTAAATTCATTTGCAGAAATCTTAAATGCACCATTTCCCAGAACTATCATTTGTTCAAGATTATCTGATGTGGCGACCCTTACGGAATATTTGTCCTTAAGGTCATATGTCATTCTTTCTATATATGTATCAGCGGTCTCTGCTTCTTTGGTAAACACAACATCAATATTTCCGTATTTCTCACAATGCCTTTCGCCGCCCTTTACTTTATATGCATCAAATACTGCTATAATCCTGCACTTTCTGTATCCTTGATAGTTCTGAAGTATCTCGATCAAGGCTTCCCGTGCACTGTCAAGATTTACATCAGCCAAAGCCTTAAGCTCTTTCCACGCAAATATAATATTATACCCATCTACCAGCAAATATTCAGTAACTAACTCAAAGGGTTTTGTTTTTTGCTTTTCATCGTGATATTCAATTACTTTAGGAGCAATTCGTCTTCTTTCCTTTGGCTTTCCGTAAGTCATTTCAAATATTTTATTTAACTCATCTTCTTCCTCTTTACTGCTTTTATCATATATCCTTGTCTTTTTCTGCGCTGTTTGAGATATCTGCAGATTTCGCTTCGAATCGCTTTCACTTTTCCAGCCATGCTGTACATGAAAGTAATCGTCTGCCTCATCCCATCTTACAGAAAATCCCGAGCCATTCGTGCAGAAGACCGAATCCCCTGTGTTATTAATATCTTTATCAGGCTCGTAACCTATGTTTTCAATTACCTCATCCTGGTTATGACAAGGCTCGTAACCTGATAAAACACATGTTATATACCCGAATCCTTTGGTATACGAATTAACCTCCGACGAATAACCGTTCATCTCAGAAACGGGAGCTTTACCCTCAAGTACGGTTCGGTTATCTGAAGATCGAGGTTCACTGAAACTTCCGCCCATTTTATTTATATCCGACATGGCACGCCCTGTAAACTCAGAGGGAACTTCAAGACGAAATTCATACCATGGTTCAAGCAAAATACTGTCCGCTTTTCTCAATGCCTGTCCTATTGCTCTATATGTCGCCTGCCTGAAATCTCCTCCCTCCGTATGCTTAACGTGAGCCTTCCCTGCCAAAATGGATATTTTCATATCTGTTATCGGGGAGCCTGTCAGAACA
This sequence comes from uncultured Eubacterium sp., assembly GCA_902495595.1. Taxonomy (GTDB): domain Bacteria; phylum Bacillota; class Clostridia; order Peptostreptococcales; family Anaerovoracaceae; genus Lentihominibacter. The sequence continues at coordinate 3,257 of CABUXV010000001.1, read as the reverse complement.
CCGATATGATGACGTTCATTCAGATGTGTAAGCACAAGCCTCTGCCAATTCTTATCAAGTATATCTTCACTGCACTTGGTATCAAAAATCAAACCGCTTCCCGGCTTTCCGGGTTCAAGCAAAAGATGAATTTCGGCATAATGTTTCAGCGGTTCAAAGTGTCCTGAACCAACCACAGTATTCTTTATGGTTTCTTTGTAGTAAATGCTCTCTTCTCCAAACTCGACTGATATGCCGAACCTATCTGATATTATATTTTTTAAAATTTCCATTTGGACCTGACCCATAAGCTGAATCTGTATTTCTTTCGTATGTTCATCCCAAATAATATGAAGCTGCGGGTCTTCCTCCTCAAGCTGTTTTAAATCAAAAAAAACTTTACTCCTATCTAAGTTCTCATCGCATATCACACTGTATGCAAGAGCAGGTTCCAATACACAGCTTTTTGCTGACTTTTCCTTGCCAAGACTTTGTCCTGCATAAGTTTTTGCAAGACCTGCAACAGCGCATACAGTTCCTGCGTCGACACTGCTTTCAGTTCTGAATTTTTCACCTGAATAGATACGAATCTGATTTATCTTTTCATCAAGAATAGTATCTTTTACTTTCAGCATTCCTCCTGTTATTTTCATATGTGTCAGTCTGTTGCCTTGAGTATCTCTGGATATCTTATATATCTTTGCAGAAAAAAGTTCATTATAATCGGGCATTACAGTAAATTCATAAAGACCTGTCATAAAATCATCTATCCCTGTAAGCTTTAAGGCCGAACCAAAATAACAGGGGAAAATTTTACGCTCTCTTATGCTCTTTGAAAGCAAATTCTTTGATATCTTGCCTGTGTTAAAATAGTTTTCCAGTATATCCTCATCGCATAAAGCAATTTCCTCACTGTCAAAATCATTAAAATCCACGCATTTTTCGCTTAAGTAATTCTTTAGCTTGGCAAATATTTCGTTCCTGTCAGCACCGTCCATATCCATTTTATTTATAAAAATAAAAACAGGAATATTATAAGTTTTAAGCAGTCTCCATAAAGTCAAAGTATGACCCTGTACCCCAGACTTTCCGTCTATTACCATAATCGCATAGTCGATAACCTGTAGCGTCCGTTCCATTTCCGAACAAAAATCCACATGACCGGGTGTATCCAAAAGCATGAGTTTCAAATCATTCAAACTCATTTCAGCCTGTTTTGAAAAAATAGTTATGCCACGCTCTCTTTCCTGTATATCCACATCCAAAAAAGTATTTTTGTGATCCACTCTGCCCAGCTTCTTTATAACTCCCGCAGTATAAAGCATTCCTTCAGACAAAGTAGTTTTTCCGGCGTCTACATGGGCTAAAATACCTATTACAAGTTTTTTCATATCATCCTTTTCTCTCAAACTCAACCTTATATGCGCCTAATATTTCTTCGGGCTTTATTCTTACTGCATCCTTTATCGTCTGTTCTTTAGCTGTAAGAGATTCAACACTTGAAGGCATTATATATTCAGGTATAATCCATTCAAATCTGCACTGACAATATTCCTTTCGCTCATATATCTGCTCTGCCTTTTTAAAAACAGCTGAACTTCCTGTATCTATGCTGAAATTCTCTCCAAAAAAAGTTCCCTCGTTATCATCTTCTTTCGGACAGCCTCCTTCTTCTCCAGTTCTTATAAATTCTATATCAAGAAAAGCCTTATCGTCTTTTCCTGCTATAAATTCTGTTTTGTTTTCCCTTTTAGAAAGTGAAATTTGTTCTGAAAAACTGTTCCATGTAACTAAATTCAGCCAGCCTCTTTTTCCCTTTGAGGCTACAGGAGTATTAAATTCTATTTTTATCATAGACTCATAGTCATCTATAATTTCAACATTAATTCTCAGTACTGGTCTAAGAGATTCGTATATCTCCGGCAACAGCGCTTTTATCTTATCATGATTAGCCCTGTATGCCATTACATATTGCTCAACTTTACTCATATTAAATTCCCCTTTCTTCATTTTATTTTTAAATACTGTTAACTATATTACCGCATATCTTCTTGCCAACATATTAGATTGTACCATTGTGCTAATTTAAATTAAAGTTTTTTATATAATCCAATATCGTTATTCTAATATACGCAGGTTTTCGCTCTCCAAAATTATATTGAGGTCAACCACATTCTTAACACCGTTGTTTATCGCTGATATTATCCTGGCGTCTCTTTCATCTTTTGGATAAAGCACGCCTTGTTTCGCAATCTTCAGACCTCTGTTTACATGAATATAATCCATACCTGCACCTATACAGAGCGCTATTATTTTGTCTCTGCTCGGGTTCCTGTCACCATTCACTATGTTATATACATAGTTCTTACTTACATTGCTCTTTGTTATTACATCCGATAACCTTAAATCCTTTTCACTTACAAAAGAATTAAAGTATTCAGCAAAACTCCCAAAGTTATTTCTCGTATAATCAGATATAAATTTATTTAATTCTTTTTCAGACTTGACATTACTTAATATATTTTCAAGTTCTTTGGTTTTGAATTCTTTAATTACCATCCTCTTCCTCCGTAATGAAAACCTATTATTTAATGTTATTCCAATATATATGCGCTCACAATAAACCCAGAAGTTAAAAATTTAACACTTACGGGGGATTATTTGCTTCCTTTTAAATTCCTAATCTAATATTCTCAAATGTTCTCCTGCCAGAATAATATTAAGATTAACTACGCTGTCTATACCGTTATTTACTGCAGCCGCTATCCTGGCATCTCTTTCATTTTTTGGATATAACACTCCCTCTCCGGCTATTTTAAGCGCCCGGTTTATTTCACTGTAATTCATACCGGCGCCTATGCATAAAGCTATTATTTTATCTCTTCCGGGATTTCTGTCGCCGTTTACTATGTTATAGACATAATTTCTGCTTATATTGCTTTTCTTTATCACTTCTGACATTTTCAGTTCATGTTCTGCTAAATACACATTAAAATATTCCGAAAAGTTTCTATAATTACCTCTTGTATACTTGCTTACATACTCCTGAATTTCTTTCTCCGTTTTTACATTGATTAGTATATTTTCCAGCTCTTTTGTTTTTAAATCTTTAATTTTCACAATTTGTTTCTCCTCTCTTAAATATTTTTTGATTTTATGTTAATATAATCACAAGAGCTAAACAACAAACCGAGAAGTTCATTTCTTAACACTTTAAGAGGAATATATACAGTACAAATTTTCACACAAGGAGTCCAAACATGCTTTCCGAAGATGAA